>CAVTQG010000017.1:0-90006 GCA_963736785.1 uncultured Spirochaetota bacterium | reverse complement strand
ACAAGTACCTGCATTCCGGTTCGGCCCTGCCCATCGACAACCGCTCCATCGCCGGCTACGTGGCCCTGACCGGGGAGTCACTGCTGATCGACGATGTGCACCACATCAAGAGCGGCCTCTCCTACGCCTTCAACCCCGAGTTCGACCTGAAGGCCTACCGCACGGTCTCGCAGCTGGTGGTGCCGCTGACCACCCGCGAGGGGGAAGTCGTCGGGGTGCTGCAGCTGATCAACGCCAAGGACGCGCAGGGTGAAACGGTGCCCTTCTCCATGCAGGACCGCATCTTCATCTCCAGTTCGCTCTGAACGCCGCGGACGCCATCGAGAAGGCCCGCCTTTCCAGGGAGATGGTGCTGCGCATGGTGGAGCTGGCCGAGCTGCGCGACCCCTACGACCACCCAGCACGCCGAGCGGGTGAGGACCTATCCGCAGGAGCTGTACGAGGCCTGGCCACCGCCGCACG
Source organism: uncultured Spirochaetota bacterium (assembly GCA_963736785.1). Lineage (GTDB taxonomy): Bacteria > Spirochaetota > Spirochaetia > SZUA-6 > DRHE01 > MIBK01. The sequence goes on along the minus strand of CAVTQG010000017.1, from coordinate 89,544 downwards.
GTGCACACGCGGTGCACACCACCAGGGACATCCTGCGCACCGCAGCCATTCTGCACGACGTGGGCAAGGTGGCTGTAAGCGATGCGATATTAAGGAAAAGCCCAGCGAGCTGTCCTACGACGAAAAGCTGCAGCTGCGCCACCATACCATCCTGGGGGCCCGCCTGTTCAAGCGCAGCAACTCTCCCTGGGACAAGATGGCCGCCGAGGTGGCCCTGAACCACCACGAGAACTGGGATGGCAGCGGCTACCCGGGCAGAATCGACGACATCTTCGCCGAGAAGATCTACCTGGGGCCGGGCCGGCAAGCCGGCGAGATCCCCCTGCCGGCGCGCATCGTGGCCCTGGCCGACGTGTTCGACGCCCTGGTCTCCGAGCGCACCTACAAGCCGGAGTGGAAGCAGGAGCACGCCCTGCGCTACATCCGCTACCAGGCGGGCAAGAAGTTCGACCCGGAGCTGGTAGGGTTGTTCATCAACATGGCCGAGCTGCTAACGGCCATCCGCAACAAGTACTCATATTAGCCCGGCCGGGGCGCGCCCAGGCGCGCGGCCAGCTCCAGGGCGTTGCGCACGGCCTTGCCGCCGGGGTGGTTGTTGAAAATGACCATGGCCAGGCGCACGCCGCCGAGGCGCTCGATGCGCGGCAGCCACTCTTCCAGCTCCGCGGAGCTGTACAGGTAATCATAGCGGCTGGCGTTGTCTCCCTGCCACCAGTTGGCCCGGTTCGAGCCCGTGGAAGCGGACGTAGCCCAGGTCTGAGGTGACCTCTTCGCTGGGCTCCGGCAGGCGGGAAAGCCGCGGGGCGTCCACGTTCACGAAAGCGGCGTTCCAGCGGCGGAGGCCCTCGTATACGGAAGGGCGCTGCCACTCGGCGCCGCGGAACTCCACGGCCTTGGGCAGCTGCCCGAAAGCCTCGCACAAGCCGGCCAGGTGCCACCTGGAGGCGGGGGTGTAATGAAAGCTGTAGGGAAACTGGAACAGAATGGCGGCCAGCCTGCCGGATTCGGACAGCGGGGCGATCCCCTCCCGGAAACGGCGCACCTGTGCGTCCAGGTCTCCCCCGGTTCGTGGGTCAGGCTGCGGTGCGCCTTGATCGAGAACAAGAAGCCCTGCGGCGTGGCCCGCAGCATGCTTTCCAGCGTCCTCGCCGCGGGCTGCGTGTAGTAGGAGAAGGTCGTTCTACGACCGGGAAGCGGGCCGCATACAGCCCGAGATAGGCTTCCCGCGGGGTTCCCGGCGGGTACAGGGCGCCTTCCCAATCCGGGTAGGAATAGCCTGCGGTTCCAACGAAAAGGGCCCCGGGGGGGGTGTCCACGATTCCATACTACCCCGGGCAGGGCGGTCGCCGCCAGCCGGCGCGCAAATCCAGTCTTCAACCGGACCCGCAGCCGGGTTGAAAACCGCCCCCGGCCGCATTATCTTGTTTGAATAATGAAGAACGCGATCCTCCTGGTCCTCTTGCTGGGCGCAGGCCCTCGTCTCTTCGCGGCCACGGAAGCCGACCTGCAGGCGCAGGCGGAACGGCACTACAGCTCGGGGAACTACGTGCTGGCCCTGGAGGGTTACGACGAGCTGCTGGCCCGCTATCCCCTGTCGGACGCCGCCCCCGATGCGCGGTATTTCCGCGCCGTGAGCCTGCTGCGCCTGGGACGGGACCGGGAAGCCCTGGCGGCGTTCGAGGAGATCGAATCCCGCCACCGCGGCACCCGCTATCTGCAGTACGTATACTTCTGGCTGGGCACGGTGCGGCAACATCTTGAAGGACCCGCAGGGTGCGATCGGCGCTTTCGAGACGTTCCTGGCCTCCTCCAGGGACCCTGAGCTGGTGCCTCAGGCGCTGCTGCAGAAAGCCCAGTCCGCCCTCGCCCTGGGCAACCCCGGCGCCGCGGCCAAGGACCTGGAAACGCTCACCCGGGAGCACGCGGGCACCGAGGCTGCCGCCAAGGGCGCGGTCCTGCTGGCCTTCGCCTACCTGTCCCAGGGCCGGGCCACCGAGGTCCTGGCCCTGGCCCAGAGCACCCCGCCCGAGTCCCTGCCGGAGAGACTTCGCGCAGCTTCTACCGGCTGTACACGGCCGAGGCGCTGTGGGGCCTGGGCCGCCGGGAGGAGGCCGTGGCCCGCTACACGGAAGCTCACCGCCGCGGAGGATGCGGTGGCTGCCGCGGCCTACCGGCGCCTGTTCCTGGGCGTGCAGCCGGAAGGGGACCTGAAGCAGCTGCAGGTCCTGATGCAGAAGGCTGAAGAGCGCTTCGCCGGCAGCGCTTCGGTCCTGGCGGACCTGTGGGTCGAGATCGGGATCGAGAGCGTCCGGCAGGGGATGCTGCAGCTCGGGGAGTATTTCCTGGGCCGGGCCTGGAGCCAGCCGGAGCGGCGCTCGCTTCCCGACACCGTCCCGCTATACCTGTCCGAGATCCGCCTGCGGCAGGGCGGGCCGGAAGCGGCGGCGGCGCTGCTGGAGGAGTACCTGGCCCTCGACCCGCCCAAGGCCGGCCGGGTGCTGCTGCGCCTGGGGGAGGTCCGCCTGCGGCAGGAGAGCTACCCCGCCGCCGCGGCCCTGTTCGAACGCTACTTGGCGAGCTACGCAGACCCCGGAGGCCGCCGAGGCGACCTACCGGCTGGCGTATGCTCGCTTCCGCATGGGGGAGCTGGACGCCGCCGGCCGAACTGGCCGCCAGCCTGCAGCCGTCTCAGGTTTCCGGGCAGCTGGCCCCGGATCTGTACCGCCTGCAGGTGGCGCTGCATCGCAAGCGCGGGGAGACCCGGCAGGCGGCCTCGCTGCTCGCCGAGTATCTGTCGAAGTATCCCCAGGACGTGAAGGCCCGCCTGGACCTGCTGCGGCTGTATTTCAGCCTCCGCGAGTACCCCGCCCTGGTGGCCGAGGCGGGACGCCTGCTCGCGCAGTCGCCGGGGCTGAAAGACTCCGACCCCTACGCCTACCTGCTGGCGAGCTACCTGCGCGGTCTGGCCGAAATCGGGCGCAAGCAGTACGCGGCGGCGCTCGCCGCTCTGTCCCCCATCACCCGGCAGGGGGCCGAGAAGGCCGGGTTGGGCGCCATCTTCCCGTACAGCCTCTACTACCAGGCCTGGGCGCAGTACCGCCTCGCCCAGCTGCAGCCGGCCAGGCAAAAAGCCGCTTCCCTGGCCGAAGGCCTTCCCACGCACGCGTTGTTCCCCGAGGCCCTGTACCTGGCCGGCTGGTGCGCTTTCAGCATGGAGGACTTCCGGGCCGCGGCCGCCTACTTCGGGAGGTTGGCCAAGCTGGAGGGGGAGACGGGCACCAGGGCGCTGTTCCTGCAGGCCAAGAGCCTGGCCAACCTGGGGGACAAGCAGATGGCGGCGGAGGCCTTCCGCACCCTGTACACGGTGCGCCCCCAATCCCCGTTCGCCGACGACTCCATGTTCGAGTTCGCGGGGCTGGCCGCCGAACAGGGACGCACCGAGGAGGCGGCCGCGGCCTATAGCTTCCTGTACCGCCGGTTCCCGGAGAGCCCACTGGCCGAGGAGGCGATGTACAAGCGCGCCGAGCTGTACAGCGCCGCCAAGAGCTGGAAGCAGGCTGGGGACGCCTTCTACGAGTACCGCACGGGCTTCCCCAAAGGGCGCCTGGTGGACGCCGCGCTGTACTGGGGCGGCATCGCGGCCGAGGAGCTGGGGGAGAGCTTCGGCGCGGTGCTGCACTGGGAGCGCTTGGCCGAGCAGTACAAGGGCAGCCCCTTCCGGGCCGACGCCCTGCGCCGCACGGCCGAGGCTTACGCCAAGCGCGGCGACTACGCCAAGGCGATCGCCCTGCTCACCACCCTGTATCAGGAATACCCGGAAGAGGCCAAGGTGCACGCCACGGCCGACCGCCTGGAGGAGCTGCGCTACCTGCAACAGGGCGCCGGGGAGCGGGAGGCCGCCCTGTCCAGCGTGATCGGCCGGGAAGGCGGGGCCCGCACGGCCAAGGGCCGCGAGGCCATGCTGGAGCTGGCCCAGCTGTACATCTACGAGGGCTCAAAGCGCCTGGAACTGGCCCCGCCCATGCTGGACGCGGTGACGCTGAAGCAGGAGCCGGCCAGCGCCGCCCGCGCCCAGTACCTGCTGGGCGAATATTACTACCGCAAGGGGGAGCTGGCCGGCGCGTCCCAGGCCTTCCTGACGGCGGCAGCCATGAACCCCGCCGACGCGGACCGCACCGCCGCCTCCCTGTACCGGGCGGCGGAGATGCGAACCTGGCGGGCCGCACGGCCGACGTGCGCGAGGTGGCCGCGCGCCTGGAACGTTTTTTCCCGGCTCCCAGTGGACCGCGAGGCCCGCAAGCTCCTGGAGGGAGGCGCCCAATGATCGCCTGCTCGTTCTCTGGCCGGCCTGGCGCCGCCGCTGGCCGTGGCCCAGAGCCAGGCCGCGCCGGAGGAACCGGACATCGTCCTGCCGGAAGTCATCCTGCGCATCGAGGATTTCAGCGTGGAGAGCCTGAGCGGGGCGGCCCCGGGCGAGGAGGACACCTGCCCCCGGCGCGCGAGCTGCCGCTGCCCGCCGGCGAGGAGCCGGTGCTCGCCGAGCCCCCGGCCCCTCCAACCGAACCGCAGGCCGAGCCGCAGGCCGCGGAGCGGGCCCTGTCCGCCATGGCGGAGCTGGGCGCCGGCACCAGCAACCACCTGTTCAGCCAGGTGGCGCTGTACAGCCTGGGAGAGCGACCCGCGCTTCTCCCTGCGCTTCCTGCACGAGACCCTGGACGGCCTGGCCGGCCAGCCGCCGGGATCCGGTTTCGATTTCCGGAAGGACGAGCTGGAAGGGGCCCTCAAGCTCCGCCTGGGCAAGGCGAGCCTGAAGCTGGACGGCTCCCTACACGAGACGGAACGGGGGCTGCAGGGCTAGACCCGGCCCGAATCTCCCGCCTGGTGCGCAGGGAGGCCTGGGCGCGGAGCTGACCTGGCCGTTCGCGGAAGCCTGGACCCTGACCGCCTCGCTGGACGGCTCCTTCGCCGGGGAGCTGCTGACCGTGCAGAGCGGTTCGGCCTCCAGTCTGGAGGAGCTGAATGGCGCACCAAGGCTCTCCCTGGAAGTGCGCACCGACCGCTTCTGGCTGGCCATCGACGGGCGCACGCCTACGAACTGTACGATGGCGAGCCGGCGCACCGCGCCAGGGCGGTGGTCCGCTTCGGGGTCGGAATTTCCAAGACCGCGCGCCTGGAGGGCAGCGGCGGTTGGCACTACAGCCAGCTCTCCTCCCCCGAGCACCTGGTCCCGTTCGACCTGACCCTCACCCTCACGCCCAACTGCTTCCTGACCATCGTGGCCGCCGGGGGCTATCGGGTGGAAGAGCTCGAGTTGCGGCCGCTGGCCGAAGCCTACCCCTGGGCGGCGTTCCCCGACCCGCTGCTGGACGACCACGGCTGGTTCGCCGACTTCACCGCCACCTTCAGCCTACAGCGGTCCCTCTCCCTGCAGGCCGGAGCGAACCTCGACTTTACCCGGGCAGCCCCCTGGCCGCCGACCACCCGGACCCGGCCACCGGGCTATTCCTCTCTAGACCAGGTCTCTGCCACGATGGCCGCCGTGGAGGCCGAGCTGCGCTGGACCCCCGCTCCAGACAGCTACCTGGCCGCGGGGTGGAGGATGGAAATGGCCCAGCACCCGCCGTTCACCCCGGGCCAGCAGATCCGGTTGGAGGGCGGGCTGGGTTCGGCCAAATGGGGGGCCCGAGGGTCGCTGGTTTTCAACATGGGCTCTCTTCCGCCGCCCCCGGAGCTTCACCCTGACGCCCGAGCTCTCCCTCGGAGCCTTCTTCCAGCCCAGCGAAGGCGGTCCGGCTCACGGCTGAGCTGGAGGACCTGCTCTCCCCCTTGAGCCAGGGCGGGGAGCGTCTGGACTGGGACCCCTTCCTGGCGCCGGGGATCCGGGGGACGTTCAAGGTGCAAATCAACCTGTAAGGAGCGCAAGACATGCTGGAATTGTTTCAAAAGGGCGGACCGGTGATGTATTTCATCCTGCTTTGCTCCCTGATAGCCGCCGTCATCATCATCGAACGACTGATCTACTTCCGCCGCATCCGGTGGACGAGGATTCGCTGCTGCGCCGCCTGAAGGAGGCGCTGCAGAAGGGGCACGCCGACGAAGCCCTGGCCATCTGCGAGGCCCACCCCAGCCCGATCACCAACCTCATGCGGGCTGGCATCGACAACAGGCGCGAGCCCAAGCAGGTCATCCGGGAGGCGGTCCTGGACGCGGCCAACCTGCTCGAAATCCCCCGCCTGGAGCGCTTCCTGTCCACGCTGGGCACGGTCGGCAATCTGGCCACCCTGCTGGGCCTGCTGGGCACCGTCACCGGGAACATCAAGAGCTTCGGGGTGATCGGCCAGCTGGGCGTGGTCGGGGACCCCGGGCTGCTGGCCCGGGGGATCGCCGAAGCCCTGCTCACCACGGCCTTCGGCCTGATCGTGGCCATCCCGGTGATCTTCTTCTACAACTACCTGGTGACCCGGGTGAACAACGTCATCACGCGCCTGGAGAGCCGGGTGAACCAGCTGGTGACCCTCCTGGAGGGCTCCAAGCATGCGCTTTAGAAGAAGGCTGGCCGCAGAAACCAACCTCAACATGGTGCCGATGATCGACGTGGTGTTCCAGCTGATCATCTTCTTCATGGTGGCCACCGCCATCATCATCACCCCCGGGATCGCGCTGGTCCTGCCCAGCTCCGCCACGGCCGAGCCCACTGCCATGAGCCGGCTGGTGGTCACGGTGGTCTCCAGGGAGGAGGTCTACATCAACAAGGAGCGCTTCACGATGCGCTCCCTGAACGCGCGGCTGGCCGGGGTGAACGAGAAGGAAAAGGCGGAGATCAAGAGCGTGGTGCTGGACGGTGACCGGGCCATTTCCTACAGCCTGCTGGTGGAAGTCCTGGACGCCCTGCGCCGCAACGGCTTCAAGGCCATCAACCTGCGCATGAGGACCCCATGACCCGCGCCGCGCCGCGCGACACGACCGGGGATCGCCTGCGCTCCAGCATCCTTCTGGCCGTGCTGCTCCACGCTCTGGCCTTCGTGGCGCTGGAGCTGTTCCTGAAGCTCGCGCCGCAGAGGGCGCCGGAATACAGCGGGCCGCTGTTCGTGCAGCTGGAGGAGCAGCCGGTCGTGCAGCAGGCCCGCCAGCCGGCCCCTGCCGCCCCGGCTGGACGCTCCCGGCCAGGCACCGGCTGGCGCTGGCGCGGCTTCGCCCGCGGTTTCCCGGTCCGCCGAGGCTGCTCCACCGGTGCCCTCCGGGCCGCCGCTGCGCACGGCCGCCCCTGCCGCGGAGGCCCAGGCCCGCGCTGGCGCGGCTACGCCCACGGGTTCCCCGTTCCGCGTGGAGGGGGCGCCTACCCAGCAGGGCCAGCCGCGGCCTGCCGGGCAGGGCTTCCAGGTCCCCAGCGAGGAGCCCACGCTGCCTCCCTCCGGGGCGGCGAGCGCTGGCGCGGTTTCACCCCAGGGGCCGCCGCTTCGGGCCGTGGCCCCAGGCGCGGGCGGTAAAGGTCCGGCGGTTCCCCTGGAAGAGGTGGACCGGGCCCTGGCCTCGGGAGCAGCTCGCCAAGGTGCGGCTGGGGCCGCCGGGGGCGCCCAGGCCGGCAGTCCGGGCGCCTCCGGCGCCGGCCAGGGGGACACCTCGCGTGAGGGAATTTCCATCGCCTTCGCGGACCCAGCGCGGGGACGCGAGCCTTCGTACACCCCGCTGCCCGTGATCCCCAAGTGGGTTTCGGAAGCCGGCCTGCGGCTCTCGCTGGAAATCTCCTTTGTGCTCACGCCGCAGGGGGTGCTGCACAGCGTCCAGAAAGTGAAGAGCAGTGGGTACAGCGACGTGGATTCGGCGGTACTGGATGCGGTGCGGCGCTGGAAGTTCAGGCCGGCGCCCGCCGGCGCGGGGACCGTCCAAGGGATCGTGAGCTACCTGATCGTGCCCCGCCAATAGCGGGGTGTAAGGACTATCCCCCGGTCAGAAACTCCCGCAGCAGGGGCCACAGCTTGCGGAAGCGCTCGTAGCGCTCGGCGTATCGCGCGCTGCGCTGCGGGTCCGGCTCGAAGCCGTCCCCCAGGGATACCATGCGCTCGGCCCCCTCTTCGATCGAGCGGAACTCCCCCGTGCCCGCCCCGGCCAAAATGGCCGCGCCCAGGGCCCCCGCCTCGCTCACCCGCGGGCGGATGAACGGGGCGCCCAGGATATCGGCGCACAGCTGCAGCCAGGCGTCGGACTTGCTCCCGCCCCCCGCGGCGCGGTAGCGGCGGATGCTCAACCCGGCGCGGGGCAGCAGGTCCGTGCACGTCTTTAGATCGAACACGGCGCTCTGCAGGATGCCCTGCAGGATGTCCGCGCGGCGGGTCTGCAGGGTGAGGCCGGTGATCAGGCCGCGGGAGTTTTCGATATAGTCCGGCGGCCCGGTGGGGCTGAAGTGGGGCAGCACCAGCACGTCGGAGGGCAGGCCAGCAAGCTCGCCGAACAGCGCGTCGTAGACGTCCTCGCCGCGCTCGCGCGCCCGCAGATGCTCCGCGCCGGCGAAGGTGTCGCGGTACCAGCGCACCAGCGCGCCGCCCATGTTGTACAGGAAGCTCACGAAGCGCCCGGGCACGGCGTGGTGTTCGGTGTTCAGGCCGATGTCCAGCATCGGACCGGCGGCGGGGCGGGTTTGATGCACCGGCACGATGCACAGGTAGGTGCCCAGCCCGAAGAGGGCCTCCCCCTGGCGGGTGACCCCGCAGCCCACGGCATTGGCGCACTGGTCGTGCGCGCCGGCCACGATGGCCGTGTCCCGGGACAGGCCCAGCTCCTCGGCCACCTCCGGCCGCACGGTGCCCAGCGGGGTGCCCGAGGGAACCGGCGGGGGCAGGCGGGAGCGCTCCAGGCCGGCGGCCGCCAGAAGTTCCTCCGACCAGTCGCGGCGGTCCAGGTCGAACAGCAGGCTGCGGTTGGCCAGAGAGTAGTCCACCGCCGGCTCCGCGCCGAGCAGGAAGCTGATGAAGCCGGACCAGTTCAGGAAGAGCTCCGCGCGCTCGTAGAGCTCGGGCTGCTGCCGGGCGACCCACATCAGCTTGGTCAGGCCGTACTGGTTGCCCAGGGTGTTGCCGTTGATCTTGTAGAGCGTATCGCGGTTTAGTGCCTCGCGCAGCTCGGGGAGGTACTCCTGGCCGCGAACGTCGAAGTTCAGCAGCGAGGGGCCTAGCACCCGGCGGTCCCGCGTCACTGGGACTACCGCCTCCCCCATGGAGGATACGGCCAGGGCGCTGACCGGTTCGTCCCCGGACGGGCCACCGCCGCGGCGATCACCCGCCGGACCGCCGCCCAGACCGCCTGCGGGTCCAGCTCGGCCTGCCCCGGCTGCGGGCTGAGGTAGGCGTACTCCTCGTAGGCAGAGGCCAGGAGGCGGCCGTCGACTCGGAATACGGCGGCCTTGCAGCCGGTCGTGCCCGCGTCGATGCCCAGGAGGCTCACGGCCGGCTCACAGCCGCGCGCGCGAGCCGCTGATGCGGTAGGTTTCGGACAGCAGGCTGCGCGTGCGGCGATAGACGGCCTCGCGGCCTTTTTCCTCGCTGCCCGATTCGCGCAGCCCGACCTCGTAAGCCTGGCGGATCTCGGTGCCGACGTTGATCTTGGCGATGCCCAGGGCGAAGGACCGCCGCAGGTCCTCGGGTCGGATGCCCGAACCGCCGTGCAGCACCAGGGGAACTCTCGTGACCTCGGCCAGCCGCGCCAGGTGCTCAAGGGCGAGGCGCGCTTCCACCTTCTTTTGGTCGCGGGCGGCCTTGGAGATGGCCCCGTGGATGTTGCCGATAGCCACCGAGAGCCAGTCGCAGCCCGATTCCCGCACGAAGCGTGCCGCTTCCTCGGGGTCCGTGAAACCCTTCCCTGAGGCGAACAGCTCCTCATAAGGCGGCAGGGGCCCCTCCTCGTGCCCGAGCACGGCCCCCAGCTCCGCCTCGCAGGGGATGCCGGCCTCGTGGGCCAGGTCGGCCGCGGCCCGGGTGGCGCGGATATTCTCCTCCAGGGCCAGGCGCGAGCCGTCCACCATCACCGAATGGTAGCCGGCCTTGAGCGCCCGCCGCAGGATCGGCAGGTAATCCACGCTGCGGTGGTCCTCGTCGAGGACCGGCACGTGGTCCAGATGCAGGCGCACGTGCGCGGGGTCTTCGTGGCGGTGGAACTCCTCGGCCACCGCCTCCAGGCTGCCGCTGGCGAACTTCTCCCACTCCAGGCGCGCCACCTGCACCAGGGCGAAGGAGTCCTCATCACGCACCGCCCGGATCACGGGCTGGACCATGGGCAGGTAGGGGACGTTGAAGGCCGGAACGACGATGCCCGCCGCGCGGGCGCTGCGGATGATCTGGGCGGTACCCGTCATGCGTTGGTTTCTCCTTCCCAGTTCTGGGATTGTTTTCCCGTGATCTCGGATAGGGTGATCTCCAACACCGCCGTGTGCTCCAGGGTGGCGTCGGAAAACTCGAAGCCCGGCCCGGTGCGCCGTCCGGCGTACTTGGCCATCAATAAGTCGAGGGCCTCCCGCTTGGCCTCCGGGTCGCTTACGATCACCGCGGTGCCGGAGGCGATGATCGAGCGGAACGTGCTGCTGAAGGCGCAGGGTTTTTCGGCCGGCACGATGGCCCGCACCTCGTCCACTTCCACGCACACCCGTGGGTTGGCGGCCAGGAGGTCCAACTTGCGGCCCTCCTGGGCGCAGTGCACGTACACCCGGCCTTCGCGGCAGGCGAAAAAAACCGGCACCACGTAGGGGACGGGTCCCTGCGGGCTCTCGGCCGACATGCCCAGGCGGCAGACCCGGGCCCGGGCCAGGATCTGCTCGAGCCTGGCCCGTCCCGCGATTTCCTTGTCCTTGCGGCGCACGCGCTTACCTCTCGTCCGCGGTCTTCAGGATGCAGTGCAGAAGCACGTTGGCTCCCGCCTCGCAGTCCTCCCAGGAAGTGTTCTCCACCTCCACGTGGCTGCGCCCCCCGATGCTGGGCACGAAGATCATGGCCGTGGGGCAGACCTGGTTCATGTAGCTGGCGTCGTGTCCGGCGCCGCTCACCATGTGCAGGTGGGAATAGCCCAGTTCCTTGGCCGTCTCCAGCACCCGCTGGACCAGCTTCTCGTTGAAGGGGGCGGGCACCACCCGCCAGGTCTCGTCGATCTTGATCGGCGTGCCGTGCCGCCCGGCGATGTCCTGGAAGTCCTTTTTTAGCAGTTCCCAGGCCTTCAGGGCGTGGCCGTTGTCCCAGGAGCGGATGTCCACGGTGAAGTGCACCCGGTCCGGGATGATATTGCGCGAGTTGGGGTGGTTCTGGATCTCCCCGACGGTGGCCACCATGTTGCCCTTCATGCGCGCCGGCAGCGCCCGCACCGCCAGGATCATCTCCGCTGCGGCCACCAGGGCGTCGTGCCGGCCCTCCATGGGCGTGGGGCCCACCTGGTTGGCCTCGCCGGTGAGGTACACGTCGTACCAGTGCAGGCAGAGGATGCCCTTGGGCGCCCCGATGGTCTTGCCCTGGCGCTCCAGCATCGGCCCCTGCTCGATGTGGTACTCGTAGTAGGCGTGGGTCGGCCACTTCCGGGCCGGCACCTTGCCCTTGTAGCCGATGCGCTCCAGCTCCTCGCCCTGCTTCCTGCCGTTGAGGTCGGTGCGTCCGTAGGCGTAATCGCGATCCAACGCGCCGGCCCAGACTCCGGAGGCCACCATGGCCGGGGCGAAACGGGAACCCTCTTCATTGGTCCAGTCCACGATGATGATCGGCCGCTCGGTCTGAATATGGTTTTCGGCAAGGGTGCGCATGACTTCCAGGGCGCCCATGACTCCCAGGATGCCGTCGAAGCGCCCCCCGCGCGGCTGCGAGTCCACATGGGAGCCCATCATGACCGGGCTCAGGGTGTCGTTCCTGCCGGGGCGGCGGCCGAAGATGCTGCCCATCTCGTCCACGCTCACCTGCAGGGAGAGCTCCTCGAGCCAGCGGACGAACAGGTCGCGGGCCTGCTTGTCCTCGTCGGAAAGGGCCAGCCGCTGCACGCCGCCTCCCGGCGTGGCGCCGATCCTGGCCATCTCCTCCAGGCTGGCGCGCAGGCGCTTGCCGTTCACCCGCAATCCGGTGGCCTCCATGTGTACCTCCGGCGCCAGTGTAGCAGCGCGCGCGGAGCTTGCCCAGCACCCTCTGCCGCTTTTGGGCTCAAGCTGTTACAATAGCGGGAAAGCCATGCTTCGACGCCGGATTGCCCTGGGATGGCTGGCTGTGTTCGCGCTGCTGGCCTGGAAGGCGGGTGCGGAGGAGGCTGCCCGGCCAAAACGCCTGCTGCTCACCTTCCTGGGCGACGTCATGGCCCACGGAGTGAACTTTCGTGCTCCCGACTACGCCGCGGCCTACCGCCCGGTGCGAGCCTTCCTGCTGCGCGACAACCTGACTTTCGCCAACCTGGAGACGCCGGTGGACCCCTCCCGGGAGTGTTCCACCTACCCGCAGTTCAACGTGGGGCCGGCTTACCTGGCCGCCGCGGCGGAGGCGGGGATCGACGTGTTCTCGCTGGCCAACAATCACGCTTTCGACCAGGGCCCGGAAGGCCTCGCGGCGACGATCGGTTCCCTGGAGGCGACGGGCCGCCGGTCCTTCCGCAGGATCTGGTACGCCGGGACCCGGGCCGACCTCCGTCGAGAGTTCGCCCCCGTGGAGATACTCCTGAAGGGCTGGCGGATCGGGTTTCTGGCCGCCACCCAGCAGCCGAACCTGCCGCTGCCGGAACCGTACGTGCTGCGGGTGGACTACTGGCAGGAAGACCAGGTGGAGGGCTTCCTGGAGCTGGTGCGCGAAGCGGCCCCCCGCTACGATCTGTTCGTGGTTTCCTACCACGGCGGGCGGGAATACGCGCGGGAGCCGGAGGCGGGTCGGGTGCGCTTCTTCCGCCTGCTGCTGGCCGCGGGGGCGGACGTGGTCTGGGGACACCACCCCCACGTCCTGCAGGATTACGAGCTGGTGGACCGGCCCGAGGGGCGCGGCCTGGCCCTGTATTCCACCGGCAACTTCCTCTCGGGCATGACCTGGGGCGCGGATCCCCTGGTGCCGGAGGCTGAGCGCTCCTGGACCGGCGACTCGGCGCTGTGGGCCGTGTGGGTGGAGCCGGCCTCCGGAGCCGGCCGGGTCGCGGCGGTCGAGGCCATCCCGGTGACCAACGTGCGGGATCCGTGGGGGAACATGGTGGTCTCGACCTTCCCCGGCCTGTCCGGGCAGGGCCTGAGCGAGCCCTGGACCGGGTACTTCCGCGAGCGCTCCCGGCTGTTGGGCGAGAGCTTGCGGGAGTGGGGACAGGTTGACCCGCGCTGAGCCGCGTCATTACCTTACAGCCCAGGAGGAACCCATGGCTGAAGTGCTGTTCAAAGGCAATAAGATTCACACCAGCGGCAAGCTGCCCAAGCTCGGCGCCCGCGCCCCCGATTTCCGGCTTACCCGCGGCGACCTGGTGGATGTCTCACTCAAGGACTTCGCCGGCAAGAAGAAGATCCTGAGCATCGTGCACTCCCTGGACACCGGCACCTGCGCGGCCTCGGCCAAGGCCTTCGAGGCCCGGGCGGCGCAGCTCGCCGGAGCGGTCATCCTGACGGTCAGCAATGACCTGCCCTTCGCCCAGAAGCGCTTCTGCGAGGCGGAGAACATCCACGCCGTGGTGCCCCTGTCCCAGATGCGGGACCGCAAGTTCGGCAAGGACTACGGCGTGGAGTACCTGGACGGGCCGCTGGCCGGCCTGCTGGCCCGCGCGGTGGTGGTGATCGACGAGAACGACCGCGTGCTGTATACCCAGCAGGGCCCCGACACCAGCCAGGAACCGGACTACGAGGCCGTGCTGAAAGCGGTCCGCGCTTAGTCCGAGCCGATGTTCGTCGCCGCCGATACTCCGCGCTACAAGCTCATCGCCTGCGAGATCCTATATCGGGAGCTGTGCTACAGCGTGGCGTTGTCCAGGAACATCGTCGACCTGGAGTTCCTGCCCAAGGGCCTGCACGACCTGGGCGAGGAGAAGATGTCCGCCCGCCTGCAGCAGGCCATCGACGCGGTGGATCCTGGGCGCTACCAGGCGATCCTGCTGGGCTACGCCCTGTGCAACAACGGCATCCGCGGGCTTAGCGCCCCGCTGCCCCTGGTCTTGCCGCGCGCCCACGACTGCATCACGCTGCTTCTGGGCTCCAAGGAGCGCTACCAGGAAGTGTTCCACGCCAACCCCGGCACCTACTTCGAATCCACCGGCTGGCTGGAGCGCAACGAGGCGGCCGAGGGGGGCATCTCCGAGCAGCTGGGCCTAACCTCCAGCTACGAGGACTACGTGCGGCAGTATGGCGAGGAGAACGCCAAGTACCTGATGGAGGTGCTGGGCGACGGCCTGCACAACTATTCGGCCTACGCCTACATCGGTTCGGGCGTCGGCGATTTCCGGCACTACGAGCGGCTCACGCAAGCGGACGCCCAGGCGCGCGGCTGGAGCTACTCCCGGCTGGAGGGCGACCTGGGGCTGCTGCGGCGCCTGGTGGACGGGCCGTGGGATGACGCCGAATTCCTGGTGGTGCCACCCGGCAAGCGGCCGGTGCCGTCCCACGACGCTGGCGTGATCCGCGCGGAATAGCAGCGGGCGATTTGCCGACTTGCCGGCCGGCGCCCGCCGAACGCTATTGCCGGCCGGCGCGCCGCTTCACCTCTTGACCAAACCTTACTGATATTGTAATCTATCGCCGGTGAAATGCGGTTGATTTTCCGCAAGTCCTCAGCTACAATTGCCTGACCGCCTCGGAGCATAACCTCCGGAGCCGAACAGCGGCGGGAAAGCGAACCAAACCAACAGGGTAGAAGAACATGAGGTTAAAATCGTTCAGGGGGGGAGTCCATGCCCCGGACCGCAAGGAGGCCACGCGCGACAAGCCCATCGAAGTGGCTCCGATTCCGGCCAGGGTGGTGATTCCCCTGCAGCAGCACACCGGCGCGCCCTGCGAGGCCCTGGTCAAGGAAGGCGACACGGTCACCCTCGGCCAGAAGATCGGGGAGTCCAAATCCTTCGTTTCCGCCCCGGTACACGCCAGCATCGCCGGCAAGGTGACGGCGGTGCAGGCGCTGCCCCATCCCGTGCTCCCCAAACCCGTGCTTTCGGTGGTCATCGAGGCGGAAGCCCCGGGCGTGGGCGGCGCGGCGGCCGAAGGGCCGGCGGGCGCCCAGCCCGGCGCGAAGCCCGCCGCAGGCGGCCCGGAGCTGTCCGGAAGCTGGCAGGCCCTCGACAACGAGGAGATCAAGCGGCGCATCCGCGAGGCCGGGGTGGTGGGCCTGGGCGGGGCGGCCTTCCCCACGCACGTGAAGCTTTCCCCCTCCGCCGAGAAGCCCATCGACGCCCTGATCCTGAACGGGGTGGAGTGCGAGCCCTACCTGAGCGCCGACCACCGCCTGATGCTGGAGCGGGGGGAGGAAATCCTGGAGGGGGCCCGCATCGTGATGAAGGTGCTGGGCGTGCGCCGGGCCTTCCTGGGTATCGAAGCCAACAAGCTGGACGCCATCCGCCACATGCAGAAGCTGGCCGCGGGAACGGGGGTGGAGGTGGTGGGCCTGAAGGTGAAATACCCTCAGGGCGCGGAGAAGCAGCTGATCAAGGCGGTGCTGGGCCGGGAGGTGCCTTCCGGCGGGCTGCCTTTCGACGTCGGGGTGGTGGTGCAAAACGTAGGCACGGTCCTGGCCGTGCTGGAGGCGGTGACGCGCGGCAAGCCTCTGATCGAGCGGGTGCTGACCGTCAGCGGGGACGGTGTGGCCGAGCCCAAGAACCTGCTGGTGCGCATCGGCACCTCCTTCGCCGAGGTGCTGGAGGCCTGCGGGGGCACTCACCTGGACGGGGAGGCCAAGGTCCTGATGGGCGGGCCCATGATGGGCATCGCCCAGTACAGCCTGCAGGTGCCGGTGATCAAGGGCACCAGCGGCATCCTGGTTTTCCGGCGGGGGCGGCAGGAAAAAGAGACCCCGTGCATCAAGTGCGGCCGCTGCGTGGAAGTCTGCCCCATGGGCCTGATGCCCGTACGCATCGCCGACTACGCCGAGAAGGACAACTTCGCCATGTGCGTCGAGTACGGGGTGAAGGACTGCATCGAGTGCGGGGCCTGCGCCTTCGTGTGCGACACCAAGCGACCCCTGGTGCATTGGGTCAAGTATGCCAAGTGGAACCTGGCGCGGAAGAAGTGAGGGAAAGGAGCAACCCAAGCGATGAGCGACCGTTTCGTGGTTTCCGCCTCCCCGCACCTGCGCGACTCGGCCAATACCGCAAAGGTCATGTGGTGGGTGGTCGTCGCGCTCGCCCCCGCTGCCGTAGCCTCGGTCTGGATTTTCGGCTGGCGCAGCCTGCTGGTCCAGGCGGTGAGCGTGGCCGCCTGCCTGGCCGCTGAGGCGCTCTCCGAGCTGGCGCTGAAGCGGCCCATCACCATCGGGGACGGCAGCGCGGTGGTCACCGGGCTGCTGCTGGCCTTCACCTGCCCGGCTTCCTCCCCCTGGTGGATGATCCTGATCGGGGCGGCGACGGCCATCTTCCTGGTCAAGCAGCTGTTCGGCGGCATCGGGTACAACATCTTCAACCCGGCCCTGGCCGCCCGGGCACTGCTGCTGTCCTCCTGGCCGGTGGCCATGACGGCCTGGTCCGAGCCGGTGCGCTCCTTCCTGAGGGCGGACGTAGTGACCGCCGCCACCCCGCTGGGGCTCATGAAGGAAGCCGCCCGCACGCAAGGCTCCTTCGTGCCGCCGGGCTACCTGGATCAGTTCCTGGGCAACATCCCCGGCTCGCTCGGGGAAACCTCCAAGGTGGCGCTGCTGGCGGGGGCCGCCCTCCTGATCGTCCTGCGGATCGTAGACTGGCGGACGCCTGTCTCGTTTCTGGCCGCCATGGCCGCGCTCTCGGCGGTTCTGGGGCGCAACCCGGCCTTCGACCTGCTGGCCGGCGGGGCGGTGCTGGGGGCTTTCTTCATGGCCACCGACATGGTCACCTCCCCGACCACCAAGGCCGGCCGATGGATCTTCGGGGCGGCCTGCGGGCTGCTCACCGTGCTGATCCGGGCCTACGGCGGCTTCCCGGAGGGGGTCTGCTACGCCATCCTGTTCATGAACTGCCTGAACCCATTGATCGAGCAGTACGTGCGCCCGCGGCGTTTCGGCGCCCGCGGCCTCAAGAAGGAGGCGGTGAAATGAAAGGCCCGCTGCGGCTCCTGGTCGTGCTGTTCCTGGTCTGCGGGATCGCCGCGGGCAGCCTGGCTTTCGTGAACGCGGCCACCAAGGACCGCATCGCCGAGTTCGCCCGCCTGGAGAAGATCGAGGCGATGCAGAAGGTGCTGCCCGAGGCCGAGGAGTTCGTCGAAACGGCGCCGGGCAGGCTTTGGGAAGCCCGCGCCGGTGGCCAGCTGGTCGGCCGGGTGCTGGCCGCCTCCACCCAGGGGTACAGCGGACCGATCCAGGGTCTGGTCGGTCTGGATCCTGCCGGCGCGGTTTCCGGGGTGCGGGTGCTGGTGCAGACGGAGACCCCGGGCCTGGGAGCCAAGATCGCCGGGCAGACTTTCCTGGACCAGTACCGGGGAAAGAAGGAAGCGGAGGTGGCGTTGAAGCGGGACGACCCGGCGGGAAGAATCGACGCGGTCACCGCGGCCACCATTTCCTCCCGCGCCCTCACTCGGGCGGTGCGCCAGGCCATCGAGGAGTATCGGAAAGGAGAGGCGCAGTGAGCACGGAAGCCATTCCCGCCCCGGCTGCAGCCCAGGAGGCCCGCAGGCATCTGGGCAAGGAGCTCACCAAGGGCATCATCGTCGAGAACCCCATCCTGATCATCATGCTCGGCCTGTGCGCCACCCTGGCCTGCTCGACCAGCGCCACCGACGCCCTCGGCATGGGCCTTGCTTTCAGCTTCGTCATGATCTGCTCGAACGTGGTCGTGGCGCTGGTCGCGAAGATCACGCCGCACCAGATCCGCATCCCCGTGTTCATCACGGTCATCTCCACCTTCGTCACCATCGTGGACTACGCCATGAAGGCCTACACTCCGCTGCTGTCCCGCTCCCTGGGCGTGTTCGTGCCCGCTGATCGTCGTGAACTGCATCGTCATGGGGCGGGCCGAGGCCTTCGCCAGCCGCAACGGGGTCGCCGCATCCTTCATGGACGGGGTCGGCATGGGCATCGGCTTCACGTTCATCATCACCCTGATCGGAGTCATCCGCGAGATCCTCGGCAACGGCAGCGTTTTCGGTCTGCGCGTGCTGCCGGCCGGTTACCAGCCGTTCCTGATCTTCATCCTGCCGCCCGGGGCGTTCCTGGTCATCGGCTTCCTCATGGCCGCTGCACAAGAAGATTCTTCCAGAAGGGAGGCGCCCGGTGATCTCCCAGGACATGGGTCTGTTCCTGATCTTCCTCTCGGCGATGATCGTGAACAACATCCTGCTCATCCGTTTCATCGCCCTGTGCTCCTTCTTCGGCATCTCCAACAGCATGCAGACCTCGGTCGGCATGGGTATCGCCGTCGTCTTCGTCATGATCATGGCCACCACGATCTCCTGGCTGGTCTACCACTACCTGCTGGTGCCCTTCGACCTGGTGTACCTGCGCACCGCCGCCTTCATCCTGACGATCGCCACCTTCGTGCAGCTGGAGGAGATGTTCATCCGCAAGATGTTCCCGCCGCTGTACCGGGCCATGGGCATCTATCTGCCCCTGATCGTCGTCAACTGCGCGGTGCTGGCCGCCGCCTTCCTGGTGATCGACTACGACCTGGGTCTGGTCAAGAGCCTGGTCTACACCCTGGGGGTGGGTTTCGGCTACTTCTTCGCCATCGTCATGTTCGCCGGCATCCGGGAGCGGACCACATGGCCCCGATCTCCCGGTCCTTCCAGGGCTACCCGATCGCCTTCATCACCGCCAGCCTGATGTCGCTGGCATTCCTCGGATTCAAGGGGTTGTTCGGACTATGATCCTCATGATATCTGATACCCGTTCTGGTGCTGGGCCTGCTGGGGGTGGCCTTCGCCGCCCTGCTGGCCGGCTCCAACAAGGCCTTCGCCGTGCAGGTGAACCCGAAGCTGGAGGCGGTGCTCTCTGCGCTGCCGAACTCCAACTGCGGGGCCTGCGGCTTCGCCGGCTGCCTGGGCTACGCCGAGGCGGTGGTGGGGCTGAAGGCCGGGGTCAGCGGCTGCCTGGTGGGGGGCTCCGCCGCGGCGGCCAAGATCGCCGCAGATCATGGGCACCGCCGTCGAGGTCCGGGAGCAGGAGGTGGCCTTCGTGGCCTGCCAGGGCGGCGCAGCCGGACGCGAAACAAGTTCGAGTACGAGGGGGTGGCCGACTGTCAGGCCGCCGCCGTCCTGTTCGGCGGCGACAAGGCCTGCGCCTGGGGCTGCCTGGGCCTGGGCAGCTGCGAGCGGGCCTGCCCCTTCGACGCCATGCACGTGAACGAGGAAGGTGTGGCGGTGGTCGACCGGGCCAAATGCACGGGCTGCACCAAGTGCGTCAAGGCCTGCCCCCGCGACCTGATCTACATGGTGCCGAAGAGCCAGCAGGTCCTGGTGGCCTGCATGAACCACGACCGCGGCAAGCGCGCCAAGGAGGTCTGCGACATCTCCTGCACCGCCTGCAAGATCTGCGAGAAGAACTGCCCCTACGACGCCATCCACGTGATCGACAACCTGGCGGTGATCGATTTCGCCAAGTGCACGCAGTGCAACATCTGCGTTGAGAAATGCCCCCAGAGCACGATCATCAACAACGCCCGGGCGGCCTCCGCCAGGAGCGCGGAACCGGTTGCCGCCGGCGCGGGGCGGGAGTAGCCCATGCCTGCGGCCACCGCGAATCAGGTCCTGGAGGAAGTGGGGCGCGTGCTCAGCACCGCGGGAGACAAGGCGGTCGTGCGCATCCCGCGCTCCAAGGAATGCGCCGGCTGTCACGGCTGCTCCATGATCGACCCGGAGCAGGGGATGGTGGCCGAGGTGGAGAACCCCCTGGGCGCCTCCCCGGGAGACGAGGTGCGCATCCAGACCAGCGGGATGGAAGGAAAGCTCAAGGCGGCCCTGCTGCTGTTCGCCTTCCCGATGGCCATGCTGCTGGCGGGGGCCATCGCCTCCCAGCCGCTGTTCCGCGGGCTGGGGCTCACCCGCGCCGCCGAGGGGCTGGGCGTGCTAGCCGGCCTGGCGCTGATGGCCGCGGCCTTCGCCCTGGTCTATTACGCGCGCAAGCGCAAGGGCGCCCAGGCCCCGCGCTCCCGCATCGTGGCCATCCTGGGCCCCTCACAGGTGGGCGAGCTTCCGCAATAGGAACTCCTTGTTGGCGGCGAAGTACTCCTTGAGCTCCTCGAAGGACTGCGATGTCTCCGAGGCGGCGCCGGACAGCACCAGCACCCGGTTGCGCCAGCGGTACCAGAGGAAGTGCATCCGGTAGGCCAGCCTGGGCCGCATGGCGCGCAGGCGGGCCTCCAGGGCCTCGGCCAGCTCGATGTGGTTCTGGTCCCCGGGCAGGGCCACGATGTCCCCTTCCGCGATCCCCAGGACCAGCCGGCGGAAACCCTCTCCCATGGCGTCGTCGTGCCGGAAGCCCTCCAGGCTGATGTCCCGGGAGCCCAGGCGCAGGTCATAGCCCTGGGTGCGCAGCTCCCGCCGCAGCACCACCACCTGCTCGCGCACCCGGCGCACCACTTCCGGATTCTTGCGGTAACGGTACAGCTGGCTGCGCAATTCGGTAAGCTCCCGCTCGTAACGCTCCAGCAGTTTCACGCGGCTGAGGAAGTTGGTCGTGTCCGAGAGCAGCTTCCAGGTGGAGGCCAAGCCTTCGGCGAGGTTGTTGAAGAAGCGATTCATTGTATGGATTGGCCCTCAGCTAAGATACGTTGCCTTCGCAGCCGCGGCCAATGAAATAGGCGGCGCCCGTTTTTCTATACATTTGTACAGTAGTTTTGGCGCGGAAAAGAGCCTCAACAAGACAACAATCGAGCGAGAAAATTTGACAAGGAAAATAATTAGATTATAATCGTGGCGTAATCTAGATATATCGGATGAATATGAACGGCAACAAGAAGGTCATGGTCTACGAAAGTCTCCGGCGGCGCATCATCGAAGGCGAACTGCGTCCGGGGCTTCCCATCAATGAGGCGGATTTCGCCCGCGAACACTCCGTGAGCAAGACGCCGATCCGGGAAGCCCTGCGCCAGCTGGAACGCGACGGTTTCGTCGAGAACGTCCCCGGCCGCGGCTCGACGGTCTCCCACATCAAGCCGCAGGACATCCGGGAAGTCTTCGAGCTCCGGGAGATCATCGAAACGGGCGCCGCCAAGCGCGCGGCCCGGCTGCGGGACAACGAAGAACTGCGCAAGAAGCGGGAGGAGTGCAAGAGGCTGCTGGAGAGCGAGCAAACCAGCGGCAAGTACGTCCACGAGTGGGGATCCTGGGAGGACGTTCACCTTTGCATCGTCAAGGCCCTGGGCAACCAGATGCTGGTGGACATGTATTCGGGCCTGCTGGACCGCATCCACAGGATACGCAGCCACTACGGCCAGCGCTTTACGCAGCGGCGCCTGCACGAGATCCTCACCGAGCATGCGGCGATCCTGGATGCGATCGTGGACGGAGATTCGGAAGGCGCCGAGCAGATGGTCCAGCAGCACCTGCGCAACGCCGGCGCCTTCCTGATCGGGCTCACGTCTCCGGAAAGGGAGTAGCCGAATGGCTCACGTAGTAACCAAGTTCACCAGGCCGGACCGGCAGCTGATCGAAGCCTTCCAGGGGCTTGGGCGCCGCCACCGTGTACGAAGCGGCCGGACGCGCCGGCTCGGTGCACCCGGCCATCAAGCCCCTGGCCAGAGGCATCCGCCTGCTGGGCCCGGCGCTCCCCGTACGCTGCCACCCGAGGGACAACCTCATGCTGCACAAGGCCCTGCAGATCGCCCAGGAGGGAGACGTCCTGGTGGCTACCACGGACGGCTACCCGGACGCGGGCTACTGGGGAGGGCTCATGACCACCTCCGCGCTGGCCCGCAAGCTCGGCGGGCTGGCCATCGACGGCTGCGTCCGCGACAGCGAGGAAATCATCCGCCTGGGTTTCCCGGTCTTCTGCCGGGGAACCTGCATGCGCGGCACCGCCAAGGGAATTCTGGGCAGCGTCAACCTCCCGATCCTGTTCGGCGAGGTGCCGGTCGAGGCGGGCGACCTGATCCTGGGCGACGATGACGGCCTGGTGGTCATTCCGCAGCGGAACATCGTGAAGGTGCTCGAGGCCAGCCGCAAGCGGGTGGAGGCCGAGGTGCAGAAGGCGGCGGTGCTGGCCGGCGGGGTGAGCAGCGTCGAGTTCAACAAGCTGGAGCCGGTCTTCCGCGCGCTGGGGTTGGTGGAGGAATAGCGGTGAAGATCGCCGCGGACCGGCTCAAGCAGGCGAGCGCCGCCTTGGTCCGGTCGCTGGGAGCCGAGCTCAGCGAGGCGAGCCTGGTGGCGGACAACCTGGTCATGGCGGATATGCGCGGCATTCCCACGCATGGGGTCAATTTCCTGCCCATGCTCGCCGAGCGGGTCGAGCGGGGCCTGGTCGTGCTGCCCACCGCGCTGAAGGTCCTGAGCGATGCCGGGGCCGTGACCCACATCGACGGCGGCAACGGGTTGGGGCAGAGCGCTGCCGCGGAAGGCATGCGCGCGGCGATCGACAGGGCCCGACGTTTCGGCGTCGGCCTGTCGCTGATCCGCAATACCAACCACATCGGGCTGCTCGCCTACTACTCGCTGATGGCCGCGGCGCAGGGGATGGTCGGCTTCTGCATGTGCAACGGGGCCGCCTCCATGGCCCCCTGGGGCGGGGCGGAGGCCTTCTTCGGGTCCAATCCGTTTTCCGTGGCCGCACCGGGCGGCGGCGAAACGCCCGTGGTCCTGGACATGTCCACCACGGTGGTCGCCCGGGGCAAGATCCGCCGCGCCCTGCGGCGGAAGGAGCGCATCCCCCTGGGCTGGGCCCTGGATGCCAGGGGCGCCCCCACCGACGACCCGGAAGCGGCCATGAAGGGGACCCTGCTGCCGATCGGCGGGCCCAAGGGCTACGGCATGGCTTTCTTCATTGATCTAGTCTGCGGGCTGCTTTCCGGATCCAGTTATGCCCGCGGGCTGAAAAGCTTCCACCAGCCGGAGGGCCCCACCGGCGTCGGAGTGGCGACGGTGGCCATCGATATTTCCCGATTCATGCCGCCGGCGACCTTCGCCTCCCTGCTCGGCGCGCACGCCTGCGCGATTCGCGGGTCGGCCAGGGCAGGGGATACCGCCAGGATCTACCTGCCCGGGGAGATCGAGGCCGAAAGGGAACGTCTCAGCGCGGAGCGGGGCGTGGAGGTGGACGACTCGGTTTGCCAAGCGATCGACTGCCTGCTGGAGAAGAAGGGGCTGGCCATGCGCCTGAAGGACGGGGAGGTCCGCTCGTGAACACCATCCTACGGGTGAACACGCGCACCGGCGAGATTCTCACCACCGCCTGCTCCGAGGCGCAGCAGCACTGGGGTGGGCGGTCGTTCATCGCGCACCACCTGCTCGGCGAAGTGGACCCCTCCTGCGAACCCCTGGGCAGGAAGAACCGGCTGATCGTCGCTTCCGGGCTGCTCGCGGACACCGCAGTGACTACAGCCGGCAGACTTTCGCTGGGCGGCAAGAGCCCGCTCACCGGGGGGATCAAGGAAGCCAACGTCGGCGGCGCGGCAGGAAGGATCATGGCCCGCCTGGGGCTCAAGGCGGTGGTGCTGGAAGAGGCGCCGGAGGATCCGAAGCCCCGCATCCTGTTCGTCGGCCAGGGCAGAGCCGAGCTGCTGGAGGCACCGGAGCTCGGGGGAATGGAAACCTCGCCGACCCTCGCCGCCTTGCGGCAGCGCTTCGGCGAACGGAGCGGCGCATTGTGTATCGGCCCGGCCGGCGAAATGCGCCTGGCGGCGGCCGTCGTGGCCACGACCGACGAGAGCGGGGTGCAGCTGCGGGTGGCCGGCCGCGGCGGCCTGGGCGCGGTCATGGGAGCGAAGGGCATCAAGGCCATTGTGTTCGATGCCGGCGACGCGCGGCGCGCGGAGCCGGTCGATCCCAAGGCACTGGCCGCCGCTGCGCGGGAACTGGCCAGGATTCTGAGGGACGACCCGAAGACCGCCAATCGCCACAACTTCGGGACGCCGGCGGTCCTGGCCTTGTGCGATACCCTGGGCATCCTTCCCACGCGCAACTTCCGGCAGGGGCGGTTCGAGCAGGCCGAGGCCATTTCCGGGGAAATGATCGCCGAGCTGATCGATCGGCGGGGAGGGGAGGGCCGCCGCGGCCTGCCCTGCGTGCAGGGGTGCATCATCGCCTGCTCCAACATCTTCGCGGATCCGTCCGGAAAGACCACGGTGGCCTCGCTGCAGTATGAGAACATCGGCCTGCTGGGCTCCAACTGCGGGATCGGGGACATCGACGCCATTGCCCGGCTCAACCACCTGGCGAACCAGGTCGGCATCGACGCCATCGAGGCGGGGGCGGCGATCGGAGTGGCCATGGAAGCCGGCGTCCTGTCCTTCGGGGACGCAGACGGGGCCGCGGAGCTCCTGCGCCAGGTGGGCCAGGGCACTCCCCTGGGGCGGATCATCGGCAGCGGGGTGGTCACCGCCGGCCGGGTGCTCGGCGTGCGCCGCATACCGGCCACGAAGGGCCAAGCCATGCCGGCCTATGATCCGCGCTCGCTCAAGGGGATCGGCGTGACCTACGCCCTGTCTCCGATGGGAGCGGATCACACCGCCGGCAACGCTCTGGAGACGGCCAGGAGTCAGGATCCGCTCAGCCGGGAAGGGCAGGTGGCGATCTCCCTGCGGCTGCAGATCCGTGCCGCGATTCTGGACAGCCTGGGGGTGTGCCTGTTCATCCGCCCGGTCTTCGTCAAGGACCCCGAGCTGGCCGCACGCCTGCTCAACGCCCGCCACGGCTGGCGGTGGACCTACAGGGACGTGCGGAACCTGGGCCTGGAGTGCCTGCGGGCGGAACGGGAGTTCAATCAGCGGGCCGGTCTGAACGAGGCGCAGTGCGACGTGCCGGAGTTCATGCGCAGCGAGCCGCTGCCGCCGCACAACACCGTATTCGACGTGGACCGGGAAGAAATGCGGCGAATCTGGGAAATCCAATTGCCGGAGGACGTGTTTTGAAAGACAAGGTCTGCCTGATCACCGGGGCCGCACGCGGCCTGGGCGAAGCCATCGCCCGGCGTTTTCTCGACGCTGGGGCCAGGCTGATGCTCTGCGACCTGAACGGGGAGGCCGCCGAGAAGCTCGCCGGCAGCCTCGATCACTCGCGCCGCAGGGTCCTAGCCCAACGAGTCGACGTGACCGCGGAGAGGGAAGTTCAAACCGCGGTGGACAAGGCGGTCGAGCATTTCGGGCGCATCGACGTTCTGGTGAACTGCGCCGGTATCATCAAGCACGGCCCCATCGAGCAGATGAGCCTGGAGGCTTTCGAGAGCGTGCTGCGGGTGAACCTGACCGGGATCTTTTTGTTCTGCCGGGCGGTGGTCCCGGTGATGAAGAAGCAGGGCAAGGGCAAGATCGTCAACCTGGCCTCCATCGGCGGGCGCACCGGGCGGCCCGGGGTCGGGGTGAACTACGCTGCCTCCAAGGCCGGGGTGATCGGCCTGACCCAGACCCTGGCTCGCGAAGCCGGGCCCGCCGGCATCTACGTCAACGCAATCGCTCCCGGTCCGATTCTCACCGAGTTGACCCGGCAGGTGGGGCCCGAAGTTTTCGCCAAGTGGAATGCCGGGCGGGCGGTGAACAAGGACGGACTGCCGCAGGACGTGGCGGCAGCCGCGCTGTTCCTGGCGTCGGACCAATCGGACTGGATCACGGGCGCCACCCTCGACATCAACGGCGGGATCCTGATCCGCTAAGAGGCAAGCAAGGAGGAGGCAATGTCTTCAGTAAAGGTGGTCAACATCAAGAACGTGGCGGGCGAAAGGCGGGACCCGCCGCGCACCTCCTGGATCCTGGTTTCGGGAAAGACCGTAGGGTCGAAGAACCTCTCCATGGGCGTGAACGAGACCGATCCGGGCGGCAATGGTGCCCGAGCACAAGCACGAGAACGAGGAAGAGGTGATGTTCTTCCTCTCCGGCAAGGGGGTGTTCGTCACCGAGGACGAGGAGATCCCCCTGGAACCCGGGGTGTGCGTCTACAATCCCCCGGGAGGGAAACACAAGATCGTGAACACGGGCAATGAGATCCTGAAGTTCGTGTGGATCTACTCGCCGCAGCTGCCGCAGCATCGAGGAGGAAAGGCTTAAGATGAGCAACTGGAAGTTCCCGCCGGGCGGCGGACACATGGAGAAGCCGTCGAAGATCTACTACCAGACCATGACCAAGAAGGACGTCGAGGAGCGCTTGAAGATCAACGACATCCTCCTCATTCCCTTCGGCTCCACCGAGAACCACGGGGACGCCCAGCCCTACGGGGAGGACGTGTTCATCGTGACCCGGATGTGCGAGATGATCGCCCAGAAGACCGGCTGCACCGTAGCCGAGCCGATGTGGTACGCATCGCACCCCTTCTCGCACCTGGGGCAGAAGGGGACCGTGCCCATTCCCGACGACCTGACCTCGGCGATGGTCCGCTCCATCATCTCGGGGTACTGGAACGCGGGTTTCCGCAAGCAGATCCTGATGAGCAGCCACGGGCAGGAATACATCATCCCCTCGGCCATCCAGGAGTGGGCCAAGAAGTACCAGGTCCCCGCCGTGATCATTTTCCTGGACGTGATGAAGATCATGGGCGACGCCCTGAAGGACAAGGCCCACGGCGGCCCCTTCGAGACCCCCTTCCGCCACGGGGACGAGGCGGAGAACTCCATCTGCCTGGCGCTTTTCCCTGAGTTCGTGCAGATGGAGAACGCGGTGGACACCAAGACCTGGGGCTTCCTGCCCGAAGGGCACATCGACAAGGGCGGGGACATCTACAACTACCCCATCCCCGGCCAGAGCCACGTCGGCGGCGGCGGGGTGGAGTTCGCCCTGTATCCGGAAGGCGTGCTGGGCAAGCCCTCGCTGGCCAAGGCCGAGAAGGCCTACCAGGCGATCGAGAACTACCTGAACTACGTGGTCAAGCTGCACAACGACATCCGGGCGAAGTTCCCGCCGGGGGTGCTGCCGGAGGCCAAGTACATGACCCAGCGGGGCGAGGAGGAGATCGACCTGCTGCTCAAGGGGCCGGACGAGGAGGCAGGCACATCTACACCATCGCCTGGCCAAGTTGATATGGAATCCTATTTTACCGGGAGGTAAAAAATGAAAAGATTTCTGCTGTGCGTGTTGGTGGTTTTCCTGGCGGCGCCCCTGATGATGGCCCAGCAAAAGGTGTACGAGCTCAAGCTGGCGCACGCCGACTCGACCGATCCCACGGTGTCGCGGAAGCACGCCCAGGCCCTGGCCTTCGCGGCCATGGTGAACTCGCGCAGCGGCGGCGCGATCAAGGTGACGGTGTACGGCGCCGGCGCCCTCGGAGCCGAGCGCGAGTACGTCGAAGGGATCAAGGCGGGCACCGTGGAGGCAGGCATCGCCTCCGGCGTGGTGTCGAACTTCTTCCCCACCGCGGCGATCACGGACATCCCCTACCTGTTCCCCTCCAACCCGATCGCCTGGGAAGTGATGGACGGTCCCTTCGGCGACAAGCTCCGCGCGATGTTCTTCAAGGAGACCGGCATGCGCTGCCTGGCCTTCGCGGAGGTCGGCTTCCGCCACTTCACGAACAGCAAGCGGCCCATCAAGAGCCCGGCCGACCTCAAGGGCCTCAAGATCCGCGTGCAGGAGACCCCCGTCTACATCAACCTGCTGAAGGCGGTTGGCGCCACCCCCACCCCCATCGCCTGGACCGAGACCTACACCGCCCTCCAGACGCACGTCGTGGACGGCCAGGAGAACCCGATCGGTTCCATCCTCTCGGGCAAGATGTACGAGGTCAACAAGTTCTGCACCCTCGACGGCCACGTCTACGGCGTCGACTGGTTCATCATCAACGACAAGTTCTTCAAGAGCCTGCCGGCCGACCTGCAGTACGTTGTCCTCGACTGCGCCCAGCAGAGCGGGACGGTCGGCCGCGGTGTCCTCACCTACATCAATGCGATGGGCCTCCAGACGCTCGTCGACAACAAGGTGGCGATCTACGGCCCGACCGAGGCGGAGCTCGATGCCTTCCGCGAAGGCCATGCAGCCCGCGGTCCTCGACTGGCTCAAGACCAAGGTGGACCCGAATCTCATCGCCGAGCTCCAGAAGACGGTGGCGCGACGCCGTGGCCAAGCAGAAGGCCAAGCTGAAGTAAAGCGAAGCAGGCACGCCGCGCGTCGAGCGCTCGACGCGCGGCGGGTTTCCGCCGATCCGCGTGGGAGGGTCCAGTCGATGCCGAGCACGAGTATCTTGTCCAAAGTTCTCTCCGGCGATTGAGGACAGCCATCGACTGGCTGGTCACGGTGATCATCGCCGTGATGGTGGTGAACATCCTGCTCGGGGTTTTTTCGAGATTCGTCTTCCATCTCGGCATACCGTTCACCGAGGAACTGGGACGGTACCTCATGATCTGGGCCGGGTACCTGGGCTGCGTGCTGGCCCTGAGCGAAGGCAGCCACATCGCCATAACGGGCGTTGTCGAGCTCTTTCCTCCCGCCGTCAAACGGATCATCAATTTCATCAGCAGGCTCGATCGTCACAGCCTTCCTGGCAGTGGTCGTGGTTACCTCCTTCACTCACCTGCAGACCCTTTCCATCCAGAAGTCGAGCGCCATGGAAATTCCGATGGCCATTCCCTACCTCTCCGTGACCGTCGGAGCCTTCCTGATGGCGATCGTCAACATCATACGCCTGCTGGGGTATCAAGGCCCGGAAGCCCCGGCAGAGGCGAAATAGGAAGCGAACATGGTTCTAACGATCATCGCCTTTGTCGTCTTCATAGTGATTGGCGTTCCCGTGTCATTCAGCCTGGGCGCCTCCTGCCTTCTGTTCCTCACTCCAGAAAGGAATTCCGATCGGGCTCATTTCCCAGCGGATGTTCACCGGGTTGGACAGTTTCCCTTTCCTGGCCATTCCCTTCTTCGTGCTGTCCGGGGAGCTCATGAACCGCTCGGGAATCACCAAGCGTCTGGTCAGGATGGCCGACGTCTTCGTGGGCAGGATGAGGGGCGGCCTGGGCCACGTGAACGTGCTGACGTCCATGTTCTTCGCGGGCATCACGGGCTCCGCGGTGGCGGACACGGCCTCCGAAGGCCCCATCATCATCCCGGCCATGATCGAGGAGGGCTATGATCCCGACTACGCGGCGGCGATCACCTGCGCCTCCTCGGTCATAGGACCCATCATCCCTCCCAGCATCCCCTTCGTCGTCTACGCGCTGATCAGCTCGACGTCCGTCGCGGCCCTCTTCCTGTCGGGGATTTTCACGGGCGTCCTGCTGGGCATCAGCCAGATGGTGGTGAACTGGATCGTCTCCACCAGGCGCAACTATCCCCGTGCGCGCGAGCTGGCCCACCCTCAAGGAGATGGCCCTGGCGGTGCTTCAGGGGATGGTTCCCATGATGATGCCGCTCATCATCCTGGGCGGCATCCTGGGCGGCATCTTCACGGCCACGGAAGCCTCGGCGGTCGCGGTGGCCTACGCCCTGATCCTGGGACTGATCGTGTACCGGAACCTCAGCTGGGAGGAGCTCGAAAGCGCCTTCATCGGGACGGCCAAGACCACCGGCGTCGTGTTCCTGCTCATCGCCTGCTCCAACGTCTTCAACTGGGCCCTGGTCGTGGAGCAGATACCGCAGCAGGCGGCGTTTTGGGTGGCCCAGATGTTCACGAACAAGTACACTGCTGCTGCTTGGCATCAACATCCTCCTGTTGATCGTGGGCTGCTTCATGGAAGGCACGGCGGCCCTGATCATCCTGGTCCCGATCCTCCTGCAGATCACCAAGCCCTTCGGGATCCATCCGGTCCACCTGGGCACCATCGTGGTCCTGAACCTGATGATCGGGCTGGTCACCCCTCCGGTGGGCTTGTGCCTCTACATAGCCTGCAACATCGCCAAACGCCCCATCGAAAAGGTCTCCAAGGCGCTGTGTGCCCTTCCTGATAGCCTCGTTCGCGGCGCTGATGCTGGTGACGTACGTGGAACCCATCGCCATGTTCCTGCCGAGGCTTTTCGGCTACGTGCGTTGAGGGGGAGCTCCATGAAGGCAATCGTGAAGACGGACCGCAGTGCGGGGGCCTACGCCGTCAAGGACATGCCGGTACCCGAGCCCGGGCCCACCGAGAGTGCTCGTCAGCGATCAAGGCCACCGGGCTGTGCTACACGGACATGTCGATCCTGAAGGGGGAGTACAAGGGCCGGAAGCCCGTGCCGATCCCCGTGATCCTGGGTCACGAAGGCGCCGGCGTCGTGGCGGCCGTGGGCCAGGAGGTCAGCACGCTGCGGGTCGGCCAACGCGTGGGCTTCGAGGCCTTGAGCGGCTGCGGCAAGTGCTTCAACTGCCGCAACGGCAACAAGAACATGTGCACGGACTGGAACCACATCGGCATCACCTGCCACGGGACCTTCGGCGAGTACCTGGTCCTGCCCGAGTCCCTGGTCCACCCGCTGCCCGACAACGTCGAGCTGGCGGACGCGGCCCTGCTGGAGCCGCTCAGCCTGGTGGTCCGCTCCCTGGAGCACGTGCAGCCCCAGGTGGGGGATTCGGCCGTGATCATCGGGCCGGGCACGGTGGGCCTCCTGCACCTGCAGGCACTGAAGGCGGCCGGAGTGGCCAGGCTGATCGTGGTCGGCCTGGACGCGGACAAGATCCGCTTCGGCATCGCCGAGAAGCTGGGCGCCACCCAGATCGTCAACGCCAGCACGGAGAATCCGGTGGAGGCGGTGATGCGGGGCACCGGGGGGCGGGGGGCGGACATCCTGATCGAGACCGCCAGCTCCCCCAAGGTCTGGGACTACCTCCTGGACCTGATGGCCGCCCGGGGGCGGATGTCGGTGTTCGGCCTGTACCCGGAGGCCAAGTTCCAGCCCCTGGCGCTGATCCGCAAGGGAGTCACGCTCTACGGGGATGTGGCCTTCCTGACGCGGCACTTCATCCGGGCCATCGGCTGGCTGGAGTCGGGCAAGGTGTCGGGGCAGGCCCTGGTGACCAAACGCTTCCGCCTGGATCAGGCCGGGGAGGCCTTCGAGGCCTTCAAGAACAAAGAAACCGTGAAGTGCCTGTTCGAGCTGTAGAGGGCGAGGGTGGGAGCATGCCGGAGGGGAGCTTCGACGCGCAGCGGCTGTTCAGGCTGATGAAGAAGGCCGGCGCCGAGGTGCTGCTGGCCTCCTCCAGGCACAACGTCCGCTACCTTACGGGGGGATACTACTACCCGCTGTACGTGTGGGATGCCCACACTCGGGGCACGCAGTACCTGCCGGTGCTGGTCATCCCGGCAGACCGGCTGGAGGAGGCGGTTCTGGTCGGGCGCCCGGGGGAAACGGAGGCGCTCGAGGAGGCGGGCCTCTGGCTGCGGCGCTGCCAGGAGAGCTCCGGCATCGGGACCCGGCCCGCCGCGGCGAAGGCCGTGGAGCTGCTGAAGGGGTTGGCCTGGACCGGGGACGCATCGCGGTGGAGCTGCCCTCCCTGCCCGCCGACGCCTTCCAGGTGCTGGCGGAGGGGCTGCCGCGGGCGCAGCTGGTCGACGCGGCGCCGATCCTGGACGCCCTGCGGGCCGTCAAGTCGGCGCAGGAAATCCAGATCCTCCGCGAGGCGACCAGGAGAAACCTCGAGGCGGTGGCGGCGGTGCTCACCTCGGGCAGGGACGGGGAGTCCACGGCGCAGGTGGCAGGCAGGGTCGCCCGGGAGTTCGGCAAGCGGGAGCTGCATTTCCTGTACGCCCTGGTGTGCGCCGGTCCGGGCTTCTTCCGGATTCCTTCGGACCGGCGTCACTGGCGGCGTGACAACCTGCTGCACATCGACACCGGCGGCATGCTCGACGGCTACATCGCCGAGACCTGCCGGATGGGCTATCTGGGCAGGCCTTCGGCGCTGGCCGAGCGGCTGCTGCAGGGGTGCCGGGAGCTGGAGGAGGCGGTGCTCCCGGCCCTGCGGCCCGGCGTCCCGGCCGACGAGGTGCAGCGCCGCGGCGACGAGTTCCTGGAGGCGCACCCCCTGGGCAAGCACGGGAAGTTCATCGCCCACGGGATCGGCCTGGTGCACCACGAGGACCCGGTGATCGACCTGCGCCGCACCGAGCCCCTGGAGGCGGGCATGGTGCTCTCCCTGGAGATGGAGTTCCTGCACGCCGATGCGGGCCACGTCAAGATCGAAGACATGGTGGCGGTCAGCCGAAGCCGGCGGCGAGCTGCTCGGTCCCGAGGGCCGGGACTGGTACCTCTCCAGCCCATGAACAGTACGGTGAGCGTCGACACCAAGCTGGTCGGCCTGCTGGGCTACCCGCTGAAGCAGACCTTCGCTCCCCGGATGTTCAACGAGACCTTCCGGAAGCTGAAGATGGACTGGTTCTACTTCCCGATCGAGGTCCAGGGCGACGACCTGGGAACCGTCGTGAAGGCGATCCGCTGCCTGAACTTCGCCGGGTTCTTCGTCACCAAGCCCAACAAGATCCGGATCCTGGAGCACCTGGACGAGCTGGACGAGCTGGCCGAGAAGACCGGCTCGGTGAACACCGTCGTCTCCAGCGGCGGACGGCTGCGGGGCTACAACACCGACGGCACGGGCTTCGTGCAGGCGCTGCTCGAGGAAACCGGCCTGGAGCTGGACCGCAGCACTTTCCTGGTTTTCGGCGCCGGGGGCGCCTCCCGCGCCCTGTGCTTCGCCCTGGCCAGCCGCGGAGCGAAGAAACTCTACATCCTCGACCCGCTGGAGCAGGCCAGCGAGTCGCTGGCGCAGGACCTCAACCGCAGGGTCCGGCAGTGCGCGCAAGCGGTCCCCTTCGCCGGGGCCCCGGTGGGGGACCTGCTTGGCCAGAGCGACGTGCTGGTGAACGCCTCGGGAGTGGGGATGTTCCCGCACACGGACGAAACGCCGGTGGACAAGCGGCACCTGCGCAAAGGGCTGCTGGTGTGCGACCTCACCTACAACCCTCCCAGGACCCGACTGCTGCTGGAGGCGCAGCAGGCCGGGTGCAGGATCATGAACGGAGTCGGCATGGCGGTCCATCAAGGCGCCCGGGGCTTCGCCCTGCTTACCGGCAGGCCCGAGCCAACAGAGATCATGAAGAAGGCCATGAGGAGGATCATGACATGAAGATGAACCATCTGGGCTTTGTCTCCAGGGACCTCGGGCAGGCCATCGAGGCTTTTCTGAAGATGGGTTTCACCAAGGTGCACGAGGAGCCCAAGCACCACCTCCCCAAGAACATGTACGTGCAGCGCGTGCAGCTCGAGCGGCCTGGTCGTGGAGATCATGGCGCCGGCCGACGCCTCGAAGCCCTCGTTCGTGGGCGAGACCCTCGAGGCGACGACGCAGCCGTTCGTGCTGCAGCACGTGTGCTACGACGTGGATGACATCCACCGGACCGTGGACGAGCTGATGGCCACGGGTGAGTACACCGTGCACGAGCCGATCACCGACGGGGTCTTCCAGAAGAACAAGATCTGCTTCCTGCGGCACAAGCACCTCGGGCTGGTCGAGTTCTTCGAATGGCCCAAGTAGCAGGCGGCCCGCGGCCCGGCCAAGGTCGGCTTCCTCCACACCACCCCGCCCACGATCGGGATGGTCGAGCGCTACATGAAGGAGTGCCTGCCGGGGACCGCGTACGTGCACCTCTACGACGGGAACGTCAAGATCGACAACTTCCGCTCCCCTATCGGCCTGACCCCGAAGGCGCAACCTCCTGAGGTTCGCCGTGTTCGCCGACCAGCTGGAGCAGGCCGGGTGCGACCTGATCGTGTCCTGCTGCAGCCTGATGCCCAGGGCCACGGCCTTCGCGGCCCAGGTGGTCTCGGTGCCCTTCATCCAGCTGGACGCCGTGATCCTGGACCGGGCGGCGGCGCAGTTTCAGCGCATCGGCGTGATCAACACCACCCCCTACACGGTTCCCTACGTGGAGGAAGGGCTTCGAGAGCGGGCCGCCCGGCTGGGCAAGCAGATCCAGCTGGAGTTCTCCAACACGGAGTCGGCGCTGGAGCTGTTCAACGCCGGGGCAGTTCGAGGAGCACGACCGGATCGTCCTGCGCGACGTGCGCAGGCTGAGCGAGCAGGGCGTGGACTGCGTCCTGATGGGGCAGATACCCTTCGGCTTGATGGACCGGAAGCTGGAGGGCCTCGGCCTGAGGGTTCCGGTGCTCTACGCCGGACGCGAGGCGTTTCAGCGGGTCAGGGAGCTGCTCGAGAAGCGGGCGACAGCCCCGAGAGGCGCGGCTGATGGAGCGAGCCCTGGATTTCGCCGAGCCCTTCTTCAGCGTCAGGTACCTGCTCGAGGTCGACGAGCGCGAGGTGGGCCCCAAGAGCATCGTGGTGAACCTGTCGCCCGCAGCCGCTGCGGATCCAGGATCAGGCGCTGGCCTTCTTCCGCTCGGTGGTCGTCACCAACACGAGCCTACGGGAGGTCCGGCGCTGCCTGCTGGTCGAGGACTTCGAGCGCTACGGGGACGCGCAGAGGCTGTTCGAGCGCATCAAGAGAACGTGGGTGCTGGCCTACGAGGCGACCCATGAGCAGCGGCACAAGGGAGTGGCCCTCTGGCGCTCGCCCAAGGTCCGCCTGGGGAACGTCGAGGTGAACATGTGCTACGCCGACACCGTGCCGCTCAAGGTCGGCCTGCACCGGCTGCACTGGGGGGGCGCGACCTTCAAGGAGGTGCACACCCAGATCGTCGGCTACGGCAAGATGCAGCAGTGCCGGGAGCAGGACGTGGAGACCCTGTACCTGGAGGAAGCCCTGGCGCCCGGGGCGACGCACCAGCCCATGTACGACGAGCAGGGCAACTACCCGTGGCACCAGTACGAGACCATCACCCCGGGGGTGTTCATGCCCATCGAGATGCAGCTCGGCGACGAGCTCGGGGTATGAGCGATGACGGTACGGCTCCGCCTGCAGGCGACCCTGCGGCAGAAGTTCCCGGCCCTGCCGGATCCTTTGAGCACGAACGCGGCGAGCCTGGGGCAGCTGCTCGATGCAGCAGCACATCCCCAGAAGCGAAGCGGCGATGCTCTTCGTGAACGGCCGGAGGGCCACCCCGGAATCCGCGATCCGGGAGGGGGATGAAATCCGCGTGTTCCCGCTGCTGGGAGGGGGCTGAGCGGGAAGGCCCGGGGACTATGAAAATCGGCCGTTCCGTGCCATCCTACGACAGAGGGCGGGTGAGAGGGGTGGCGAAGCACATCGCGGTCATTCATGGTCCCAACCTGAACATGCTGGGAAAGCGGGAAGTCGGCATATACGGAGGCAAGTCGATGGAAGACATCAACTCCGATATCGCCGCCGAGGCCCGCAAGCTCGAGCGTGACCGTGGAGTTCTATCCAATCCAACGGCGAAGGCGAGCTGGTGAGCTTCATCCAGCAGTGCCGGGGAAGGGCTGAACGGGATCCTGCTGAACGCCGGCGCCTACACCCACTACTCCGTGGCCCTGCGGGATGCCATCAGCGCCGCGCAGGTCCCGACGGTGGAGGCCCACATCTCGAACATCTACAAGAGGGAGACGTTCCGCCACACCTCCGTGATCGCGCCGGTGTGCATCGGGCAGATCTGCGGGTTCGGCGCCTACAGCTACATCCTGGGGCTGCGGGCGCTGATCGAGGACAGGCTGGACCCCTGGCTCGGCCGTGAGGGGAGACTGATGAAGAAGAAGAGCTTCCTGGTCATATCCGGACCCAATCTGAACCTCCTGGGAACGCGCAAGACCTCGATCTACGGCGAGGGCTCGCTGGAGGACATCCACCGGGGACTGGAGCTGCGCGCCGAGGAGCTGAACGTCGGCGTGGAGTGCCGGCAGTTCAACAGCGAAGGGGCGATCATCGACTGCCTGCAGGAGGCGCCCGGGCGTTTCGACGGGGTGATCATCAACGCCGGCGCCCTGGCGCACTACAGCTATGCCCTGCGCAGCGCCATCGGGGCCATGCTGCTGCCGTGCGTGGAGGTGTTCATCTCCAACGTATACGCGCGCGAGGAGTTCCGCCACAAGTCGGTCATCGCGCCGGTTTGCGTGGGAGTGATCGGGGGCTTCGGCAAGAAGAGCTACCTGCTGGCCCTCGAGGCGCTGGCCAACCTGAGCGAAGTGTAGGCGAGGCAGGCGGCGCATGGCGGTACGGTGGGGCAAGAGGCGGCGGACCTGTCGCAGGCGGAGCAGGCCGTCCGGGAGGGCTTCGATTTCCTGCAGGCTGGTCGGCGACCTCGTGCCGGGACCTGGAGCGACGAGGAGTTCCTCCGGCAGCAAGGAGCGCCGTCCCGGCGGGCGGCATCCCACTCACCGTCTGCGCGGTGCCCCTGCCGGCGGAAGTGCGCGTGACGCAGCGGGGCTTCAACCTCTACGTGTGGATGGAGCACCTGAAGAAGGCGCTGCAGCGCCTGGCCGGCCTGGGCTGCCGGCAGCTGGTCTGGAGCAACGGCAGGGCACGGGTTCTACCCGTGGAAGGCGAGCTGCCCGTCTTGAAGGAGCAGGTGCTGCAGTTCCTGTTCCTGCTCTGCGAGGCTCGCCGGCAACTTCGACATGACGGTCCTGGTCGAGCCCCTGGGTCCCCGCCGCACCAACTTCCTGAACAGCCTGAAGGAGATCGAGGAGTTTCTCCCCCGGGTGGGCAAGGAAAACCTGCGCTGCGCGATCAGCCTGCGCGAGCTCGGAGCCCATGGGCGCCTCGCTTTCGGACCTCGCCGGGTACCGGGAGCTGATCGCCCACGTGCAGCTGGAGGATCCGCGCCCCGCTTCCGAGGCGCGCCTGTGCCCGCGCCCGAACGACGGCTACGATTACCGCCCGTTCCTGCAGGCCCTGAAAGCCATGGGCTATTACGGAGGCATCTGTCTTCCGGCCGAGGCGGATGCTGCAGGCCTGGCCTATTGCCGGAGTCTTTGGGGGTAGCTGCCGGCCGCGCAGCCGTGGCCAATGAAAAAGGCGGCGCCGCGGCGCCGCCTGGAAATTCCTCCTGCTCAAGCCGTAGCTGCGGCTTAGCGGTCTTTCTCGCTCATGTACTTCAGCAGATCCACGGTCCGGTTGGAGTAGCCCCACTCGTTGTCGTACCAGCTCACGACCTTGAAGAAGCGCTTCTCCCCGGGCAGGTTGTTCTGCTTGGTGGCCAGGGAGTCGTAGATCGAGGAGCGGTTGTCGTGGATGAAGTCGGTGGAGACCACCTCCTCCTCCGCATAGCCCAGGATGTCCTTGAGGTAGCTCTCCGAGGCCTTCTTCAGCAGCTTGTCGATCTCCTCGATCGAGGTGTCCCGCGTCGCGCGGAAGGTCAGGTCCACCACGGAGACGTTCGGGGTGGGCACGCGGAAGGACATGCCGGTCAGCTTGCCCTTGACCTGGGGCAGGACCTCGCCCACCGCCTTGGCCGCGCCGGTGGTGGAGGGGATGATGTTGATGGCGGCCGCCCGCCCGCCCCGCCAGTCTTTCTTGGAGGGGCCGTCCACGGTTTTCTGGGTGGCGGTGTAGGAGTGGATCGTGGTCATCAGGCCGGTCTCCACGCCGATGCCTTCTTTCAGCAGCACGTAAACGACCGGAGCCAGGCAGTTGGTGGTGCAGCTGGCGTTGGAGACGATGTCCATGCTCTTGGGGTCGTACTCAGTGTGGTTGACCCCGATCAGCAGGGTCTTGGCCCCGCCCTTGGCCGGGGCGGTGATGATCACCTTCTTGGCCCCTGCCTTGAGGTGGGCCGAAGCCTTCTCCTTGTCGGTGAACAGCCCGGTGGATTCGATCACGTACTGGACGCCCATTTCCTTCCAGGGCAGCTCCTCCAGGGTTTTCTTGGCCCCGATGCAGCGCACCTTATGCCCGTTGACCACCAGCACGTCGTCCTCTTCCAGCCCCGGCTTGCTCTTCTCCGAGCCGATGTCCGCCTTCATGCGGCCGTGCACCGAGTCGAACTTGAGCTGGTAGGCGAAGTAGGAGGCGTCGGTGGAGACGTCCACCACGCCGACCACGTCGAACACCTTGCCCAGCAGGCCCTGGTCGACCATGGCCTGGAACACCAGGCGGCCGATGCGGCCGAACCCGTTGATCGCAACCTTTACTGCCATACAACCTCCAATTCGTGGTTTGAAGAATTTCGTGGCTCTCGGGCCGGCGCGGGCCCGTCAGCCAGGGTATTTATATGCTAAAAGGGAGGTTTGTTCAAGAAACCAACAGATTCATTCTTTACTCTCGGGGCGCTCTGACTGTACTGTGGCGATAAGGAGAATCAAATGCTGACCACCTCCCTCTTCGCCCTGAACCGCAGCATTGGGGTTCGAGCGTGACCGCTGCGGGCAGGTTTCCGGTGGGCAACGCCCCCTGCTCTTGGGGCACCTTGGAGTTCGAGGGCTTGGGCGGCGAGCAGGTGCCCTGGCAGCGCATGATGGACGAGCTGGCCGAAACCGGCTACACGGGCATGGAGTTGGGCGACTGGGGATACCTGCCCGCCGAGCCGGGGGTCCTGAGCCCTGAGCTGGCCCGGCGCGGTCTGACCATGCTGGGGGCTTTCGTGCCGGTGGCCTTCCGCGACGAGGGCCGGCACCTGAAGGGACAGGAGACGGCCCTGCGCACCGCGCGCTTGCTCGCCGCGGTGGCCGGGAATCCCGCCCCCTTCCTGGTGCTGGCCGACGAGAACGGCAGCGACCCGGTGCGCACCGGCAATGCCGGGCGGGTGAAGCCCGCGATGGGCCTGGACCGGGAGGATTGGAAGACCTTCTCCCGGGGGGTGGAGCGCATCGCCGCGGCGGTGAAGCGCGAGACGGGATTGAGTACCGTGTTCCACCACCACTGCGCCGGCTACGTGGAGACCCCGGAAGAGATCCGGCGCCTGCTTTCGCTGACCTCCCCCGAGCTGGTGGGCCTGGTGTTCGACACGGGCCACTTCGTGTATGGCTCCGGCGGCCGCCCCGCGGCGGAGGGCCTGGAGCTGTACGGGGACCGGGTGTGGTACATGCACTTCAAGGACTGCCACCCGGAGGTGGCCGCCCGGGCGCGGAAGGAAGGCTGGGACTACTTCCAGGCGGTGCGCCACGGAGTGTTCTGTGAGCTAGGCCAGGGCGGCGTGGACTTCACCTCGGTGGTGAAGTGGTTGGAT
The DNA here is from genome assembly GCA_963736785.1 of uncultured Spirochaetota bacterium. GTDB lineage: Bacteria > Spirochaetota > Spirochaetia > SZUA-6 > DRHE01 > MIBK01. Next base: position 50,366 of record CAVTQG010000017.1, on the reverse strand, counting down.
GGACGGGGCTACGGGCATTATGTGCTGGTGGAGCAGGATGTGCTGCCGGGCATGGGGGCCCCCAAGGAAAGCGCCCGGCGCAACCGGGAATACCTGCGGACCCTGGGTCTATAGGAGGAAAGCGTGAAGAATAAACCCCTGCAAGTGGGAATCATCGGCGCGGGGAGGATCGGAAAGATCCACGCCCGCAGCCTGGCCTTCCTGATCCCGGAGGCCCAGGCCGCCGCTATCGCCGACGTGGATGCCGGGGCCGCACGTGAGGCGGCCGACAGCCTGCGCATTCCGCGGGCCGTGAGCGACTACCGCGAGATTCTGGCGGACAGGCAGATTCAGGCGGTGGTCATCTGCGCCCCGACCCCCATGCACTCCGCCCTGATCCAGGAGGCCGCGGCGGCCGGCAAGCACGTCTTCTGCGAGAAGCCGATCGACCACGACCTGGCCCGCATCGACGAGGCGCTGGCAGCGGTGAAAAAGGCCGGGGTGAAGCTGCAGATCGGCTTCAACCGCCGCTTCGACGCCAACTTCGCGCGGGTGCGCAAGGCCGTGGCCGAGGGGGAGATCGGGGAGCCGCAGCTCCTGCACATCGTCAGCCGGGACCCCGGCCCGCCGCCGCTTTCCTACGTGAAGAGCTCCGGCGGGATATTCATGGACATGACCATTCACGACTTCGACATGGCCCGCTTCCTGATCGGGGATGAGGTGGAAGAGGTGTACGTGCAGGCGGCGGTCACCGTGGACCCGGCCATAGGACGGGCGGGAGACCTGGACACCGCCGTGGTCCTGCTGAAGTTCAAGAACGGAGTGATCGGGACCATCGACAACTGCCGGAAGGCGGTCTACGGCTACGACCAGCGGGTGGAAGTGCTGGGCAAGAAGGGGGCGGCGGCCAGCCGGAACAACTTCCCCAACAGCGTCGTTTTCTCCGGCGGGGAGGCCATCCGCCGGGACCTGCCGTTGAACTTCTTCCTGGAGCGCTACGCGGAGAGCTTCGTGAGCGAGATGCGGCTCTTTGTCGAAGCGGTGCTGGAGGACAAGCCCACGCCGGTCAGCGGCCTGGACGGGCGCCACCCGGTGGTGATGGCCCGGGCCGCCCGCAGGTCGCACGACGAGCACCGCCCCGTGCGCCTGGCGGAAATCGATGAGTAATTGGGTGAAGATCCCTGAATCGGAGCGCCAGTCCGGTCCTGCGCGCTTTGTCATGTATGCGTCGAATGCTGAATTGAGGTTGGGGATCGAGGGGCCGGCGGAAGCCAGGCAAGGGTTTTCGGGCACCCGCCGGGAGAGCGGCGAACTTTTCTGCCCTTTGAGCCACGATAACGCAGCCCGGCTGCGGAAGGCGCTGCCCTTCACGGCGCCGACGCCGGTGGCAGGGAATGCAGTGACGCTTCGGGGTTGGCGACCGTCTTGGCGTAGCCGGCCCCGGGCAGCTGCGGGCAATTCGAAAGTTCGACGTGGCCCCGGTGCTAGCCCAGCAGTCGGTGCGAGAACTGGAATTGATGGGCAGGGATTATTCCCAGGTGCTGGATGCGGCGACCTGGGCCGTATTTCGGGAAGGCTTTCAGCATCCCTGGGGCGCCGACGGGGACCACCTTAAAACTGCGGAGTGGGTGCGCACGGCCCTCCAGGCTGGTTATACGATGGTCACCGCGGATGTATCCGATTACATCCGTAAACAATACATAGATGCAGGAGAGGACGAGCTTCGTAAGGCCTTTGAAACCTTGGAACCGACCTACCGCCGGCGGATCGAGCAGGCCTACCTCAGCCGTGAGCTGGCGCTGGACACGGGTGAGAAGGTGATGTTCGCCCAGAAGGAAGTGTGGCGCGCAGCAGTTGTATATGGTGAGGCGATCGAGCACGCCCGCCGCCTGTACCGGTCAGGCGCGGAAGTGAAGGGAGAGGGAGGTTTTGACTTTGAGCTCTCTGTCGATGAGACGGAATCTCCAACGACTCCGATTGCCCACGCCTTCGTGGCCCTGGAGGCCAAGGAAGCGGGTATCCGCCTGACCTCCCTGGCTCCACGTTTCATCGGCGAATTTCAAAAGGGTGTAGACTACCTCGGAGACCCGCAGGCTTTCGCCCGCAGCATACGCACGCACGCCGCCCTGGCGCGCGAGCTTGGTCATCGCCTGTCGATTCATTCAGGAAGCGATAAGTTCGCCGTGTTTCCCGCTGTCGGCCGAGAAACGCAATGGAGGTTTCACATAAAAACATCGGGTACCAGCTGGCTGGAAGCGGTGCGGGTGATCGCCCTTCGAGAGCCGGATCTGTATCGGGACCTCCATCAAAGGGCCTTGGCGGGATTCCCGAAAGCGGCCAGCTACTACCACGTGACGCCGGACTTGAGCAAGATCCCCGACTTGACGGGTCTGGCCGATGCGCGTCTACCGGATCTGCTGGAACAGCGGGACGCGCGGCAGCTGGTGCATATAACGTACGGCGAGCTTATGAGGGACGAGGCCTTCAAGGATCGTTTCTTCGGCGCGCTTCACAGGCACCAGGAAGAGTATTGGGCCAATCTGGAGCGGCACATCGGCCGACACTTGCAGGCGCTCGGCGTTCCCAGGATTTAGCCCGCCGCTTACAGCTTGAGCCCCCGAAGGAAATCCGCGGCTTTCCGCGCGGCCAGATCCGCTTCCGGTTTAGCCATGAACTCCCCCGAGACGAAGCCGTCGTAGCCGGTGGCCAGGAGGGTTTGCAGAATTCCAGCGAAGTCCAGATGTCCGGCGCCAGGATACCAGCGGTTGGAATCAGCCACATGAAAATGAAAGATCCGCCCCCTGCAGATCCTAATGCTTTCCTCGATCGACGGCTCCTCGATATTCATATGGAATGTATCCAGCAGCAAGCCAAGGTTGTCTGCTCCCAGGCGGTCGAGGAACTCCAATGCCTCGCGAGCGGTGTTGATCAGGGGCGTTTCGTAGCGGTTGAGAGGTTCCAAGGCGATCCGCACACCCGCGGTTCTGGCGGCAGCCACGCTGCTGCCGAACCCGGCCAGCATCCACTCTCTAGCCTGGCTTGCGGACACGCCGGGTTGAAGGACGCCGCGGACTAGCCCGATGATCAGCACGGCCCCGGCCTCCTTGGCAAGTTGAATGTGAGCGCTGATCCTGTCCACCGCTTTCTGTCGTATTCGCGGATCTGGATCGGTGAAGGACAGCCGATCCTCTCCCCAGGCCTGCCCTGTGCCGATCGCAGGTATCACCAGGCCTCGACTAGAAACAGCGCGGATCACTCCCTGGCTATCGATGAGGGCCGGATCCCGCACTGCGAGCTCGATCCCGTCGTATCCATACGCCGCGATCTTTTCGACGTTGTGTTCGAAGTCGCCTTTATAGGCGACAGCTTCGAAGCTGGCCGCATGGGTCGAAAGAACCAGGGATAGTCTCATCCTTTGTGGAAGGGCCCGATGTGGGGCAGCTGGTACACGGATTTCCAACCCTCGCTGAAAGGTTCCTTCAGGAACGGCTCCAACTCCGCGGGGGTGCGCAGGGTGACCTTTTCCACAGGAGGGACTTTGCCCGCGGGAAAGGCTTCCAGAATTTCGTCGTTCACCAGGGTGAGATAACGCAGGATGGCGGCGATAGGGCGTTTGGCCTTGCGGGCCGTAGCTTTGGAAGGAGCCCCGACGACGCCCTCGCGGCGTCGCAGCCAGCTCGATGGCAATGTGCCCTTCGCCTTCCGACCACCGATGAGGCCGGCGGTAAGGATCCACGGACTTGTCGAAATGCCCGTCCGGCAGGAAGCTTTGCCCCTGGGCGTCCTGCACCACCTTCATATCGATCATGTCCTTGAACATGAGCAACCCGACGGCCGTCTCGCTTTCATCGGCGTGCACGAAATCCGTTTCCAGGCTGTCCTCTCTGCCTACCGGGATGGAGAATTCCCGCACCGCTCGGTGCCAGTCCAGGACCTGGAAAATGCCGGGGAGCTGGAAGCGCTTCATGAACTCATGAATCGCCGACTCAAGCATCCACAGGTGCCCGTGATTGTTCAGTAGGATAATCTTGCGGTATCCGTCGTTCCAGAAGCCAAGCATGGTGTAGATGACCATCTCTTCCACGACTTCCTTGGGAATGATGACGGTGCCGGGCATGCCCATGTGATGATACGGGTGGCCGCCGTAATTCAGCGGGGAGAAGGCCAGGTTGCACTCCCTGCCCTTCTTGGCCGTGTAGCGGCGCACTCCTTCCAGAATCTGGGTGACCATGAAAGTGTCCAGCCCGGAGTTGGCGTGCCGGCCGTGATTTTCCGTGCAGCCGATGGGCAGGAAGAGAATATCGTTTTTTCGCCTTTTCTCTATGCACCTGGCCCTCGGCGTGTTTTGAATGTAACAGCCGGCTTTGCCCAATTCGGACGGAGAGGGGATCTCGTAGTCGTCCAGGATTTTTTGGATTTCGGGTTCGGAGGCCTCCCAGATTTCTTTCTTCAACCTGCCAACCGAGGTGTCCTCGAAATAGATCAACGGATGGTTCGTGGTGTGCCATTTCTTTTGCATAGTCGTCCTCCTAGTGCATTTCCCGGCCGCCGGAAACGTTCAGGGTGCTCCCGGTGATGAACTCCGCTTCATCCGAAGCGAGAAAAACTACCGCCCGCGCGACATCGGCAGGCTGGGCCATTCTGCCCATAGGGGTGGGTTCGATGAAGAACTTCTGCTTGTACTCCTCGAAGCTGACCCCTTTGATGGCGGCTGACTGCGAGATGCTTTTCACGATCAATTCGGTATTCACCGGACCCGGGCAAACGGCGTTGATGGTGACGTTGTGTTTGCCCAGCTCCAGCGCGACGGCCTGGGTGAAGCCGATGACTCCGAATTTGGTGGTGCAGTAGGGGCTGGTGAAGGGCTCCCCCGTCTTCCCGGCCATCGAAGAAATGTTCACGATTCTGCCGTACTGATTCTTGATCATGTGGGCCGCGACCGCCTGCGTGCAGAGAAACACGCCCTTCAGGTTCAAGTTCATCAGGAAGTCCCAGGTCTTCTCCTCCAGCTCGGTGATCGCCCCCTTGATGTCGGTGCCGGCGTTGTTGACCAGGATGTCGATCTTGCCGAATGCTCTCAAGGCCTCGGCCATCATGTTCTGGACGTCGGCCTTCCTGGTGACGTCGGTCTTCAGCGCCAGGGCCTGACCGCCTGCCGTGGTGATTTCCTCGACGGTCTGCCTGGGCGCCCTTCAGGTTCAGGTCGGGTACGAGGACCTTGGCCCCTTCCTTCGCGAAATGTATGCAGATGGCCCGGCCGATTCCGCTGCCGCCGCCCGTGACCACAGCCACGCGATTTTCCAGACGCATTTTTCAGTCTCCTCAATCTCTTTTCTTGTTCGTGTAGACGTCGATCCAAACGGCGAAGACCAGCATCGCCCCTTTGACGATGTATTGCCAGAAGGCCTCCGTGTTCAGCATGCTCATCCCGTTGTCCAGGCTGGCCATGATCAGGGCGCCCAGGATCGCACCCGGCACGGTGCCGATTCCTCCCGCCAGGCTGGCGCCGCCGATCACCGCCGCGGCGATGGCGTCCAGTTCCATGCTGGTCCCCGCGGCGATCGTGCCCGCATCCAATCTCGCCGTCAGCACCAGCCCGGCCACCGAGGACAGCAGGGCGCTGATCATGAAGACGAAAAGAACCGTCATACCGGATGTTGACGCCGGAGTACTTGGCCGCTTCCAGATTGCCGCCGATGGCGTAGATGTTTCTCCCGAATGTGGTCCGGTTGGAAATGAAGGTGAAGATCAGCAGCAGGCCGACCATGATGATCACGGGAATCGGGATCCCCAGGTAAGCGTTCATGATCAGGGTGAATCCCAGTACTCCGACTCCGAACAGCACGATTCGGATGATGGTCTGCAGCAGGGATTCCAGATGCAGTTGGAAGAGCCGTCTGGATCGCCTCTTGTTGAATTGCAGGACGGCAAACAGGGCGATGACCACCGCCGTCAGGATCAGGCCGATTTCCTTTGTCAGGTAGGCCTGGCCGATCACCTTGAAATCGCTGAGCATCGGCGAAATCGTGCGGCCTCCGGTCAGACCCAGGAGGATTCCGCGGTAGGCCATGAGCCCCCCCAGGGTGACGATGAAGGCGGGAATCCGCAGGTAGGCGATCAGCAAACCCTCGAACAGCCCGATGCCTGCCCCGAGCAGGAGAGTTGCCGCGATCGTCGGCAGGGTGGCCCACCCCCAGTATACCTGGGTGATGGCCGCGAAGCCGCCGAGCATGCCCAGCAGGGACCCGACGGAAAGGTCGATGTTCCCGGAAACGATCACCAGCACCATGCCCATGGCCAGGTAGCAGACCACCGCCATCTGGCGGGCCAGGTTGGAGATGTTCCTCGGGATCAGGTAGGTGCCCTTGGTCATGATGGCAAAGATGATCCAGATGGCCAGCAGGGCGATCACCATGGAATAGGCCCGGATGTTGATCCGCCGGAACAATTCGGGGCGTCTGGGACGCTTGGCTTGAGGCTCAGTTGACATGGCGCTTGTCCTCCAGCTCCATCGTGGCATGCTGCATGATCAGTTCCTGAGTCGCTTCTTTTGCCGAAAACTCGCCGGTGATGCTCCCCTCGTGCATCACCAGGATGCGGTCGCACATGCCCAGAATCTCCGGCAGCTCCGAGGAGATCATGATCAGAGTCACCCCGGCTCGCACCAGTACGTTCATGATCTTGTAGATCTCATATTTCGCGCCCACGTCGATTCCACGAGTGACTTCGTCCAACAGCAGGATCGCGGGCTCGGTCATCAGCCACTTGCCCAGGACCACCTTCTGCTGGTTGCCCCCGCTCAGGGTGCTCACCGCCGTCTCCACCGAGGGAGTCTTGATCCCCAGCTCGCGAATGTACTTGTTGGTCAGGTTGATCTCGCGGCTTTCGTTGATGATCGGCTCGGCCATCTTGCCCAGGCTGGCCAGCGTCACATTCTCCTTTACGCTCATGGGCAGCACCAGTCCGTGCCGCTTCCTGTCCTCGGGAAGGTATACCAGCCCGTTCTCTATCGCCTGCATCGGGTTGTTGATCTGGACCTCGTTGCCGCGCACGATGATCTGGCCGGTGCGATAGGAGGCGTTGATGCCGAAGATGGCCGAAGCCAGCTCCGTGCGCCCCGAGCCCATGAGCCCGGCGATTCCCAGGATCTCGCTGGCGTAGGCCGTGAAGCTGATGTCCTTGACGATCCGCTCCCGGGGCTGCTCCGGATCGTAGACGTTCAGGTTCCTGATCTCCAGGGTGGCCTGTCCCCGCTGGAACTGTTCCTTGGGATACATGTTCTCGAGGTTCCTGCCCACCATCATGAAAATGAGCTTCTTCACGTCCAGATTGCTTTTCAGGTCGGTTCCGATGTGCTCCCCATCGCGCAGAACCGTGATGCGGTCGGAAATCTCGATGATTTCGCTGAGCTTGTGCGAGATGTAGATGCAGGTGACGCCCTTTTTCTTGAGGTTGCGCAGTATCGCCATCAGGATGCCGACCTCATGCTCAGCCAGGGCTGAGGTGGGTTCGTCCAGAATCAGGACCCTGGCGCTCTTGGACAGGGCTTTGGCGATCTCCACAAGCTGCTGTTGGGCGATCCCCAGATGCTCGACTTTCTCCTCGGGGCTGACCTCCATGCCGACTTCGGCCAGCCAGCGGCGTGTTTCCGCGTAGACCTTCTCCAGCTGGATTACTCCCAATCGGCTGGGCGCCCTGCCCATGAATATGTTCTCCGCGATCGAGAGTTTCTTGAACAAGGCCAGTTCCTGATAGATGGTGGCGATGCCTGCCCGTTCCGCATCCGCCGGGTTGTGGAAAACCTGCTCCTGTCCATCCAACAGGATGCTGCCGGTGAACGTGCCGTGCGGATAGACGCCGCTCAGGATCTTGATCAGGGTTGATTTCCCGGCTCCATTTTCTCCGCAGATGCCGTGAATCTCACTGGGCAGTACGCCCAGACTCACGGAGCTCAGCGCCTTCACGCCGGGGAAGATCTTGGTTACGCCTTTCAACTCCAACAAGTTTCTGTCCATTGCCCTGCCTGATTCATCACTATGAAACGGCTGAGGGCTTGCGCCCCCAGCCGTTGGTCTGGTTGCCGTTCAGGTCCAGACAGAGATCACATCTTGGGCCACTTGTCCTTGGGCAGGTTCCTGTAGACCTCTTCCAGAGGCAGGAAACCGTCCTTGATCACGGCTTCCACCATGTTCGATGCATCCACCGGGTAGATGGGGGGCAGCACCGAGGGCACGTCCTTCTTCTTGTTGTTCACGTAGCCCGAGATCTTGGGCTTTTCGCCCTTGGCCAGCGCAACGGCCGTCTCCATGCCGGCCGCTGCCAGCAGGCGCAGCGGCTTGTAGACCGTCATGGTCTGGGTGCCTTCGACGATCCTCTGGCAGGCGGACAGCTCCGCATCCTGGCCGCTCACCCCGACCTTGCCCGCAAGACCCTGCGCCGCCAGCGCCTGCACGGCGGCGCCCGCCAGCCCGTCCCAACCGGTGATCACGGCCTGGATGTTGTTGTTGTTGGCGGTGAGCGCGTTCTCGGTGTGCTTCAAGGCCTGTTCCGGAGACCAGTTCTCGCACCATTGATCCGCTACGACCTTGATGTCTCCGCGGTCGATGTAGGGTTTCAGGGCTTTCATGTTGCCCTCGTATACCAGGTGGGCGTTGTTGTCCGTCGGCCCTCCCTTGAGGATCACCCAGTTGCCCTTGGGAAATTTCTTCGCCACGTACTGGACCATGAGCTCACCGACTTTGACGCTGTCGAAGGACACGTAGACGTCTACGTCGGAATTGTTGATCATGCGGTCGTAGGCGATGACCGGTACTTTCACCTCGTGCGCCTTTTGCACGATCACCGCCGCCGCTTCCGCGTCTTGAGGCACGACGATAAGCACGTCCACGCCCTGCGACAGCAGGTTCTCGCACTGGGCAGCCTGCTTGGTGGCGTCGCTGTCCGCCGCTTGGACCAGCAATTCGATCCCGCCGCGCTCCGCGGCCCATTTCTCCATCATGCCCCGCTCTTTGGTCCATCTCTCCTGCTGCAATGTGCCGAAAGAAAGGCCGATGCGGATGGCGCCGCCCGCCTTGGCGGGCTCCTTCTGTCCGGTGGCGAAGGCTACGCCGGACGCCAGCAGCAATGCGATCACTGCCACGGCAGTCAGACACCACATGCTCCTTCTCATACAGACCTCCTATGGAAGATTATTTGAACCAAGCTCTTCATCAACTCACCTTCTCCAATCTCTGTTTCTTCCACTCTTGCAGGCCTTCGTGGACTCCGAGGTTCGTCCGCCCAAGCGCGTTCTCCGTGCGGCTGACATCCAAGGCGGTCCTCTCGGGCAAGGGCCCGGGCAGTTGAGAGCGATCCATGGCTGAGTCGGGCAAGGCGGTGATCCTTCCTGGATCGAAGCCGAAGGTGGAGGCTACCAGCCTGCCCAGCTCGACCCGCGAAACGCTGGTGCGGCCGCAGCAATGGAAAAGCCCGGTCTTCTTCCGGGCGAAGATGGTGAGCATCGCATCGGCGCAGTCGCTGGCCAGGGTGGGATTGGCGAACACGTTCACGTAGCGGGTCCATTCCTGGATGTCTTTTCCTTCTTCCAGCGTGGCCAACATCCAATTGGGGAGGGTCCCGAAGCCGGTGACCCGCTCTTGCGGCGTCCAATCGGGGAACGACCAGTTCCTTCCATAAACGGCTGCGATCCGCGCTATCGCGTAATCCAGGCCTATGGAACTGACGATCGTCTCGCCGACCACCTTCAGCAGTCCATAATAGTTAACGGGGCAGGGTGGGGTGTCCTCCCGGTAGGGGTCCCGGGATCCGCCGAAAACCCAATCCGAGGACACGAAGATCAATTTCGCCTTCGTCTGTTTGCAGGCCTGGGCTACGGCGCGAGTGGCCTCGACCATCAGCCGCCAACCCAGCTCGTGATCGACTTCCAGGCGGGCGATGTCCACGGTCGCGGCGCAATGGATGACGACCTGGGGCTTGTGCTTGCGCAGCGCGGACAGGACCGCAGCCCCGTCCGCGATATCCAGCTTTTCGATTTGATACTGCACCGGCGATGCCGGGAGGCGGTCGTGCATCGAGGCTACCACCGTGGCTCCGTACTTTTGGGAGGCAACCTTGATGACATTGCTTCCCACCAGTCCTGTCCCGCCGGTGACGAACACCTTCATCGCGAACGCTCCTGCCCGACGATTGCCTCAACCAAGCCTATCACTCGCCAGGAATGCTGTCCATGTCGCATGGCATCAGCCTTGGCCCTATTTGAAAAGCAGCATTACCTTCAGCGCGCCTGATTTCTCGCGCACGGCGACCTCGAAAGCCTCGTGGATCTTCTCGAATGGGAAGCGATGGCTGATCAGCTCGGCCACGTTGAACTTCCCGCGCATGCGGTCCATGAAGCGGATTGTCCGCTGGGCGAAGTTCCTGGTTCCCCCGGAGCCCGTGATGGCGAGGGTCCTCCAGATGGTCCGGCCGATTTCCACGGGAACTTTTCTTCCGATAGAATGCCCGATGAGGCGAACCCGGGCGCTGTTGCCGGCGATGTCGAATATCGAAGCGATGGCCCGGTCGTTGCCGGAGGCTTCCACCACGATACTGGGACCGCGGCCGCCGGTGAGCTGTTTGACCTTGTCGGCAAGCTGGCCGGAGCCCGGATCCACCGCTTCATCGGCTCCGAAACGCTGGGCGATTTTCCTGCGAAACTCGAGGGGCTCGACCAGGATGGTGCGGGCTCCCGCGACCTTCGCCACCATCAAAGCCGACAAGCCCACGGGCCCGGCGCCGAAGATCACGACGTCGTCGCTGGCATCGACGGACCCTCCGTTGCCCCAAAGGCCGAAGTAGCCAATCGAGAAGGTCTCCACCCAGGCGCCTTCCTCGTAGCTCCAGGCGTCCGGGAACTTGTGCAGGTAAGGCTCCTCGATCACCAGGTATTCGCCCATGCCCCCCGGGGAATCCGGCCGGAACCCGCCTTCCCGCATATTGAGACAGGCTGAAGGCATCAGGCCTTCCTTGCAGTTGGCGCAGAGGAAGCACTGCATGACGCAGTCGGCCGTCACCTTGTCTCCGACGGACAACCCTTTCACCGCACGCCCGGCTTCCACGATTTCTCCCGCCCATTCGTGGCCCGGCGTGTAGGGGCCCAGGTCGTAACGACCTTCGGCGGACTTGCCCTCGAAGCACTCGACATCCGAGCCGCAGATGCCGCAGGCCTTCAGCTTCACCAGGATCTGGTCCGGTTTCAGGGGAGCCAGTTCCCGCTCCTCGACTCGAAGGTCATGCGCCTTGTGCAAGAAGGCGATTTTGGCTTTCATTCTCTCCTCCTGTTCGCTCACTTGAAGGCTACGGACCTTCCCCGAATGCTCGAGGTCCTGGCGGCGTCGATCGTCCTCATCACGCGCAGGATCTGCTCCGGCCGCACGGCCAGCTTCCTGTTGTTGGATACCGCGTCCACGAAGTTTTCGTAGAAGCCGAGGGACAGCTCGCGCTGATCGTAGGTGATGCGGGTTTCCACGGAATAGCCGCCGGAGTTCTTGCGGATGATGGCCGTGTTCCAGTCCGTGAGCTCACCGCCTTTCACCTGCAGCGTACCCTTCGTGCCCCAGAGATACCAGCGAGGCTGCGGGATACGGGCATTGTTGGAGGCCTCCACTCTCGCGGACTGCCCGTTGGCGAAAACCAGCTCTATCCAGAAGTGGTCATCGACCTCCGTGCTCCAGATCTTGCTGTAGACCTGGCAGTACAGGCTTTTCAGCCTGGAACGCGTCACCAGGAACATCTGGTCCAGGAGGTGGGGCCCCCAATCGTTGAGCAGTCCGCCCCCGTATTGTCTTTTCAACCGCCAGGGATTGGCTTCCCCTTGCGCGCCCCAGGCGCCCCAACCAGCGGAGAACGAAGCATACCTGGACTCCAGGCGGTAGATATCTCCGAGCAGTCCCTGTCGGATGATCTTGCGGACCAGGCGGAAATCGTTGTCCCAGCGTCGATTTTGGAATACGGTGACCCGCAGATTCCTCTTCCGGGCCTCTTGCAGGATGTCCTTGGCGTCGGAGAAGCTCAAGGCAATGGGTTTCTCGACGATCAGCTCTTTGCCGGCAGCCAGGGCTTTCAGCGCCCACTCCTTGTGCTTCTCCGTGGTCGTGGAGATCACGACCCATTGGGCCGCGGGGTCGCGCAGGAGCGCCTCGTGGGAAGGGTAGGTGGGGACAGCGAGCTTTTTCTTGATTTCCGCGAGACGTTCTGCTGAGCGGCTGCTCGCCCCAACGAGGCGCAGACCGGGGGTGGCGGCGATGCTTTCGCAGTGGATCAGACCCATTTTGCCTGCGCCCAACACCGCTATGGCGATTTCCTTGCCCATGGCCCCGCTTCCTCGGCAGACGGCGTGGGTGGAATACTAACACGCGCCGTTTGACATGTCAAATGGATTTGACATTGCGTTAGAAATGTTGACAGGCGCAAGGGCGCAGGCTATCCTGAATTGGGAGAACTTCGACTTTGCTGGGCACGAATATCCGCCAAGCCCGTGTTTCCAGAAAGCTGACGATCAGCGAGGTCGCCCGCCGAGCGGACATCACACGCAGCCTGTTGAGTCAAATCGAGAACAATAAGGCCAACCCTTCGATCAATACGCTCATGGCCATTGCCAAGGCGCTCCAGGTGCCCATCGGTTCCTTCTTCGATGACGACAATCATCTCGATAATCCCGTGGTGCGGGCCGGTGAAAGGAAGGCGCTGAAGACGCGAAACGGCATCTCCTATTTTCTGCTGACCCCCGAGCCCAGCAAGCATTCGATCGAGTTTCTATACAATATCTTTGAAAAAGGAAGCTCGACGGAAATATTCTACAGTCACCAAGGCGAGGAATGCGGAATCGTGCTGGAGGGCCGATTGAAGGTCGACACCGACTCCGACCAGTACATCCTGGAAGCCGGTGACAGCATCATTCTGCTTTCCTCCAAGCCGCATAAGCTGACGAACGTCAGCACCGGAAAAACGATAGCCATCTGGGCGAACAGCCCGCCGAGCTGGTAAAGGAGTCGCGGTATGAACATGATCCTGCCGGGGCGAAGCCGTTTGGCGCTCAACCAGAATGTTGCCGTGGGGCGCTCCTTCGAGAGTTTTCTGGAAATCGCTTCGGAAGTCGGGGTGGGAAAGATCGAGCTGCGGAACGACCTGCCGGGAGGCGGCCTCGATAGCGTGGATGCCGCTACGGCCCGCAAGTTGCTGGACAAGAAATCTCTTCGGGTCATAGCGATCAACGTTCTGCTGCGCTTCAATGTCCTGGATCGCTGGAACGAGCTGAAGAGCGAACTGGTTCGGCTCATGAAGGCGGCAACGGCCTTTCGAGCTCCGGCGATCTTGCTCTGCCCCAACTGCGAGCGCAACGATTCCCGCTCCCAGCAGGCGGCCTTTGCCGACACGGTGAAGGCCCTGAGACTGCTCTCGCCCCTGCTGGAGGAGGAGGGTCTTCTCGGGTACGTTGAACCCCTCGGTTTTCCGGAAAGCTCCCTGCGGTCCGTGTATTCAGCCCAGCGGGCTGTTCGCGAGTCCGGGGCGGGCTGTTTTCGCATTGTATACGACACCTTTCACCATTTCCTTGGCCCGGACCGGGGATCGGACCTCGAGGCCAATTGCGACGTGGGTCTCTTCGGGCTGGTGCATGTCTCCGGTCTGCGCTCTGAGATGCCGCTGGACAAGTATCGGGACGAACATCGAGACTTGCCTGACGAGCAGGACCTGATGGGCAGCAGGGAGCAGGTCTCGCGCCTGCTCAAGCTCGGCTATAAAGGAGACGTGTCTTTCGAGCCCTTTGTCCCGCGGCTCCGGGACTTGAGCATCCCCAACCTGATCGAGACTCTTCGCACCGCTGTCCGTTATCTGAGCGTCCCAGGCTGAGCTGCACCGCTCTGGCGGCAGACTTGAGTCACCGATTTCCCGAAGCTCCGCACACGGGGCAGCGGGGGTCCCGGCTCAGGGCCACCTCCTGGAACTGCATGGCCGCCCCGTCGCAGAAGAGCATTCGCCCGACCAGGAGAGGTCCGCCGCCGGTCAGGTACTTCAACGCCTCCAGCGCCTGCAGGCAGCCCAGGAGGCCGGCCGTGGCCCCGAGAATCGGGAAGACCTCCTGGGGCGGGGACTCCGGCACGATGCAGGCCAGGCAGGCGGTGGCCGGGGGGTGCAGGAAGGTGATCTGCCCGCAGTACCCGGTGACCCCGGCGTGGACCATGGGCAGGGAGCGCCGCACGGCCAGTGAGTTGAGCACCCGGCGGGTCGGGAAGTTGTCCAGGCAGTCCAGGATCAGCTCGGCGTCGCCGACCAGGGTTTCCACCGACTGCTCGTCGAGCACGGCCTGCAGAGGCACGACGCGCACGTGCGGGTTGACGCGCCGCACCGTCCTGGTCGCCGAGCGCACCTTGGGCTTCGACAGATCGCGGTCCGAGTGCAGGAGCTGGCGATTCAGGTTGGACAGCTCCACCCTTCCCGAGTCGCAGATGCGCAGGGTGCCCACCCCGGCCGCGGCCAGGTACTGGGCCACCGGGCTGCCCAGGCCGCCGGCGCCGGCGATGAAGATCACGGCCCGCCGCAGCCGGTCTTGGGCCTGCTCGCCCCAGCCCGGCAGAATGATCTGGCGGTGGTAGCGCTCCAATTCGCGGGAGCTCAAGCGCTGAGCGGTACTCATCGGCGTTCCCCTCCTTACCCACGGTAACGCGAAAAGGCGGCGCCTGGCAACCGAGAAAGGCGCGTGCACTACACAGGGCGTGCTCTTAATAGTACATTAGGCAGCGGGAGGAACTGAAAGCTTGAACAAGCGGGACGTCATGGCCACCCTGGAGATGATCTTGAACGAGGCGCACACCGCCGTGCTGGCGACCGTGGACGAGAAGGGCCGGCCGCATCTGCGCTGGATGACCCCGGCGCTGATCGGCGGCCGCGAAGGGGCGGTGTTCGCGGTGACCTCGCCGGGCTTCGACAAGACCCGGCAGCTGGAGAAGCATCCGGAGGTGGAGTGGCTGTTCCAGACCCCACTCCTGGACACCGTGGTGATGGCCCGCGGGAGGATCAACGTCCTGGACAATCCCTCGATCCTGGCCGAGGTGCTGGAGTCCCTGGGCCCTTACATGCACTCCTTCTGGAGGCTGCAGGGCGAGGGGCGCGAGCTGGTGGTCCTGGAAACCATCATCGAGGAGGCGGTGTGCTACTGGCCGCTGAAGGGCAGGAAGGAAGTGGTGGCCGGATGGTGAAGAGCCCCCCAAAGCAAAAGGCGAAGAACGCCCACAGCTATCAAAAGGAGTTCCTCTCCGGGCTGCTGCGTCGGATGCTGCTGATCCGCCGGATGGAGGAGAAGGCGGGGGCCATGTACGGCCTGCGCAAAATCGGCGGCTTCTGCCACCTGTATATCGGGCAGGAGGCGGTGGCCGTGGGGGCGATCGCCGCGCTGGACCTTGCCCGGGACTACGTTCTAACCGCCTACCGCGACCACGGCCACGCCCTGGCCTGCGGCCTGGACCCCAACGCCCTGATGGCCGAGCTGTACGGGAAAGCCACCGGCTGCTCGCGGGGCAAGGGCGGCTCCATGCACCTGTTCGACGCCGAAAGGCACATGCTGGGCGGCAACGGCATCGTCGGGGCCCACATCCCCGTAGCCACGGGCGTGGCCCTCAAGCTCAAGTACCGCAAGGAGGACGGGGTGGTGCTGTGCTTCTTCGGGGACGGGGCCATCCACCAGGGGGCCTTCCACGAGAGCCTGAACCTGGCCAAGATCTGGCGCCTGCCGATCGTCTACATCTGCGAGAACAACCAGTACGGCATGGGCACTGATTTTCGCAGGGTTTCGGCCGTGACCGACCTCTCCCGGATGGGCTCCTCCTACGACATCCCCGGTAAACAGGCCGACGGCATGGACGTGCTGGCGGTATACGAGGAGGTCGGCTGGGCGATTCGCCGGGCGCGCGAGGAGCAGCAGCCTTCCTTCCTGGAGGCGGTCACCTACCGTTACCGCGGCCACTCCATGAGCGACCCGGCCCACTACCGCACCAAGGAGGAGCTGGAAGGGTACAAGAGCCAGGACCCCATCCTGATACTAAGGAATCGGATGCAGGAGGCCGGGGTCCTCACCGAAGAGGAGTTCCAGGCGCTGGACCAGGAGTGCAAGCAGGCCAGCGAGGAGGCGGCCCGCTTCGCCGAGGACAGCCCCGAGCCCGCCCCCGAAACCCTGTACGAGGACGTGCTATGCCGGTAATCACCTTCCGCCAGGCCCTGCATGACGCGATGGACGAGGAGCTGGCCCGGGACGACGCGGTGATCCTGCTGGGGGAGGAGGTGGCCCAGTACAACGGCGCCTACAAGGTGAGCCAGGGCCTGCTGGACAAGTACGGCCCGGAGCGGATCATCGACACCCCGATCACGGAAGAAGGCTTCACCGGGGTGGGCATCGGCGCGGCGTTGGTGGGCCTGCGGCCCATCGTGGAGTGGATGACCCTCAACTTTTCAGCCCAGGCCTTCGACCAGGTGCTGAACAACGCCTCCAAGATGCTGTATATGTCCGGCGGGCAGCTCAAGGTCCCCATCGTGTTCCGCGGCCCCAACGGCCCGGCCGAGTACCTGGCCAGCCAGCATTCCCAGTCCTTTCAGGCCTTCTACGCCCACATCCCGGGGCTGAAGGTCGTGGCCCCCTCCACGCCGCACGACGCCAAGGGCCTGCTGAAGAGCGCGATCCGCGACGACAACCCGGTCATCTTCCTGGAGGCCGAGCTGATGTACGGCTGGAAAGGGGAGGTGCCGGATGGGGAGCTGCTGGTGCCCATCGGGCAGGCGGAGGTGAGGCGCCCCGGCAGGGACCTGACCATCGTGAGCTTCTCGCGCACCATGCGCCCGGTGCTGGAGGCCGCCGAAGCCCTGTCCGGCGAGGGCCTGGAGGCGGAGGCGGTGGATCTGCGCAGCCTGCGTCCCTTGGACGAGGAAACCCTGTACGCCTCGGTGCGCCGGACCAACCGCTGCCTGGTGGTGGACAACGACTGGCTCATGGCCGGGTATGGCGCGTACCTGGGCTGGCTGGTGTCGCGCAACTGCTTCGACGACCTGGATGCGCCCGTGGAGGTGGTGGGCATGGAGGACGTGCCCATGCCCTACAACCACTCCCTGGAGTTGAGCGTCCAGCCTTCCGTGGAAAAGATCGTGCGGGCCGCCAAGCGGCTCCTGTACCTGGACTGAAAGGGGAGCGCATGGCGGAACCGGTTCTAATGCTGGCCCTGTCCCCGACCATGGAGGAAGGGACCATCACCCGCTGGCACAAGAAGGAAGGGGAAGCCGTCGCCCAGGGGGATCTGCTCTGCGAGGTGGAGACCGACAAGGCCGCCATGGACTACGAGTCGGTGAACCAGGGGACGCTGCTGGCCATCCTGGTCCCCGCCGGCGGGCGGGCCGCGGTTGGCGCCCCGATCGCGGTGGTCGGCAAGCCCGGCGAGGACGTGAGCGCGTTCCGAACCGCAGTCTCGACGCCCGCATCCGCATCGCCAGCCGCGCCGGCACCCGCAGTGCCACGCGCGCCTGTTGCCCCTGGTCCGCGAGCGGAGCGGGAGTTCCCCTCGGCTGAGCCAATCTCTGGCGCGGCTTCGCGCGCTGACGCCACTTCGCCGCCGCCGCCGCTGATGCCCACCTCCGGCCTGCGGCGGATCAATGCTTCCCCGCTGGCGCGGCGACTGGCCAGGGAACGGCGGCTGGACCTGGGCCGCATCTCCGGCAGCGGGCCCCAAGGCCGGGTGGTGAAGCGGGATCTGGCCGCCGCCAAAGCCCTGCCGCCCGGGAGCGCGCCTTCAGGCGTGAAACCCGGGGTGAAACCCGGCCTGCCCGGCCTGCCCGGCGCCGGCGCGCCGGCTGCAGGCGCGCCAATGGGGGCAGGGCAGATGCCCCGACAAGACGAGCGCATCCCCCTGTCGGGCAAGCGCAAGGTCATCGCCCAGCGCCTGGCGGAGTCCAAGTTCTCCGCCCCGCACTACTACCTGAAGATCGACGTGGATGCCGGGCGGTTTCTCGAAACCCGGGAGCGGTTGAACGCCCGCCTCGGTGAAGAGTCCCGCGTGTCGGTAAACGCGCTATTGATGAAGATCGCGGCCGAAGCGCTCAAGAGGCACCCGATCGTCAACTCCAGCTGGAAAGGGGACCACATCCTCTCCTACGCCCGCGCCGACATAGGCCTGGCCGTGGCCCAGGAGGACGGCCTGATCACCCCGGTGGTCCGGGACTGCGGGACCAAGGGGGTGCTGGCCATCGAGCGCGAGCTCGCCGAGCTGATCGCACGGGCGCGCGTGAATCGTCTGAAGCCGGATGAGTACAGCGGGGCCACCTTCACCATCACCAACCTGGGGTCCTACGGCATCCTGGAGTTCACCGCCATCATCAACCCCCCCGGCTCGGCCATCCTGGCGGTCGGCCGCATCCGCCGTGTGCCCGTGGCCGAGGAGGGGGACCGCCTGACCGTGCGCCCGCAGCTGATCCTGACCCTGTCCTGCGACCACCGGGTGGTGGACGGGGCGGTGGGCGCCGCATTCCTGAACGACCTGAAGAAACTGATCGAAGACCCGATCGACGCGTTGTACACCTTAAACCTCTGAGGGGAGACGAGCATGGCAAGTTTCGACTACGACCTGGTGGTTCTGGGCGCGGGCCCCGGCGGCTACGTGGCCGCGATTCGTGCGGCCCAGCTGGGGCTGAAGGCCGTGGTGGTGGAGAAGGACCGGCCCGGCGGGGTGTGCCTGAATATCGGCTGCATCCCTTCCAAGGCCCTGCTCCACGACGCGGAGCTGGTCCGCTCGGCCGCCGAGCTGGCCCAGCTGGGCGCCAAGGTGGACCTGACGGGTCTGGACTACGCCAAGGCTTTCGCCCGCAGCCGCAAGGCGGCGGACACCCTCTCCAAGGGAGTGGTGTATTTATTGAAGAAGAACAAGGTCGAGCTGGTGGCGGGGGAAGGCACGATCCGCAGCCCCCACGAGATCGCCGTCAAGGGTGGCCGTACGCTCAGCGGAAAGAACCTGCTCATCGCCACCGGATCGCGACCCCGAGCCATCCCGGGCTTCGAGTTCGACGAAAAAACGATCCTCTCCTCCAACGGCGCGCTGATGCTGGAGAAGCTCCCCCGGCGCATCGGCATCCTGGGGGGCGGGGCCATCGGCGTGGAGTTCGCCCACGTGATGAACGCCTTCGGCGTGGAGGTGCACCTGGTGGAGATGCTGGAGCAGCTCCTGCCCCTGGAGGACGCAGAAGCGGTGGAGGTGCTGGCCCGCTCGTTCAAGAAGCGCGGCATCGCCCTGTACACGGGCACCAAGGCTTCCGGTTATACCCGCTCCGGCTCCGCCGTGAAGCTGTCGCTGGAAGGCAAGGAGGGGGGCAAGCAGCTGGAGGTGGACCAGCTGCTGGTGGTGGTCGGGCGGGCCCCCAACACCGAAAGCATCGGGCTGGAGTCCATCGGGCTGAAGACCGAGCGGGGCTTCATCCCGGTCGGGGACTACGGCCAGACCGCGGTGCCCGGGGTGTACGCCATCGGGGACGTGGTGGCCACTCCCATGCTGGCCCACGTGGCCTCCAAGGAAGGGGAGATCGCGGTGGAGCACATGGCCGGGCGCAAGCCCCACCCGCGCCTGGACCTCAACGCCGTGCCCGGGGCCGTGTACTGCGAGCCCCAGCTGGCCAGCTTCGGCCTCACCGAGAAGAAGGCCCGCGAGGCGGGGTTGAGCTTTGACAAAGCCAGTCTGCCCTACCGCGCCGCCGGCAAATCGGTGGCCATCGGCAAGACCGAGGGGCTGGTCAAGCTGCTGGTGGACAAGGAAACCCGCGAGATCCTCGGCGCGCACGTGGTGGGCGCGGATGCCACGGAGCTGGTGCACGAGCTGCTGCTGGCCAAGACCGCGGAGCTGCTCCCGGAGGACGTGGCCACCATGATCCACGCTCATCCGACCCTGGCGGAGGCGGTCATGGAGGCCGCCCGCCTGGTGGAAGGCTGGGCCATCGCGATCTAGGCTTCCTCAAGCCAGCCGCTCGATCAGCTCCTCCACGAACAGGTCCAGGAAGTCCGGGGCGATCGCCGAGAGGTGCGGCAGGATCAGGCAGTTGGGCAGGGCGCGCAGGGGCGAGTCGGCGGCCAGCGGCTCCTCGCGGAACACGTCCAGGCAGGCGGCCGCCAGGGGGCGGGCGGCCAGCCAGGCGGCCAGGGCCCCCTCGTCAATGGCATTGCCCCTTCCCACGTTGTAGATCCCCGCGTGGGCCGGCAGGAGCTCCAGGCGGCGGGCATCCAGGAGGCCGTCGGTGTCCGGTGAGGCCGGCAGGCAGAGCACCAGGTGGTCGGTGTCCGGCAGGACCTGGTCCAGCTCCGATGCCGGCAGCAGCCGGTCGCCGGGCTTCGAGCCACGCCAGCGCGCGGCCTCCCGCCTGGGCTCGGCCCGAGCCGACGCCGGCCTCCGCCGTCAGGCTGCGCCGCAGGCCGGTGATGCGGGGCCCGCAGGCCTTGGCCAGGCGCGCGATGCGCTGCCCGACCTGCCCGAACCCCAGCACGGTCAGGCGGGCCCCGCGCAGCGTGCGCAGCCAGGGCTCCAGCTCCGCGCGCGGCCAGGGATTGGCGGCCAACAGGGCGCGGGAGGCGAAAAGCCCTCGCGCGTGGCCCAGGATCATGCCCAGCACCGTTTCGGCCATGATCCGGCCGTGGAAGCCCGAAAACTCCAGCTTCAGGCCGGGCGGGGGCTGGATCGGGAACCACTCGGCGCCGGCCGTCGGCGAGATGATCCGCCGCAGGCGCGGCGCGAGCTCCAGCCACTCCTGCCGGAAGGTCCAGGCCGCCACGACGTCGGCCTCGGGCAGGGCCTCCAGGAACTCCTCGCGCCCGTGGCAGAACAGGAAGCGCACCCCGGGCAGCGCCTCCTGCAGGCGGGCCTCCTGGCGTCCGCCCAGGCGCAGCGCGGCCAGGGGTTTGGCCACCAGCCAGACAACGACGGTCACGACGTGGCGGCCACCTTGAAGCGCTTGATTTTTTTCGTCGTGGTCATCTCCATGGCCTGGTCCACGATGCTCAGGCGCTGGATCTTCTGGTAGGGCAGCAGGCGGCTGTTGACCTCGTCGATCACCGCCTGGATACGTCGGTGCAACCGCTTCGCGGTCCTGCGGGTCCGTGCCGGTCTCCTTGAGCTGGTCGGCCGAGGGGTAGACCACCGCTTCGATGCCTTCGGTCTTCATCTTCCTGTCGATGAGGTAACCGCGCACCAGGATCTGCTCGATCTCCCCGTGCAGCTGGAAGCGGTCCTCGATCTCCTCCGGGTAGACGTTCTTGCCGCCCTCGGTGACGATCAGCGACTTCTTGCGGCCGGTCAGGAACAGGTAGTTCTCGCGATCCAGGTACCCAACGTCCCCGGTACTCAACCAGCCGTCCTCGGAGAGCACCTCCCGGGTGGCAGCCTCGTTATGGTAATAGCCCTGCATGACCACCGGCCCGCGGATCAGGATCTCGCCGCGCCCTTCGGAGTCCGGCTCCCGGATGCGCATTTCGACCCTCGGGATTACCTTCCCGACAGAGGTTTCCTTGTAGTGCTCCACGGGGTTCAGGGCCACGATCGGGGAGGTCTCGGTCAGGCCGTAGCCCTGCACGAAGTCGATGCCCAGCTGGTTGAACTGCCGGAAGGTGCTGGAAGGCAGCGGCCCGCCGCCGGAGATGCAGATGCGGATGTTCTGCAGGGAGACCTTCTTCAGGATGAAAGCGAACATCTTCTTGCCCGGGTTCACGTGGAAGAGCTTTTTGATCAGGCCGCTGGCCAGCATGAGGGTCCGGATCAGGGCGAAGGCCGCCACGCCCTTCTCCCGGATACCCTTGCGGATGCCGATGAGCAGGCGGTTGAACAGCATCGGCACCCCTAGGAACATAGTCACCCCGCCGCGCTTCAGGTCTTCCAGGATCTGCTTGCTCACCATTTTCTGGCCGAACACCACTTCGGCGCCGGAGGACACGCAGATCAGGAACACCGCGGTCATGGTGTAGGAGTGGTGCAGCGGCATCAGGGCATAGAATACGTCCGTGGGTCCCACGCTCAGGTTGGCTTGGGAGAGGTAACAGTCGGCCACCAGGTTGCGGTGGCTCAAGGCAACGCCCTTGGGGGTGCCCGTGGTGCCCGAGGTAAACAGGATGGCCGCCGTGTCGGTCTCCGCCGCCTGCCCGCCGGAGGGCGCTTCGGCTTCCGGCAGCTGCAGGATGTAGTTCGGCCGGCCCGGCGCCAGGGAAAGGCTCAAGGAGGCACCCGAGCCCGCCAGGGCCTCCAGCTTCTCCTCGTCGGCAAACAGGGCTGGGGCCTCCACAAAACGGATCAGCGTGCTCATTTCCTGCACGCTGAGTTGGTGGTCCAAAGGCACGACGATCGCACCGGCGGCCAGGATGCCCAGGTAGGCCACGACCCACTCCGGCGAGTTTTTCCCGGTCAGGGCCACCCGGTCGCCCTTGCGCACCCCATGGGCCAGAAGGTACCCGGCCGTGCGCCTCACCAACGCACGCACTTCCTTCCAGCTCATCACCAGGGCCGTCGGCTCGAAAGCCGTGAGCGCCCGCCGCTCGCCGAAGCGCTCGCAGGTGATCTCCAGCATCTGCGGGATGGTGGGCCATTCGCCCTGGAACAGCCGGCCGCGGTACTGATCCAGAAATCCCCAGGGGGCAGTTTGTTTTTTCATAATCCATAGAGGACCGGGAATCGTGAACCTGGTTGCAAAAAGCGAAAGGGCCGGTGGCTTTCATTGACTTTTCCCGACGCCCTCTTTAGCATGCTCATCATGAGTGCGTTACGGGGACGCACGGCGCTGGTGACCGGGGCGGCCCGCCGCCTGGGCAAGGCCGTCGCCGAGGCGCTGGCGCGGGAAGGGGCTGACGTCCTGGTGCACTACGGGCGCAGCGCGGCGGAAGCCGAGCAGGCGGCTGCCGAGCTGCGCCGCCTGGGCGTGCGCTCCTGGACCGTGCGCGCGGACCTCGGCGACCCCGGCCAGGTCGAGGCTCTTTGGGACCAGGCTCGGGCGCAGGCGGGTCCGATCGATATCCTGGTGAACAGCGCCTCCGTGTTTCCGGAGGATACGCTGGCGGGTTTCACGGCAGCCGGGCTGGAGGCCGCCTTAAGGGTCAATGCCCTGGCCCCGGTGCTGCTCGCCCGCCGCTTCGCCGCTTCCGGCTCGGCGGCCGAGGAGCAGGCGGGCGGGGCGAAGGCGGGCGGAACCCGGCCGGAGGCCAGGCGGGAGTCCGGCGCCCGGCCGGCGGACCGGGTAATCGTGAACCTGCTGGACAGCCGCGCGCTGGGACGCATGCGCGCCCACTTCAGCTACCAGGCCGGCAAGCGTCTGCTGGGCGACTTCACCCGCCTGCTGGCCCTGGAGCTGGCCCCGGCAGTCCGAGTGAACGCCGTGGCCCCTGGCATGATCCTGCCGCCGGAAGGCCTGGACCCGGCGCGCCGGGCGCGCCTGGCCGCGTCCAACCTGCTGGGCCGCTGGGGAAAGCCCGAGGACGTGGCCCGGGCGGTGCTGTTTCTGGCGGCTAGTGACTTCGTCACCGGGCAGGTGCTGTACGTGGACGGCGGCGGCTCGCTGAAGGAGAGCCTCTTTGGCTGAAACCCCGGACGCCATCACCGTGCGGGACCTGCGCGTGCCCTGCTTCATCGGCACCACCGAGGAGGAACGCGCGCGCAAGCAAGAGGTGGTCGTGAGCTTCACGTTGTGGCTGGACTTGCGCCGCGCGGGGGGCAGCGACCGGCTGGAGGACACGGTGGATTACGGGGAGCTGGCGGCGCGCGTGACGGCGCTGCTGGAAGCATCCTCGTTTCAGCTGTTGGAAGCGCTGGCCGAGCAGGTGGCCTCCGCCTGCCTGCGTGACCCCCGCGTGCACCGGGTGGAGGTGGAAGCGCAAAAGCCGAGGGCCGTGCCCCTGGCCGCCTCGGCCGGGGTGCGCATCACTCGGGCACGCCTGCCCGCCCCGGACCCGCGCGGCGGGAGCCGCCTGGCCTGAAGGCCGTCGGACCGCGCTTCGGCGCCGACTTCCTTATTTGATTCTCCGGGCGACCACCGCCTGCAGCGACACGGAAACGACGACGATCAGGCCGTAGATCAGGTTCGTCCAGAACCCGGTCAAACCCGCCGCCACGATGCCGGCGTTGATGGCCCCGATGATGAAGGAGGCCACGAAGGTCCCGAAAACGGTACCCGTGCCGCCGAACACGGAGGTGCCGCCGAGGAAGACCGAGGCCAGGGTGTTCAGCATGTAGCCCTCGCCCAGGGTGGGCCAGAAGAAGAGCACGTCCTCGCTCACCACGAAGCCGGCGAAGGCGGCGGCGAAGCCCACGACGACGAAAGTCAGGGTCTTGGTCCGGTCCACGTTCACGCCCATCAGGCGGGCGCTGTCCAGATTGTCGCCGGTGAGATAAACGTGCGCGCCGAAGCGGTGGCGGTTCAGGAAGAACCAGACCACCAGGGCAAAGACAATGGTCCAGAGGAACTGGGCTGGGAAAAAGCCGCCGATCCTGCCGACCAGGAGGGGGTACAGGAAGGTCTCCCGCACGGGAGTCAGGCCCAGGCCCTGGCCGTTGGTGACCACCAGCACAACGCCCCGCCAGAAGAACTGGGTGCCGATGGTGGCCACCAGGGAGGGGATGCCGATCTTCACGACGATGACCCCGTTCAGCCAGCCCTGCCAGAACGCCGGCCGCCAGGCAGGCGACGAAGCCCAGCCAGACGCTGTGGGTGGTCACGAAGACCACGTCGAAGGCCGTCATGCCGAAGGCCATGATCGAGGGGAAGGAAAGGTCGATCTCCCCGGCGATGATGACCAGGGTCAGGGGGATGGCCATCAGGGCGAAGTAGGGCGTGGAGGACATGAAGGCCACGTAGATATCTCGGGCCAGGAAAGTACGCGGCGAGCCGAGCAGGAACAACAGCCAGATGAAGACGGCCACGCCGACGATGCCGATCTGCAGGGAGTACTTGCGCGCCTGCCTGGAGAGCCCGCCGCTCATTTGGCGCCCCCGCTGTTCAGGCTGCCGGTCTGGGCCACCAGGTACAGGCGATCGATCAGCTCCTGCAGGGTCAGCTCGTTTTTCAGGAACTGCCCGGCCACCGCACCCCGGTCCAGGACCACGATCCGGTCGGCCACGGGGTAGACGTGGAAGATGTTGTGGTCGATGAAAATCGCCGACTTGCCGGCGCTGCGGATGCCGGCCACGAAGTCCAGGCACTTGCGGGTTTCCGAGAGCGAAAGGCCCATGGTCGGCTCGTCCAGGATGATCAGCTCCGCTTTGAAGTACAGGGCGCGAGTGATCGCCACCCCCTGGCGCTCGCCCCCGGAGAAGGTCTTGACCACCGATTCAGGGGTCACCGCCGCGGAGGTGAAGCCCATGAGCGTCTGCATGAGCTTGCCGGTCTCCCGGCGCATACCTTTCAGGTCCAGGCGGCCCCAGCGGTTGGACAGTTCCCGGCCCATGAAGATGTTGCGCCATAGGGACTGCTTGTCCGCCAGCGCCCGCTCCTGGTACACCACCTCGATTCCCAGGTCGCGGGCCCTGGCCACCGTGAGGTGCTCGACGCGCTTTGCCTTGAGGTAGAACTCCCCCCCGGGGTCCGGCTGGTGGTAGCCTGTGAGGATCTTGACTATCGTGGACTTGCCGGCGCCGTTGTCCCCGAGCAGACCCACGATCTCGTTGGTCCCGACCTCGAAGTTGACGTTGCGCAGGGCCGCCACTTCCCCGAAGGTCTTGGACACATTGCGCAGCCGCAGGAAAGGCTCCATGGCTCACCTCGGCCAAAAATGATGGGCGCGGGGTGCCCCCCGCGCCCGACGAAACTCAACTCGCCAGCCGCCGGCCTCGCGGCTAGCGGATGTTCTTCTCCGCCAGGGGCGCGATGAACTCCACGTTGCTCTTGTCGACGAACCCCGCACCGGTGTTGATGTGCAGGCCGGAGAAGCCGTAGACCTTGGTCAGGCACACCTGGAGAATGGGCAGGTAGCCCTGCAGCCACTCCTGCTGGTCGATCACCAGGCCGGTCCAGCCGCCGCGGATGGCCGCGATGGTGGCCGGGGACAGGTCGAAGCCGGCGATCTTGATGTCGCCCGCCTTCTTGCCTGCAGCCCTGCAGTAGGTCTCCGCCGTGGCGGTCAGGCCGCCGTGGTCGGTCACCACCAGCTTGACGTCCGGGTGGGAGGACACGTAGCCGGCGAAGGTCGGAGCTCCCATCGGCGCATCCTTGTTGGTGGCCGCATCGATCTCCAGGTAGTCCACTGTTAGCCCGGCTTCCTTCAGGGCGTCGATCACGCCCTTGGTGCGCAGGCCGCGGGTGGGCTGGGAGAGCAGCCCCCAGACCATGGCCCGGTCGCCCTTTTTCAGGTTGAACCTCTTTACGGACTCCACCCCCAAGGCATGTCCCGCCGGGTAGTTTTCAGCGCCGACGTAGCCGAACCCGTTGCCGGCGTACTTGCCTTCCATTTTCGGAAGCTCCGTGTTCTGGCTGGTGACGATGATGCCCTTGGCCTCGGCGTCCTCGATGAGCGGGTCGAAGGCCTCGTCCCCCGGATGGCCCATGACGCAAATGCCGTCAGGCCGGGTGGCCACTACTTCCCGGAACTGCTGGATCATCTTCTGCGGGTCCCAGTCCGACCAGACGTAGTCCACCTTGCAGCCCAGGTCCGCTTCGGCCTGCTTGGCGCCGTTGTAGACGTTCACGGCGAAAACGCCGCCCGCACCGCCTCCCGGGAAGAAAACGATATGGACCTTGGAGGCCCACTTGGCCTGGGCCGGCGCGACCACCGCCACGACGAGCACCAGCACCACCAGACAACGCGAGGATTTTCCAGATTCCTTTTCATATTTTAGCCTCCTAATTTCCTACGCTGGCGAGCTGCAATAGTATAGTCCCGAGGAACGCTGCCGTCAAACGCTGCGACTGCGCGCGCCGACAATGGGGCAACTTTACATTTGCCTTTCCTTATAATAAACTCCCTGCACGAAAAAGAGCGCATGAAGAGCATCGGGTTCATAGGGGCGGGAAACATGGGCTTCGCTTTGGCCAAGGCGGCGGCGGCCCGCTTTCCCGGCGTTACGCTGCACGTGGTGGACGTCAAACCGGAGCGCGTCGAGCTGTTCCGGCGCGAGCTGCTCCGATGTGCGCGTCGCCGGCAGTCCGGCGCAGGCGGCGGAAGCCGCCGAGCTCACGGTCCTGGCCGTGAAGCCCCAGGACTTCGCCGTGCTGCTCGAGGAACTGCGCGGCTGCCGGGCCCTGCTGGTTTCCATCGCCGCCGGGGTGACCCTGGCCCGCCTGGAGAAGGCCCTGCCGGGGGCGCGCCTGGCGCGGGTGGCGCCCAACACCCCCTGCCTGGTGGGGGAGATGGCCGCCGGCTATGCCTTCGGCTCCCGGGTGATCCCCGTCGACAAGGAGCTGGTGCGCGCGTTCCTGGCGGCCGCCGGCAAGGCCGTGGAGGTGGAAGAGCGCCTCCTGGACGCGGTGATCGGGTTGAGCAGCTCGGGTCCGGCTTTCGTGGCCCGGCTGATGGAGGCCTTCGTCGAAGCGGGGCGGCGGCTGGGCTTGAGCGCGGAGGCGGCCCGCGAGCTGACCTTGCAGACCTTCCGCGGCACGGCCTGCCTGCTGCAGCAGACCGGCATGAGCACCCAGGCCCTGGTGGACATGGTGAGCTCCCCCAAAGGCACGACCCTGGCGGGGCGCGCGGTGCTGGAGCCTTCCGACGTAAGCGAGGTGATCTACCGCACCGTTGCGGCGGCCGCTCGCCGGGCCCACGAGTTGGCGGGGAGCTGAAACGGCATGACCATCGAGGAACAGGCCCAACTCGCCCGGCAGGCCAGCTACCGACTGGCCACCCTGCCCACCCAGGTCAAGGACCGGGCCCTGCAGGCAGTGGCCCGGGCCCTGGAGGATCAGCGGCGGCAGATCCTGGCCGAAAACCTCAAGGACCAGGCCGAGGCGCGGCAATCGGCTTTAAAAAATGCCCTGCTGAAGCGCCTGATCCTCACGGAAGACAAGCTGGCCCAGATGGCGGAGAGCGTGCGCGAGGTGGTCCGCCTGCCGGACCCCGTGGGGCGGCGGCTGCTCGCCCGCGAGCTGGACGAAGGCCTGGTGCTGACCAAGGTAAGCGTG
Source organism: uncultured Spirochaetota bacterium (assembly GCA_963736785.1). Classification (GTDB taxonomy): domain Bacteria; phylum Spirochaetota; class Spirochaetia; order SZUA-6; family DRHE01; genus MIBK01. The sequence goes on along the minus strand of CAVTQG010000017.1, from coordinate 22,256 downwards.
CCCCTCGGCGTCATCGGGGTGATCTTCGAGTCCCGTCCCGACGCGCTGGTGCAGATCGCCTGCCTCGGGATGAAGAGCGGCAACGCCGTCATCCTCAAAGGCGGCTCCGAGGCCCTGCACTCCAACCGTGTCCTGTTCTCCGTGGTGCGCGAGGCGGCCGCGGCGGTGGAACCCGCCTTTCGGGACGGCCTGCAGCTGGTGGAGAGCCGCGCCGAGGTGCGCCAGCTGCTCGAGCTGGACCGGCTCATCGACCTGCTGATCCCGCGGGGTTCCGGGGAGCTGGTGCGCAGCATCCAGGAAAACACCCGCATCCCGGTGCTCGGCCACAGCGAAGGGGTCTGCCACCTGTACGTGGACGGGGAGGCCGACCTGGCGATGGCCGTGGAGCTGGCCTACGACGCCAAGTGCCAGTACCCGGCGGTGTGCAACGCCATCGAAACCCTGCTGGTACACGAGCGCGTCGCCCGGGAGTTCCTGCCCCGGCCTGGCCGCCCGCCTGGCCGGGGTGGAATTGCGCGGCGACGAGCGAACCCGGGCGATCATTCCAGCCCTGGCCGCATCGGATGAGGACTGGCGGGCCGAGTACAACGACCTGATCCTGGCCGTCCGGGTCGTGGGCTCGCTGGAGGAAGCCATCGGGCACATCAACCGCTACGGCAGCCACCACACCGATGCGATCGTTACCCGCGACCAGGCCTCGGCCCGGCGTTTCCTGGCCGAGGTGGACTCTTCTTCCGTCATGTGGAACTGCTCCACCCGCTTCGCCGACGGCTACCGCTACGGCCTGGGCGCGGAGGTGGGCATCGCCACCGGCAAGATCCACGCCCGCGGGCCGGTGGGGCTGGAAGGCCTGACCAGCACCAAGTTCCTGCTGGAGGGCCGCGGGCAGGCGGTGGCCGACTACGTGGAGGGCCGGCGGCGCTTCAGCCACCGGGACCTGGCATGAGACTGCTGATAAAGATCGGCAGCGCCCTGATCTCCAGGGGCAGCCGCATCGACTACCGCTGGCTGAAGGGCAAGGTGCGCGAAATCGCCCGACTGGCGCGCGCGGGCGAGCAGATCGCCCTGGTCACCTCGGGCGCGGTGGCCGCGGGCATGGAGATCCGGGGCTTGAGCCAGCGCCCCCGCGACACCCTGCAGCTGCAGCTGCTGTCGGGCATGGGGCAGATCAAGCTGATGAAATACTACAAGGACCTGTTCAAGCGCTTCGGCATCCGCGTCGCCCAGGTCCTGCTGACCCACCACAACTTCTCCACCCAGAACGAGGAGAGGACCATCCGGGAGATCATGGAGGCCTACCTGGCCCAGGGCACCATCCCCATCGTGAACGAGAACGACATGGTCAACAAGGAGGAGGTGGAGGCGCAGCCGGTGTTCAGCGACAACGACATCCTGGCCGCCCTGGTGGCCGTGCGCCTGAGAGCCGAGCGCCTCGTGATCCTCACCGACGTGGACGGTCTGTACCAGGCCAATCCCAAACACAACTCCCACGTGGCCCTGGTCGAGGAGGTGCCCGAGATCGACCGGCGCATCGAGCAGATGGCCGCCAAGGAGTCCAACCCGCTGGGGCTGGGCGGGATGGCCTCCAAGGTGCGCGCCGCGAAGATGGCCGGAGAGCAGGGCATCGAGACCATCGTGGCCAACGGCCGTTACCGTCTGTCTGATATCCTGGCCCACCGGGTGCCCCGCACCGTGTTCCGCGCCCGCCCCTGAGCCGCTGGGCGCGGGCCGCGGCCCGTCAGTATATTTCTTCCATGGACGAAAAGCTCACCCCGGAGCAGCACCGGGTTCTGCGGGAGAAGGGCACGGAGCGGGCCTTCACCGGAAAATACTGGGACCACCACGAGCGGGGCACGTACCTGTGCGCGGGCTGCGGCGGACCCCTGTTCCGCTCCGAGGACAAATTCGATTCCGGCACCGGCTGGCCCAGCTTCACGCGGCCCGCGGAAGAGGGGGCCGTGGCCCGCGAGGAGGACCGCAGCCTGGGAATGGCCCGCACCGAGGTGCAGTGTGCCCGCTGCGGCGGCCACCTGGGGCATGTTTTCCCCGACGGCCCCGCGCCTGCGGGCTTGCGCTACTGCATCAATTCCCTATCGCTGGACTTCCAGCCGAAGCGAAACTGAAGCGCTGTATCTCTTTTGACACCCGGCGCGAATCCGGCTACACTCCAGACATGTTCAGCGACGACCAGCTGGCGCTGGTGGTGAAACAGGTCCGGGAGCACTATCGCCCGCTCCACGTGATCCTGTTCGGCTCTTACGCCCGAGGCCAGGCCCACGCCGGGAGCGACCTGAACCTGTGCCTGGTGGTGCCGGAGGCCGGCGATTGGCTGGAGCGGCACGCCGAGTTCCGGCGCGTCGTCGACCCGCCGGAGGTCTACATCCAACCGGCCATCTACACCAGCCAGGAATGGGAGCGGCTGCGCGCTGAGGGGCACCCCTTCGTGCGCGAAATTCTGGAGGAGGGGAGGGTCCTGCATGAACGCCGGCGAAGCTGAAGCGATCCGCTGGTACCTGCAAGGGGCCAAGGACGCCAAGACGGCGGAGAAGAACGCGCGGGCGGGGGATTTCGAGGTGTCCTGTTTTCTGTTCCAGCAGGCGGCCGAGAAAATCCTCAAGGGCTTCCTGATCCTGAAGGGGGAGCGGACCGTCCTGGGGCACTCGGTGCTCAAGCTGGCCCAGGCCGGCGCCGCGCACGCCCCGGAGTTCCAGTCCCTGACGGATGCGGCCATCCGCCTGGACGTGCTGTACCTGCCCACCCGCTACCCCTTCGCCCTTCCCGGAGGAGCCCCGTACGAATTCTTCACGCTGGCGCACGCCCAGCAGGCCCTGGAGGCCTACCAGATCGTTTTCCGGGCGGTCTACGAGCATTTCAAGGGTCTGGTCGAGCACAGCGGCTGACATGCAGACCATAGAAGAGCGCCTGCTGCACCGGGACCGCTGGGTCGAGCTCAAGGAGAGGGTCTACCGGGATCGCCACGGGCGGGAGCGGAGCTGGGTCTACGCGGAGCGGACCGGCGCCCGGCCGGCGGTGGTGGTCGTGGCCCGCACCGCGGGCAGCGGCTCGCTGATCGCCATCGAGCAGTATCGGGTGCCCTTTCAGCGGCCGGTGCTGGAGTTTCCGGCCGGGCTGCTGGACCCCGGCGAAGAGGCGGGCCAGGCGGCGCTGCGGGAGCTGGCCGAGGAGACCGGCTACCGCGGGGAGGTGCTGGAAATCGGCCCCGCCGTGTCTACGACCGCCGGATTGGCAACCGAGACCGTGCACCTGGTATACGTGCGCTGCGGGGAACAGCCGGCTGAAGCCCCGGCGCCGGAAGCCTCGGAGTCCATCCGTGTGCTCAAGATCGCGCCGTCCGAGTTCGCATCCACCCTCGCCCGCTTCACCGCGGAGGGGCGCCTCTTGGACGCCAAGCTGTACGTCTACCTGAAGGAGGGAACATGCTGAGAAGGATCATCCTGGCGATCCTCGTGCTGGGGGCGGCGGGCCTGGTGGTGGGCTACCTGATCTTCGCCCGCACGCCCGGCGGCTACCTGAGCCTGAAGAGCCTGCTCTCCCCGGCAAAGGGTCTTGAAAAACTCGGCGAGCTGGTCAAGTACAGGAGCGATATCCCCCAGATCCGGCAAAGCATCCTGATCTGCGGGGCGGTGGGCGGCGGCATTGGGCTGGTGGGCGCCGCCGTCACCGGCGGGGGACGCCGCAGGCGGCGCTAGCCCGGGAGGAAACCATGGAAAGCGGAGAGTGGAAGCAGGCGGCGGCGGAGGCCGACCTGGCGGAGGGCCGGCTGGTCGAGGTCACCGTGGGCGACCGCCAGGTCCTGCTGGTTCGCACGGGGGGCCGAATCCAGGCCTGCGCGGCGGAGTGCCCGCACTACAAGGGGCACCTGGCCCGAGGAGTGCTGAGCGGGCACACGCTCACCTGCCCGTCGCACAACGCCCGCTTCGACGTGCGCGACGGCCGCCTGCTCTCCCCTCCCGCCCTCAGCGACCTGGCCACCTACGAGGTGAAGGTCGAGGAGGGCAAGGTGTGGGTGCGCCCCCGGGAAGCTCCGAAGATCCAGATGCCGGGCGGCTCGGACGACAGGACATTCCTGATCGTCGGCGGCGGGGCGGCCGGCGCGGCCGCAGCGGAGACCCTGCGCCGCGAGGGGTACAGCGGGCGCATCGTGCTGCTCACCCAGGAGCCCGTGGGCCCCTACGACCGGCCATCGCTGTCCAAGGATTACCTCACCGGGGAAGCCCCGGCCAAATGGCTGCCCCTGCGCGGAGAAAAATTCTATGACCGTCTCAAGATCGAGCTGGCCACGGGCAGCCGGGCGGTCGCCCTGGACCCGCGCAGCCGCACCCTGACCCTGGCCGACGGCTCCAGCTTGAGGGGTGAGCGCATCCTGCTGGCTACCGGCAGCGTGGCCCTGCGCCCGCCGGTGCCGGGAATCGACCTGCCGGGCTGTTTCACCCTGCGCAGCCTGGCGGACGCCGACGCCCTGCTCGCGGGGCTGCCGGCTTCCGGCACCGTGGCGGTGCTGGGGGCCAGCTTCATCGGCCTGGAGGTGGCCTCCGCGCTGCGGAAGCGCGGCCTGGCAGTGGAGGTGGTGGCCCCCGACCGGCTGCCCCTGGAGAAGGTGTTCGGCGCGCAGATCGGCCGGCGCCTGAAGGCGGAAGCCGAGCAGGCGGGGGTTCGCTTCCACCTGGGCCTCACCGCCTTCAGCGTGCAGGGCAATGGGCGCGCGCGCTACCTGGTCCTGTCCGACGGCAGCCACCTGGAGGCGGACGCCTTGGTGGTCGGAGTAGGAGTGCGGCCGGCCGTGGAGTACCTGGCCGGCAGCGGCCTGGCCGAGGCGGGGGCCGTGCCCGTGGACGCGCGGCAGGCCACTGCCGCGGAGGGCATCTTCGCCGCAGGGGACATCGCCCTGCTCAAGGAGGCGGCGAGCGGGCCGCCGCGCCGCATCGAGCACTGGGCCGAGGCGGAGCGCCAGGGCCGGCACGCGGCCCGGGCCATGCTGGGCAAGAGCCCGCTGCCGCGCGAGGCTCCCTTCTTCTGGACCCGGCAGCACGGCAAGTCGTTCAAGTACGTCGGCCATGCTCCGGTGTGGGAGCGCGTGGTTTTCCGCGGCGACCCCGAGCGGGAATCCTTCCTGGCCGGCTACTACGTCGGGGAAACACTACGGGCCGTCGCTTCCCTGGGCAAGGACCGGGACCAGGACCTCATCCGCCTGGGCGAGGCTCTGGAAGCGGGCCGCTCGGTGAGCGCCCAGCAGCTCGCCGATCCCGGCTTCGAGCTGGCAGAGCTGACAGGCCGGCCGTGAAGGCTCTGGTCAAGAAGCGGGCCGAGCCCGGGCTCTGGCTGGAGGAGGTGGGCGAGCCGGAAGTCGGCCCCACCGACGTGCTGATCCGCATCCGGAAAACCTCCATCTGCGGCACGGACCTGCACATCTACGACTGGGACCCCTGGGCCGCGAAGCACGTGCCGGTGCCCCTGGTGATCGGGCACGAGTTCGCCGGCGTCGTGCAGAGCGTGGGCTCCATGGTCCGGGACTTTTTCCCCGGCGAGGCGGTGAGCGGGGAGGGCCACCTGGTCTGCGGGCACTGCCGCAACTGCCTGGCGGGCCGGCGTCACCTGTGCGCCCGCACCAGCGGGGTGGGGGTGAACCGCCAGGGCTGCTTCGCCGAGTACCTGTGCATGCCGCAGACCAACGTCTGGCACGCCGACCCGCGCATCCCGCTGGAGGTCCTGTCCTGCTTCGACCCGCTGGGCAACGCCACGCACTCGGCGCTGTCGTTCGACCTGCTGGGCGAGGACGTGCTGATCACCGGGGCGGGGCCCATCGGGATCATGGCCGCCGGCATCACCCGGCACGCCGGGGCGCGCTTCGTGGTGGTGAGCGACCCCAACCCCTACCGCCTGGAGCTGGCCCGCCGCATGGGGGCCACGCGGGTGGTCGCGGGTACCCGAGCAGAGCATCGCGGAGGCTCAGCGGGAGCTGGGCATGAAGGAAGGCTTCGACGTGGGGTTGGAGATGTCCGGCTCCCCGCAGGCCCTGCGCGACATGCTGGCCAACATGTGCCACGGCGGCAAGATCGCCCTGCTGGGCATCCTGCCGGCCGCCACGGCCATCGACTGGGACCTGGTGGTGTTCAACGGTCTGACCCTGAAGGGCATCTACGGCCGGGAGATGTACGAAACCTGGTACAAGATGACCATGATGATCCAGACCGGCCTGGACATCACCCCGGTGATCACCCACCGCCTGCATTACACCGAATTCCAGAAGGGTTTCGAGGCGATGCGCGCCGGAAAGGCGGGCAAGGTCGTGCTGGACTGGGAAGAACCCGGAAAGTGAAGCCCGTCGCCGTGGTCCGCGACCCGCTCTGCCTCGGGCATTCCAACGGCCCGGGCCACCCGGAGTCCCCGGAGCGACTGCAGGCCATAGAGCGCATGCTCTCCGATTTCCCCCTGCGCGGGCGCCTTGCTCACCTGCCGGCCCGGGACGCGAGCTTCGAGGAGCTGGCCCGGGTGCACACGCCGGAATACATCCGCCGCATCGAAGCGACCCGGGGGCTGCCCTTCAGCGTCCTGGATCCGGACACCTCGGCCTCGGCCGGCTCCCACGCCGCGGCGCTGCGGGCCGCGGGCGGGGTGCTGGCCGCCGTGGAAGCGGTGCTGGGCGGGGGCTACGCCGGGGCCTTCGCCGCCGTGCGCCCGCCGGGGCACCACGCGGAGGCCGACCGGGCCATGGGCTTCTGCCTGTTCAACAACGCGGCCGTGGCGGCGCGCTGCGCGCTGGATCGGCACGGACTGCGGCGGGTCCTGCTGGTGGACTGGGACGTGCACCACGGCAACGGCACCATGCACTCCTTCTACGATAGCCGCGAGGTGCTCTACTTTTCGGTGCACCAGTATCCCCATTACCCCGGCACGGGCCGGGTGGAGGAGCTGGGCCGGGGCGAGGGGCAGGGCTACACGGTGAACGTTCCGCTGCCGGGGGGCCAGGGCGACGCCGAGTACCTGGCCGTGTTCCGGGAGCTCCTGCGCCCGCTGGCGCTGGCCTACCGGCCCGAGCTGATCCTGGTTTCGGCGGGCTTCGACATCCTCCGGGACGACCCCCTGGCCGACATGCGGGTGACGGAGGCCGGCGTGGCCGGCCTGACCCGGGCTGTTGGCCGAGGTGGCCGGGGAATGCTGCCCCGGGCGCCTGGCTCTTCGCCCTGGAGGGCGGCTATGACCTGCCCGCCCTGGCTTCCGGGGTGGCCGCCGTGCTGCGCACCCTGCTGGGCGAGGAGCCTCCGCCGGCGGGGGAGCGGGAGGCGGACGGGGCCACCCGGCAGGTGCTGGCCCGCCTGCGGGTCCAGCTGGCACCGTATTGGCCGATACTCAAGGCAGGGGCACTGACGGGGATGGGCTTCCGGACGATCCTGATCATCGAGGACGAAGAGGCGACGCGCACGCTGCTGGCCACCCTGCTGGGCAGGGGACGGTTCCGCACGCTGGAGGCCGGCGACGCGGAGACCGGCCTGGAGCTGGCGCGCCGGCACCGGCCGCACTGCATCCTGATGGACATCCGCCTTCCGGGCATGGACGGCCTGCAGGCGACCCGCCTGCTCAAGGCCGACCCCCAGCTGCGGCACATCCCGGTGGTGGCCATGACCGGTTTCGTGGGAACCGAGGAGGAGCGCAACGCCCTGGCCGCCGGCTGCGAAGGTTTCCTGAGCAAGCCCTTCGATACCCGCGGCCTGCTGGAGTACCTGGAGCGCTTCCTGCTCAAGGCGGGCAGCCGCCGCAATAGCGGGCTTGCGCCCCGGGGCCCCCGCCGACCGGCGGGCCCGCATCCTGATCGTGGACGACGAGCCGAGCGTGGTGGAGGTGTTCGAGAGGCAGCTGCGCGCGCGCGGGCTACGACTGCCTGCGGGCTTTCGGCGGCATCCCCGCCCTGCAGCTGGCCCAGAGCGAGGGGCCGGACCTGATCCTGCTGGACGTGCTCATGGACGACCTGGACGGCTTCGAGGTGACCCGGCGGCTGAAGGGCAACCTGAAGACGGCGGGCATCCCGATCATCCTGGTCACCGCGCTCAACGAGGTGGAGGACAAGGTCAAGGGGCTGGCGGCCGGGGCCGACGAGTTCCTGAGCAAGCCGGTGGACGGCGCCGAGCTGACGGTGCGCATCAAGAGCATGCTGCAGCTGACCTATTTCCAGACGCAGCTGGCCCAGCGCCTGGCCACCGAGCGGCAGGTTGCCGGTCCGGAGGGCAAGGAGGAGCGGGCCGCTTCCGGCCCCCGAATCGTGCTGGCCAGCGGGCAGGCGGCCGAACGGGCCGCGGAGCGCGCAGAGCTCGGACTGCCGAGTGCTGAAGGCCTCCAGCAGTTACGAGGTCCTGGAGCTGGCCGGTCAGGCGGACCTGATCCTCCTGGCCAGTCAGCTTGCCGACGGGGACGGCTACGAGCTCTGCCGCCAGCTGAAGTTCGCCTCCGCCGGCGTGCCGGTCGCTCTGGTGGGTCCTGCCGAGCAGATTGCCGAGCGTATCCGGGGCATCGAAGCGGGAGCGGACGATATCCTGAGCGCCGGCATGGACGGCCGCGAGCTGGCCGTGCGCCTGGAGCACCTGTTCCGCCGCAGGGACCAGCTGCGGCAGCTGGAGCTGCAGTACCGCAGCGCGCTCAGCGCGGCCACCAGCGACGGGCTCACGGGGCTGTTCAACCACGCCTACTTCAAGCGCTTCCTGGGCCTGGAGGTGAAGCGTTCCCTGCGGCAGGGTCACCCCACGGCGCTGGCCATGATGGACATCGACGATTTCAAGGCCTGCAACGACTCCCTCGGGCACCTGGCCGGGGACCGCGTCCTGGCCGAGGTCGGGCAGCTGATCCGGCAGAGCGTTCGGGAGATCGACCTGGCGGCCCGCTACGGCGGCGAGGAGTTCGTCGTGGTGCTGCCGTACACCGAGGTCGGCGGGGCGAGGGTGGTGGCCGAGCGCCTGCGCGCCCGGGTGGAGGCGCACCCGTTCCTGCGACGGCACCTCCGCGGGCCCTGCCCGCGTGACGGTGAGCATCGGCCTGGCCGTCTGCCCGGCCGACGCCTCCAGCGCCGAGGAACTGATCCGCCGCAGCGACGAGCGCCTGTACCGGGCCAAGAGCGAGGGCAAGAACCGGGTCTGCCTGTCCTGATTCTAAAGCGGCGAGACTTCCTGCACCAGCGGCCAGAGGATCAGCTCCTGAATGGACAGGTGCGCGGGCAGGGCGCAGATGTCCGCCACCACGCGGCCCAGCTCCAGGGGCTGGATGCACTTCGCGGCGGTGTCCGGATCGAACCGCCGGCAGGCCGGCGGCCCTGGAGAAGTTCGTGGCGCCCCAGGAGGGAATCAGGCAGGTGGCCCGCGCCCCGTGCGGCCGCAGCTCGGCGTACAGGCACTTGGTGAGCTGCAGCAGGCCCGCCTTGGCCGCGGAGTAGACCCCCCACTGCGGCCAGGCCTCCACCGCGCACACGGAGGCCACGTTCACGATCGTGCCGCTTTTCTGCTTCTGCATGAGGGCCGCCGCCCGGCGGCAGCCCAGTATGGCCCCGGTCAGGTTCAAGGCGAGCTCGCGCTGCACCTCTTCGTCGGCCCAGCTCGGCCAGGGGCGCCACCTGCACGGTGCCCCCGGCATTGTTGACCAGGATGTCCAGGCGCCCGCCTCCGGCAGTGACCGCGGCGAGCAGGCGGTCCCAGTCCTCGCCGCGCGTCACGTCCGCCGGCACGGCCTGGGCGCCGACGCGCCGGGCCACCGCCGCCAGGTCCCCGGCGCTGCGGGCCGTGATCCAGACCCGGGCCCCTTCGGCAACAGCTGCTCGGCGATGCCCGCGCCGTAGCCGCGGGAGGCCCCGGTGACCAGGGCGATGCGACCTTTCAGTCGAGCTATCCACCGTTTGCGCTTCATCCCTTGATCCCGCCCGCGGTCAGGCTCTGCACGAGGTACTTCTGGAAGATCAGGGCGAGGAGCACCGGCAGCACGGCGGCGATCACCGCCCCGGCCGTCATGTCGCCGTAGCGGATCTGAGTACTTGCCGATCATGTCGGACAGGGCCACCGGGATGGTCTTCGAGCGCGCGTGGTGGTGAAGATCATGGCGAAGAGGAACTCGTTGGTCGAGGAGATGAACACGTAGATCGCCGTGGCCGCGATGCCGGGCGCCGACAGGGGCATGACGACCCGGAACAGGGCCTGCAGGCGCGTGCAGCCGTCGATGCGCGCGGCGCTCTCCAGGTCGCGGGGGATGGTCTGGAAGTACCCGTAGAGGATCCACACCGAGATCGGCAGCAGCCATCCCGTGTAGCCGATGACCAGGGCGAGCTTGGTGTCCACGAGCTTCAGCCACCGGCTGAAGATGATGTACAGGGGATCAGGTCGACGAGGGGCGGGCACCATCTGCGTGCCGATCAGGACGAACAGGAACGCCATGCCCCATTTCCAATTCAGGCGGGCGAGGGCGTAGCCGGTGATGCTGCCCAGGGCGATGCAGACCGCCATGGAGATCACCGGCGACGATCAGGGTGTTGAAGACGGCCTGGTAGAACTTCATCAGCCCCTGTTCCTCGAACAGGACGCTGCGGAAGTTCTCGATCGTGGGGTGCGGGGGGAAGAAATGCGGCGGGGTGTCGTACAGCTCGATGTTGCTCTGCAGGCTCATGTTGATGATCCAGTAGAACGGGAACAGGGTCACGATGAGCACCACGAGCACGAAGAGGTACAGGAAAACCCGTTCGACCGCCTGGTCACCATGGGCATGCGCGCACCGTCTCCCTCAGAACTCGACCCGCCGGTTCATGACCCGGTAGTACACGACCGCCAGGGCGACGATGAGGATCGTCACCGTGTAGGCCAGGGCCGACGCCCATGCCGAGCTGGTGGTACCTGAAGGCGATCTCCCAGACGTAGAAGGTCGTCACCTTCGTGGCGTTGGCCGGCCCTCCGCGGGTCATCACGAAGATGATGTCGAACACGCGCACGGCCTCGACGGTGCGGAGGATCAGCGTGACGAGGATCGGCCACATGACGCAGGGCAGGGTGACGCGGAAGAAGACCTTCGTGCCGCCGGCGCCGTCCATGCGGGCCGCCTCGTACAGCTCCTCGGGGATGGCCTGCAGCCCGGCCAGGACGAGCAGCACGACGAGCGGGGTCCACTTCCATGCGTCGGCCACGACGATGATGTTCAGCGCCCAGCCCGGGTCGGCGAGCCAGGGCTTGTAGCGGCGGGATGAGCCGAGGCTGACAGCACGTAGTTGAGGATCCCGATCTTGGAGTGGACCATCCAGTTCCAGATGATCCCGTTCACGACCGGGGGGATGGCCCACGGGATCAGGATGATCGAGCGGGCGACCGGCCGGCCGATGAACCTGCTGTTGAACGCGACCGCCACGACGACGCCCACGACCATCTCGATGGCGAGCGACGCGACCGTGAAGTAGATCGTGCGCCCGAAGGAGGCGACCAGGTCGGGATCGCGGAAGATGTCGATGTAGTTCTTCAGGCCGCGGAACTCACCCCGGGTAGCGGATGTCGCTGCGGAAGAAGCTCACCACGAGGGAGAAGACGAGGGGATACACGTAGAGGGCGAGCACGATCAGCATCGCGGGGAGCACGAGGAGGAAGGCGAACAGCCCCTCGTTGTGCTCCAGGCGCGAGCTGAGGCTCATGCGCGGACCGGCCGCATCACGCCCGCTCCGCGTCGGAAGAAGCGGGGCGCGCCGAAGCGCGCCCCGTACGATGCTCGAGCAGGACGGGCTCACCAGCCCAGACAGCTTGTTGCACTTGTCGTTCGCGTCCTTCAGTGCCTGCTTCGTGTCCTTGTTGTTCACGAGGGCGTTCTGGATCTCCGCCGAGATGATGTCGGAGCACTGCGTGTACTCGGCGATCGCCGGCCTGTAGTAGCAGTTGGCCGCGGCCTTGAAGACCACGTCGAGGTTGATGACCTTCTTCACGTCCGCGTCCTTGAACAGGTCCTTGAGCACGGGGGTCATGCCCTCCTCCACCGCCCGCTTCTTCTGCACCTCGGGGGTCTGGAGGAACTTGATGAACTTCTTGGCCGCTTCCTTGTGCTTCGAGGGGCCGGGAACGGCGAGGTACTCGTGGCCCTCGATCGAGCCGGTCAGCCCCGCCTTGGCGCCCGGCATGTTGGCGGCGAAGATCTTTCCCGCGAACGGGGTCTGCTCGGGGTTCTTGAAGGCGATCTGCATCATGTCCCAGTTCACGAACATGGAGGCGTGGCCCTTGCCGAACAGGTCGGCGATCTGCTGCTGCATGTAGGTGGGCGTGCCCGGGTCCATGGTGCCTTCCTTCATCATCTTCTTGAGGAAGTCGAGGGCCTGCACGCACTCGGGGCTGTCCAGCAGCCAGTACACCTTGTTGCCCCGCCACTCGCTGATCTTCGCCCCCGCGGACTTGGCCCAGCGGAAGAAGGCGCAGGATGACGTACTCGCCCTGGGCCAGGGAATCCGTGTACGCGTAGGTGTCCTTGGCTCTGCATCTTCTTGCCGTAGGCGACCAGCTCGTCCCACGTGGCGGGCGGCTTGTTCGGGTCCAGGCCCGCCTTCTGGAACATCTCGCGAGTTGTAGAACATGATGGTCCAGGAGGCCATCAGGGGCGCCGCGTAGACCTTGCCGCCGATGGTGACCGAGTCGATCATGCCCGTCCATGAACTTCGCCTTGTCGCCGGCGGAGAACATGTCGGAGATGTCGGCGTACTTGCCGCCGGGCACGTACTCGGGCAGCATGAAGGAGCCGCAGTCCACGATGTCGAAGGTCGGCTCGTTCGCCGTCAGCGCCACCGACTGCTTGTTCACCATGGTGTCCCATTCCACCTCGACCAGGTTCACCTTGATGCCCGTCTTGGCGGTGAACTCCGGCCGCCCTCTCGCCCATGTGCTTGCCCGCGGCGTCGATGCCGAACAGGGCGGTGATGGTCTCGGCTCGGCGGCCTTCTTCTCGCCTGGCCTCCGGCGAATGCCGCGAGCGGGAGGAGAAGAAGGACCGCGAGCAGAAGAGCGATGCTCTTTCTCATGCGAACCCCCTTTGAAAGACTCTTCGACAAAGAACTTACGACAGGAGCAACGCTCCTGTATCGTTCTCCATACTCGGTGCCTCTTCCACGCCTCGATGAAGGCCCGGGTGTTCCTCCACGCAGTTTCGGTGTTCTCGCGCACATTGTCCACGGGCGAGAGGATGAATCCCCCGCCGTCGCCGAGGATCTCGAGGGCCCGGCGCACGGCCTGCCTCGGTCTCCGCCTCGGTCCCCATCTCGACGGTGATCGCGCCGCTCACCCCGCCCCACAGCGCCCTGCTCGCCGCCGCGGCACCGCTCCTTGATGGCCGGCAGGTGCGTGCCCTTGCCCTCCGACGGGTCCAGGCCGATCAGGACGTCCACCCCGCAGTCGAGGATGTCGTCCAGCAGGGGCAGGAAGGCGCTGGTGATGATGTAGCCGAACTTCCGCCCGGCCTGGTGCACGAGGTCCGCCTCGCGCTTCAGCGTCGGGGCGATGATCGCGCGCCAGACCGCGGGGTCCAGAACTCGGTGGTCTCGTACCAGCCGCGGCGCACGATCAGCTCGGCCTCGGTCACGTCGAGGTAGACCTCGATCTGGCGCATGTTCCACTCGTGGATGATCTGGGCGTACTCCTCGATCAGGTCGGGGCGGGTGAGCGACAGGACCATGATCGTTTCGAAGCCGGAGAGCCACGCCATGGCGTCGCACCCCATGACCCCCGGGTCGACCTGCAGCCCGGGGCGCACGCTGCCCTTCCAGCCCCCCACCTGCAGCAGCGCCGTGCTTCCGGGCCAGCTGGCGAGCTGCCCGGGCCTCCTCGCGCAAGCACCCGGATGTCCGCGTCCTTCACGGGCCGAAGAGGTAGCGCACCTTCTCGAGGTCCTGCTCCGGCTTGACCAGGGGCTCCTCCATGCGGGGCACGATCCAGTCCTTCATCAGGGGGAAATCCTCGTTCGTCGGGCCAGCCGTCGCGCTGCCGCACGCGGCTCGTGACAGGGCCCCGCGGGGGTGTCGATGCGTCGGCAGAGTACCTGGTCCCCCTTCCGTCTCCTCGACCCATTCCTTCCACCTCGCCCGGCGGCCAGGCCCCCGTACTGATGCAGGGTGTGGTTGAGCTGGCCGACGTGCACGAAGGCATCCAGCCCCAGCTCGACCTGCTTCTCCACGAACTCGGAGTCCGTGCGGCAGCGTTCGTACAGATTGAAGAAAGAGCATGAACGAGCAGGGGGTGTGGTCCGACTGTTCGCAGCCGATGGCCGCGAGCATGCGTTCCCGCGAGGTCATCGACGATCTCCGATTATCCGGCCCCTCGCCGGAATTTGTCAAGTTGTTTTTCGCTCGTGTTGTTATCGGATCGCGCTTCCGCGTACATATTCGCTCCGGGAGGCGCGATGGAAGGCATCGGCAGCATCGAGCCGCGCGAACTGGAGCGCCGGCGGGAGCGGGTACGCCGCGCGTGGGCCTATCGTCCGGTCGACCACCTGCCGCTGGGCTTCATGCTGGAGGACTTCCGCCGCTACACCCTGCGCGAGCTGTGCCGGGACGGCGCGCAGGCAGCTCGAGGTGAACCGTCCGTTCGATCGACCGGCTGCTGCGCCTTCTTCCCGACGACTACATGCCCGCCGCGCGCGCTGTGGCCGGGCTACATCACGATCGCCACGATGTTCGGGCTTCAGGTGCACTGGAGCGAGGACCCGAACCAGGCCCCCGGGTGTGCTCGGCCACCCCATCGCGAATGTCGGCCAGGCCGGGCCCTCGCGGCGGCCGCTCCTCCCGATCCCCGCGCGAGCGGGCTCATGCCCGTTCATCCTCGAGTGGACCGCGCGCTTCGCGCGCGAGCTGCCTCCCGAGGTGTCTCTGGCCGGCCCCGACCTCGGCGGGCCGCTGAACACGGCAAAGGACCTGTTCGAAACCGACCTGCTGTTCACCGCGCTGTACGACGAGCCCGAGGCGCTGCAGGGGTTCCTCGACTCGCGGCGGACGTGCAGATCGCCTGCTACCGGGAGGTGATCCGGGCGGCCGGCGGCATCGAGCGGCTCACCTGCATCGACTTCGATCCCCTGTGGGCGCCGGAAGGGCGCAAGGGGTTCGTCTCGGACGACGTGTGCGCCGGTCTCTCCCCCGAGCATTTCCGCGAGTTCTCGATCCCCGCGAACAACCGGATCTTCAGGCAGTGGAGGGGCGGGCGGATCCACAACTGCGGCCCGCACCCGGCCGCCGAGCATACCTCGATCACGACCCGCCGATCGACGGGCTGAACTGTTCCTTCCGATACACCGAGGCGATTTGCCGCGCCTCGCGAGGCCTTCGCGGGACGCGGCATCGTGGAGCTGATGTTCGACAACGGCGAGACCGCCGCCGAAATCGTCGCGCGGCTACGAGGAGGCCGTCGGCGCCCTGGCGCCCGGAGGTGGTTGCCATCCCCGTCGTGTGGCTCAACCAGACCTGGACGGATAGGGGACATCCGCGGTCTGTACGAGGACCTGCGGCGAGCGGCCGTGTGGGGAGCCCGGGAGATGCGCTGGCGGGCGAGGGACGGGGCCGCTTCAGATCAGGCTCTCGTGAAAGGAGAGCACGACCCCGCTGATGATGTCCGCCGCATCGCGGCTGGGGGCCAGCTCGGAGGTCCACCAACTGGTGGTCCTCGCCGCCGCCGCTGACCACGCCAGTTTTTCAGCTCCACGGTCTTGCCCTCCAGAAGGACCTGCGAGACCGGTAGCAGACTTCAGGGCCCACACGTTCATCTCCAGGAGCTGGAACACCTGGCTCAGCATCTGTCCGGGGGCCTTCTGCTGGTCGCAGGACAGGAGCGTGGCCGCCGCCTGTCCTGGTTGCAGTAGGTGGTATCTGCCCCTTCACGTCCGCTTCCAGCACGGCCTCGCCGATGCTGTCCAGGATCCGGTCCAGCTGATCCCGGCCGTGGCGTATCCGGGACTGCACCACGGAGCGGTGCAAGGGTCATCTGGATGACTGCTTTCCAGCACCTTCTCGTCGAAGGCCTTGAGGATGAAGCCGTACGGCTCGGTGGTCCGGGCGCGCACCAGCGTCTCGTCGTCGGAGTGGGCGGTCAGGTAGACGATGGGGATGTGCCGCGCCTGGGTGATCCGGCTGGCCGCCTCGATCCCGTCGATCTTGCCCTTCGGCGGATGTCCGTCGCACCAGATCGGAATCCCGGGCGATCGCCTTGCGCACAGCCTCCTCGCCGCTGGCCGCCGTGGCGGCGACCTGGTGCCCCAGGTTCTTCAGGCAGGCTTCGATGGCCGCGGCCACCAGCGCCTCGTCCTCCACGATCATGACGCGGGCTTTCGACATGGCAGACCTGAGTACTACCATTCTGGTCAAGATGTCCAAGAGCCGGCTATAGTAGGGCTGCGGAGGGCGGATGAGCGTCGATCACGTCACATGCGTCCTGATCGCCTGCACGACCATCGGGCTGCTGGTCATCCTCTACACGATTTCGGCCTTCCTCTCCAATCGACCGTTTTGCCCGGTTGGAGCGCCGGGAAGCCCTGCGCGGCCTGGAACAGGCGAGGATGCGCTGGCTGGTCAGCTGGGCGAGTTGGCCACTTTCAACCATGATTGGGCGGCCTGGGACGACACCTACGCCTTCGTCCAGGACGGCAACCCCCGGTACGTGGAGGCCAACCTCATGGACGAAACCTTCGTGGGGGCCAGGCTCGACCTGATGATCCTCCAGACCGCAGGGGCAAGGTGGTGTTCGGCAAGTCCTTCAACTGGCACCGGAATACCGCCCTGCCCGTACCCGAGGAAGTGTGGAAGGGCCTCCAACCCGGCAGCGTGCTGGCGCCTCGGACTGACCAGGACCTGCCTGTCGGCGGGATACTTCTTCTGCCCCAGGCACCGCTTCTGGTCAGCTCCCGGCCCATCCTGACCAGCACCTTTCCAGGGCCCCAGCCGGGGCACACTGATCATGGGGCGGTACCTGGACGAGCAGAAACTCGCCGAGCTGGCGGAGCAGACGAAGCTCGAGCTGCAGCTCATACGCCTGGACAGGGAAGCCCTGGCGGAGTTGCCGGAGCAGGCCCGCGCCGCGCTGGCGCTGCAGGGGGAACTGGCCCGGCCGCTGGACGAACAGCGCATCGCCGCCTACACCCTGCTGCAGGATGTGTATGGCGGAGCGGGTCTGGTGCTGCGCAGCGTGATCCCGGGAGATCTACCGGCAGGGGCTCGCGGCCATCCGCTACCTGGTGCTCTCGCTGCTCGGGGCGGGGCTGTTGTTCGGCGCAGTGACCATGCTGCTGCTGGAAGTCATCGTGCTGCGCCGCCTTTCCCGCCTCAGCCGCAGCGTGGCCGACATCGGCAGCCGGCGGGACTGGCCGACCGCGTGGCGGAAAACGAAAAGACGAGCTCGGCGCCCTCGCGCTGTCGATCAACGCCATGCTGGCCGAACTGCAGAAGCACGGTCGAAACCCACGGGCCCTGACCCGTGCCGTTCCGGACCTGATCCTGCGGATCGGCGAAACCGGCGCGATTTTCGATGCCAACCGCCCGGAGGACCCGCTGCTGGAGCCGGCGGATCCCTCCGCCGAACCCGGGGCCTGGGCCGCAGGCTGCCGCCTCCTTCGCCGAGGCCAGCCTGAAGCAGGCTGCCGCGCCGCCATGGGATCGGGCCGGATCGCCCTCTTCGAGCACCGCCAGGAGCGTTCCGGGCCGCCCCAGGGACTACACGACGCGGGTCCTGGCCATAGCTCCGGGGGAGGCGCTGGAGATCATCCGCGACGTCACCAAACGCAAGCAGGCCGAGGAGGTGGCCGAGAAGGAGCTGCTCCTGCCGCGAGATCCACCACCGGGTGAAGAACAACCTGCAGATCGTCTCCAGCCTCCTGTGCCTGCAGAGCGAGTACGTCGGCGACCCGTCCGGCGGCGATTCCTGGAGGAGAATGCCACCGCATCCATTCCATGGCGCTGATCCACGAAAAGCTGTACCAGTCCAGGGACCCCGGCGAGGTGCGCTTTGCCGCCTACCTGCGCGATCTGGCCAACAACCTGCTCCATCGCCTACCGGGCCAACGCCTCACTGGTGCGGCTGGAGCTGGCGGTGGACGAGGGGGAAGTCCTGGGACTGGACACGGCCATCCTGCTGGGACTGTTGATCACCGAGCTGGTCTCCAACGCCCTGAAGCACGCCTTCCCGCCGGGAACCGGCGGGGTGCTGCGCATCGCCCTGGAGCGTCCCGGGCCGGAGGGCCTGCGTCTGGAGGTGGCGGACGCGGGGTTGGGCTCCAGCCGGCGGACTGCAACCCGGCCACCCCGCATTCCATGGGGCTGAAGCTCGTACAGCTGTTCGCCCGGCAGCTGGGAGACGCGTGCCCTGGAGATAGAGCGCGGCCGGGGGACGCGCTTCGTCGTTCCTGTTCCGGGGCTGAGGCCCTTACAAGGTTTTTCCGGGTGCGGCGGCGCGGGGCAGCACCCCGGCCATCTCGCCGATCACGTTGACCAGCTCGTCCCGGCCGGGACACGATCTTGGCGTTGTTGGCCAGAGACTTCTCCACCATCTCGAGCCTCCTCAGCAGCTGGGCATTGCCGACGAAGTACTTGTCCGCCGCCTCGTTGACCAGCCTGATGGCCTGGGCCTCGCCCTCGGCCTCCAGGATCCTGGCCTGCTTGATCCCCTCGGCCTTCTTGATCTCCGCCCGCCGGGCCCCGTCCGCCATGGTCTCGGTGGCGGTGGCGAAGTCGACTGGCGGCGATCTTCTCGTTCTCGGCCTTGACCACCTTGTTCATGGTCTCCTGCACGTCCTTGGGCGGATCGATCTCCTTCAGTTCGGTCCGCACGATCTCGATGCCCCAGTTGCGCGGTCTCCTTCCGCAGGGTCTTCTGCAGCTCGTCGTTGATCTTGCCCCGCTCGCTGTTGGCGGACTTCAGGGTCATCGTGCCGATGATGTTGCGCAGCGTGGTCCGGGCGAGGTTGACGATCTGACGTGCGGTAGTTGTTGACGTTGTACTGCGAGTTCTTCACGCTGTCCTCGTCGTCCTTGACCTTGAAGTACACCTGGGCGTCCACCCGGGCGTTCAGGTTGTCGTTGGTGATGATCTCCTGCGGCTCGGCGTCCACCATCATCTCGGTGATGTTCACCTGGTACATCCGGTCGATCATCGGCAAAATCCAGTTGAAGCCCGGCTGGGCGAAGCGGCGGTAGCTTGCCGAGCGTCTCCACCAGCCCGCGGTTCGTGGGGCGCACGATCCGGATTCCGAGAAAGAACCACAGCACAGCCAGCGGCACGACGATATACAACCAACCCATGACAGCACCTCCTGTACGGTTACTTGAATTCCACCTTCAGGATCCGCAGCCGCTCTCCGCCTTCCGGCAGCTTCAGCTCGGCAGTTTCCCCGGCCGGCGGCCCAGCAGCGCCTTGGCCAGCGGGGAGACCCAGCTCACCTGGCCTCGGGCAGGATCAGCCTCGTCGACCCCCACGATACGGTACACCCGCTCGCCCCCGTCCTCCTGCCGGACGGTGACCCGGGCCCCGAACAGTACCCGCTCCCCCGCTTGAGCGGCCGGGTCGATCACCTCGATGCGCGCGAGCATGCGGCTGAGGTACTCGATGCGGCGGTCGATCTCCCGCAGGCGCCTGCGCTGCACGGCCTGTTCGTCCCGGTCGGTGGCCGCTCCCGTGGTCGAAAGGCGGGTCACCGCCCCGGCTGCGCGCGGCCGTTCCTCCCCCGCAGGGCGGCGAGCTGCGCGCTCGAGCGCTCAGCCCCCGCGGGGGTCATGTAGTTGGCCACCCCGGGGGGCAAACGGGAATCTTGATGTCTCCGGACCTCCTCGTCCTGGAATGGGAATCGATCGGCTACGAAGGCGCGACTCATACTCTACTACACACATGAACCGCCGCGAGATCGTCCGCCGCGTCCTGGAGCGTCCCGGCCCCCCTACGTGCCCTGGTCCTTGACTTCGCCATGGAGGCCGCGACGCGCTTGCTGGAGCATTACGCACTGGCGGACCTCCCGGAGCTGAAAGAGACCCTGGGCGACCACCTACTGCGTCTGGGAAGCGAAATCGGCTTCTTCGAGACCGGCCGGCCCGGACCGGGTGCGGGACGTCTTCGGCGTCGTCTGGGACCGGAGCATCGACAAGGACATCGGCAACGTCGAGGGACGCGTGCTGGCCGAGCCGACCCTCTGGGCGGTACGCGTTTCCCGGATCCGCTGGACCCGCGGTTTTTCGCCGGACATTCCCGAGAAGATCGCCCAGTTTCGCGGACCGGTTTCCGCGTGTTTCAGATCGGCTTCTCGCTGTACGAACGGGCCTGGACGCTGCGCGGCATGGAGAACGCTGATGATGGACTTCATCGATCATCCCGATTTCGCCCGACGAGCTTGTTCGAGCGATCGCCGATTATAACATCGCCCAGGTCCGAGAAGCCGCTGAAGTACGATATCGACGCCGTCTATTTCGGCGACGACTGGGGGCAGCAGCACGGCTTGCAGATGGGACCGCGGCTCTGGCGGGAGTTCATCTATCCGCGAACTGAAGCGGATGTACGGCGCCGTGCGGAAGGCGGGAAAGTTCGTGATGATCCACTCCTGCGGCGACGTGCGATGAACTGTTCGACGACCTGATCGGGCATCGGCCTGAACTGCTTCAATCCGTTCCAGCCGGAGGTGATGGACGTGTTCGCCCTGCTGGAGCATACCGCGGGCGGCTGGCCTTCCACGGGGGGCTGTCCACCCAGCGCACCCTGCCGTACGGCAGGCCCGAAGACGTGCCGCCGCGAAACCCGGCGCCTGCTGGAGGCCGGCGCGGCGGGCGGCTACATCTTCGCCCCCGCCCACGACGTCGAAGGAGACGTGCCGCTGGAAAACATGCTGGCCTTCATCCAGACGGTGCGGGCCCAGCAGCGCTGACGGGAGTCGCGCGCACGCGTTCCCCAGACTGATGACCTGCTCGATGTCCCCGGTGGGCGGCAGGATGTCGCCGACGTTCACGATGACCCTGGCCGGCGAAGGCGCGCGCGATGCGCTCCCCGAAGTCGGTGATCCGCGCGGTGGGCAGGCCGTCGTGAACAGGCCCGCCGGCACGCCGCAGTAGCAGCTCATCCGGCTGCCGGCCCAGGTGCCGCGGCCAGCTCCTCCGGCTCGTAGTTGAACATGGGCGCGGGCGTGCAGCCGTCCAGCAGGTCGAAGCCGGTCTCGGTGATGAAGGGCAGGTAGCTCTTGAAGTTGCCGTCCAGGTGCGTGGAGACATACTTCCCGGCCCGGTGGCAGGATGGCGCAGACCTTTCGTAGTAGGGGATGCAGAAGCTCCGGTACCACGCCGGTGAGATCAGGTTCTCATCCGCGTGGTCCGAGAGGATGACGATCGGCCCGGGGCCGGGCGGCGAGCTCGACGAAGCTCCAGGTCCTTCGCCTCCTGGAAGGCCAGGAAATCCCTGATTGTCGGCTCGTCGTCGTGGAGGGCGTAGGCCACCTCTCGAAGCCCATGTACTCGTGGATGAGCTTGCCGAAGGGGGACCGGTGCAGATCACGATGTCGCAGACCCCGAAGCCTCGGTGTCCCGCAGGAAGCTCTCCACCCGCTCGTAGCGGGATTCGAAGCGCGTGTTCTCCACGATGGTGCGCACGATGTCCAGCTGGGCGAGGTCCCGAACCATGTGTCCGTACTCCGACCAGCTGCCCTCGGCGTCCAGCTTGTAGGTGCGCCGCAGGTCGCCGCGGGGGGTGCGCCAGAGCACGGTGCGGTGCCGGCCCTCGGTGGTGACGAGCTTCCACCCCGCCCGTGTAGCGCTCCTCGAACCAGTCGTATATGTGCACCGGCAGGCCCCAGCCGAACTCCTTGTAAAAAGTCCACGAAGGTGAGCTGCGCCAGCCGGGCGTTCGCTTGCCCGGGCAGGCCGGCCAGCCGGCTGGGCAGCGCGTGCAGCGGGCTGTCCTGCCGGGATGAACTGCCCCGGGGGATAGGGCTGCTCCGCGCCGACCCCCAGGCGCGAGGCCTGGTACCAGGTGGTGATGTCCGGAAAAAAAGGAGCCCGGTCCACGGGCTCCCCCTCGTAGTACTCGAAAGAAGTGCTCGCGCGGGGTCACTTCAGACGGACGACCTTGCGCTTCCGGTAGGACTCCACGGCCGCGTAGCAGATCTTCAGGCTGTTCACCGCGTCGGCCACGTGGTCGGTAAGGTCCGTGTCCTCGGTGATGGCTTTGTACAGCACCTCCTGCTCCCGCTTGCACAGCTCGTTGTGGTCCGGCTCGTCGGGGATCTTGATGAGCTGGTCCTTCCTGGCCGGG
>CAVTQG010000016.1:0-7482 GCA_963736785.1 uncultured Spirochaetota bacterium | reverse complement strand
TGGCGATCACGGTGACCCGCAGCTCGTCCTCCAGGGCCTCGTTGATGCTGGTGCCGGCGATGACCAGGGCCTCGCTGTCCGCGCTGGCGGTGATGATCTTCAGCACCTCCTCGTACTCCGAAAGGCAGAAATCCGGCTCCGCCGGTCACGTTGACCAGGATGCCCCGCGCCCCCTCGATCTTGGCGTCCTCCAGCAGCGGATTGTTGATGGCGTTGGTGGCCGCGTCCACCGCCCGGTTGTCGCCATGCCCCAGGCCGATGCCCATCAGGGCGTCCCCGTTGCCCTTCATGATGGTGCGCACGTCGGCGAAGTCGATGTTGATCTCCCCCGGCTCGGTGATCAGGTCCGAGATGCCCTGCACCCCCTGGCGCAGCACGTCGTCGGCCATCAGGAAGGCCTCCCGGATCGGGGTGCGCCGCTCCACGATCTTCAGCAGGTACTGGTTGGGGATCACGATCAGGGTGTCCACCTCCTGGCGCAGGCGGGCGATCCCCTCCTCGGCCAGGGCCATCTTGCGCTTGCCCTCGAAGTCGAAGGGCTTGGTCACCACGGCCACGGACAGGGCTCCCTGCTCCCGGGCCACGCGGGCCACCACCGGCGCCCCGCCCGTGCCCGTGCCCCCGCCCATGCCGGCGGTGATGAAGACCATGTCGGCGCCGTCCAGCACCTCCCGGATGCGCTCCTCGTCCTCGATCGCCGCCTTCTCCCCGACCTCCGGCATGCCCCCGGCCCCCAGGCCGCCGGTGAGCTTGGCCCCCAGGGCCAGGCGCGTCTGGGCCTTGGACATCTGCAAGGCCTGCTGGTCGGTATTGGCCGCGATGAATTGCACGTTCTTCAAGCCCCCGGCGATCATGCGGTTCACGGCATTGGAGCCGCCCCCGCCCACGCCGATCACCTTGAGCACCGTGATGTTCGCAGGGTGCTGGTCAGCAAACTCGATGTTCATGTCCCCCTCCCCTTTTGCAGTATCTATGGCTGTTAAAAGAATTCCTTGAACCAGTTCCGCATCCGGTCCCACACGCTGGAAAAGGTGTTCTCGCTGGAGCTGGTGTCCACGAAGCCGGTCTCCCGCTTGGCCGCCCCGTACAGCACCAGCCCCACCCCGGTGGCGTAGATCGGGTTGTAGTACTCCTCCACCAGGCCTCCGAGCCTGGCAGGGTATCCGATGCGGGCCGGCAGGTTGAAGATCTCCGCGGCCAGCTCCGAGGCCCCCGCCAGCAGGGATCCCCCGCCGGTCAGCACCACCCCCCCGCCCAGCAGTCCCAGGTAGCCCTTGCGCTGGATCTGCTCCCGGACCATGCCCAGGATCTCGGCCATGCGCGGCTGGATGATCTCGCACAACTCCGCCCGGCGCACGCTGCGCGGCGGCCGGCCGCCCACTCCGGGCACGCGCACCTCCTCCTGCTCCTGGACCAGGGCCGCGTAGCAGCAGCCGGCTTCCTTCTTGATCTTCTCCGCCGTCTCCAGCGGGGTCTTGAGCATGATGGACAGGTCGTTGGTCACCTGGTCGCCGCCCACGGACAGCACCTCCGTGTGGTAGGGCGCGCCCTCCAGGTGCACCAGCACGTCCGTGGTGCCCCCGCCCAGGTCGATCAGCAGCACGCCCAGCTCCTTCTCGTCCTGGCTCAGGACCGCCTTGGAGGAGGCCAGGGGCTCCAGGGCGATGTCGTTGACCTTGAAGCCGGCCCGGTTGACGCACTTGACGATGTTCTGCGCCGAGCTCACCGCCCCGGTGATGATGTGCACCTCCGCCTCCAGGCGCACCCCGACCATGCCGATGGGGTTCTTGATCCCCCCCTGGGCGTCCACGATGAACTCCTGGGGTATGACGTGCAGCACCTCGCGGTCCATGGGGATGACGATGGCCTTGGCCGCGTCGATGACCCGGTCCACGTCCTCGCGGCTGATCTCCCGGCCCTTGCCGGTCACCGCCACCACCCCGCGGGAGTTGATCCCCTCGATGTGGCCGCCGGCGATGCCCGTGTACACCGAATGCACCTCCCGCCCGGACATCATCTCCGCCGCCTCCACGGCGTTGGCGATGGAGCGCACGGTGGTCTCGATGTTGATCACCACCCCGCGGCGCAGGCCCCGCGAAGGGGTGGTGCCCACCCCGACGATCTCCAGCTGGCCGCTCTCGCCGTACTGCCCGATCACCACGCACACCTTGGTGGTGCCTATGTCCAGTCCGACGATCAGATCTTCTGCAGCCAAGGACTCACCCCTCCTCTTTGATCCGGTAGACCACTTCCCCGGTGCGCAGGTCCAGCTCGCGCACGCGCTCCAGCAGGCCCTGCGTCTTCAATAGATCGAGGACGACCAGGGCGCTGCGCAGGGCCTCCGGGGCGAGGCGCTCCCCGAGCCGGAGGCGCACCGGGTGGGAAACCGTGAACAGCTCCAGCTCGTAACGGTCCCCGCGACCGGGGACCAGGCGGATCTCCGAAATCAGGCGGCACAGGGCCGGCTCCTCGCCGGCCAGGCGGTCCAGGTCCCCCAGCAAGGGCCTCAGGGACGGCGGGCAGCTGCAGGCCCGCGCGCACCTCCGCGAACTGCACGCCGGACAGCAGGGGCAGGTCCCAGACGGTCAGCTCGGGACCGACCTGGAACACGACCCCTTCCCGGTCGATGGCCAGGGGCAGGGCCCGGCCCTGGCCGTCGAGGGCCAGCAGGGCGGCCAGCGGCCGGCGGCCGACCAGGCGGATGCGCAGAGTGTCCGGGAAGGACTTGGCCACGGAGGCCTGGTCCACCGGCGGGAAGGCCTCCAGGCGCCGCTCCACCTCGCGCGGGTCCACCCGGAAGTATTCCACCGCCCCCTCCAGGCCGGCGGCGCGCAGGACCTCGGCCTGGCTCAAGGAAAGGTCGGAGGTCAGCACCACGTTGCGCACCAGCAGGCGCGGGGTGAGCCACCAGGTGGAAGACCAGCAGGCCCGCGGCCAGCAGGCCCAGGGCGGCCACCAGCCAGGCCAACAGGCGGGCGGCCAGACTGCGGCCGGGGCGGCGCCGGGGCCGGGTCGCGTCGAAGAAGAAGGCGTCCGACACTAACCGGCCTCCCGCTGCCGGGACAGGTTCAGCAGCAGCCCGGACATGGCCAGGCTGGTCGACCAGGCAGGAACCCCCGGCGGAGACGAAGGGCAGCGGGATCCCGGTGGAGGGCACCAGGCCGGTGACCACGGCGAAGTTGAGCAGGGCCTGCAGGAAGATGGTGGTGGTCAGCCCGAAGGCCAGGAAAGCCGTGAAGGCGTCTTGAGCGCGGTAGGCCACGGCGTAGCCCCGCCAGGCGAACAGGAGGAAGAGGAACAGCACGAACAGCACGCCCAGGAACCCGGCCTCCTCGCCGATGACGGCGAAGATGAAATCCGAGTGGGCCTCCGGCAGGACTCCCAGGCTCTTCACCCCCCGGCCCAGCCCGCGGCCCCACAACCCGCCGCCGACCAGGGCGCTGCGCGCCGCGATCATCTGGTAGCCGCTGCCCGCCGGATCGGCCAGGGGGTTGAAGAAGGCGATCAGGCGCTCGACCCGGTAGGCCTGGGTGAACAGGAGCAGGCCGCCCAGGGGCAGGAACAGCAGGGCCAGCAGGATGAAGTACAGCAGGCGCACCTGGGCCATCAGGAACATGCACAGGGCGATCACCAGCAGGAACACGGCCGTGGAGAAGTCCTTCTGCAGATAGACCACGCCGGCGAAGGCCAGCACCACCAGCAGGGGCGGGATCAGGGAGTTGAACGGATCGTCGATGCGCTCCTGCTTCTTGGCCAGGATGGAGGCCAGGTACAGCACCACGGCCAGCTTGGCCAGCTCCAGGGGCTCGAAGGACTGCCCGAACAGGAAGATCCAGCGCCGGGCCCCCAGCACCGGGCGGCCCAGGCCCGGCACGAAGGCGGCCAGGCACAGCAGGAAGGCCACGGCCAGCAGGACGGGGATGGCCTTGCCGCACCAGGGCGAGCGGAGCGCGCGCGCAAGCCCGCAGGCCGCCAGACCGATCAGCACGAAGGAGAGCTGGCGCTTGAGCAGGTGGTAGGGGTCCTGGAACACGCGCTCGGCGTAGTAGTGCGAGGCGGAGAACAGCGCGGCCAGCCCCAGGACCAGCAGCAGCATCTGCACGCCCAGCAGCAGCGGGTCCCCGGCGCGCCTTCCGATCCTCTCCAAGATCCCTCCCCCCCCTTACTGGATCTTCAGCGTGGACAGCCCGAGAATGGCGAACAGCCCCCCCAGAATCCAGAACCGGGTGACCACCTTGGACTCCGGCCAGCCCAGCAGCTCGAAGTGGTGGTGCAGCGGGGCCATCTTGAACACCCGCTTGCCGGTCAGCTTGAAGCTGGCCACCTGGATGGCCACCGACAGGACCTCCAGCACGAAAACCCCGCCCAGCAGGAACAGCAGGATCTCCTTCTTGATGGCCAGGCTGATCACCCCGATCACCCCGCCCAGAGCCAGGCTCCCGGTGTCCCCCATCATGATCTCGGCCGGGTGGCTGTTGAACCAGAGGAAGCCTACCGAAGCCCCCACCAGCGCCAGGCTGTACACGGCCAGCTCCCAGCTCCTCTTGACGAAGGGGATCTGCAGGTAGGCGGCGTAGTCGGCCCGCCCGGCCAGGTAGGAGAGCACGGCCAGGGTCAGGGCCACCATGATCACCAGGCCGATGGCCAGGCCGTCCAGGCCGTCGGTCAGGTTCACCCCGTTGCTGTAGCCCACCAGCAGCAGGGTGGCAAAGGGTATATAGAGCCAGCCCAGGTCCAGCACGGCCTTCTTGAAGAACGGCAGGTACAGCAGCGTGGTGTGCTCGCCGCGGTTGAAGTACAGCAGCAGCACGACGGCCAGGGACAGACAGATCTGGGCGGCGAACTTCAGCCCGGCGGTGAGCCCGCGCGAGCCCTGGCGGAACCTCTTCAGATAGTCGTCCATGAAACCGATGGCCCCGAAGCCGGCGGTGGCCAGCAGCACCAGCCAGGTGTACAGGTTGCCCAGGTCCATCCACAGCAGGGCCGATACCAGCAGGCTGCCCAGGATCAGGATCCCCCCCATGGTCGGGGTGCCGGACTTGGCCTGGTGGCTCTTGGGCCCGTCGGTGCGGATCGACTCGCCGAGCTTCCAGTCCGTGAGCTTGCGGATCAGCCAGGGACCGCACAGCAGCGACAGCGCCAGGGCGGTGAGGGCGGCATAGGCGGCCCGGAAGGTGATGTACTGGAAGACGTTGAAGAAGGTGAAGTACTTGACCAGCGGGTACAACAGCTTCAGGAACAAGCGCTCACCTCCCTCAACGGCCTGATCTCGGCTACCAGGCGCTCCAGCTCCATGCCGCGGGAGCCCTTGAGCACGACCAGGTCCTCGGGCCGGGCCAGGTTGCGCAGCTGCTGGCGCAGGGCGGCGAAATCCGCCGTCCACTCCGCGTAGCCGGAATACCCGGTGCGGCGCAGCTCCTCGTAAGCCCCGGCCATCTCGTCCCCGAAAAGCAGCAGGCAGTCGAAGCCGGCCCTGGCCGCCTCCGCCCCGATGCGCCGGTGCTCCTCGTGGGTGGCCTCCCCCAGCTCCAGCATGCTGCCCAGCACGGCGATCTTGCGCCCGGGCCAGGCCAGCGGCTTGACGAACTCCAGCAGGCGGCGCATGGATTCCGGGTTGGCGTTGTAGCAGTCCTGGATCACGGTCGGCCCGCCCCGCAGGATCTGCGAGCGGCCCTCCAGAGGGGTGGCCGCCTCCAGCGCCCCCTGCACCGCCTCCCGCGAGGCGCCCAGCTCGACGGCCAGGGTCAGGGCGCCCAGGGCGTTGAACAGGTTGTGGTAGCCGAAAAGAGGGAAGCGGATCCGGAGCCCCTCCCAGTGGATGAGCGTGCCATCCAGCCCCAGGTCCTCGCTTCCCTCGAATCCCGGCGTGCTCTTCGGGCCGAAGGGGATCACCTGGCCGCGCACGCCGCGGGACAGGTACCGATAGTAGGGCTCCCCTTCGAACAGGAAGGCTTTCTGTCTACCGTTGAAACCGCGAAAAGCTCTCTTCTTCTCCCGGGCAATGCCCTCCTGCGAGCCCAGGGGCCCGATGTGCGCCGTGCCGATGTTGGTGATCAGCACCGCTTCAGGCCGGGCGATGCCGGCCAGCAGGTCCATCTCCCCCGGACGGTTGATGCCCATCTCGAACACCGCGAAGCGGTGCTGGGGGCCGACCTGGAAGCTGGCCAGGGGCAGGCCGATCTCGGAATTGAGGTTCCCGCCGCTGGCCGCGGTGGGCGCCTCCCGCCCCAGAATCGCGGCGATCAGCTCCTTGGTGGTGGTCTTGCCGTTGCTGCCCGTGACCCCCACCCGGCGCACCTCCAACCGGAGCAGATGGAAGCGGGCCAGGTCCTGCAGCGCGGCCAGGGGTCTGGGCACCAGTATGACGGCGGCCCCGCGCTGCCGGGCTTCCGCGCCCACCACCGCGGCCAGGCGCCGCCAGCGCCGGCGCTCCACCAGGACGGCCGCGGCGCCGCGAGCCAACGCGTCCAGCAGGTGCTCGTGTCCGTCCGTGCGGCTGCCGGGCAGGGGCACGAACAGCGCGCCGGGACCGGCCTGCCGGGAGTCGATGACCACCCGCTCCAGAGCCTGTCCCGCCTTCAGGGCGAACCTGCCCCCCGCCACCGCGGCCGCCTCGGCGACCGCGAACAGCTTACTCAAGCGGACCCTCCCCGGGGACCACGACGGTGGCCAGCGCGGAGCGCTCCAGCTTCTTCAGGCCGAGCTCACCCTCGGCGATGCTCTGGATGCGCTCCGGCGAGCTCAGGACCGCCACGGCGGCGACCAGTTTCTTGTTCTGCTCCAGCCAGTCCCTCTGTTCCGCCTCCAGCTGCTGCACGTCGCGCTTCAAGCGCTCGAAGCGGTACCCCTGCCAGGTGTTCAGGAACAGAAGTCCTCCCAGTACCAGAGCAAATCCGATTCCGATCGCCGCCTTCTTCATGCCCTACTTCTTCTCCACGACCCGCAGCTTGGCGCTGCGGGAAGCGGGATTGGCCCGCCGCTCTTCCTCCCCCGCTACATGAGGCTTGCGGGTGAGCAGGGAGAGCTGACTTTTTCCCCCACATTGACAGATCGGCCATTCCGGCGGGCAGGTACAGGCCCGCGCCCGCTCCCGGAAGAAACGCTTGACGATTCGGTCCTCCAGGGAGTGGAAGGCTATCACGCCCATCCTCCCTCCGGGGGCCAGGCCGGCGAGGGCCGCCGGCAGCGCCCTCTCCAGCTCCCCCAGCTCGTCGTTCACGGCGATGCGCAGCGCCTGAAAGGTCCGGGTGGCCGGGTGAGTGCGCCCGTGCCGGGCCTCCGGCGGCAGTGCGCTGGCCACGATCCGGGCCAGCTCGCCGGAGCGGGTGATGGGCCCTTGCTGCTCCCGGTGCCGGACGATGGCGGCGGCAATGCGGCGCGCCCGCGGCTCCTCCCCGAAGGCTTCCAGCAGTCGCGCCAGCTCCCCCTCCTCCGCCGCCTGAAGCAGCTCCGCGACCGTCCGGCCCCCGCCGTCCTCGATCT
>CAVTQG010000015.1:0-20826 GCA_963736785.1 uncultured Spirochaetota bacterium | reverse complement strand
CAGGCCGCGCACGCCCAGGGCGAGCAGGCGCCGGGCCTCCTCGAGGTCATCCACGGTCCAGGCCAGCAGGCGGCTGCCCAGCAGGCGGAACAAGGCCGCGTTCCAGGCCCGGATGCGCCTGCCCTTCCGGCTTGGCCAGCGGGCCGGGCAGGAACACGGCGGCCGCCCCGTGGCGCAGCAGGAACGGCAGGTCAGGGGTGTCGGTCCAGATGTGCGCCGTGGGCAGCTCAGGGGCCAGTCGCCGCGCGCGCAGCAGGCAAAAGGGGTTGAACGAGGAAAGCAGGCAGCGCTGCTGCAGGCCGTGGCGCCGGATCGCCTCCACGACCTTCTGTTCCAGCCCGTTGCCGGCTTTCAGGTCCCACTTGAGCTCCACGTCGAAATACAGGCTGGCCCCGAAGGCGGCGAAGACCTCCTCCAGCAGCGGGACTTTCTGTCCCCGGAACTCCCGTCCCCGCCACTGCCCGGCGTCCAGCTCGCGGATCGCCTCCAGCGGCGTGTCCCGCACGCGCGCCTGCAGGCCGGCGGTGCGCTCCAGGCTGAAGTCGTGGATGACCACCGCGCGGCCATCCGCGCTGAGCTGCACGTCCAGCTCCGCGCCCGGAATGCCGTGGTCCACCAGGGCCTGAAAGGCGGCCAGGGTGTTTTCCGGAGCCAGGGCCGAATATCCCCGGTGACCGAACAACAGCAGCGGGCCGCGGGGGCCGGCGAACAGGCCGGAGCGGCCTTTCAACCCTGCTTCCTCTTGAGCGCTTCCAGCGCCGCCTGGGCTTCCAGCTCCTTCAGCGTGAGGTCCAGGCTGCCCGGTTCGCCGGCCAGCTGGCGGAGCTGGGCCAGGAGGGCGTCGGCGTCCACGGCGAAGGAAGCCTGCTCGCGCAGCACGGTCAGCTTCTGGCGGAGCACGGCGACCTTGCGCCTCAGGACCTGTTCCTCGGCGGAGAGGCGCGTGGCGCGTTCCCGCAGCTCCGCCGCCCGTTCGGCGGCGAGCTTCTTCAGCTGCGGCTCGCCGCGGTTCTCCGCCAGCTTCACCCGGTGCTGCCAGTGGACCAGCTCCTCCTCGGCGATGGCCCGCTCTCTTTCGGTCTGTTTGAGGGTGGTCAGGAAGGCCAGCACGTACTCGTGGGCCGAGCCGTAGTCCAGGGAATCGATGTCCGTGTCCGGCATGGCAGGCCTCCGCCTGGATCTAACATACTGACAAAGCCCCGCTTTGTTAATAAGATGAGAGGCCCGTCATGGACCGCCTGGACTATTCCCCGCACGAGCCGATCGCCGCCTTGAGCACTCCCTGGGGGCAGAGCGCCCTGGCGCTGGTGCGCGTCTCGGGGGCCGGCAGCCTGGGGCTGCTGGCCGCCCTGTTCGAGCCGGCCTCCGCGCTGGGCTCGGCCTCCGGCCACGCGGCGGTCCACGGCCGCCTGCGCGACCCCGCCGCAGGGGGGGAGCTCATCGACGAGGTGCTGGTGATCGTGTACCGCGCCCCGCGCAGCTTCACGGGGGAGGAGTCCGCGGAGATCTGCACGCACGGCAGCCCGCTGATCGTCGGCCGGGTCCTGGAGCTGCTTTCCCGCGCGGGCTTCCGGCCGGCCGGGCCCGGCGAGTTCACCCTGCGCGCTTTCCTCAACGGTCGGCTGGACCTGACCCAGGCGGAGGCGGTGAACGAGATCGTGCGCGCCCGCACCGACCGGGCGCGGGCCCTGGCCCTGCATCGGCTGGCCGGCTCCGTGGAGGGAAAGGTCCGGGCGCTGAAGGAACGCCTGCTCGGCCTGCAGGCCGCCGTGGAAGTGCGCCTGGACTATCCGGAGGAGGAGCTTCCCGGCGAGCTGGCCCCGGCCGCGGAGATAGACGGACTGGAAGCGGAGCTGGCGGGGCTGGCCGCCACCTACCGTATCGGGCGCCTGTACCAGGAAGGGGTGACGGCGGTCCTGGCCGGGCGAACCAACTCCGGCAAGTCCACGCTGTTCAACCGCCTGCTGCGCGAGGAACGGGCCATTGTGAGTGAGGCCCCCGGCACCACCCGGGACTACCTGGAGGGCGGCATCGAGCTGGAGGGGGTTCCGGTGCGGCTGTTCGACACGGCCGGGTACCGGGAGGCCGGCGACCCGGTGGAGCTGGAGGGGCAGCGGCGCACCGACACCCTGGTGCACGGCGCCCAGCTGGTCCTGTACCTGGTGGACGCCGCCGCCGGCCTGCACCCGGAGGACCGCCGCTTCCTGGAGGATCGCTCCGGGCAGGCCGGGTTGTTCCCGCTCTGGGCCAAGGCCGACCTCTCTGGAATCCCGGCGCCCGCGGGCTTCCTGGCGGTGAGCGCCGCCACCGGCCAGGGGATCGCGGAGCTGGCCGGACTCATGGGCCGGCGCATCCTGGCCGGGGTGGGGCCGGCCCCCGCGGAGGAGGCGGTCATCGACTCCCTGCGCCAGAAAGAGCTGCTGGACCGGGCGTTGGCCTCCTTCCGCGAGTTCCAGGCGGGCCTGCGTGCCGGAACGAGCCTGGACCTGCTGGCCGTGGACCTGCGCGAGGCCCTGGAAGCCCTGGGCCGCATCACCGGGGAGGTGGTCACCCAGGATATCCTCGCGGAAATCTTTTCCCGTTTCTGCGTGGGCAAATGAAAGTCAACCAATGGAAGATTTCGAGGCCATCGTCATCGGGGGAGGGCACGCCGGAATCGAGGCGGCCAGCTGCCTGGCCCGCCGGGGCTTCGCCACCCTGCTGGTGACCCAGAGCCTGGACGCCATCGGCCGCATGTCCTGCAATCCGGCCATCGGAGGCCTCGCCAAGGGCAACCTGGTGCGGGAAATCGACGCCCTGGGCGGCCTGATGGCCCGCCTGATCGACCGCACCATGATCCAGTTCCGCATCCTGAACCGTTCCAAGGGCCCCGCGGTCCAGGCCCCCCGGGCGCAGGCGGACAAGGCCCGGTACGCCGCGGAAGCCAAACACGTGCTGGAGAGGACCCCCAACCTGGGCCTGTTTCAGGACACGGTCACCGATGTGCTGCTGGAGGACGGGGAGATCCGCGGTGTGCTCACCGAGCGCGGGCGGCGCTTCCGCGCCCGCGCCGTGGTGCTCACCACCGGCACCTTTCTGGAGGCGCGCCTGTTCATTGGGGAGTTTTCCGGTCCTGGCGGGCGGCTGGGGGAGCCGCCGGCCACCGGCCTGGGAGCCCGCCTCCGCGAGCTTGGATTCAACGTGGGGCGCCTGAAGACCGGGACCCCGGCCCGCGCCCTGTTCTCCTCGATCGACGTGTCCGGCCTGGAGAGGCAGGAGGGCGACCGGGAGATCGTGCCCTTCTCGTTCAGCGGGGAACGCTTCCAGCGGCCTTCGGTTCCCTGCTACGTGACGTATACCACCCCCGAGACTCATCGCCTCATCCGGGAGAACATCCACCGCTCCCCGCTGTACTGCGGGCGCATCCAGGGAGTGGGCCCGCGCTACTGCCCCTCCATCGAGGACAAGGTGATGCGCTTCCCGCAGGCCGAAAGGCACCAGGTGTTCGTGGAGCCGGAAGGCCTGGATACGGAAGAGGCCTACCTGAACGGCCTGTCCTCCTCCCTGCCGGAGGAGGTGCAGGAGACCTTCCTGCGCACCGTGCCCGGGCTGGAGAGGCTAACCGTGGTCCGCCCCGGCTACGCGGTGGAGTATGACTACCTGGAGCCCACCCAGCTCACCCCGGCCCTGGAGACCAAGCGCATCCGCGGCCTGTTCGTGGCCGGCCAGACCAACGGCACCTCCGGCTACGAGGAGGCCGCCGCCCAGGGGCTGATGGCCGGGATCAACGCAGGACAGTACCTGCGCGGGCAGGCCCCGCTGGTCCTCTCGCGCGCCGACGCCTACATCGGCGTGCTCATCGACGACCTGGTTACCCTGGGCACCCGTGAGCCCTACCGCCTGTTCACCTCCCGCGCGGAGTACCGCCTGTCCCTGCGCCACGACACGGCCGACTTGAGGCTGCTGCCCCTGGGCGCCAGCCTGGGGCTGCAGGACGGGCGGGCCCTGGAGGCGGTGGAGGCCAAGCGGCGCGGCATCGCGGCGGTGCGGGAGGCGCTGCGCGGGGCCGGCCTGCCGGGGCGGGGCCTGCCCGAAGCCCTGCGCGCCCATGGCGGCCACACCCCGGAGCAGGCCCTGCGGGACCCCGTCGTGGGCATCCAGGATCTGCTGCCTTTCCGCCCAGGATTGGGCGACTCCCCCTGGCTGGGGCTGGCCGAGCTGGAAGTGAAGTACGAGGGCTACATCCGCCGCCAGGAGGCGCAGGTGGAGCGCTTCCGCCGGCTGGAGGACCTGCGCATCCCCGCGGGGTTCGACTACGCTCAGGCGCCGGGCCTCTCCTCCGAGGCCCGGGACAAGCTGCAGAAGATCCGCCCGCTCTCCCTGGGACAGGCCTCCCGGATTTCGGGGGTCCGCTCCTCGGACCTGGCGGTGCTGATGATCCTGCTGCGGAAGAGCAGGTGAGGGCGTGGAAGCGCGCGAGCTTTTGGCCGAGGGCCTGCGGCGCCTGCGGATCGACTGCCCTCCGGCCCGCCTGGAGGCCCTGGAGCGGTACCGGCTGGAGCTGGAGCGCTGGAATCAGCGTTACGGCTTCGTGAAGGCTTCCGGGAACGACCTGGTGGTGCGCCACTTCCTGGACTCGCTGGCCGGGTTGCCGGTGCTGGCCCGCCTGTCCCCGCGACGGACGGTGCTGGACGTGGGCAGCGGCGCCGGTTTCCCCGGGCTGCCCCTGGCCTTGTTCCTGGAGGACTCCCAGTTCGTGCTGCTGGAGCGCTCCGCGCGCAAGGCTGCTTTCCTGGGCAACGTGGTGGCCCTGCTGGGCCTGGGCAATGTCCGGGTGCTGGAGCTGGAGCTGCGCGGCCTGAAGGAGCGCTTCGATCTGGTCACCTTCCGGGCCTGGAGCCCCCTGGGCCGGGAGCTCCCCGCGCTGCGCCGCGTGCTGGCCCCGGAAGGCAGGATCGCGGCGTACAAGGGCCGGCGGGAACGAATCGAGCAGGAGCTCAGGGAGGCGGGGCGAAGCCTAGGCGAGCCAGCGCTGCCGGAGGCCGAGGTGGTGCCCCTTCAGGTGCCCTTCCTGGCGGAGGAGCGCCACCTGGTGCTCCTGCGGGCGGCGCCTTCCGTCTAAATGTGCCGAAACAGCTTGAGCAGGCCCTCTTTTTCCACCAGGTCGATCAACCGGGCCTCCACGAAGGTCGTGGCCTGCTCCGAGAAGCTGCCCGCGGTGAGGCAGACCCCGCGGCCGGCGTGCAGCTCCTTCAGCCTGGCGTAGAAGTCCCGCAGCATCAGCTCGCCCACCGAACCCCCCGTGCGCAGGAAGCGGAACAGGACCAGCTCCTCCCATTGGGAAGTGCGCACCTGCGCCAGCAGGTCGGCGTACTCGGCGCTCGGCAGCTCGATGGACAGCAGCTTGGCGGCGCTCCCCGGATAGTACCTCACAGCCACCTTGCGGCACAGGCTCAGGAACTCGGCGCTGGGGGCCAGCAGGTAGCTTTGCATATGCCGGCTGGAATGCACCTCCCGGTAACGGGAGGCCAGCTCCCGCACGTCGCGGTAGTTCGCCTCGACGGCCATGATTTCCTTCCACAGGCCGAGGGCGGCGGGAAGCTCGCCCTCCCGGGCGTGGGCCGCGGCCTTCCGGTACTTGAGCTCCAGGACCAGGTTCGCCGGCGTTCCTGCGTGGCGCAGCCCGATGGCGAAGTCT
Source organism: uncultured Spirochaetota bacterium (assembly GCA_963736785.1). Taxonomy (GTDB): domain Bacteria; phylum Spirochaetota; class Spirochaetia; order SZUA-6; family DRHE01; genus MIBK01. The sequence continues at coordinate 15,149 of CAVTQG010000015.1, read as the reverse complement.
TCCAGGGCCTGGGCGGCCTGCTTGGTGTTCATGTGGATGGTGCCCGCGAACAGCGACGACTGCGCGCCGAACTGCGGGTCGGTGCGCAGGCGCGAGAAAATGGCCAGAGCCGGCTCGTTGGAGTTCAGACTGTAGTAGCAGCGGGCCAGGGCGAACTGCGCGCCGGTATCCTCCGGCTCCAGGTCCAGGCTCCCGCGCAGGGCCGCGGCCGCCTCCTTGTGCTGCTTGGTCTGGAACAGGCTGTGACCCAGGTATTTCAGGGTCAAAGCGTGGTCCGGCTGCGCGGCGGCTGCCTGGCGCAGGTGGGCGACGGCCCGGGGAAAGTTCTTCCGGCCGTATTCCAGCACGCCCAGGTTGTAGCTGGCCTCGAAGCTCTCCTTGTCCAGGTCGTGGGCCAGCAGGAAACCCTGGTAGGCCTCCTCCATCTTCCCGCTGTTGCGGGCGGCCTGGGCGTAGCGCAGGGTGAGCTCGAAGTTATTCAGCGTCGGGTGGGCGGGGGCCAGGGGCAGCAGGGCCTGGTAGTGCTGGAAGGCGCGTGGGAAATCCTGCTCCTCGAAGGCCGCGGAGGCCAGGACGTGCAGCGCCTCCGCGTCGCGCGGGTTCTGCACCAGGCGCCGGTTGGCTTCGCGCACCTCGGCCAGGCGGCTGCGGCGCCCGCTCCCGGCGCCGGCCCGGCGCAGCCAGAGGAAGGCTGCCGAGCCGAGCAAGGCTGCGGCGGCGAGGAGGTACAGCCAGGCGGACATTGTTCCCCGATTGTTTTGCGAAAGTGCCGATAATGTCAAGGAAAGCCCGCTTTTTGCCGGGCCAACATTGACAAAGCAGGGGCGGAGGGCTACGATTTGAACATGGGGAGCGAGATCGGGATCAAGCTGGCCGACGGTTCCTTCTATTCCGTGCTCGAACAGGACTTCACCGGCCGCAAGAAGCTGGTGGTGACCACGGCGCGGGACAACCAGGACTCCGTACAGATCGATCTGTACCGGGGCTCGGGGGAGGGGGCTGAAGCTTTCATCGGCAGCCTGATGATCGAGAACATCCAGCCCGCCCCCAAGCGGGAACCGGAGATCGAGCTGCAGGTGGGCCTGGACTCGCGGGGGAACCTGGAAGCCGTCGCCTCCGATCCCCTGAGCGGCGAGCAGCAGAGCCTGTCCGTGAGCCTGACGTCGCTCGGAACGGCGGAAACCACGCCCCTGGAGGAGCTGGATCTGGAAGGGGAAACCCAGGCCCGCCCCACGCCCCGGGCCGAACCCGTCGCCGAGACGCGCCTGGCCGGGGAGTCCTACCCGGTCGGGGCGACCGACCGCCGTAAGGCGCCCCTGGAGCCCCGCCGGCCGCGCGTGCTGGCGGTGATCGGCTTCGTGCTGCTGGGGCTGCTCGTCCTGGCGGGGGCCGCCTACCTGATTTACCGGCTGCTGGACGGGGAGCGGGTCCCGCGCTTGTTCGGCGGAACAGGGGAGAGCACTCTGCCGCAGGCCGGCGAGGCCGCGGCGGCGCCTGAACCGGCGCAGCCCAAGCCCGCCGAAGCACCGGCCGCCGCGCCCAAGGCCGAGCAACCGGCCGCCAAAGCACAAGCCGCGGCAGCCCAGGAAGCCGAAGGAATCTGGTACCGGATCGTTTGGGGCGACACCCTCTGGGATCTGGCTGGCACCTACTATCGCAACCCCTGGCTGTATCCCAGGTTGGCCAAGGCCAACAAGATCCCCAACCCGGACTTGATCATTGCGGGACATCGACTGTTCATTCCGAAAAAGTAGGCTGCTGCCTTTCCTGCTCCTTTCCACCCTTACGCTGACCCAGTGCCGCGCGGAGGAGCTTTGGGGCATACCCGCAGAACAGGCCGCCGAGCGCCTGGGGCGCGGGGACGCCTCCTTCCTGCGCGGGGTGCAGGGTGAAGCGCTGGGCCAGGCCTTCCGCCTCGGGCCGGGCTCACCGTACTACCTCTCCTTCTGGGCTGAAGCGTCGGGCGACCCTGGCCAGGCCCAGGCGCTGCTCTCCCTGCAATGGGAGAAGGGCCGGGGGCGGTGGAAGGAGGAGGCGGCCCTGGCCCTGCTGGCGGGCTACGCAGCGAGGGGAGAGTGGGCCGAGGCGGAACGCCAGGCCCGCCGCTTCCTGCCGGGCCTGCGTTCGCCGGAGCCGCGCCGTGCCGGGGAGCGGGCGCTGGCCGAGGCCCTGTACTGGCAGCGCAAGGATGCCGAGCTGCTGCCCTGGCTGGACAGGCTGGCTGAGCCGGGGGACGATGAGCTCCTGCTGTTCAGGGCCGCGGCATCCTGCCGATTGAGCGCCCCGGGCTGGCCGGACCTCTTCCGCGAGCTGTTCTTCCAGCGCAAGGCTTCGGAGCTGCATCCCCGGGCCTATTCTTTCCTGGAGCTGGAAGAACGCCTGGGGCGTTTTTCCCCGGCGGAAGCCGCCTTTTTCGGGGCCAAGGCCGCCCTGGCCGCGGGGCATGCCTCGGAGGCGCTGGCCGCCATCGAGAGCTCTTTCCCCGAGCTGTCTCCGGCTCTGCGCGCCCCGCTCCTGCCGGAGGCGGCGGGAGCTTTCCTGCAGGCCGGGGAACCCGCGCGGGGTGTCCGCCTCCTCGCTCCCCTGGTGGAGGACTCCAGCGGAGCCGAGTGGGCCGGCCGCCTTGCGCGCCGGGCGGGTGACCTGCCGGCCGCGGCGGCCGCCTTCCGAAGGGTGGCGCGGGAAAGCGCGGTCCCCGCCCAGCGCGACCGCGCCTCCTGGCAGCTGCTGGACCTGGCCCGCGACCGCTCCGCGGGGGACTTCCTGGCGGAGGTGGAGGGACAGACCTGGGCGGATCCCTCCTATTTCGCCGACATCCTGGAACAGGAGATTTCCGCCATGGTGGCCCGCCGGCAGTGGGCCGAGCTGACCCGGCTGCGGGCGGCGCTGAACCGCGTGGAGGCGCCCGGGACTGCGCCTCCCGCAGCGCGCTCTGGCGCCGCGCGCGCGGCTGGCCTACCTGGAGGGGCGCCTGCGCGAGCTGGGCGAGCTGCAGGGCGACCCGCAGGAAGACTTCCGCGAGGCCGCGCGCCTGGACCCGGGCGGCTATCACGGCCGGCTGGCCGCTGCACGGCTGCCGGCGCAGCCGGCGCGAAGGCCGGCATCCGTGCCGGGCGTTGCCCCTGGGGCGCCAGGCTTCGCGCCGGAAGAACCGGCAACCGGGGAGGCGCCTGCGCCCGAAAACGCTGCGGAGCCGGCCGGCGCGCCGAAGCCCGCCGCCAGGGCTGCGGCGCCCGAGGCGTTCCTTCTGGGATTCATCGAGCACGGCCTGTACCAGGATGGCTACCGGCGCCTGCTGTCCCCGCGGGCCGCGCCGGGCCTGCTGCTGCGGGCGGCGCGGGAGCTGGCTGGCCGGGGCCAGTACCTGCTGTGCCTGCGCCTGCTGGCCCGCTATCTGGAGGGCGAACCGGCCACCGAGGAGGTGCTTCGCCTGAATTACCCCCGCGGCTTCGCGCAGGAGGTGGAGGAGGTCTGCCGCGAGGAGAGCCTTTCCCCCGCGGTCTTTTTCGCCCTGGTCCGCGAGGAGAGCCACTTCGACCCGGGAATCGTCTCCAGTGCGGGGGCGGTGGGCCTGACCCAGCTCCTGCCGGAAACCGCCCTGGAGGTGGCGCGCCTGCTGAAGATCGGGGAGCCGGACCTGCGCGACCCTGGCCAGAACCTGCGCATCGGGGCACGGCACCTGGCGCGCCTGGCGGCCAAGTCCCGAGACCTGGCCAGGGCGCTGCTGGCCTACAATGCCGGCGCCGGCCGGCTGCGTGGGTGGGAGCGCGGCGCCGCCGGCCTGCCCAGCGACCTGCTGGTGGAGGCGGTGCCCTTCGCCGAGACCCGCCGCTACGTGCGCAAGATCCTGGTGTCGGCCGTGCACTACGGGGAGCTGTACTACGGGCTGGCTCCGCAGGACACGGTGCGCCTGTTCTACCCTTAGCGGCGGAATTCTCCGATAACCAACGTAGGGGGAGTTTTGAAGCGGCGTTCCCTGGTCCCGATGTATGCCCTGGCCGGCCTGCTGTGCGGCGCCGGGGTGGTCCTGCTCGGTTCCCTCGTGGCCCACCTGGCCGGCGTCAGCAGCCTGCCGGCCGCGCCACCGGCGTGGGCCGTAGTAGCCGCGCCCGGCCGGTTCCTGTTCTCGACCTTCCTCTGGGCCGCGTTTTTCGTGCCCGTGTATCCGATCGCCCTGGCGGTCCTGCTGCTGTCCCGCCGCTTCTCGCCGCTGCGCTTCGGGGTCCTGAACCTCCTGCTCCTGCCCTTCGTCACGGTGAGCCTGTTCCACAAGGTGGCCCTGCACGGCAGCGTGCCGGGCTCCTACCTGCCGGACCTTCTGGTGGCCTGGCTCGGCCGCTTTCCCGCGGCCGTGCTGCTGTTCGCCCTGGTCGTGCTGGAGCTGCTGCTGATCCTGTCCTTGCGCGGCCGGGCGCGAGAGCACGCTGCTGCGCAGGCGGCGAAACAGGCCGAGGAGCAGAAGGAGCCGGCCAGGCCAAAGGCGCCTGCGCTGCTGCCCCCGCCGCTCAAGGCCCTGGAGGGGCCGAAGCAGGAAGCGGAGCCGGCGGAGGAGGCCGTGGAACTGGAGGAGGAGGCCGAAGCGCCGGCCGAGGAGCCGGCGGATGCTGCCGGCGCAGCGCAAGAGCGCACTGCTTCGCGAGCTCAGGCGCGAGCGCAGTCGGAAGCGGGGGCTGAGACACCGCCGGCGGACGAAGGGGATTCAAAAGCTCGCCCGCGCCAGAAAGCCGCCGCGGCGAAAGCCGGGTCGAAGGGCGCTCCGAACCCAGCACCCCAAGCCGCGGCCAAGGCGCGCGAGTACCGCTTCCCGACCCACGGCCTGCTGAAGGAATACCACGACGGGGAGTACTGGGAGATCGACGACGAGACGCGCCACGCCGCGGAAGTGCTGATGAAGACCCTGGAGGAGTTCAAGATCTCCGCCGAGGTCACCGGCATCCGCAAGGGCCCGGTCATCACCATGTACGAGATCCTGCCCTCCTCGGGGGTGAAGATCTCCCGCATCGCCGCGCTGTCCGACAACATCGCCCTGCGCCTGGCCGCCTCGCGCGTGCGCATCGTGGCCCCCATCCCGGGAAAGCACGCCGTGGGCATCGAGGTGCCGAACAAGAAGCGGGCCATCGTGTCCTTCAAGGAGATGATCGAGCTGAAGGACTTCCAGACGGCGCACATGGAGATCCCCGTGGCCCTGGGCAAGGACATCGCCGGGGCCGCGCAGGTGATCGACCTGACCCAGACCCCGCACCTGCTCATCGCCGGGGCTACCGGCTCGGGCAAGTCGGTGTGCGTGAACTCGATCATCTGCTCGATCCTTTACAAGAAGTCCCCCGCGGAGGTGCGCTTCATCCTGGTGGACCCCAAGATCGTGGAGCTGAAATCCTTCAACGACATCCCCCACCTGCTCACCCCGGTGGTGACCGATCCCAAGCGCACCTATCAGGTGCTGGAGTACTGCCTGGAGGAGATGGAGAGGCGCTACAGTCTGCTGGACCACATGGGGGTGCGGGACATCCGGGCCTACAACCGCAAGGCCGGCAAGCTCAAGGTGACCATCCCCCGCATCCCCTACTGGGTGATCGTGATCGACGAGTTCGCCGACTTGATCGCCACCACCGGCAAGGAGATGGAGGCGGTGATCGCCCGTCTGGCGGCCATGGCCCGCGCCGTGGGCCTGCACCTGGTGCTGGCCACCCAGCGCCCGTCCATCGAGGTGATCACCGGCCTGATCAAGGCCAACATCCCCTCGCGCATCGCCTTCATGGTGGCCAGCAAGTTCGACTCGCGCATCATCATCGACGCGGTGGGGGCGGAGAAACTCCTGGGCCAGGGGGACATGCTGTTCTCGGCGGCCTGGGATCCCGTGCCCGTGCGCCTGCAGGGCACCTACCTGTCCGACGAGGAGGTGGAGGCCATCACCACCCACGCCAAGACCCTGGGCGCGCCGGACTACCTGGACGAGGATATCTTCCTGGAGGAGTCCGACGGGGAGTTCGACGGCACCGGGGCCGAGGACCCCCTCATGGACGAGGCGCTGCAGATCGTGCTGGCCGTGGGCAAGGCTTCGGCCTCCTACCTGCAGCGCCGCCTGAAGATCGGCTACAACCGCGCCGCCCGCCTGGTGGAGGAGATGGAGCGCATGGGCGTGGTCGGCCCTTCCAAGGGTTCCAAGCCGCGCGACGTGCTGCGCGTGCCGACGGACCTGCCGCTGCTGCGGCCTCCAGTACGGCTATAGCCGGAGCCAGCCGGCCCGCAGCAGCCCCAGAATGATCGTTCCGGCCATGGCCAGGAGAGCTGCCCGGCCGACCCAACGATGGGCGGAACGGTAGCCCCTCAGCCTCCCGTGCCCCTCGAACATCACCCTGCCCTAGAATCGGCGCCGCCAAGCCAAGGGCGACGGTGAGCGTGCCGGAGATGGCATGCGGCACCCGCAGGTGGCCACGACCCGACGCCGCCACCATCTGCGCCGCCGCGCCGGCGCCGGCTACCCCGAGCCCCGCGCCCAGCCCGGATATCAGAAGTGGACCTTCAGCCACCACTTGCGGCGCTTCAGATAGCGAGGGAAGAAGGCACCGGTCAGGGAGAGCAGGAAGGCCAGGCTCATGAGCCCGGCGTGCACGGGCAGCAGCGGGCCGTACGAAAGCGGCATGCTCTCATAGTGCTGCATGTCCGCGGGGTTGGCAAGGGCCCGCGAATCCCGCCGCGTTGATTTTCCAGACCGGTGGGGATACCCTTGAGGATATGAAGAAACTGATCCTCGGGCTTTTCCTGCTGGCCGCGCTAGGCGTGGCGGCGCAGGACCTGCGCGTAGCATACACGGAGGGGCTGGTCGAAATGGCTGCCGGCGGGGGTTGGAAAGAGCTCGCCCCGGGCGATCGCCTCCCCGCCAACGCCAGGATACGCCTCTCCGGAGGACGGCTTTGTGGAGCTGACCCAGGGCGCCGCGCGCCTTTCGGTCAGTCAGCCCGGCCTTTATCTGGTCGCCGACCTGGTGGCCGCCTCGAAGAAGGTGGCTTCCTGGCAACTCGGTAAGGTAGTGAGCGCCAAGGTCAAGGGCGCGGTCAGCGGCGGGGCGAAGGGCGACGGCACCGCGGCCATGGGCGCGCGCGGGGCCGCGGCCGGGGCGCCGGCCACCGTCGAGTGGGTGGAGGCCTCCGGCTCGGAGGAGGCGCTGGCCGAAGGCCGTTCCCTGCTGGAAGCGGAGCGCTTTGAGGAGGCGCTGAAGGTCCTTCAGGACGCGCTGAAAGAAGCGTATCCCGGCGAGGAAGGGATCTTTTACTATTATATTGCCTCGGCCTACAACCGGCAGCAGCGCACCGCGCTGGCCCTGCGTACCCTCGAGCGCGCGCGCATCGAGCAGCAGGAGCCGATGTACACCGACCTCGTTTTATTGAAAGGCCAGCTCTTGCTGGAGAGCCTGGCCTTCGCGGACGCCCTGGCTCTGTTCGACAGCCAGCTCGCCCTGAACCCGGAAGGCGGATTCGCCCAGGCCCTGCTGATCCTCTCTTCGTACTCCTACCAGGGGCTGGGACGCAGCCAGGGGGCCCGCGAAGCCCTCGAGAAGGCGGTGAGCCTGGACTCTTCCTCCGAGCTTGGCCAGGAGGCGCAGCGCCTGTTGATGCAATTGTAGCAGGATGGGCCCACAGGGACTTGAACCCCGGACCAACGGATTATGAGTCCGCCGCTCTAACCGACTGAGCTATGGGCCCCGCCAAGTAAAATCGCAGCCTTTCGGAGGAATGTCAAGGCAAACAAAAGCCCGGCCGCGCAGCCGGGCTTTCTGTTTGTCGGGATCGCGTCACTCGACGATGATGGCCTCCGCCGGGCAGTCCTCCGCCGCTTCCTTGACCGCCTTTTCCAGGTTGGCGGGCACGTCGGGCTTGATCACCTGGGCCACGTCGTCGCCCATCTTAAAAACGTCCGGCACGCTGTCGGTGCACAGGCCGCACCCGGTGCACAGGTCGGCATCGATCTTTACTTTCATGGTGCACTCCTTTGGTAAGGGTTTTCGCTAGCCGGAAGGTTATACGAAAAAGCGGTGGGCCGCAAGCCCTTGCCCGTCATAGCGAGCTGCATCGTTTTTTGCCCGCAATCAGTTGACAGAGCGCCATAAATCGTTATCTTAGCTGAATATACGTTCCAGAACGGGGAGGAAACCGATGATAGCGCTATTCATAGGGGTACTGCTGATCCTTTTCGCCGTTTATGCCGTGCTTCCCTTTCCCTGGGCGCTTGGTTGGTGGCCGGATGTTGTCCAATTCCTGAAGGGCGGTGTGCCTCTGATCGCCGTGTTTATCGGCCTGATTTCCTTCTTCGTGGGGGTCGCGGACATCAAGGATAAGATCGAAAGCCGCAAGGAAGAGGAGCAGGAGGAGGAAGAGGAGGAAGGCAAGGAGCAGAAGGGGCAGTGAGGCAGCGGTTTTCGCGGCGTATTGACAAAGAAAAGGGTATGTGACAGGATACTGCCTCTGCTATGAAGACGATATTCGTAAATCCCAAGGACGTTGAGCGGAAATGGTGGCTGGTGGACGCCGAGGGCAAGACGCTGGGGCGCCTGGCCAGCCGCATTGCGCACGTGCTGCGCGGGAAGAACAAACCCGCTTTCGTGCCCCACCAGGAAGTGGGCGATTGGGTCGTCGTGGTCAACGCCGACAAGGTCCGCGTCACCGGCAAGAAGCTGACCGACAAGATCTATTACCGGTTCACGGGCTGGGCTGGCGGGATACGCCAGGAGCCGATGGGCCGCAGGCTGGCCCGCAGGCCCACCTTTCCCCTGGAGCAGGCGATCAAGGGCATGCTCCCCAAGGGGCCGCTCGGGCGCAAGCTCTTCAAGAACGTGAAGGTCTATGCCGGCCCGGAGCCATCCGCACGCGGCGCAGAAACCGCAGAAAATCGAGTTGTGAGGTAGCGACAATTGGCAAAGAACCTGGCATACGGCACCGGCAGGCGGAAGACCGCCACCGCGCGGGTGTACCTGCGCGAGGGCTCCGGGGCCATCACCGTGAACGGCAAATCCCTGGAGCAGTACTTCCCCTACGGCCTGCTGGTCAAGAGCCTGACCGCTCCCCTGGAGGTGACCTCCAGCCGCGACAAGTTCGACGTGCTGATCAAGGTGTGCGGAGGAGGGCCCTCCGGGCAGGCGGACGCCTGCAAGCACGGCCTGGCCCGCGCCCTGGTCGCCCAGGACCCGGCCAATCGCGCGGTGCTGCGCGCCAACGGGTTCATGACCCGCGACCCGCGCGCGGTGGAGCGCAAGAAGTATGGGCAAGCCGGAGCCCGCCGCCGCTTCCAGTTCTCCAAGCGCTAGGCTTCGCGTCCAGTCCCTCGACCGTTCCGGAACCATCGGGAAGCTCCGGCTGGAGCTCTCCGATGGTTCTTCTTTTTCCTTCCTGGAATCTTCCCTATTGGAGGCAGGTTTCACCACGAGCGCGCTGGAGCCCGGGGTCGAGCTGGGGGGCGAGGAGGTGCGGCGCCTCGCGGAGCTGGCCCGAGCGAGCGAGCTGCACGCGCGGGCCCTGCGCTTGCTGGCCGGCTCGGCGCACTCCACCCGCGGCCTGGAGCGCAAGCTGCTCACCCGGGGCGCCGAGCCGGGCCTGTTGGCCGCGGAGCTGGCGCGCCTCACCAATACGGGGCTGCTGGACGACCGCTCCTACGCCGAGGCCTGGGTGCGCCTGCGCCTGGCGCGGCACCCGGAGGGCCCGGGGCCGCTGCTGGCCGGCCTGCTGCGGCGCGGGGTGCCGCGGGAGCTGGCCGAGCAGGCCGTGCGCAGCCAGCTCACCGAGGAGGCCGAGCGCGCGGGGGCCGCAGCCCTGGCCGAGAAGCTCCGGCGCCGTTCGGACATGACCCCGGAACGCCTGCACGCGGCGCTGGCCCGGCGGGGCTTCCGCCGCGGCCTCATCCGGGAGCTGCTGGAGGAATGAACATCTCCTCGACCGGGGCGACGCGGGCGCCGTAGCCGCGTTCCAGCACGAGGCGGGCCAGGTCCACCACTTTCTGGACCGCCGCCCGGGTCGATGATGCTGGAATCGGAGGTGGCCACCACGCCCGGGAAACTCTTCAGGGGATAGTCCGCGGAGGGCGACACGGTCACCTCGCAGGGGCAGGCGGCCGGTGCCCGCCAGCGCAGCTCCTCGGCCATCGCGCCGGAAAAGGAGATCGGGGCGTCCAGGTGCAACTCCAGGCGCGAGGGGGCCAGGAAGTCCAGGGCTTCCAGGATTTTCCGCAAGGCCGCCTCGGTCATCCTGCCGGGTCGGTAGCTGCCGTGCACGCCCGAGGAATCGCGCAAGAAGCCGTCGTCGGCCAGGAAAACGGGGTAGCCTTTCAGGAAGCTTTCCACGGTGATCAGCACGTTGTACCAGTCCACCCCCAGGGGCTGGCCGACCACGGCCTCCGAGGGCGCGAGCTTGGCGCGGCGCGCGCGGCAGTCAGCCTCGGCGAACACCGCGCGGAACAGGCAGTTGCGTTGGAGGCCGGAAAGCCGCCACCGGTCGCCCACCAGCTTGAGGGCGGCCTTGTCGGGGTAGCCCCGGTTCTTCAGGTAGCGGTAGTCCTGCAGCGCTTCCGGAAAACTCATTGACTCACTCGGCGTCCCTCCGGTATGGTAGCAGTATCGGGGGGTGTATGAACAGTTCCGCGCGGTCCTGCGTCCTGATCGTCGAGGACGAAGACTCCATCCGGCTGACGCTCCGGGACTACCTCAAGAGCAAGGGCTATCCGGTCGTCGTGGCCTCCGACGGCGTCGGGGCGATCAAGCAGCTGCTGGACAACGACGTGGCCCTCATTGTTTCCGATTACCGGATGGACATCCTGGGCGGGGACTACTGGATCCGTTTTCTGAAGGAATACTGCCGCCAGAAGAGGGTGATCATCACCAGCGGCTTCCTGAAACCGGAGTTTCCCATCCCCTTTCCCGTGCTGTACAAACCCTTCGACTACTCGGAGCTGGAGCGGATGATCGCCGAGGCCCTCCGGGGCACGGGGGATGGCCAATAAGACCCTGGTGGCGATCGTAGACGGGATGGTGCAGGGTGTGGGCTTCCGCTACGCCACGGTGCGTCAGGCCCGGGCCCTGGGCCTGACGGGCACGGTGCGCAACCTGGCCGACGGGCGCGTCGAGGTGGTGGCCGAAGGGGAGGAGCAGCGCCTGGCGCGCCTGCAGGCCTGGCTGGCCCATGGTCCCGCGGGGGCGCACGTGCGCTCCGTGGACAGCCGCCTGGAGCCCTATCGCGGGCATGTACACGGACTTCGACGTCGGGCTGGTAGCGGCGGCTCACGGGACTTCGATCCAGGGCTTGTAGTAGACCAGGTAGGCTTATCCCTCCGTGAGAAGGTCGTGGTACCGCCCAGGATGTAGCCTTCGTCCGCGGTCTGCTGCAGGCCGTAGGCCCATTCATCGCCGACGCCGCCGAAGCCTTGTCCACTCCAGGTTTCCGGCGGCATCGGTCTTGACCAGCCAGGCCTGGTTCCAGTCTCCGCCCCGGGACATCCCGGCCAGGGCGTATCCGCTGTCCGCGGTCAGTACCACGGCCTCGGCCTGGTCCCAACGACCGCCGCCGAAGGTCTTGCTCCACTCCTGGTCTCCGGCCGAATCAGTCTTGATCAGCCAGGCATCGGAATCCCCAACCGTGGGAGGATGCATGTATCCCGCCAGCACGTAGCCTCCATCGGCGGTCAACTGAACGTCCTTGGCCTGCTCGAGGCAGCCGGGGATGTCCTCGAGCGAGGTTGCGATGATCCCGAACGCTTTGTCCCACTCCCACTGCCGTCGACCTTGGTCTTGATCAGCCAGGCGTTGTCGTCGCCGTTGAATGAGGCCTGCGTATAGCCCGCGATGACGAACCCGCCGTCAGCGGCTTGGCGTACGGCGTACCCTTCATCGGTGTAGGGCCCGCCGAACGTACTTCTCCCAGACCCAGTTTCCGTCCCGTCCGTCTTGATCAGGTACACGTCGCCGTTCCCGGCGCCGAAGGTCGGAGTGCTCCGGCGATGATGTACCCGCCGTCGATGCACTGCACCGAACAGCCCTGCTCATCCGCGCTCCCGCCGAAAGTCGTCTCCCATTCCAGACGCCGCCGGCATCGGCCTTCACCAGGTACACGTCCCAGTCGCCAGCGCCGATGGAGCGGGTCGAGCCGACCAGGATGTAGCCCCCCTCAGGGGCCTGCCGCAGACAGTGCCCGGCAGCCTCTCCGGTGCCTCCGAAAGAGCTGCTCCACTGCTCCTGACCGGCGCCGTCGGTCTTGACCAGCCAGAGGCTCCATCCGGTCCGGCCCCGAATGAATCGGTCCCGACAAAATGAAGCCGCCGTCGGCGGTCTCCTGCACGCTGCAGGCCACGTCCTTGCCGGTCGCCCCGGCAGCGTCTGCCAGGATGCTGGTGTCGACGGGATCGGGGTCATGAGGATCGAGCAGGATCGAAATACCCGCAGGAGGCGAGCGCCGCCAGAGAAAGAAAGCAGGGCCGCGGGGACAGCCGGCCAGTCGTTACAGAGCCTCCTTTCCGCGGTTGTGGTTGCAGCCGCCGGCTGAGGGCCGACGCGGACATTCCCAGGCAGCCTGGCCGCGTAGCTCTGGTTTCCGTTGGCTCTTTTCAACGCTTCCGTCACCACGGCCTGTCGACCTCCTGGAGCGTGGGGAAGCTCCCGGAGAAGGTGAGCTGGACGTCCTGAGGAGGTTGCTGGTTGGAGTTGTTCCGGACATAGTCCCTCAGATAGGCCAAGGACCAGGACCGTGTCCTTGTCCGGTTCCACGCGTTGTCGATCATGTTCTTGAGCTCCCGGATGTTGCCCGGAAGGCCGTAGGTATTCAGCATGGCCAGGAGTCCCGCGGCGGACAGCGGCTGGCGAACGCCCGTGGCTTGCGCCTCAGCCCGGTGAAGTGTTCGACGAGCAGCGGCAGATCGTCCAGCCGCTCCCGCAGCGGCGGGATGTGGATCCGATGGGTGAGCCGGTAGTACAGGTCCTGCCGGAACCTGCCCTCCTCCAGCTTTTTTTCCAGGTCGACGTTGGTGGCGATGATGATCCGGGCATCCGATGTCCGCACCTCGTCGATCCCCAGGGGCCGGTACTCCTTTTCCTCGATCAGCCGGAGCAGCTTCACCTGAGAGCCGATCGACATGTCGCCGATCTCGTCCAGGAACAGCGTGCCTCCGGCGGCCTCTTCCGACCAGACCTTTGCGTACGATTCCGGCGTCGGTGAACGCGCCGCGGACGTGCCCGAAGAGCGTGTCCGTGACCATGGGTGTCGTCCAGTCCGGCGATGTTCTCGGACACGAACTTGCCCTTGCGGCCGCTCAACCTGTGGATCGCCCTGGCGACCAGCTCCTTGCCGACCCCGCTCTCCCCGGTGATGAGCACCGGGTTGTCGTCGTCCGCGATGGTCTCAATGTATTTGAATTTCACCAGCATATGCTGGTTGTTCGTCACGATTTCGGAAAAGGCCTCCGGGTTTTTCACCGCCTCGGAGCGAAGGGGACGGTCCGGCGCCTCCGTTGGTTCATCCACCGGCGGCGCAGGGGATTGCTGGGCGAGATGGAACAAACGCTAATTGGCCATGTCCAGATCATGCTTATTCTCGGCGAGCTCCCGATTGGCCACCACGAGCATCGCTTGGCGGCTGAACTTCCTCGCGCTCGCCGCGCAACAGGCCGTGAGCGCCCACTGCCAGCAGCGCGAATGCGAAGCCCAGGGTCGGAGCTGCGACGGCAGGGACGATGCGGCGGGAGCTGAAGAGCCAAAAAGAAAGAAGCAAGAAGACCGTATAAAAGCAGGGCCCAGCACAGAACGAAGCCGCGCATCCTGAACCTGGCCGCGGGAAAGAGCAGCAGCGCTGCGAAGAGCAAGCCCGCCAGGATCGTTCCCGTCCTGGCTTGCTCCGAAAGCAAGTTTTCCGTGAGGATGCTGTTGATGACATTCAAGTGCAGGCCGCTCAATGGATAGATATCGCCGAAAATACCCGGACCATAATCTTTACCGGCCGTCGAGGTATCGGATAACAGCGACCAGGGACCCCTCCAGAAGGTCCAGGAGGTGGGAGCGGGTTTCGCTATCCGGCCAGCCGGCCAGCAGTTGTGCACCGGGAAGCTCTGGAAGACGTATTCGTGGGGGCCTGCGAAACCGACGATGATTCTTCCCTGCCCGTCGATGGGGATGACAACGGGTCTTTTCCGCAGATCGTCCCGCAGGCGCGCTCCCCGCAGAACCAGATGCTTGCCAAACACAACCTCCAGATCCTGTGGGCCAAGATCGAAAAATTGTAGGGCGGCCTCCAGCGAGAGGGTCGGGATGTACCCGTCGCCAAGACGGTAAAGCAGGGGGATGCGGCGAATCCGCCCGTCCGAATCCGGGGTGCAATTGATGTGTCCGAAACCGCTGGCCGCCGCGCGCAGTGGGGCGAACGGGCCAAGACAGACCCGCCAACAGGCAGGCTGCCAGATTTACTGATCACCGGATGAAACTGGTATTGCCCCGCAATCCACCCGGGCTCCTGTCCTGCTTCGCCGCGATGCACCAGCAGGGGCAGCACAATGCGTTGCGCCTTCATGGCCGCCGCCACCAGGAGCCGGTCGGTTTGCGGGAAACCCGGGTCCTGAACAGGACGTCGCAGGCGATCAGCCGGACGCCGGCATCCTGCAGGAGTTCGAGCGCCCGCCCGAAGGCGTCCTGGTCCCGGCTTGGCAGGCCTAAGGAGCGTTGTAGGTGGAGTCGTCGACCACCACGTGCACCAGGTACGGGGAGGTTTCGCCTTTTCCACCAAATGGTATCTGATGAGGAAGAAGCGGTCGATGAGCCGATCGTTCCAGCGGCGAAGAACGCCGGAACCGCCGATGCCAGCAGCAAGGTCAGCGCGAAGCAACCGGCGATGAGCGCCGCGGCCGCGGGCAGGCGCCCGCGCTCAAGTGCTCCAGGCGAATCGTCCGGACATCGATGGACCCCGGCTTCCACGTCTATCCCCTGGACTTCGGTCTCCTCGGATATGCCGCGGAAGTTGCCTGCTGTTGGTGACCAGTACTTGCAGCGGTTCAGCCAAACTGCTGCTCTGGCGGATGATGCTTCGGATTTCATCGAGCACCGGGCGCTTGGCGCCAAGCGCAGGTGCTCGCCGTACCGGGCCGGCCGCGACGCGGCCCGGCTGGTCAACGCTTCGAGCCGGCGCAGG
>CAVTQG010000014.1:0-155915 GCA_963736785.1 uncultured Spirochaetota bacterium | reverse complement strand
TTTCGCGCGGGCGGCGGCGCACAAGGTGGTGTTCATGGACAACGGCGAGGTGATCGAGAGCGGCCCGCCCGAGCAGCTTTTCACCTCGCCGCGCGAAGAGCGCACCCGCAAGTTCCTGAAGCACATCCTGTAGCCGCGGGCGGCTAGGGGCAGCGAATGAAGCCCTGGGCCCACAGGCAGCCCCCGCAGGCGGGTGCCGGGCTGCCGAAACAATCTTCGCGGTTGGAGTCGGGAAAGTCGCAGCTGTTGCACCAGCTGCAGGGCGAGAAATCGAAATCCTGCAGCCTGGCGCGCAGCGCGACGTAAGCCGGATCTTCCCAGATCGCCTTCAGGCCGCGCTCCGCCAACGCCCCAATGCAGTGGGCCTCCACCCGGCGCTTCCGGTCCCCCAGAAAGCTCTCGTGGGTATGCAGCAGGGGCAGGCACGGGCTCACCTGGCCGTCCCAGCGGATGCTGGTGCTGCCCTTCTGCACGAAGGGACAGCAGTCCCGCCGCCGCTGGGAAGCCTGTTCCTCGAAGCGGGGAACGGCGTCTTCGCGCAGCACCGCATGGATGAGCTTCAGGGTGCTCTCGTCGCTATCCAGACGCGGAAGCTCGACCTCGGCGCCGTAGTCGATGTTGTAGAGGCAGCGCCGGTAGAGGATCTGCTCCTTCAGCTCGGCTATGTGGGGAAGCACATTGCTGATAGAAAACTTCTTGATGTGGTGTCGCAACGCCCACTGGAGCAATTCCGGGAACTCCGCCACGTTGTCAGTCATGGCTACGAAAGCCAGTCCGATCTGCGGTTTCTTCAGTGAAAGCCCGAGTTTTCGGCGCTGCAGCCGCTGCAGGTTGCTCAGGATGCCGTTCATCCCGACGGCCGCGCCCGCTCCGGCGTGGCCACAGTCGGCCGCGCCGTCGACGGACACCCAGAGTGCATCCAGCTCCGACTCCAGCAAGGCCTTCACTGCGCCTTCGTCCAGCAGCGTGCCATTGGTAATCAGCTCCACGGCGGCCCCGAGCTGCTTCGCCTCGCGAATCATCCGGAAGATGTCAGGGTGCGTCAAGGGCTCCCCGAAGCCGCCGAAAAACACCAGCGGCATCGGGCGGAAGGTCCGCAAGCCATCCAGCACGAGACGGAAGGTGGCCTCGCTCATCCTTCCCAGGGGCTCGCTCCAGGCGTGACGGATACAGGTACCGCATGTCAGGTTGCACTTTGTGGTGGGCTCGATGTACACCCTGGACAGGTGGGTTATCGGGCGGCGCAACAACAGGCCGTTGGAACCTTCATCAAATCTAGCCCTGGCCCCAGGCTGCAGGCCGAAGCGCTCGGCCAGCGCCGCCGGCACCACCAGGTTTCCTCGGGAATCGACCTCGAAATATCCGCCGTCCGGTGCCATCAGAAGGCCTCGTCGTATTTCACCGGGTTCCTGCCCTCGGCGGACAGGCGATAGAGAAACCGGAGGTAAGGAAGATGAATAATTGCCCTGCCCCGGACGCGATCCCGGTATTCCATGGCCCGGCCGATGCGCTCGAAAAGCGAAAGCCCCTCTTTCTTGTAACGGATGAGCATGCCGCCGTCGGAGGAGAGGAAGGGCGCTTCCAGCCCGGGGCGTAGAAACCAGATGGTCTCGGCCTTCACCACCGCCTGCCCGCCCACGCAGGCGTCGCAGGTAGTCGCCAGCTCGTAGCGCGGCACGACGTAGAATCCCGTGCCGAAAACGATTCCCAGCCCAACAGGATGACGGCGGCGATGACCAGGCTCGTCGGGTGTCTGATTCGCAATCGACTCATGGCGGCTATAAGTGGGTTTTGCCTTCGACATCCATCCGGCTGTTCTGCTTACGGAGGACTTGGGCGAGAATCTTACCCTTCAGGAAGGCCAACGCTTCCTTCCCATCATCGTCCATCAGGATCGCTTTCAACTCAAGCACCTCTTGTTCGCTCAGCGTGACGACTGTCTTCTCCATCAAAAACCCAGTCCTCCCCACCCTTCCGCCATCTGGCTCCTGCAGCAGCTATGCTTTCAGGTAGGATAGCTGCCGCTGGAGGTTCTGCTGAATGACCGACTCCACGCAGTCGAGCAGGCGCAGGAGGCAGGGTGCTTCCAACGAATAGTAAACTGAGGTGCCTTGCTTGCTGTCCGAAACGATGCCTGCGTTTCGCAAGATCGAAAGGTGCTTGGACACGGTCGAGGTGTCGGAGCCGATCATCGCTGTCAACTCATGAACGCAATAAGGTTTCTCGGACAGTTTCTCCACAATGAGCAACCGGCTGGGATGGGCCAACGCTTTCAGGATGGCTGCCCGGCCTTCACTTCTCCGTTTTTCAAGATCATTCATGAATCCTGCCCTTCCTTCGTTATTTGGCTATTTTGCCAATATCATGTAAAAAAGTCAAGGATGACCTTTTCAGCCGCACTTGACAGGTTCTCAAATATTGGCCATATTGCCAAATAACAAAAGACAAGGATGGGTACAACATGAAATCGCTGCTTATCCTTATCGTTTCCTTGCTTCTTCTGGGGAGCTGCACGAAGGCGGTTCTAGAACCCAATTCGCCATCCAGAACAGGAAAAGGTTCTGCAAAGGTGACTTTCATCGAGCTCGGCTCGGTGAACTGCATTCCCTGCATTAAGATGCAGGTCGTCATGCGCGAAATCGAGCGGGAGTATGGGGACCAGGTGGCAATTGTTTTCTACGATGTCTGGACCGACGCCGGCAAGCCATATGCCCAGCAATACAGGATCCGGGTGATCCCCACCCAGGTCTTCCTGGACCAGGACGGCAACGAGTACTTCCGGCATGAAGGCTATTTTCCGAAAGAAGATCTCCTCCAGGTCTTGCGCCAGAAGGGGGTGAAATGACGGCGCTCTTCGACGCCCTGTCGCGGATGCTGCTGGCCTCAGTTTGGGTTGCGCTGGCAGGTGCTTTCTTATGGGGAATCGCCAGCATCCTGTTGAGCCCCTGCCACCTGGCCGGCATTCCCCTCGTAGTTGGGTTCATCAGCCGCCAAAAGGAATTGATCAGCCGCAAGGTCTGGATCCTCTCCGGACTCTTTGCCTTAGGCACTCTGGTAACGATCGCGCATCATCGGATTGGTCACCGGCTTGATGGGAAGAATCCTCGGTGACCTGGGAAGCTATGCCAAGTATATCGCAGCGGCCCTGTTCCTTTTCTTCGGATTATACCTGCTCGGCGTGATTCCCTTGCCCTCCGGCGCCCTTGGTTCTCTTCGCCTCCAAGGCAATGGCTTCATGACCGCCTTCTTCATTGGGTTGGTATTCGGAGCCGCCCTGGGCCCATGTGCTTTCGCCTTCCTGGCCCCGATCATCGGAATTGCCCTGCAGGCCGCTTCGCGCAATATGACCCTCGCGGTGGGGCTGTTCGCCGCCTTTGCCGTCGGCCACTGCCTGGTGATCATGCTGGCGGGGTCCCTCTCCGCCTGGGCTCGCCGGTACCTACGCTGGACCGAATCCTCCAAAGGGCTGGCGATCCTGCGCAAGGTATGCGGCGTGCTGGTCATCGCCGCGGGAATTTACCTGGTTGTCTGGCAGATTGTATGATTTTTGCCTACATCTTCTATGCTATTGCCACCATCTTGCTGGTCTTCTCGGCGATCAGGGATCGGCAAAAGACGAAAAAAGCGCTGCTGAAAGCCTGGAAAGCTTTTGAAAACATCCTTCCCCAATTCCTCGGCATCATCGTCCTGGCCGGGATCCTGCTGGCGTTCCTGAATCCGCAGCTCATTTCGCGGATTATCGGCCGACAATCGGGCTGGCTGGGCGTGGCTGGGGCGGCGCTTGTGGGTTCGGTGACCTTGATTCCGGGGTTCATCGCTTTTCCCCTGGCGGCATTGCTCGCTGCAAAACGGCGCCGGAGCCAGCCAGATCGGGGCCTTTATCTCCAGCCTGATGATGGTCGGGGTGGTGACCCTGCCGGTGGAGATCCGTTTTCTCGGCCGGAAAGTCGCGCTGTTCCGAAACCTGCTCGCCCTCGCCTTTTCCTTCCTGGTGGCTCTGGTCATCGGAGTGGTTTGCGCATGAAGCTAAAAGGGCTGCAACGATACCTGTTCTTCGCCTTGACGCTGCTTGGTCTGGGCGCCCTCATCGTGTTTCGGCCGACGATGGGCCGCAAGGCCTGGGATGTCACGCTGTACAGCCTCAAGGAAATGCTGCTCGTGATCCCGCCCATTTTCGTTCTGCTGGGACTGCTGGATGTGTGGGTGCCGAGGGAGAAGATGATCCGCTTCATGGGCGAGGGGTCGGGACTCCGAGGCATTCTGTTGGCCTACTTCCTTGGCGCTGCGGCCGCCGGCCCGCTCTATGCGGCGTTTCCGATCGTCGGTGTATTCATGAAGAAGGGAGTCAGCTTCCGAAATATCCTGATCTTTGTCGGAGCTTGGTCCACCTTGAAAATCCCGATGTTCCTGTTCGAGCTTTCTTCCCTGGGCGTACGCTTCGCTGTCACGAGACTGCTGCTGGACATCCCTGGGATATTGTTGATGTCGATGATACTATTTTCGATTCTTCCCGCTTCAGAGGTGAAAGCTTTGTATGCCAAGGTAACAACGACTCCTATGATTTAGCCTCTCGCTTTTTCTTGAGCCTCTCTACCATGTCCTGCATTTTCTTCACCGCCGCGGCTTCCTTTTCATCCTTCGGCAATGTCCAGGGCTGCATTACCCTTTGCGTGATTTTTCCGGAAAGCGGAGGTTCAGGAAAGGCTCCGATATCATATAAATTGTAGCCTTCGAAATCCACCGGAGCCTCCTGGTAGCACGACCAGACTGCCTTGCGGATGAGCTCCGGGGTGCCGCGAAACTGCAAATCGATGATTGCGACCTGCTTCCGGAAGCGATCGATGAACTCCATCGGAAGGTTGTACAGCAGTGGATGCGGAGAATTGGAGCCGATGATGCGTTTCTTTTCGTCGACTCCATTCTTGAGCAATGCCTTGAAAGCCTCGCCCGTCAGATGGCCTTCGGATTCGGGACCGCTCAGTATGGCGTAACGGATATTCGGATTGGCCACGACGTTGCAGATGATCTTTTCAAATCCGATATTTTCGGTCTGCACTGTACCGGCGAGGGCTGCTCCGCTTTCCACGCCAACCCTTACGAGTTTTTCAATCTCCGCAGGTATTTCATCTTCTTTTCGGTTAAGTATGATGACCACCACGACAGGAGAGGAATCGTTTCCGCGGATGTACCTGCCCTCCTCCGGAGGGTAGTCGGGGTGCGGCGCTACCTTCAGCATGACCTATAGCTCTCCTCAGCCGCCCGTCATTGCTGCGGCGATTTTTCACAGTAGGCTGCGTATCGAACCTTTATAGCTTCCGCATATTCTTCTTCTAGACGCGGTATGATGTAATTGTGTTTTCGCACGGCTTCGAGAACCTGTTCCTTGGGAAGGTCCTTGGCCTTTTTCCCGTCTGCCAGCCAGCTTCGGAAGATGTCCTCGAGCCCGGCAATGCCGACCTGCACGCCGCCTACCGTTATTCGCTGTATCGACGGGTCGAATCCACAGGGGCATTTCAAGCTAATACCCCTATCAGCCAGTCCATGCCGCATTCTGGCAAATTCAGCCAATAACTATTCATCTGTCGAGCTAGAGAGTCTGCGCGCAGCGAATCGGCCGCAACCGTTTCCCATCGCAGGAGTCCCTTTCTGCTTCGGAGCGTGTATCGAGTTCTCTGGCCATTTCAATGAGCTTTCCTGAAGGATGGCGTCGAGACGCGCGAGCCGGCCCCATCCCTTCTCCGCCGCAGGCCATTTCCCCATACTCGGGATCAACGAAGGGGTAGCCGTGCGACTTCAGCTTTCGCACATTCTCCTGGACGATGGGGTTCAGCCACATGTTCTCGTTCATCGCCGGGCAGACTATGACCGGCGCCCTCATCGCCATGATGGTGGTGGTGAGCATGTCGTCCGCGATACCGCAGGCGATCTTGCCGATGAAGTTCCCCGTGGCGGGCGCCACAACGGCGAGGTCGGCAAAGCGAGCAAGTGCAATGTGCTCGACGCGGGAGTGCTCTCCATCCGCGAACATGCCGACCGTTACCCGATGCCCCGAGATCGTCTCGAGAGTCAACGGCGTGATGAACCTCGTCGCCGCTTCTGTCATGATCACTCGAGTATCCGCCAGCCGTGTTCGGAAGATGCCGATCAGGTCCGCGGCTTGGTATGCGGCGATTCCGCCGGTAACTCCTAAAAGAATGCGTTTGCCTGCAAGCACGGATCACCATCCTCGACCTTCGTACCGGGTTCTCAGCAGGATGCCGCCGGAGCCGCGTTGGCAGCGAAGTCAAAGCCGAGAAGGTCGCTGATTGCCTGATTGCAGCTGCCCAGCATCTTCAAGACCTTGTCTCTCGACTCGACGAAGCGGAGGTTCGCGGGGTGGTTAGCTGATCTCGTCAGCCAGCGCGCGCAGCTTCGAGATGTCTTCCTGGGTAAGGGTTCCTCGAATTGCTTGGCGCTGAAACTGCCTGACCATCCGAGGCTGCTGGTCACGCAGAGCTGACAGCTGTCTCGTCTCCTTCCATGCTGGCCTTCGCCTCCTGAAACGCAGCGACGACCGAGTTCGCCGCCAGCGACCGCACGAACTCATCAGCAGCTTCTTTAAGTGTGGCATCAAGCATACAGTCCCTCCGTCAACAGCAGCCGCCCGCCGGCTTGGTCAAGTCGGCGAAATCGAATCCGAGCTTCTCGGTGAGATAGACGTTCAGATCCTTGAGCCCGATCAGCAGATCCTCCTGCGCCGCCATGTAGCGCTTGTACGTCGGATGGGCGACCAGCTCTTTCTCGACGCGGCGAAAGCGATACACCGAGACGCCGGCACTGCCGCCCCAGCTCTGCATCATCTGGGTTTCCCGCTGCGCGTTTTGATACGCCCGAAAACG
The DNA here is from genome assembly GCA_963736785.1 of uncultured Spirochaetota bacterium. Classification (GTDB taxonomy): domain Bacteria; phylum Spirochaetota; class Spirochaetia; order SZUA-6; family DRHE01; genus MIBK01. The sequence continues at coordinate 149,037 of CAVTQG010000014.1, read as the reverse complement.
CTTTTGCGCTTCCGCATCCTCGCGAAACGCCATGGCTGCCGCTTCGAACTCCTTGTAGATCGCTGAATCGGCCACCTTTCGCGCCAAAGCTTGCGCCGCCTCCCGAGCCGCACGCGCAGCGGCGCTGTCCGTCAGATTCTGTTCTGTTTGCAGCATGCTTTCCTCCCCGGGATCAGCAGCAGCCCGTGCCCATGTCCGGACCGCAAGCTGGCATTCCGCCAAACCCTCCGGATGAACCCGCCCTCGACGAGACAGGATGCCAATCGCCCCGAAAACCTGCGCTGCCTTCTTTCGATCCGCAGGACGGACACGTGGGGTGGAGGCCAGCCTCCTTTTCGGCCACCGAAGCGGTGACATCGAACATCTTCCCGCACTCCCTGCACCGATACTCATAGGTCATATGCACAACCCTCCTCACTTGCTCCTCGCGCATGTTCTCAGCGAACCTTCTCGGCTCCCGTCCGAGCTGGAACAACACCTCGGCGGCGCGGCGCACCATGTCAAGGCCGATGATCTCGGTCTCGAGGAGCGGCATAATCGCCACCGGAAGGCCGAAGCGCCTCTTGATCTCCGCCAGGTACTTCTGCTGCATGGCGCGGCGTTTGGCGGAAGTACTCGTTGGTGCAATACTCGCGCGAGAGCACCTGATTGGCGATGACGAGCTGCGTCTGGATTCCGGCATCCCGAAGGTCGAGCATGGCACGGTGCGCTTCCACCACCGGGGTGGACTCGGGATAGACCACGAAGACAAAGACCGAACGTTCGGGATCCTTCATCAGGTCGATAATGTGGTCGAAACGCTTCTGCACCTCGGACTTGGCGCCAGCCGAAGACGCGTTCGTGGTGACCATGAGCCCGACCTGATCGCTGTAGTCGAAGGGCAGTTCGAGAAGCCGCAGGGTGTGCCCGGTGGGCGCGGTGTCGAATATCACCACATCGTAGCTATCCTGCTCCACGTACCACATGAACTTGTCGAACGCCGCCATCTCCTCCGTGCAAGGCGACTCAAGCTCTTCGCGCACCGCGGCGAGCATGTCCTGCGAGTACTTCTTCGTCGCCTCCTCGATGATACGCGCCTTGTACTCCTGTACCGCCTTTTCCTGATCGATCATCACGGCCCAAAAGTCTTGACTCCTCCAACGGACTGGATCGTGTCGTTCACGTCTTGTTTGAGGACCTGGCCGATGTGAGATGCCGGATCAGTGGTGAGAAGGAGCGTCTTTAGGCCTCGCCGGGCGGTTTCGTATGCAGCGGCACAGGCCATGGTCGTCTTGCCGACTCCACCCTTCCCGGTGAAGAAGACTGCTTTCGTTTTTCCGTTCACAGGCGTGAGCAGATTGCTCAGCGATCGAGGATCGAGCGTCTCGAAGACGTCCGAATCAGTCCTGCCGTCGACTGCGCTTGCCGCATCGACCCGTGCGCTTCCCGCCCCCGCCGAAAGGCGGAAGCTCGGTGCATGCCCGTTTCCCGAAAACAGGTCCTTGGCGATATGCAAGAGACCCGGTATCCCTTTAATCTCGCCGTCCCGCTGCAGCATGCGTCGGGTCGGAAGGGGGAACTCCCGGGCGATGCGCCCCAGATACCCCTGCTGCATGTCATAGCGGCTCTTGAAGAAAGGATGCTCGCATACTTCCTCGGGCAGTATCCCGTTCACGATGAGACTCACGTTCTTGACGCCGATAGCTGCCAGTTCCGCCGAAGAACGTTTGGTCTCATACAGCGAGGTCTCCTCGGGCTGAAGCACGAAAACGAAGTCCGTGCGAGACGCGTCGCCCAGCAGGCGGATCGCCTCGTCGTACTTCTTCTTGTTTTCCAGAATCGACGCCACCGGGCCGATGCAGGTGTTTCCGCCGCCCTTGGCGCTCTCCTCGATGTGCTTGCTCCAATCGACGGGGAGCTCCAGCAGCCGCAGCGTGTGCCCCGTGGGCGCGGTATCGAAGATCACCACATCGTACACGCCGCCCCCATCGGTGGATTCTTCGGTCATGAAGTCCACGAAGCGATCAAAGGAGGCGATTTCGGTAGTGCACGGAGAGCGGAACTGCTCTTCCAGCACTTTCAGGACGTCCTCCGGCATGACCGCCCGCATGGGCGCCAGCGTGCGCTCCCGGTATTCCTCGGTCGCTTTGTCCGGGTCGATCTCCATGCCCCAAAGGTTGGGCACTCCGAGCGGACAGATTCGGTGGCCAATCTCCATCTCGAAGACGTCGGCGAGGTTCGACGCCGGGTCGGTGGTGACGATGAGGGTCCTTTTGCCCTGGCCTGCGTACTGCACTGCTGTGGCGCAGGCCATTGTGGTCTTGCCGACTCCTCCCTTCCCAGAAAAGAACACATAGCGGGTCTGCTTGTTCGTTGCTTCCATTTGGATATGGACTCCTTTACTTGACATTTGACGCTTCCGGTTGTTGCGCGTATTGAAGAAGCTCCTCATAGGTGGGAAATTTCCTCGTTTTCACTACCCGGCCGTTGACCGTCGTCACCGGAAGCACCCCCGTACTGTGCTCCTTCAGAAGCGCCAGAATTTCCGGATTCTCCACGAACTTGGCCCCCTGCTGCTGAAGCAGGTAGCGCCGTACCGTGACGCCGTGCTCGCTCTTGAGCTTCAGCACCGCTTCCTGCACATCCAGGAGGGCTGGGTCAATAACCGGCCCGCAGAGGCCCCCGGGGCAACACATCGGAGGATCAAAGATTTCGATCAATATTTCATTGTTCATGCTCTCTCCTTGTCGAACTCTGGAGTTCGCTCATTCATTAGTTTGCTCTTTTCCGCTTCGCCGAAGAAGTTGCTCGGCTAGTCGGTATATTTCGTTCATAGGGCTTTCTTTTACCATTTTTGAAAGCTTTATCGCCTCTGCTATTTCCTCCACGGTACTGCCGACCTTCAATGCCTCAGCAAAGTGGTAGCTAAGGCAGGGCAAGCAATTGCCTGCGATGGATGCGCCGATGCCAATCAACTCGCGTGTTCGCCTGTCTGGGCATTGCCATCCATCTTGGAGCTGCCTCCTTCTTGTAGCCGCACCAGCATCCCTTTCACTTAGCTGAATCTTTGTGAAGTATGCTTATATGCACTTTTACGCATACAACTTAGCAAACCACAGACATATTGTCAAGAGCAATGCGATAACTCTTAGGCCGATTGTGCCAGCCTCAGAGTCATCGCCTGCGCCGTTCCTCTTTGGACTGGCACTCTACGCACAGCAGAGCATATGGAAGCGCCTCCAAACGCTCCTGCGTTATCCTCGAACCGCATCGCACACATATCCCATAATGCCCTTCATGCAGGCGCGCTAGAGCTGACTCGATCAGCCGAAGCTGCCGTGCTTCTGCTGCGCCCAACGAACTCAGCAAGCCGCGTTCGATATCCTCCGAAGCAATGTCAGCCAAGTCCGAAGGCAGCATGTTGCCAAGCAGCTCTTGGAACTCGCGACTGTGATGGGCGAGCTCTTGGAGCATCTGCTGCTTCGCTGCAAGCAGAGAGCTTCTCATCTTCTCTTGGAAGGCCTCTTCCCTCGCTCGCTCAGGCAAGTCCGCTTTCTGGAAAAGTAACGCAGTCCGCAGGTCCTCCCTGACGCTCGCCGTTCCGCCGGGCACCGGTGCCGACCAGGCGATCAACCCGCTCGCCTGCGCTTGCCAGATCGAGGGGGCGGTTCACATGGGGCTCGGATACGCACTCAGCGAGGATTTCCAGTGTGCCGGCGGGCGCCCGGAGTCCCTTAGGCTCCGCGACCTCGGTATCCTCAAGGCGTCCCAGATGCCCGAAGTCGAGGTGCTGCTCGTCGAGGTGCCAGACGAGGTCGGCGGCTACGGCAGCAAGGGGGTCGGCGAGGCCGGCCTGGTCCCTACCGCGGCGGCGGTGGCCTCGGCGCTGCGGGCGTTCGACGGGCGCGAGCGGACCACGCTGCCCATGCGGACTGATGCGGCCCGCGCTCTGGCCCGGGTAGCGGGCACAGGGGCCGCGTCGAAAGAACGCTAGAGGCCCGGCCGAGAACCCCGGAGTTCGACACTGGGACGCTGTCGGTGCGGCGCTTTGGACGACTCTTTCTTTACCGGCCCGCGGCTGCGCGTCGCTTCCGGAGCAACCCATTCGCCGCGCCTCATGATCGCTTCTTCCCCATTGCCTGCTGTCAGCCCATCGATATCGAGCTGGTTCGATCCGATCATGAAGTCCACATGAATATGGCTCTGATTGCCTCCGACCGCGGCGAAATCCGCGTCGGAAAGTTGGTTACCGTTCCGCAAGGAAAATCGATATGCCCGGCCGAGCGCGAGGTGACACGACGCGTTCTCGTCGAACAACGTGTTGTAAAACAAACGGCCTTCTCGGGCGATCGGTGAGCTTTGGGGAACCATCGCTACTTCGCCTAGTCTAGAAGCGCCCTCATCGGTTTCCAGGACCGCTCTGAGCAGCACCTCTCCCCGTTTCGCTTTAGCCGAGACCACTCGCCCCTGTTTGAAGATAAGCGAAAAGTCCTCGACGATCCCCCCATTGACCACTAGTGGAAGCGTTCCGTGGGCCTGTCCTTCCGCCGATCCCAGGTGCGGGAGGGTAAAGACTTCCTCCATCGGCAGGTTGGGGATGAAGGGCACTCCCCGCTCGGAAATGAAGCCCGGACCCCGCCAGACATGTCCCCCCGGGAGACCGATGTAAAGGTCGGTTCCCGGGCCTCGGAAGCGCAAGCCCCGATAGTCACGTTTTGTCAGCAACTCACTTTTAGCTTGAAGTCTGGCGATATGCTTGGTCCAGCCAATTGCAGTTTCCTTGTTCCCAGCCGGCAGTAGGTAACGATGTCCTCCCAAATCCGCCTGATCCCCTTGCCTACCGGCAATTCGGGATAGAGCTTCCGCGCCCAGTTTTCAGTCGGGACTGTGGCGATGCTCCAATTGGTGGTATTTCGCATGAGATGTTCCCAAACCGGATCGAAGCGTTGGTTCTCCGCGATCAAAGAGTTCACTATCCGTTCCAGCCGCATCGAATCAAACATCCCAGCGCAGGTGCAGTCGAATATCAGAAAAGCCTCGCCTTTGGCCGCTTCCTCCGCCAGGTGAGCCGCTGCCCAAGCAGAGCTATCCCTGCCAATTTCGCCGTCTTGATGCTCCATGCGCAGGAATCGGAGCCGATCGTCCTCCCAGAAGATCTCCACGTCGCGCGCGCCGGCCCGGTAGGCTTCGTCGACCAAGATCCGCATGAACTCCGAGGCTTCCACCGGCGCCGCCCAGATGTAGAGCCGCTGCCCGACCTGAAGGTTCAGGGCCGTTCGGATGAGAAGCTCCGCATACTGCATCTGTATTTCCGGGATAGTGCTCATGCAAAAAATCGCTTCAGCAACTGCCCGAGGGAACGGCGATGGCAGAGAAATCGAAACCGAGAAGCTCAGATATCTGTTGATTGCACTCTTGCATCAGCTCGGCTATTTCCTGCTGGGCGTGCAGGTACTCGATGGTTCGCGGATGCAGGTTCACATCCGATTGGAGAGCGCGAATCTGGTTGATTTCCTGCTCGACGAGTGTGCCTGCGGCCTGCTTTTCCCGAAAGCTTCGTGCGGCCTGGTTGAAAGCCTCTCTCGACCGAGAAAGATCCTCGTCGCTTTCGAATCTGCGCCGAGCCTCAAAAAAACGCTTTACCGCCTCCGTGGACTTCAGACTGCTCGCAAACGATATCACTGCGTTGTTCAGTACATCGGTCGGCATCCACAGACCTCCTAGCAGCATCCACCGGCAGGCTTGGCAAGCCGCGCAAAGTCGAACCCCAGCGCTTCCCCGAGACCTCTATTGAGCCCTTGGATCAGGGATACCAGCTTCTCCTGGCTATCGAAATAGTTCCGCAGCTTCGGATGCTGGAACACCTTTTCTTCCAGCTCGCGAAACTGCGCGCTATGTTGCGAGTCCCCGCCGGACCAGCTTTGCAGCATCCGCAAGGTTTTCTGAGCCTCTTGATACTCAGCCAGCAGGGTCCTGGCCTCCGCATCCTCCTTGATGCTCCCTTCGGCCTGCTCATACTCCCGGAACTGGGGGGACTCGCCAATCGCGCGGGCGAATCCGCGCGCTGCTTCCAGAGCTTCGGTTCGTGTTGCGGTGGCCATGTTCTCCATCACCTGCTCCTCCTTATTCCTATTCGTTCCAACTCTTCCTTGATCAAACGCTCCGATAGCTTGCCGCCGCTTTGGATCAGCCGCCCGTTCACTATTACAAAAGGCGGCTGGCTTTCCCGCTTCAACAGCTCGAGTACCTCCGGGTACTGGAAAGACTCCGGGGAGAACAGCTCCACGAACTCACATTGCACGGAATCCCCGAACGTCGCGTTGAGCCGCTGCGACAGAAACCCTGCGGCGTGCCGCCAGCTCTTCTCTGGAGCGCAGGCAGCCATGGGGAGCGCGAAGAACCTCACAATCGCCGCGGTTGAAACAGTCTTCTCATCCATAATCACACGCCCACCGCCGCTTTATCGGCGGTGGCACTTTTTGGCGCGTCCCTCCCGTACAGGATCCGGCCGGCTCGCTTCACCATTTCCAGACCGGCGATCTCCGTCTCGAAGAGGGGGAGATTGGCCACAGGCACCCGGAACCGCTCGCGGATTTCTCGCAAGTACCTTTCCTGCATCTGCCTGCGGCCGCGGAAAAAATCGTTGGTGCACTTGTCTGGCTCGAGCACCTGGTTGGCAACCACAAACTGCGCCGCCATTCCCGCCTTTTTGAGATCAAGGAAAGCCCGGTGCGCTTCGACGACCGATGTCGACTCCGGACGAATGACAAAAGCGAAAACCGTGCGCTGAGGGTCTCTTAATCGCGCAAAAACCCGCTCGCGGCTTTTCCGGGTCTCTTCCAGCAGGCGCAAGGAATGCCCGTCTGGAGCGGTGTCCAAGACGATCGCGTCATACTCATCGCCCTCCGCAAAGGAGAGAAACTTCTCAAAAGCGACCATTTCTTCGGTGCATGGAGATTCCAGCTCTTCCTGCAGCACAAGAAGCAGGTCATCGTCGCAGTGCTCCCTTGCCTCGTCGAGAATGCGCCTTTTATAATCCTCAACCGCGGTTTTCCGGTCTATCTGGACCGCGTACAGATTCGGAACGTCGGCTATCGGCTGGATGGCCTCCCCGACAGGGCGCTCCAGGACTTCCCCGATGCGCGCGGCCGGGTCCGTTGTCAATAGAAGCGTCTTGTAGCCTTGCGAAGCCAAGAAATAGGCGGTAGCGCAGGACACCACGGTCTTTCCCACTCCGGCTTTTCCAGCAAAGAAAACCGACTTTGGCCATCTATCCGGTTGAAGGAGATGAAAAACAGGATCCGCTATGAGCCTGTGCGAATTGCGCTGTCTCTGTCTCCCCCGTCCCGCTTCGTTGGGAGACCCTGTCGTATCCCGCTTTGCAGGAAAAGCTCTTCCGCTATGTTCTTCAAGCCAATCAGCCCGCTTATCTCCCAATCGCGAAGAAAGACCAGGCGCTTGGGGGACGCAAACAGCGAATCGATCCGCCGGAGGTATTTCTGCTGCATTTCATAGCGATGACGGAAGAAGGGATCCGTGCATACTTCCTCCGGCAGTATCCCGTTGATGATCAACTCCATCCCTCGGATGCCGAGCTGGGCAAGTTCCTTGGCGGATCGTCGAGTTTCCCACAACGACGCGCCCTCCGGCTGCAGCACGAAGAAAAACCTGGTTCTTCTCCGGTTAGCCAGGAGTCGCATGGCCTCGTCATACTTCGCCTTGTTCTCCTGAATCGCGGCCATCGGCCCGATGCACGTTTTCCACCTGCCTTTGGCGTGCTCCTCCACGTACGGCTCCAGTCTACGGGCAAATCCAGGAGGCGAAGTGTATGACCGGTGGGCGCCGTGTCGAATACGATCACGTTCGAACTGATCTCCATAACGTGATGCCCCATCTCCAGACATGAAGTCGACAAACCGGTCGAAAGAGGCAATCTCGGTAGTGCAGGGAGAACGGAACTTCTCCTCGAGCCCTTTCAGCGCTTCAGGAGGCATCACGCTTCGCATCGGCGCCAGTATTCGTTCTAGATACTCTTCGGTTGCACGATCCGGATCGATCGCTACTGCATAGAGGTTGGGCACGCTCAGCGGTGTTATCTTGTGACCAATTTCCGCTTCAAACACGTCCGCCAGATGCGAAGCGGGGTCCGTGGTTACGATGAGCGTCCGATACCCCGCTTGAGCGTACTGGTAAGCCGTGGCACAGGCCATGGTGGTCCTGCCTGCCCCGCCTCTACCTGAAAAAAACGTGTACTGGAGCTGACTCATTTTGCGTTTCTGTTTTCAGCGATATAGCTCTGTAACTCAGAATAGCTTGGGTAAATCTTCTTCTTTACCACCTTGCCGTTGACCGCGGTTACAGGAAATGCCAGCGTCCCTTGGCTGTGCAGCAATTCCAGGATTTCAGGGTTCTGCAGGAACTTCGTGCTTTGTTGGGTCAACATATAGCGCTCGATCTTCACCTGGCCATCGGTCTCCTTCTTGACCTTTAGGATGGCTTCATTAACGTCGAGCAGAGCCGGATCAATGACCGGCCCGCACATTCCCCCCGGACAGCACATTGGGGGATCAAAGATTTCGATTGTCACACCGCATTCTCCCTTTCTCGTTTCGTTCTTGCCAACACAGGTTTTCTCGACCTATTTACCGGTACAAACCCGATGACGCATTTTCCGCCTTTTCGTCTGCGTAAACGCTGCAGAATGCCTTCACGGTCCGCAGCGAATGACTCATCGCTAAGATAGCCTCTCAAAAACTCGAAAAGCCGCTTGTTGCTTCCGCGATCCTTGGACAAGGAATAGTAGACCCACGTCCCACTCCTTTCGGCAGTCACCAGGCCCATGCTTCGCAGCAAGAACAAATGCTTGGATGCCTGGTACTGCGGTACTTGCAAGGCATCCGTGATCTCACAAACGCACAGGGAGGCGTCTGTCGTTAGCAGCACGTTCAACACTCTCAACCTTGTATCATCGGAGAGGACTTTGAATATGGAAGCAGCTTCGGTCATGACGCTATCCTTTGCTTGTATGCGCTTACAAGCATATAAAGTACAGTCCTGAGGCTTCTTTGTCAAGCGTCTTTAGCCCAGGTTTTTTTCGTAAGCCCGGACGCTCGGAAGGAGAATTGGTTGTCGGCGGCCTTGACGATAGATTGCCAATATGTTAGTTTGTGAGTGATGATTCACATAACAACTGAGCTGGATCCCGTTATGATCAACCAGCTTTCGGAAGCCTTCAAGGCACTCGCTTCCCCTGCCCGCGTGGCGATCGTCATGGCACTTGCCGAGCAGGAGATGAGCGTCAACGAGCTCGTCGATATGCTTTCCCGACTCGATTGCGCCTGCTCCTGTGAGCGCACCAACATTTCCAAGCACCTGGCGGTACTGCGGGAAGCAGGCATCGTTTCATGCACTGGAGACGCCCAGCGCCGGCTATATCGACTTGAAGCGCGCTGTCTTCTGCAATCGATCGCCTGCACGGTGCAGCTTCCCCGAAAAACTGCAAGCGCTTGAGAACAATAATTGGAACGCAATCTAATTCATGGAGGGTCGACGAGCATGAAGATACAGATTTTAGGACCGGGCTGTCCTAAGTGCAAAGCGCTGGAGGCAAACGCCCGTGGAGCAGTTGCGGCAATCGGTGCTGCGGCTGATTTCGAGAAGGTGACGGACATCGACGCCATCATGAACATGGGGGTCATGATGACTCCCGCGCTGGTGGTAGATGGGCAGGTTAAGAGCTTCGGAAGGATTCTGAGCAAGGAGCAAATTGCCAACATTCTCAAGGCAGGCAAGTGATATGAGCAGTCCATCCGAAGCACAGGATCGCCCGGCTACGCTCCTCTATGCCTGTTCGGGAGCGGCGAATACCGGCTATCTCGCCGATCAGGTTGCGCGCTTGCTCGCCCGGCAGAAGGTAGGGGATATGAGCTGCCTCGTGTCGATGGGAGCGAATCAGCCGAAATTTCTTCAAGACGCCCGTGACTCTCGGAAGAACATAGTGATCGACGGGTGCCCGATTGCCTGCGGAAAGAAGATCTTCGAGACCTTGGGGATCCCATTCGAACATTTCATCACCACCGACTTCGGGGTGGAAAAGAAGAAGACGCCGATCACTGAAGAGCTCATCGCGTCGGTGACGGCGGCGATCAAGGAGAGGCTGTAACCATGGCGACGAAAGAAATGAAACCGAATACCAAGCTCCTGATCGTACTAGGCGTATTCCTGGCGGCGTACTTCACGCCCTTCGCTGCGCCTCGGGTGCTGGCCTCGATCAATGAGGCCTTCCAGATGCTTTCGGAGTACGCTCGCCAGCACGTGCTCCTGTGCCTGGTCCCTGCCATGTTCATCGCCGGAGCCATCACCGTGTTCCTGAACCAGCAGGCCGTCATGAAGTACCTCGGCCCGAAGGCGAACAAGTTCGTCGCCTACTCGGTGGCTTCGGTTTCCGGTGCGATTCTGGCGGTCTGCTCCTGCACGGTCCTTCCGCTATTCAAGGGCATTTACAAGAAGGGCGCGGGGATCGGGCCGGCGGTGAGCTTTCTTTATTCCGGGCCGGCGATCAACATCTTGGCGATCGTGCTATCCTACAAGATCTTCGGCTGGAAGCTGGGTGCCGCGCGGATGATCGGGGCGATCGTCTTCGCTTTCGTCATCGGCCTGCTCATGCAGCTGTTCTTCAGGAAAGAGGATGAGGCCAGGCTCGCCGATGAGCGGCTGTTCCAATACCAGGACACACGAGGGCGGTCGAACCCTCGGGCAGATGATCGTCTACATGGCATCCATGATCGGCATCCTGGTGTTCGTGAACTGGGCTCCCTCCAAGGGCGCGAGCGCCTTCTGGGACTTCATTTACTCGTATAAATACTGGATCACAGGGGCGTTTGGCGCCCTCCTCGTGTTCTCCCTGATCAAATGGTTCAAGAAGGACGACCTGCGGCAGTGGACGGCGGCCACCCGGGATTTCAGCCTGCAGATCCTGCCGTACCTGTTCTTCGGCGTCCTGATCGCCGGCTTTTTGCTGGGGCGTCCCGGCCATGAAGCGCTCATCCCGAACGCCTGGGTCTCGGCTCTGGTCGGCGGAAACTCGATCTTCGCCAACTTCTTCGCTGCGCTGGCGGGTGCGTTCATGTATTTTGCCACCCTGACCGAGGTCCCGATCGTGCAAGGACTCCTCGGCAGCGGCATGGGACAGGGCCCGGCCCTGGCGCTGCTCCTGGCCGGCCCCTCGTTGTCCCTGCCGAGCATGCTCGTGATTGGTGGAGAACTGGGTTTCAAGAAAACCGCCGTGTACGTTGCGCTGGTCGTCGGCCTTTCCACGCTGGCGGGCCTGGCCTTCGGGTTCTGGGCCTGAAGTATCGCCAGCCGCGCTTATTCCTCCTGCTTTTCGATCGTCACCGAAGCAGCAGCCGGCAGCGCGACGCCACCTGCGACCTGCATGGTTTTAAATATTCCGCTTGGCACGATGCATCCCGAGCAGCAACCCTTGAGGTGAGCCCGCACTGCCTTGAGAATTATCCCCTCGAAACCGTCGCCGATCTCCCGGAAGGCGTCGACCGTGGCGATGTCTGCGGCCAGCCCGCGTGATTTTTTCACAAGTGCTTTCAATAGCAAGCTCCACATGCTGCAGGTCCGCAGAGCGGGCGGTGACGGTCGTGTGGAAACCGCAGATACCCGCCTGTATGTTGGTCCGGATCATGCCGCTACGCTTTGAACAGCCGTTTCTTGAGCCACAAGGAGACGTTCACCAATCCGATGAGCACCGGCACCTCCACCAGCGGCCCGATCACCGCCGCGAAAGCCGCGCCCGATCCGATACCGAAGACGGCGACCGCCACCGCGATGGCCAGCTCGAAGTTGTTGCTCGCCGCCGTGAAAGACAGCGTGGCGGTCTTGGGGTAGTCGGTTCCGATGGCCCTGCTCATGAAGAAGCTCACCAGGAACATGACAGCGAAGTAGATGAGCAGCGGGATCGCGATGCGCACGACGTCCAGGGGGATCTGCACGATCAGCCTTCCTTTGAGGCTGAACATCACGATGATCGTGAAAAGAAGCGCGATGAACGTGATCGGGCTGATCTTCGGAATGAACCGCTTGTGGTACCACTCCTTGTTCTTCACGCGAATCAGGACGAAGCGGGTGATGATACCGGCGATGAAGGGGATGCCCAGGTAAATGAAGACGCTCTTGGCGATCTCTCCGATCCCGACGTTTACGGCAGTGCCCTTCAAGCCGAAGACGGGCGGCAGCAGGGTAATGAAGATCCACGCGTAGATGCTGTAGAAGAAAACCTGGAAAATGCTGTTGAAAGCCACCAAACCGGCCGCGTACTCCGTGTCACCCTTGGCCAGCTCGTTCCACACGATGACCATGGCTATGCAGCGGGCCAGGCCGATCATGATCAGACCCGTCATGTATTCGGGATAGCCGCGCAGGAAGATGATCGCCAGCGCGAACATGAGGATCGGCCCCACGATCCAGTTCTGCACCAGGGACAGACCCAGCACCTTCCAGTTCTTGAAAACGTCGCCCAACTCTTCGTACCGCACCTTCGCCAACGGCGGGTACATCATCAGGATGAGGCCGATCGCGATCGGAATGTTGGTCGTTCCGACCTGGAACTTGTTGATGAACGCCTCGACTCCCGGGATAAAATACCCGATGGCGACCCCCACCGCCATGGCGAGGAATATCCAGAGAGTCAGGAACCTGTCGAGAAACGATAGCTTTCCAATGATCTTTTCTTCCATGCCAGGAACTCCTTCTGATTGTCAGATTTCTGTGTTGACCTGTTCGACGAAGGTCTTGATCTTCTGCATCGCTTCCTCGGTAGGCATGTTCCTCAAGTCGATCGCATGTATCTGACTGTCAAAATCGCACCCGACCTCGGCTAGGGCGTCCTTGTACATTCTGGTGGGCCACGTCCAGCTCGTTGCGAACATAGTTGATGAACTTCCAAATGTCAAGCTTCGCGAAGCCCGGGCAGTCGCCGCGGCGCCTCCCGATGTCTTTCAAGATTGTCAGCGGCGGGAACGAGATCGCCTCTTCCTTGCACATGCCGGCGCAGGTGCTGCAACCGACAACGCACTTGAACGGCTGGGCGACGACTGTCTTGTCGTTGGATTCGTCCCATGCGTATACCTTGTGCTGGCAGAAGTTGAAACACTCCTTGCAGCCCACGCATTTTGAAATGTCCACAGTAGGGAACCAGGGTATCTGCTCCCGAGCAACGCCTCTCCATGTGCCATGGCTGTCCATAGGGTCTAGGCCCCCTTTACCAGTTGTTTGATCTGTTCGACGGTCGGAATCTTTCCCTGCAACGCGAGCTTTCCGTCGATCATCAGCGCCGGAGTCCACATGACTCCCTTCTCGAGGATCGCATCGATGTCCGTCACCTTCAGCACTTCCGCCTGCATGTTCAGCTCGTTGAGAGCCTTTCTTCACGTTCTGTTCGGTGTTCATGCACTTCGGGCACCCCGGGCCCAGCACCTCTATTCGCATATTTCCTCCTCGATTCGTGGCTGACCTGTCATGACCACTTTGTTTTCCGCTGCCCTTCGATCCAGCGCATCTGAGGAAATCCTAGAATGCAGGGAATGCGCAAAGAATAATAGACGCGAACTCCCTCTCTTCTCTCCTGTTACGACGCCGACTCTTTCCAGTATGCGGAGGTGCATGGAGACGGGTAACAGGTCTCTACCTGATTCCGAGGTCAACTCGTCAGCGCAGCGCTCATGTCCCGACAGCATATCAACTATTAAAAGGCGGCTTGTGTGAGCGAGGGCTTTGATGACGTTGCCCGTCGTCTGCTGGACTTTATTGCGTCCAGTTTCCATGGCTAATTGGCAATATTACCATATTTGTAAGAGCTGTCAAGTGATGCGTCATAGCCGCCAGGAGCCTGCACTCCTTCCTCAAATGCATTATAATCATGATGAAAACATGGGTATGAAACCGGAAATCGACGAATGCCTCCAGCTACTGGAAAAACTGGAGAAGGAATTCCCGGATGAACCAGACCTGGAAGCGCTGCATTCTGTCACCGGAATCTACGCCAAGCTGAAAAAATATCGAGTCAGAATCGACGAGTTCCCAAAGCCAGTTCAACTTTTCTGCGAGTTTCTGCACGTTGCAAGATGCCCAAGCGCTGAAATGGCAAATTTCCTGGGTTTCCTCCAGAGTTCCCCGCAAGCCTTCTCGTCGACGGAAGGGGGGACATTCCTGGAAAAACGCCAACACATCGCGAAAGTCGCTGAGAAAGCAGGAATAGACCCTGCCCGAATGTTTCATCTCGTCAGCATGGCGAGGCTCAAGGGCATTCTGGACAAGAAAAACGAGTTGGTGGAACCAATCCGCCCATTGATCGCGGATTATCTAGGATCCTAGGCCTCTCTGATCGGCCAATCCCGTGCGGACCGGGGGTGTTTTTCTCGCGGCGGCCTAGCCTTTCGACCATATAACCTTGGGTACCACGACAATCCGGCACCCTGAGCACGGTGCCGGGCGCGGATTAACTGGATGCCGCAGTTCTGCCTGCTCCGACCGCGTATTCGGTTGATAGGGCCAATCGTCTCCCGAGCCGTTCCAGTCGCCGCCGGAGAGCCGGCTGCCGGGAAGCGTCCTTCGGCAGCTTGGCGAGCGCCGCCGCGCCGCCGAACCACCTCATGCGGAGCAGGTCGCCGTAGGTCCGCAGGTTCCGCAACGCCGCCCCGACCCCTTCTTCCGCGACGGCCACGCCGGCGATCCCCTTGCCCCGCAACGCCGGCCAAATGGGGCAGGTGCGGTCCAGAAAGCTCTTGAGCAGCCCCGAGAGCAGGCCCATGTAGCCCGGCGTCCCGAGCACGATCGCGTCGGCAGCCAGAAGCTTCGGCAGGATCCCCTGCATGTCGTCCACTATCCGGCAGATCCCGCGGCCGGCCTCGTCCCGCTTCTCGCAAGCCAGGCAGCCCCGGCACGGCCGCACATCGGCCTTGCGGAGCAGCAGCAGCTCGCACTCCGCCCCGCCGCCGGCGCTACAAGCAGCGTAGCTTTTAGCTGCGTCGAGAACCGTCGTCAGCATCCACTCGGTGTTGCCCTTCCTCGGTGAGCCGCAAATACCAAGGATCTTCATGCCCATTCTCCCCCCCCAAAACAAGAAGAGGCCGGCTGCGCTGCCGACCTCTCCATTTTCTGCAGTCTTCCGAGCGATTAGTATCTCTTGGACGATCTGACTTTGCGCAGCTTCTTCATCCGCTTGCGCTCGAGGGCTTTCTTTTTGCGGTTCTTGATCGTGGAGGGCTTCTCGAAAAACTCCCTCTTCCTCCACTCCCGGACCACCCCTTCCTTCTCGACCATGCGCTTGAAGCGCTTTACGGCCTTGTCCAGGGGTTCGTCCTCACCTACGATTATTGCCGGAATACAAATCACCTCCTCTCGTCCCGGTAAAGCTCTTCCATAATAACGTTATAGCGATTTTTGTCAACGAGCGGGCGCGCCAGGTAGACCCGTGGATCCACCGGCCAGGCGTTCACCCGCATCTCCCAGTGCAGGTGGGGCCCGGTGGCCAGCCCGGTCATGCCCACCGCCCCGAGCCGCTCTCCTGCCTGCACCTCCTGTCCCTCCACAACGGCCAGCTCTGAAAGATGGAAATACAGGGAAAACACCCCCGGCAGGTGCTCCAGCACGACGGTCTTGCCCGACAGCAGCCTTTCCCCAGCCAGCGCCACCCGTCCGGCGCCGCTGGCCAGCACCGGGGTGCCCACCGGCGCGGCCAGGTCCACGCCATTGTGCAGTGACAGGGAGCTGCCGCCGTCGGCGTAAAGGTACTCGCGGCGGTCGGCGAAGGCGGCGGTCTGCCGCGTCCCCGCCACCGGGCTTAGGAGCGGGCCGGTGTGATGCACGGCCTCCGGTCGGAACGCCTCCAGCTCGGCGCGCAGGCGGCGCAGCTCCTCCTCCTTCTGGGGGTCCGGCGCGGTCATCAGCCGGGAGAGGTTCTGGTCGAACGGATCTTCTCGGAGCTGAAGACGGTGGCCGCCACCCTCACCGTGCCGGCGTGCGCGAAGCGGACGCCTCCGGCCCGCCGCCTTCCAGCCGCAGGAAGTAGTCCCCGCCCGGCAGCGTGCTGGGCAGGGCCAGCAGGAAGCCCCAGATCTTGCGCGGCCGGTCCAGCGCGAAGCCGCTGCCCGAGGACACGTCGCACCCGGTCGCGTTCTGCCAGCGCCGCCGCCAGCCAGGCCAGGCCCTCCTCGCTCAGGACGGCGCCGGACAGCGCCTCGCCGCGCGCCGCCTCCGCCGGGATACAGCGCCAGGGGAACCAGGGCGCCGGGGGCGGCGGCCAGCGCCGGGGCCAGGGCCAGCAGCAGGATCGCGAAGAGTGGCCTACTGGCCAGCGCCGCCGAGGCTCGCCCGGCCGATACGCGCGCGCCTCATCGTTTCAGGTCCACCACGGTGAGCTGCAGGCTCTCCGTGTTCTGGAAGTAGTTGCGCCCGAGGCGGTAGACCACGTCCACCGTGTCCCCGGGCGCGAAATCCTTGCCGGCCCGCTCGGCGGCGTTCCAGTAGACCGCCGGCCACTTGTAGCGGTCGGCGGCCAGCAGCAGCCGCACGTGGGCCGCCTCCTTGCGGCCCACGATCTCCAGGCTCTCGATGCGCACCCCGCGGGTGAGCAGGGTCACGGGCGGGGAGCCTTCCCCGAAGGGCTCGAACCGCTCCACGACCCGGATCAGCTCCGGGTTCAGCTAGGCGGGCGGCACCTCGGCGTCGATGCGCAGGCGCGCCTCGGCCTGCGGCGGCGGCTGGAAGTCCCTGGCCAGCAGGAACAGCCGCGCCTCGAAGCGGGGCAGCTCCTCGCTGGCCAGGGTGAACCCCGCCGCGCAGTCATGGCCCCCGTAGTTGGCCAGCAGGTCGGCGAAGCGGTCCAGGAAGCCTTCCATCGAAAAGGGGCTGCGCAGGGAGCCCACGGCCTTCGGCGGTCCGGCGGAAACCGCCAGGACGGGAACCTTGAAAAAACCCGAAAGCCGCGAGGCCAGCAGGCCCGTGATGCCGCGGGGGATGGACGGGTCGGCCACGTACACCAGCTTCTGCCCGGACTCTGGACAGGGTCTGGTAGGCCTGGGACTGGCAGCGCTCCCAGGCCCGGTCCCCCAGCGACTTGCGCCGGGCGTTGAGCTCCAGCACCCCCTCGATCAGCTCGCGGATCTCCTGCGGGTCCTGGCTCAGGAAACAGGCGGGCGGCCTTGGCCGGCTCGCCCATGCGGCCCGCGGAGTTCAGCACGGGTGACAGCTGCCAGGAGACGTCCCGGGCGGTCAGCCGCCGCCCGTGCAGGTTCTGCCGGATGAGCAGCTCGCGCAGCCCGGCCCTGCCCGAGGCGGTTCATCACCTCCAGGCCCCGGCGCACCAGCAGGCGGTTCTCGTCGGTGAGCGGCATCAGGTCGGCGATGGTGCCCAGCGCGGCCAGGTCCAGCACGGGCTCCAGGCTCTGCGCCAGGCCGTGCTTCTTCCAGGAGGCGCGGGTGTACAGGCCGGCCAGCGTGTCCAGCTCCGCCGCCCCGTCCAGCCGGGCCGGCGGCCAGCTCTCCCGCAGGCGCAGCAGGCTCTTGCCGGCCAGCTCGGGCAGGCACTCGCGCAGCAGGGGCTGGATGTCCTCCAGCTCGAAACCGGGGTCGGAAGTCACCCGGCGCCAGGTTCGCCGCCTCCTCTTCCCGCCGCAGGACCAGCACCCTGCGCCCCGCCAGCGCCTTGGCCACCCGCGTAGCGCTCGAAGCCGCCCTCCGGCACGCTGTCGCTGATCCGCTCCAGCGGCGCGAGGTTCACGCAGGTGCACGGCCTCCAGGCTCAGCACGGCGTTGGCCGGCCGGGTGGCCAGCAGCCACAGGTCCTGCCCGTACAGCGGGGTGCGCGCCATGGCCAGCGCCAGCGCCAGCTTGGCCGCCACTCCGCAGCCGGCCAGATCCCGGAACGGGTACCGGCTGCCCCGCAGCTTCGGGTCGATGAGGGCCAGCGCGGCCGGCAGAGTTTCCGGCGGGTTGTGGTGGTCCAGGACGATGGTCTGGATGCCCCGCTCGCGGGCCAGCTCGATCTCCGCGGCGTTGCCGATGCCGCAGTCCACGGTGATCAGCAGGGTGCAGCCCTCACCGGCCAGGTTCTCCACCGCCTGCCGGGACAGCCCGTAGTCCTGGTCCCCTTCGGGCAGCTGCCAGCGCACCTCCAGGCCCAGCCCGGCCAGCGTCTGGACCAGCAGCACGGTGGAGGTGATGCCGTCCACGTCGCTGTCGCCGAACACGTGCACCTGCTCCCCGGCGCGCGCCGCCGCCAGGATGCGCTCCACCGCCTTGTCCATGTCCTCCAGGAGAAAGGGGTTGTGCAGCCGCGCCAGGTCTCCGTCCAGCACGAACGGCAGGGAGGGGTCGGACGCCAGGCCGCGGCGCAGGAGGATCGAGGCGCTGATCAGGTCCAGTTCGTAGCGCCTCGCCGTCTCCCGGACCGCGCCGGGGTCCAGCTCAGTCTTTTCCCAGAGCATCGGCGTCGATTTCCTCCAGCACCAGCCGCCGCGGCGGCGGAGGCTGGTCGGCGACGGTCACGGCCGCCTCCAGCAGGAGCCGGGCTTCCTCCAGGCGCTGCGGGTCGCGGCCGTGCAGCAGGCACAGCTCCTCGCCTTCCCGCACCGGGTCGCCCGGCGGTCTTTGACCAGTTCGATGCCCACGTCCGGCCAGACCGGGTCCTCCTTGCGGGAGCGGCTGGCCCCCAGCAGGCCGCTGGCCAGCCCGAAGCGATAGGCGTCCAGGCGGGCCAGGTAACCGGGGCGGGGGGAGCGCAGGGCCAGGGTGCGCGGGGCGCGCGGGCCCTTGCGCCGGGTCCAGCAGCGCCTCGGGCCGGCCGCCCTGGGCCTCGACATTGTCCAGGAAACCGCCGCCAGGCCGAGCCGTCCGCGAGGCGCTTCCGGCACAACGCCTCGGCCGTTTCCACGTTCGCACGCCAGGCCGCCCAGCACCAGCATGTGCGCCGTGAGGCGCAAGGTGAGCCGCCGGAGGTCCTCCGGGCCCCGGCCCTGCAGGCACTCCGCGGACTCGCGCACCTCCAGGAAGTTGCCCACCATCCGCCCCAGGGGCTGGTCCATGTCGGAGATCACCGCCCGGACCTTGCGGCCCAGGCTCGCGCCGGTGCGGGCCAGCGACACGGCCAGGGCGCGGGCCTCAGCCTGGCTCTTCATGAAGGCCCCGGAGCCGCACTTCACGTCGAAGACCAGGGCCTGGGCGCCCTCGGCGAACTTCTTGGACATGATGCTGGCCGTGATCAGGGGGATGGACTCCACGGTGCCGGTCACGTCGCGCAGGGCGTACAGCAGCCGGTCCGCGGGCACGATGCGCTCGCTCTGGCCGGTCATGGCGAACCCGCAGCGCCGGAGCACCTCCCGGAAGCGCTCCACGCTCAGGTCGGTGCGATAGCCGGGGATCGACTCCAGCTTGTCCAGGGTGCCGCCGGTGTGGCCCAGGGCGCGGCCGCTCATCATCGGCACCACGCAGCCGCAGGCGGCGGCCAGGGGGGCCAGGATCAGCGAAACCTTGTCCCCCACCCCGCCGGTGGAGTGCTTGTCCACCAGGGGGCCGGGCACTGCCGGCGAGGTCGATGGAGTCCCCCGAGGCGATCATGGCCCGGGTCAGGAAGCCGGTCTCCTCGAAGCTCATGCCCCGGAAGAACACGGCCATGGCCAGGCTGGCCATCTGGTAGTCCGGCACCGTCCCGCGCACGTACCCGTCGATCAGGAACTCGATCTCCTCGCGGGACAGGGCGCCCCCGTCCCGTTTCTTGACGATCAGGTCCACGGCTCGCATGACGCTCCCCTACTTCAGCAGTCACGCTGCTGCAGGGCCCGGTACTCGGCCCCCGCGGGCTTCAGGAGCGACTGGTAGAGCACCAGGCGGTCGGCCGCGAAGCGCTCCTCGAAGGCCAGCAGCTCCTGCACTCCCCGCAGGTCCGGCGGCCGCGCCCCGCGGCGGGCCAGGGTCAGGTGAGGCGTGAAGTCCCGGGCCTCCTCCTCCAGGCGCACCCGGCCGCGCCGCAGCACCCCCACCAGGGCCTGCTGGAGCGCGTGATCTCCGCGCGCCCTCCCGAACGGCGGTGTAAGAATCACCCTTGGCGCACCGCGGGGCGGAAACTGGCCGTAGCCCCCGAGAGAGGCCGGAATGCGGGGCACGCTCAGCTCCGGAGCCTCCAGCAGGGCCCCGATCGCGCCAGCCTCCGCCTCGTCCCGCTCGCCCAGGAACACCAGGGTCAGGTGCAGGCCTTCCGGGCGCACCACCTTCAGCTCCCGGCCCTGCAGCCCGTCGATCACCGAGCCGAGCCGGGCCAGTGCCGTCCGGGGGCAGGGGAATGGCCAGGAAGAGCCTCACAGGTAGCCCGCCGCGCAGTCCAGGCTCTTGAGCGGCGCCTCCAGGCTGGCCTGCACGAGCAGGTACATGGCGGCGCGCAGGGCGGCCAGGGAGGCCTGCTCCAGGCCGACGGCGGCCGCCTGGCGCCAGCGGCAGGCCCAGGGTGGCGGCCAGGTATCGCCGGGCCCCCGGCGGGAGGCTCAGGTAGCCCTCGCCGCCCCGCCCCGGCAGGAGGCGCACACCAGCGATCCCCTCCTCGCGCGACACGTAGACGGTCGCCAGGGGCTCGAAGCCCAGATCGCAGCGGCCGCATTGCTCCAGGTCCAGGCGGTGCCCCGACACGGCCAGGAAGCGCGCCAGGAACTGGAGGCTCAGCAGGAGTCTCCCTGCCTGCCGGCCAGCGGTCCAGCAGGCGCAAGGCCTCGGCCAGCAGCTCGAACAGGGAGGCGCTCTCCTGCCGCGCCGCCGTAGGACTTCAGGCAGGTCTCGGCCCACAGAGAGGCCGTGTAGAACTTGGCCACGCTGCGGCGCAGCTCGTCGTGCGGCTCCAGGCTCTCCACGTCGGTGAGCTTGTACTGGTCCTTGACCGGGTCGTGGTACAGGTAGGCCTTCAGCAGGTGGAAAGGCTCCGAAGCGGTGGCCAGGCGGCTGCCGAACTTCAGCGCCCCGTAGGCCATGGCCTGCACCAGGCCCCGCGCGGGGGTGAGCAGGGTCAGGGCCTTGTGGATTTCCCCCACCCGGGCCTTGCGCAGCACGATGGCGGGGGTGGTCGAGCTTCGCTGCATGGCGCGTCCGCACTTCCCATAGTATTGAGAAAGCCGCGGCGGGGCAAGGGGAGCCGTGGGGCCGCTCCGCGGGTTTCACCGCGGGCGGCTTTGCTTGACTCCACCGGGCACCCTCGCTATTTTTTATCATCGATGGAAGACACCCAGATAATACCCGCCAACCAGGTCCTGCCGCTCAAGCTGCACGTGCTGCCGCTGCAGGGCAACCCCATCTTCCCGGGCATCTTCACCCCGCTGATGGTCGCCTCCGCCGCGGACGTGCAGGTGGTGGAGCAGGCCCTGTCCGAGCACGGCTTCATCGGGCTGGTGCTCACCGAGAGCCCGGAGATGGAAAACCCCACCGGGGAGCCAGCTGCGCAAGGTGGGCACGGCGGCCAAGATCGTGCGCAAGATGAACCTGCCCGACGGCGGGCATGAACCTGTTCATCTCCACCCTGAAGCGCTTCCGGATCAAGAAGGTCATCGCCGCGAGAACCCGATCACCGTGGCCGCGGAGTACCTGGAGGACGGCAATTTCGAGAACGACGAGGTGCGCGCCCTGACCCGCTCCCTGATCGGGGAGATGAAGAAGATCTCCGAAAACAACCCCCTGTTCTCCGAGCAGATGCGCCTGAACATGGTCAACATCGACCACCCCGGCAAGATCGCCGACTTCATCACCTCGATCCTCAACATCGACCGGGACGAGCAGCAGAAGATCCTGGAGACCCTGGACGTGCACGAGCGCATGATGAAGGTCATGGTCTTCATCCGGCGGGAGCAGGAGCTGATGCAGCTGCAGCAGAAGATCATGCAGCAGATCAACGAGAAGATCTCCAAGAGCCAGCGCGAGTACTTCCTGAAGGAGCAGCTGAAGGCGATCAAGAGCGAGCTGGGCATGGCCGTGGACGCCAAGACCAGCGAGTACCAGCGCTTCAAGGAGGCAATCGAGAAGCTGCCGCTGGACCCGGAGGTGCGCGAGCCGGTGGAGCAGGAGCTGGAGAAGTTCTCCCTGATGGAGCCCAACTCCGCCGAGTTCATCGTCACCCGCAACTACCTGGAGACCATCGTCACCCTGCCGTGGGCCGACCCGCCCGCGCAGGAGGTCGACCTGGCCAGGGCCAGGCGCATCCTGGACGAGGACCACTACGGCCTGGAGGACGTGAAGGAGCGCATCCTGGAGTACCTGGCCGTGCGCAAGCTGAAGAAGGACTCCAAGGGCTCGATCGTCTGCCTGGTCGGGCCGCCCGGGGTCGGCAAGACCTCGGTGGGCAAGTCCATCGCCCGGGCGCTGGGCAAGAAGTTCTTCCGCTTCTCCGTGGGCGGCATGCGGGACGAGGCGGAGATCAAGGGCCACCGCCGCACCTACGTGGGCGCCATGCCCGGCAAGATCATCCAGGGCCTGAAGATCGTCAAGGTCAAGGACCCGGTGTTCATGATCGACGAGATCGACAAGCTCGGGGTGTCCTACCAGGGCGACCCCTCCTCGGCGCTGCTGGAGGTCCTGGACCCGGAGCAGAACGTGGCCTTCCGCGACCACTACCTGGACCTGCCCTTCGACATCTCCGACATCCTGTTCATCACCACGGCCAACACCGTGGACACCATCCCCGCGCCGCTGCTGGACCGCATGGAGGTGATCCGCCTCTCCGGCTACATCAACGACGAGAAGGTGGCCATCGCCCGGCGCTACCTGATCCCCAAGAGCCTGGCCGCCAGCGGCCTGGCCAAGGGTTCGGTGAGCTACGACCGGGGGGCCCTGCTGGCCATCGCCGAAGGCTACGCCCGCGAGGCGGGCCTGCGCAACTTCGAGAAGGCGCTGGACAAGATCCACCGCAAGATCGCCCGCGAGCTGCTGCTGGGCGAGACCAAGCTGCCCCGAACCATCGACGCCGGAGATGCTGGAGAAGTACCTCGGCAAGCCCCTGTTCCAGGACGAGGGGCTCAAGTCCCTCGACCAGCCGGGCATGGCCATCGGGCCTGGCCTGGACCCCCCTGGGCGGCGCCATGCTCACCATCGAGGCCGTGGCCAACCCGGGCAAGGAGGGCTTCCGCCTGACCGGGCAGCTGGGCGACGTGATGAAGGAGTCGGCCAACATCGCCTACACCTGGGTGCGCCACGCCGCCGGGGACTTCGGGGTGGGCAAGGAGTTCTTCGAGGAGAACCAGATCCACCTGCACATGCCCGCCGGCGCCACGCCCAAGGACGGCCCGTCCGCCGGCATCACCATGGCCTCCTGCCTGCTGTCCCTGGCCACCGGGCGCCGCCTGAAGAGCCACCTGGCCATGACCGGGGAGCTCTCCCTGGTGGGCCAGGTGCTGCCCATCGGCGGCCTGAAGGAGAAGGTGATCGCGGCCAAGCGCAACAAGATCCGGGAGGTCATCTTCCCGGCCGAGAACCAGAAGGACCTGGACGAGATCCCCGAGCACGTGAAGAAGGGCATCCGCTTCCACCCGGTGGAGCGCATGGAGCAGGTGCTGGAGATGGTTTTCGCGCGCTAGACGCGCGGCTAGCGCGCCGGCGTGCCGGAGTTTCACCCGAGGGCTTCCGGCGGGATCGACAGGGCCCCCTGACGCAGCACCCGGAAAGGCCGCTGGCTCACGTCCACGATCGTGGAGGGCAGGCGCCCGGGCAGGTCCCCGGCGTCCACCACCAGGTCCACGGCCGCCTCGAACTGCTCGAGGATGTCGGCGATGCGCCAGAGAGCCGGCTGGCCGCTGCGGTTCACGCTGGTGGAGTAAAGGGGGCGGTCCAGGCGCTCCAGCAGGCGCCGCAGCCGCGGGTCGGCGGGGACCCGCAGGGCCACGCTGCCCTCCCCCGCCGGGAAGATGAGCGTCAGCGGGCCCGGCCAGTAGCGCGGCCAGCGTTTCCGGCAGGGCCGAGCTCGCCGAAGCGCGCCAGCCAGTCGCGCGCCGGCGATAAGCTGCAGGAAGGATTTTTCCCCGCGCCCCTTCAGCTCGCGGATCCTGGCCTCGCTGGCGGGAGCCGGGCCGACGATGCCGTAAATGGTGTCGCAGGGCATGATCGCCACCCCGCCGGCGGCCAGCAGCTCTGCCAGGCGCTCGGCGAGCCGCGGCTCAGAAGCGTCCGACCTTCATGCCTCGACCCTCCTGAGCTCGCCGATGCCGAGGCCCAGGCGGCGTAAGCCAGCCAGGGGCAGGGCGGTCCCCGCCAGCTTCCAGATCCAGTCCCGCCGCTGCCGGGGGAGCTGCACCCGGACCAGGGCGCCCAGGATGTAGGAGCTGGGCCGCGGGGCCTCGCCCTGGAAGCGCACGACGCGCTGCCCCTCCCGGAAGTAGCCCAGCCGGCGGGCCTCCAGCGCCACCCGCTCGGGATCGGAGCCCAGGGACTCCACCTCCCGGCGCAGGCCGGAGTTGATCCGCTTCAGCTCCTCGATGTTGGCGGCCAACTGGCACGCGCCCGGCCGCCACCTTCCGGTAGTCGGCCAGGCCGCCGCTGCCCCACAGGAACAGCGCCAGGGAGCGCAGCAGGAAGCCCACGGAGAGCAGGAGCACCAGGCGCGCGGCCTTCATCCTACTACATCAACGGCGTATTCCCGCGGCGGCTTGACACTCCGGCGCTCTATTGAAAAAAGCGCCGGTAACGGTAATATTAGATTAAAAGGGATGGCCGTTTTCCGATAATATGAAGGATCATGGCTAAACCTCTTCCAGGAGTATCATATGGGAAGCAATGACCCTACGGATCGCGAAGATATCGCCCTCTCCACCAGCGAGCTGGACGACGTGCTCAGCAGCGCGGAGATCCGCAGCGAATCCGGGAATGACGAGGAGTCGGGTCTGGAAAAGTACGGGATCTGGATCAAGGTCGAGCCCGAGACCCTGGAGAGCGAACCGGCGGACGGCTTCCGAGATCGGCGGACCTGGAGTGCGGGTCCAGCGCCCGGCGCGCAGCTGACCGCCGAGGAGGAACAGCTCCTGGGCGAGCTGGAAACCGATGCGGAGGCGCCCGCGCTGGCCGCGCAGGCCGACATCCCTGTCGGGCTGCGCCCCGCCGGGAAACGGCCGATTTCGAAGGGCTGGAGAAGGACCTGCAGGAGCTGGATGCCTCCGGCGCGCGAGGAGCAGGAGGAGGAAGCTCGCCGACCTGGACCTCGATCTGGAGGAGCTGGCCCTGGAGCCGGGCAAGGAGCTCCGAAATCGAGGTTCCCCTGTCGGACAGCATCCCCGAGCTGGACAGCCTGGAGGAGGCCGCCGAGACGGAGGTGCGCGGCGCCGGCGCCCGTTTCCTCCGACGCGATCCTGAAAAAAATCGAGCAGGACCTCAAGCAGATCAAGCTGGAAATCCAGCATCCTGAAAAAGGAGCTGGCCGGGCGCGGCGCGGAGGCGGAGGCCCCGCACGCGGCCGCCGCACCCGGCTTCTTCCCCGAGGAGGAGGACGACTCCATCGCCCTGACCGGCGACGAGCTGGACAACATCCTGAACACCGCGGAAATCACCGAGGAGCAGGCCGGCGGCGCCGGCCTCGAGGAGGACCTGCAGATTGTCGCCCTTCCCGAGGCCGTGGAGGAGCTTCAGGATGCCGTCCCTCCCCGAGGCCGTGGAGGAGCTCCAGGAGGCCTGGCCTCTCGGAGGCCGCAGAGGACTTGGAGCTGCTGGAGCCCGGCAGCCTGAGCGCGGAGCCGGATCAGGTCCAGATCGAGCTGGAGGAGAAGCCGGCCGCGGTCGACCTGGATCTGGGGGGCATGGCCGATGAGCTGCCCGCATCCGGCGACCTGGAGCTGGAGGAGCTGGAGGAGGACGGCGATTCCGAGCTCGTGCTGGAGGAGCCCGCTGAAATTCCCCTCCCCAAGGCCGAAGAACTCGGTCTGGAGGAGGCTGCTCCCGAGGACGAGCTCGGCCTGGAGGAGCTGCCGGAGGAGCCCTCCGCAGAGCCGCTGGAGCTGGAGAGCGTCGGCGAGGCGCGAGCCCAGCCCCGCGGAACCCCTGGAGCTGATGGAAGAGCTGCCTGACCTGTCCCTGGCCGACGAGCAGTCGGCTCCCGCGCAGGAGGCGTCGGCCGAACCCGTCGAGCTGGAGCTCATGGAAGAGGCCGGCGCGGAGCCGCTGGAGGAGCTCGGCGGGCAGCCCGCAGCCCCCCCGCGGCCGGCCGGACCGTCGGAGGAGCTGCCGGAAGACCTGCGCGAGGACGTGAAGTCGGTGCTGTCCTACCTCGACCAGCTGCTGGAAGCGCTGCCGGAGGAGAAGATCAAGCAGTTCGCGCAGTCCGAGTACTTCGGGGTGTACAAGAGGCTCTTCGAGGAGCTCGGCCTGGGGGCTTGATGGGGCTGTTTGCTCGCGCCAGTTTCCTGGCGAGCCCGGGCAAATCGGCCGGAGGCCTGTTGCGCCGCAGCCTGGCCGCTTTGGAATCCCTGGTCGGCGGGCAAGCGGCTGCCCGGCTTTCGCCCCTTCCCGTGCCGGCGGCCCCGGCACCCGCGGCTCGACCGCTTCGCCCGCCCGCCGCGCATCCGGAAGTCACGATTTCCGCTGAAGAGCTGACCTATCGGGTTGCGGCCGTCCCCGCCGGTTTCGCCGCTCCCCTCCAGCTGTTCGCACTGTTGAGAGACGTCCTGGGCCTGCAACAGGCCGCCCTCCTGGCCTACGATTCCCGCCGCCACGTGTATTCGCCCCTGGCCGCCATCGGTTTCGACACCACTTCCCGGCATCGCCTGCGCCTGGAGCCGGGCGCCAATGTCGACTTCAACCGCGCCGCGGCGGGCAACATCGTGGAGGTCCGCGGCGACGAGCTGGCGGCCTTCCGCCAGTATTTCTCCTCGCGCGAGTTCTCCACCATACGCCAGCTGGTGCTGGTCCCCTACCTGCACAACCAACGCCTGGTCGGCCTGCTGCTGGCCACGCGCCTGGCGCGGCCCCTGGTCCCGGAGACCCTGGAGCTGCTGCGCTCGAGCATGGCCCCCGGGGGGCAGCTGCTCGCCCCGGACGGGGAGGAGCAGGCCGCGCAGGACACCCGGACGCCGGCCGAACGCCTGCAGGCGCTCCTGGCGGATTGCCGGAACCGGGCCCAGGCCCTGACCCTGATCCGCATCTCCCTGGACGAGATCCTCCGGCTGGCCCAGGAGCGCTTCCCCGAGCTGGAAGGCTTCCGCCTGTACGAGTTCCTGGTCGGGTCTTGCCGGCGCCTCTTGCGCGGCATCGGCCAGGTGGAAATCCCCAGACCCCGCGTCCTGGTCCTGCTGGTGCACGGCATGAAGGACGCCGACCCTCCGCTGCTCCTGCGGCAGCTGGAGAGCGCCCTGCTGGCCGAGATCCGCGGCCTGGTCGACGCCCGGAGCGTCGACTTGCGGCCGGAGGTAGCTGCGGTCACCGACGACGTTCAAGAAGCCCAGGATTTCCTGCGCTCCTGAGTCATGCTGGAGATACACCCCGCCCGATCCGGCCAGCTGACCGCCCGTGTCGGGGGGGCCTACCTGCATTCCCCTTACGACCCGGAGGCCGAAGCCCGCCGTTTCGCTGAAAGCGCCCTGATCGGGGCCTGCCCGGCGACGGTATTGCTGCTGGGCGCCGAACTGGGCCATGCCGGCAGCGCCATCCTCCGCATCTGCCCGGGCGCCCGCCTGCTGCCGGTGTACTACGACGCCGAGCTGGCGGCTCACGGCCCGCCGGGCTGGAGCCCCGCCGGCGGAGAGGCCTTGCTGGAGTTTCTGCGCCGCGCCCTGCCCGACGCCGACGGCCTGGCTGTTCTGGAATGGCCCGCCAGCGCCCGCCTGTTCCCCCAGGCCAGCCAGGAGGCGCGGCGCCAGACGGTCCAACTGCTGCGCGAGCTGCGCGGCGGGCTGGCCACCACGGCGGCGGTGGGACGTCGCTGGCTGCGCAACTGCCTGGACAACTTCCTCGGCATCGAGCGGGTTCTCTGCGCGACTCCCCCTCCCTCGCCGCTGCCGATCCTCATCGCCGCCTCCGGCCCCAGCCTCCAGGCTCGCGCTCCCGGCCCTGGACCGACTGCGGGAGCGCTTCGCACTGTGGGCCCTGCCCTCGGCCGTGGAATGTCTGCTGGCCCACGGCCTGATTCCGGACCTGGTGGTGCTGACCGACCCGGGCTGGTACGGGCTGGCCCATCTTTTCGCCCTGCGCACCGCGGACACTCCCCTGGCCATGCCCCTGTCGGCGGCCGCCGGGGCCTGGCGCCTGCGCGGCGGGGTCCAGCTGCTAGCCCAGGAGGCGGCCTACGAGCAGGCCCTGCTGGCCGCCGCCGCCTACCCCGCCCCGATCGTGCCGCCCCAGGGGACGGTGGCCGCCACCGCCATGGAGCTGGCCCTGCGCCGCACCCCCGGCGAGGTGATCTTCGCGGGGCTGGACCTGTGCTTTCAGGACGTGCTGGGCCATGCCCGGCCGAACCTCTTCGAGCGCACGCTGGAAAACGGATCTGACCGCCTGCAGCCTCTGCACCACCGGCGTTTCGCCTGGGCCCAGGCCCAGGCCCCCCGCCGGCTCCGCGGCGGCGGCCGCACCGGGCTGGCACTGGAGACCTACGCCGGCTGGTTCGCCAGCAGGAGCGCCCACCCACGCCTTTACCGCCTGCTGCCTTCCGAAGTGCCGCTGCCCGGCTTCCAAGCACTGGACCTGCCCGGCCTCGGTCGCCTGCTCGAGCACCTCGACCCGGCCGAGCCTTCCCGACAGCGCCTGGTGCGGCCCCCGGCTGCGCTCCCCGCCCAGCCGGGATACCCGGACCGCCCGCACCGCCTGCGCCTGCTCCGCGACCTGCTGGAGGATTGGCAGCGCCGGACGAGGCTGCTCGGCTCCCGCATCGCCGCGGCGGGCGACCCGGCCGGACTGAAAGCGGACCCGCTGGCTGCCTCGCTGGCCGGCCATTTCGACGCCGCCCGCCTGGCGGATTGCCGGCGCGCGCTGCGCACCCGGGGGCCGCAAGCGGCGGCCGCCGGGGCCGCGGTCCTGCTGGAGGACCTGGGGCGCTTTCTGGCAGAGCGCCGGGAACGGCTGGAGGACCGGCCTTGACCCCCGTGCTCCGGCGCAACCTGTCCGCCTTGTCGGCCGCCGACCCCGCTCTGGCCGACCTGCTCGCCCGAACCCCTGCCTCCGGTGAAGTGCGCTTCCTGCCCGTCGCGGGCGGGATGACCGTCCCCGCCCTCCTGCGCGACGGACGCCCGCGCCCGTGCCATTCCACCGTGGACCCCGTGCGGGAGGCCGGGCGCCTGGCCGCCCTCCAGCCGGCGTCGGACTACACGGTGGTGCTCGGCCTGGGCGGCGGCTTCCACCTCGGCCCGCTGCTGGCGGGGCCGTCCCTGAACCGGCTGCTGGTGGTCGAGCGGGACGCCGGCCTGACGCGGGCGGTGCTGGAGCGCATGGAGCTTTGGGATATCCTGGCCGACCTCCGCCTGCGGCTCCTGCCGGGGCTGGAGCCGCGGATGGTGAAACAGGCAGTGCTCCTGGACTACCTGCCCGTGCTGCACGGGGGCTTGAGGACCTGGCCGCTGCGGGCGGCGGTGGAGGAGGACAGGCAATACTACCGGGAGGTGACCGCCTGCCTCCAGGAAGCCGCGACCCTGGCCGCCGACGACTACGCCGTGCAGGCCCGGCTGGGCAGGAGGTGGTTCGTCAACACCATCGCCAATCTAGAGACGGGCCGAACGATCCACGGTCAGTCTCCGGCCGGTCGAACGCGCCGTGGTCACCGGCGCGGGGCCCTCGCTGGAAGCCCAGGCGCCGCGGCTGGCCGGCCTGCGGGAAAGCGCCTGCCTGATCGCCACGGACGCCTCTCTGCCCGCCCTCCTGGGCTTCGGCCTGACCCCCGATCTGGTCGTCTCGATCGACTGCCAGTTGTACAGCTACCACCACTTTCTGCAAGGGCTTCCGCCGGCGGTACCGCTGGCCCTGGACCTGGCCTCCCCGCCGATCCTGGGCCGGCTCGCCTCACGCGCCTTCTACTTCGCCGGAGGGCACCCGCTTTCCCGCTACCTGTCCGCGCATCTGGCTGCCAGCTGCCCGAGCTGGACACCTCCGGAGGCAACGTGGCCCAGGCGGCCGTCTCGCTGGCCGTCAGTCTCGGGGCCCGGGATATTTTTCTGGCCGGGCTGGACTTCTCCTACCCGAACGGCAAGGCCTACAGCCGCGGAACGTTCCTGTACCCCGTCGCCGCGGCGGTGGAAACCCGCCTGCGCCCCGTGGAGTCCTGGTTCCAGGCTTTTCTGCTGGAAGGGCGCGACGGGGGGCAGCCCCGCAATACCACCCGGCCGCTGGACCTCTATCGCCGGCGCCTGGAGGCGTACGCCCGCACCGTGCCCGCCCGCCTGGCCGTGCTGCCCGGCGCGACGGTCGAGCTGGACTTGCCGCGGCAACCGGCCGCTGCGGGGGCCGCTGGCCTCCCCATTCCCGGAAGGCCAGCGGTTCCCTGGCGCGCCTTTCTGGAGGCCTATGCGTGGGGACTCCGGAATCTGCCCGAGCCCGTTTCCCCCGCCTTCTCCTATTACCAGGGTCTGTCCGGCCGATTCTCTCGAGCTATGCACCACACTTCTGCCGGCCGCCGCTGCCCTCCGGGAAAGCCTGCCGCCCGGGCAGCGCGCGGGACACCAGGTGCTGGCCCTGGCGCGCGAGTGGTCGCTGGAAAGGATCAGGCGCCGGCTGGAAAGCTGATCGCCGCGTAGCCGACGAAAGAGGTGCCGGGGTAACGGTCCTGACTGGTGGCGTACTCCAGCAGGTGCCCGCGGTGCGCCCCGCGCAGCTCGGCGAAGCGGGCCGCCGCCACCGCCGCTCCGGCGGAACAGGCCGAGTGCTCCCGCCTCGCCAGCTCCAGGGCCCGCTCGTGCTCCAGGGCCAGCAGGCAGTCCAGCAGGCGGCGGTCGTTGTGCTCCCTCACCCAGGCCAGAGCTTCCGGTCCCTTGCCGTGCGGGGTGAATCCGTAGTTCGGGCCGTAATGGGTCAGGTCCGTGGAGCCGATCACGGCCAGCTTCCGGCCCAGCTGCGCGGCGCAGGCGGCCAGCGCCTCCCCCAGCGCCAGAGCCTCGGCGGAGGGGGCGACGCGCAGGCCCAGCGCCCTGGCGTGGGGCGCCAGGTGGCGGAGCAGCGGCAGCTGCACCTCGACCGTGTTGTCCTGCCAGCGGTCCTCCGCGATCTGCAGGCGCTGCCGCAGGCAGTCCAGCAGCTCCAGGTCGGCCGGCACCGTCGCCCAGGGGCGTCTCGTAGCCCTCCTCGAAGGCGGCCAGCACGCCCTCGCCCGGGACTGCATGTGCCCGCCGACCACGGCCACCGTCTGGATGCCCGGGTCCAGGCAGCGCAGCACCCGGCAAGCCAGGCGCCCGGAGAACTCCCAGCCGGCGTGCGGGACCACTCCGGCGCAGGCGCTTTCCCGGCCGGCCCGCCATGCGGCGGCTGCAACCCGGCCTCATGGTCGGCCCGCAGCAAGGTCTCGATCTGGCGGCGGGTCTGGGTCTCCCCGGTCGGGTACCACCCGGCGGGCAGCGAACGTGGACGAATTTTCATTGCTCTGAAGCCACGATTGCCCCTATAATACGCATACCATGAACCGCAAGATCCTGATATTTCTATTATATCATAAGCCTGCTGTTCCTGCTGGTCGTGCTGGCGCTTCGCGGCCTGGCGGTTCAAGATCACGCTGGACAGGAACGTCGAGCAGGCCGAAAACGCCTTCGCCGACTTGAAGCTGAGCGCCCTGTCCACCTACCTGGCCGAAGGCACCTTCGCCTCCGAGTACTTCAAGTACAACCTGCGCCAGCAGGCCTCGCTGCTGCCCCGCCTGCTGGCCGTGTCCGTGCGCTCCCAGGTCTGCGGCGTCGAGTACCTCTGGGCCCGCGACCGCCGGGTGCTGCTGGCCGAACCGCTCGGCGCCGGCGGAACCCGCTGTACCGCCTGGAGCCGGTGCGCGACCGCCTGCTCACGCCGCCTTCACGCCGGACTATCGTGCTGGAGCGGCGCGTTCCGGGTGCTGGAATGGCAGGATCTCGCGCCCCTGCTGCGGGAGCTGTTCTACTGCTGCTGGCGTACCTGGTGGTCACGGCCGCGGCGCTGGTGGCGGTCTCCTCGGGCGTGCCCGCTTTGCCGGCGCGCGAGCCCGCCGGTGCGGAGGCTGCTGAGGGCTACGTTCCGCTCCGGCCGCGGCGCATGACCGCGGCGCCTGCGCCCGCAGGGCCTGGCGATCCCCGCTTCCGGCCTTGGTCCTGCGGGAACAGCTGCTCTTCCCGCCTGGAGCACGAGCTGGAGCGCGCGGCCTCCTCCGACCAGGACCTCACCCTGCTGCTGCTGGCCGCTGGATCGCCAGCCGGCGGCGCCTTCGGGCAGCTCGCCCACGAAGTGCTGAACGCCTTCCCCTTCCGCGACCTGTGCTTCGAGTACGACGAGCGCACCTGCGCGGTGATCCTGCCGGACAAGGACCTTGCCCAGAGCCTGAAGGACGCCCGGCCTGTTCCAGGGCAAGCTGGGCGAGGTCGCCTGGCCGGGCGGAGGCAGGACGGCCGTCTCCATGGGGTTGAGCGCGCGCAACGGACGGCTGGCCAACGCCGCGCCGCCTGCTGCTGGAGAGCTCCAAGGCGCTGGAACGGGCGCTGGCGGAGGGAGGCGGACGACATCGTGGCCTTCCAGGCCGATCCCGAGAAGTTCCGCAAGACCCTGGCCGGGTAAGAGGTCGAGCCCTCCGGCCTGGCCGGCCTACTCCGCGGACTGGCCTGCAGCTCCTCCAGCGGCTGGGTGACCTCCGGACCCGCCACTCGGAATCAGGTACAGGTAGTCGCCCCCGTCCACCTTGGCGAAGTACTGGTCCTCGCCCGAGCGGGCGCCGATCAGGATGCGGTAGTCCCTGTTGTTCTCCGTGGAGAACAGGATCTCCGCCGACGGGGACGTCCAGGCCGGAGGCGGGGTTGCCGGGCACGAACTCAGTGCCCTCGAAGTCGGCCAGGGTGGTGGCCACGCGGTCGACCTCCTTGTCGTCCAGCGCGGTGCTGCGCCCGGCCGCCGGCTCCACGACCTGCCATTTCCCGCCCGCCTCGGTGCCGCGGATCAGGGTGTAGGACAGCCTGCGCGTAGGTCCCGTCCGCGAAGCTCAAGGAGGCGCGCACGCTGATGCGCATGATGCTGCCCTCCGGCCAGGCTCGTCGGGGAAGAACTTCAGGTGCGACCAGTAGCTGAGCGAACCGTCCACGTAGGTGCCGAGCGTCTTGTTCAGAGAGCACCGTCTCGTTGCCGCCCTCCAGGCGCACGAAGTTGCCGCGCTCCCCCGTGCTCGCTCCGGCCCACGATCAGGCTGACCAGGCTCTTGCCGCCGGAGTCGAACAGCCGGATGCGGGTGCGGGCCTCCTCGGTCACCCCGAAGCTCGCCCAGCTGTCCGGGTTGGAGCTGACCAGGCGGCTGCGGGCGAGCCCCGCCAGGGTGTCCAGAAACCAGCCGACGCGCTCCTCGGAGGCCGGGAAGGGCGAAGCCGGCGATCAGCACGCTCCAGCCCTTCCCGCTCGGTGGACCTCGATCGTGCCGCCCTCCGCTCGCCGGAGACCTGGATCTTGGTCACCGCCTCCGCCTTGAAGCCCGGCAAGCAGGGGCAGCCTCGGAACGCCGCCGCTGCACGTTGGTCGGCGAAAAGACCAGGCCCAGGGCGTACGCCACGGCCAGCGCCCCCGCGACCAGGCCCAGGATGAGCACCTTGTTCTTGAACTGCACGACCGCCATGCTCATTCCTCCTCCGCCCGGATGGCGCTCTTCTTCCGCCGCAGCAGCAGCCTGACGATGCCGAAGGCGATGACGGCCAGCGGAATGACCGCGACGTTGACGATCTCGGTGACCAGCACGGCGGCGAGGCGCCGGGACGGTTCCTGGATGCGGTTCAGGCGCACGTCGCGCGCCAGGCGCGTCTTGATGGACAGCAGGTCCTCGGAGTTGCTGAGCCACTCCGCCGTGTTGGTCAGGAAGCTCAGGTTGTAGTCGGCCTCGGTGAACTCCAGCAGGTTGCTCGCGAAGTCCGCGTCGCCCACCACCACCAGGCGCGCGTCCTTGGCCGCTTCCAGCGACGCTCTGCCCAGGAGCGGGTCTCCCCTTCCCGCTTCGGGATGGCCTTGCCCCGGAAAAAGCTCGCCCAGCTCCCCGCGCAGGCTGGCGGCCAGCACCTGGCTGCCCTTGTTCTCCGGCTCCGTGTAGCAGCAGCATCTGCGCCCGCTCCGGGTTGGTCTCGAAGGGCTCCTCGTCCGCGGCCCAGCTGTCCGGGGTGCTGGTGATCAGAGCCTCGGTCTTGGCGCCGCCCCCGGGCCGACAGGGTGAGGGGCTGGCCCAGTACAGGTCCAGGCCCGTGAAGTGGGCGGTGATCGGGTTGTCGCGCGAGGCGAACTGCCCGGCCACGGTGATCCAGTAGGGGTACTTCTCCAGCACCTGCCACATGACCTGCCCGAACACCTGGGTGGGCAGCCGGAAGTTCTGGCAGTACTTGTCCAGGCACCAGCTCCGGCTCCACCTTGACCCCGTAGGAGGCCAGCATGTCCAGGGTGGGGTTGTTCTGGACCTTGGAGGCGGCCAGGCCGCGCATGAAGTCCACCCGCACCCCGTCCACGGCGAACAGGGCCCGCCCGCCCCTCATCAGGTACTGGTCGATCGGGAAAAGGTCGAACTCGCTCAGGTCGTTGTTGCCGATCACGAACAGCACGTCCACCTCGTCGGGCACGTCCTCGCCCGGCCGCAGCGGCTGGACCCGGAAGTCCGCGCCCAGGGCCTGGGTCAGGCGGCCGAACTCCTGCTGCAGGTCGCGCCCGGCGTCCCCCAGGAGGATGCCCACGACCCGGTCCTCGCCGGAAACCGCCTTGCGGATGCGCGAGGTCAGCTCGTACTCCAGGGCGTCGGTGCGCACGGCCACGGGGATGGTCTCGTGGCGGTCCAGGTACTGGATCACGATGCCCGTGTAGATCTTGGCCAGGCTGCGCTGGTCGCGCTCCACCACCTCGATCTGCTGCGGGTAGACCCCGAACTGCTCGGCCCGGGTCACCTCGCCCGACGGCCAGCGGATCCAGGCCTCCACCCGGATCTTGCCGCGCGAGTAGGCCGCGTACTCCAGCAGCAGGTCCTCGATCGCTTGCGGGAAGGAGTACAGCTTGCGCAGCTTCTCGGAAACGTAGTAGGTGATGTACACCTGCTCGGGGATCTCCTGGAAGAGCTTCTTGGAGACGCGGGAAATGGAGAAGGCCTTGCTCTCGGTCAGGTCCAGCCGCGCGAAAAACCGGCTGGAGTTCAGGCCCGCCAGCAGGATGATGGCCAGCCCCAGGACGAAGATCACGATCTCGGCGCGCTTTTTCATCGGTTGAATCCCCCGCTCACCATTTCTTGAAGACCAGGGTCTTCACGTTGAGGTACAGGAACAGGGCGCAGACCAGCAGGTAGAACAGCAGGTCGCGGGTGTCGATCAGCCCCTTCTGGAAGTTGTTGAAGTGCGCGCCCAGCGCCAGGTAGTTGAAGACCCTGGCCAGCAGGATCGGCAGGCCGAACACCATGTTGATCTGGGAGATCAGGGTGAACACCAGCAGGACGAACAGGCTGATCAGGAAGGAGCTCACCTGGTTGGTGGCCAGCGAGGAGACGAACAGCCCCACGGAGATGCCCGCGCAGCCCAGCAGCAGCACCCCGATGTACTGCCCGGCCACCTCGCCCCAGTCGAAGTCCCCGAAGCGCGAGAGCAGCAGCGGCAGCGGCAGGGTCAGGCCGATCATGATGGCCAGCAGCAGCACGGCCGCCAGGAACTTGCCCAGCACCAGGGTGCTCTCCCGGAAGGGCAGGGTCAGCAGCACCTCCATGGTGCCCAGCTTCTTCTCCTCGGCCCAGCTGCGCATGGTGATGGCCGGCATGACGATGATGAAGACCAGCGGCATGATGCCGAACAGGGAGCGCAGGGAGGCCGTGTTGGCGGCGAAGAAGGTCTGCAGGTAGAACACCCAGATCGAGCAGAACAGCACGAAGGTGACCGTGACCACGTAGGCGATCGGGGAGTTGAAGTAGGAGCGCAGCTCCTTGCGGATGACCGGCAGGATGTTATTGAGCATTGCCCCCTCCTTCGCGGGTCAGCTTGATGAACAGCTCCTCCAGGCTGAGGCGCTGCGGCACCAGTGGCCACGATGCGGTAGCCCTCGGCCACCGCCCAGTCGAAGACCTTCTCCTCCACCCCGGAGTCGGGGTCCACGGACAGGGTCAGCTGGAAGCGGTTGGCGCCGGCGGCGCTGCGTTCTTGAGCACCTCGCGCACGCCCGCCAGCCCGCCCAGCGAGGCGCCCGGCTGGCGGGGACCCGGTGACCGTCACCGCCAGGATGACCTCCCCGCGCAGCTCCCGGTTGATCTGCTCGGTGGTGCCCTGGGCCACGATCCGGCCCTCGTTCAGGATGAGCACCCGGTTGCAGGTGGCCTCCACCTCCTGCAGGATGTGGGTGGAGAGGATGACCGTCTTCTCCTTGCCCAGGCGCTTGATGAGCTGGCGGATCTCGATGATCTGGTTGGGGTCCAGCCCGGTGGTGGGCTCGTCCAGGATGAGGATCTGGGGGTTGTGGATGATGGCCTGGGCCAGGCCGGTGCGCTGCCGGAAGCCCTTGGACAGGGTGTCGATGCCGCGGTACACCACCGGCTCCAGGCCGCACTCCCCGATGACCTCGCCGATGCGCTGGGCCTTCTGGCTGCCCGCCAGGCCCCGGGCGTCGGCGATGAAGTCCAGGTACTCCATCACGTTCAGGTCCGTGTACAGCGGGGCGTTCTCGGGCAGGTAGCCGACCGAACGCTTGATGGCCAGCGGATCGGCGAACACGTCGCAGCCGTTGAGCGTCGCGGTGCCGTAGCTGGGGTACATGAAGCAGGTGAGGATCTTCATGATCGTCGTCTTGCCGGCCCCGTTGGGCCCCAGCAGGCCGACCACCTCCCCCGCCTGGATGGCGAAGCTCACTCCCTTGACCGCCTCCAGGGCGCCGTAACGCTTGCCCAGATTCGTCGCTTCGATCATAGGCCGACAAAAGTAATTGAGAAGCCGGCGGCTGGTCAAGAGAGGCATCCGCGATAGGGGCCGCAGAGCTTCGCGCCGCAATAGCCGAAGCGGCAGGCTAGTGCGGCAGTAGGCGCGCTGATCGTCGGGGCAGCAATAGCTGCGCGACGATCAGTCGGGGTACAGCAGCTCGATGGCCTGCAGCTCCCGCGTCAGGAAGGCCTCCGGGAAGATCTCCCGCGCCTCGGCCAGCAGTCCCTTCAGCTCGCGGTCGGTGTAGCGCGGGCTGTAATGGATCAGCCCGAGGCGCTTGACCTCGCCCTGGCTGGCGATGCGGGCCGCCTGCCGGGCGGTCAGGTGCTTCTTGTCCTGGGCGTCGGCGGCCAGCTCCTCGGCGAACATGCCCTCGCAGATCAGCAGGTCGGAGCGACGCACGAAGTCCACCGCCCCCGGAACGTAGGAGGTGTCGGTCATGAAGCTGAACTTGCGGCCCTGGCGGCGCGGGCCCATGACCTCGCCCGGCAGCACCTGCCGGCCGGAGGCCGTGGTCACCGCCTGCCCGGACTGCAGCACGGACCACTGCGGGCCGCGCGGCACGCCCAGCTCCAGCGCCCGCTCCGGCTGGAATATTCCCGGGCGCTCCGACTCCTCCAGGCTGAAGGCCAGGCAGGGCTTGGAGTGGGCCAGGGGAAAGGAGCGCACCCGGTAGCCCTCCCGCTCCCAGAGCACCTCCTCGCCGTGGATCTCCCGGATCACGATCTCGTAGTTGATGTACATGTCCAGGATGCGCCGGCTGGCCTCCACGTACTCCCGGATGCGCGGCGGCCCGATGATGGTGAGCGGCTCGTCGCGCTCCACCTGCGAGGAAAGCATCAGGATGCCGGGGATGCCCGTGACGTGGTCGGCGTGGGTGTGGGAAATGAATACCGCCGAGATCTTCTTCCAGCGCAGGTTCAGGCGCCGCAGGCTGATCTGGGTGCCCTCGCCGCAGTCGAACAGCAGCAGCTCGCCTTCCCGGCGCAGCAGCACCGAGGTCAGGCTGCGACCCGGCAGGGGCATCATACCCCCCGTGCCCAGGATGAAGACTTCCATGTTCATAGGCTACAGGTAGAGACAAACCGTAGCATATCGCGGGCGGCGACTCAATCTGCGATTTCGACCAGGTCCAGGTCCCGCAGCCCGGAGCTTTCCAGGGCCTGCCGGCCCGTCAGCACCGCGGAATACCCGCGCCCGTAGGAGGAAGCCAGGCGTCCGGCGGCCGCCGCCAGGTCCTCTGGGGAAGCGGCCAACAGCCGGTCCCGCCGGTGCTGGCGCATGCGGTCGCTGATGCCCAGCAGGGAGCGCTTCAGCGCCGTGTAGCCCCGCTCCCCGGGGGCCATGGGCCGCTCCTCCCTGCCCACTGCGCCGATGAGCACCTGCTCGAAGGCCTCGGCGCTCAGCGGCTGGCCCCGCGCGGAGTCCAGGGCCTGGCGGAAGGAGTCGAAGGTGCGGACGATGTTGGGATCGCGGTAGGAGGTGAAGGTGAACACCCGCTCCAGGCTGCTCACCGATGCCCCGGCCCCGTAGGCCCCGCCCTTCATGCGCACCTGCTCCCAGAGGAAGCCGGTGGAAAGGTAATGGGCCAGGATCGCCTCCTGCACGCTCTCCTCAGTCCCGAAGGGGGCGGCCGGCAGGGCCAGGGCGGCGAAATTGACATTGGTGCGTGGTGACCAGCGCCTCCAGCCTTTGCCCGTCGGCCAGGGCCGGCGGCGGCCCGCCCACGGCGCCGGCCGGGGCTCCGGCCGGGAGCCGGGCCAGGAAGCGCTGCAGAACGGCCTCGGCGCGCCGGGCGCTTTCCCCGTCGCAGGTCAGGTTCAGGGTGAAGCGGTCGCGGGCGACCAGCGCCGCGCGCAGGTCTTCCAGCTCCGCGGCCAGGCCCTGCAGCTCCGCCTGACATAGCGCCGCAGGCGCGTCAAGCTGGCTCACCCCCTTCCACCGCTCCTCCCGGCCGATGGCCTCCGACAGGCGCCCACCCGCGCGCAGGGAGGCGAAGTAGCTGCCGCCCGGCACCAGGGCGGACTTCAGGTCGTTGCGCAGCTCCAGGAGCAGCATCTGGAGGCGCTCCAGGTCGCGGAAGTCCGCCTCCACCAGCAGCGAGGCCACCAGCTCGCAGGGCCGGCTCCAGGTTTTCCTCCAGGGCTTTCACGCGGAAGATCAGGTGCTGGGCCGGGCGGCTCGCCCCCGGCCGGGGTGTCCGCCCCGAGGGCGGCGCTGAAGCCCCCGGCCAGCAGGGACAGGCGCGAGGCGGTCTGATGCCAGGGCTGGCCCGGCAGCCCCGAGCCGCACACGGCCCGGGCCCACAGCGGCAGCAGCGCGCTGGACTCCTCGTCCAGGTCGGACACCTCCAGGGCCAGGTCCAGGTACACCACGCCGTTGGTGTGCAGCTCGTGGAACAAGGCCCCCGGCGCGATCTGCAGCCCGGCGGTGGGCACCGTCTCCACCGCGCGGGGCAGGTCCGCCCGCCGCAGCCTGGGCAGGCGGGCCAGGTCCTCCGGGCGGTCCGGGCTTTCCTGGAAGCTGGCCAGAAGGCGCTTCTCCTCGTCGATGCGGCGGCGCTCGTCGGGTCCCAGGCCGGCGGCGATCCTGCTCCAGCCCGGCCCTGCTCCTCCGCCAGCTGCCGGGCGGCGGCCTGCGGGTCCGGGCGCACCAGCACCGTGCTGCGGTGCGGATTGTCCAGGAGCTGGGCAGCGCAGCAGGTCTTCCAGATACGGCCCGGCGTCGAGCTCGCCCTGCAGAGCCTCCATCCACCTGCGGTACTCCAGGGTGAGCTCCGGCTCCCGCCCGTGCAGCCATCCCCGCAGGCTGCGCCGCATCAGGGTCAGGGAGAAGGGACGCCCCCCGCGCACGATCTCCCGGTTGCGGAACTCCACCCGGTGCACCGCGGCCCGGACAAGCTCCTCCGGGAATCCCGCCCGAGGCCAGCGCCTCCAGGGTGCGCAGAATCAGGGCCTGCACCTCTGTCGCCCGCTCCGCGTCGCAGCCGCGCAGGCCCGCCGTGAAGACCAGCTCGGCCAGCTCCGTATCCAGGCCGGTAGCACGGGGAGAGGTCCTGTCCCAGTCCCGACTCCAGCAGTGCCCTGGACAGCGGAGAGCCCGGGTTGCCCACCAGCACCTCGCCCAGCACCTCCATGCCCAGCAGGCGCAGCGGGTCCGTGACCGGCACCGTCAGCCAGTTCACCGTGACCGAGGACTTGCTCGTCGGCTTCGCCTCCCGCCTCCACCGGGTAGATGGTCTCGGCGAAGCGCGGGGCGCTCCAGCGCGGCTCGCGCCGGGATGGCCGGGCGCCGCCGGCGCGGCGGCGAAACCTTCCAGGAACGTCGCCTGCAGGAAGCCGAGGGTCTTCTCCGTCGGGATGTCCCCGTACAGGAACAGCAGGCAGTTGGAGGGGTGGTAGAAGCGGCGATGGAACTCCGCGCAGGCCCTCGTAGGTGAGCGCGGGAATGCGGGCGGGCAGGCCGCCGGACTCGCGGCCGTAGGGCCCCGCCGGGAAACAGGGAGCGCAGGGACAGGTCGGCGACAATGGTCTCGGCGCTGGAAAACGACGCCCTTCATCTCGTTGTAGACCACGCCCACGCGGCTCAGGCTTCCGTCGGCGGCCAGCTCCAGGCGGTGCCCTTCCTGCCGGAACACCTCCGGAGCCAGGCGCGGGAAGAACACCGCGTCCCCGTACACCGCCAGCAGGTTGAAGAAGTCCTTCTCCAGCTGGCTGGCGGCCGGGTAGACGGTCTTGTCCGGAAAGGTGAAGGCGTTCAGGAAGGTCTGCAGGCTGGCCTTGAGCAGCACGACGAACGGGTCCTTGACCGGGAAGCGGCGCGAGCCGCACAGCACCGAGTGCTCCAGGATGTGCGCCACGCCGCTGTCGTCCGGCGGCGGGGTGCGGAAGGCGAAGGCGAACAGGTTTTCCGGATCGTCGCAGGCCAGGTGGAAGGCCTCCAGGCCCGTGGCCAGGTGCCGGCAGCGCACCCCCACGCCGCGAAACTCGGGCAGCGGGCGGCCGAGGAAGCACTTCGAAACCGGAAAAGCGGTCGCCGGGCGCGGGAGTTTGCATGGGGTACAATATACTGACTTTGCGGCGGGCTGTCGCTATAATCGGGGCCGTGACGCGCAAGCGCCTGGCGCTCCTGCGGCGCAGGAGCGAGGTCCTGCACCTGATCCGCCTGTTCTTCCGCCGTCTGGGCTTCCTGGAGGTGGACACGCCCCTGCTGGCCCCCGCGCTCATCCCCGAGAGCTCCCTGGAGGTGTTCCGCACCCGGCATCGGAGAGCCAGGAGCTGTACCTGATCCCCTCCCCGGAGCTGTGGATGAAGCGCCTGCTGGCCGAAGGCAGCGGCAGCCTGTTCCAGCTCTGCCGCTGCTTCCGCAACCACGAGCCGGACAGCCCCCTGCACTCCCGGGAGTTCACCATGCTGGAGTGGTACGCGGTGGGCGCCGACTACCTGGAATCCGATCGCAGATCCTGGAGCGCCTGTTCGGCTTCCTGCTGGAGCGCATGGGCCTGGAGCCGATCCTGCGCTTCCGCGGGCGCCGCCTGGACTGCACCCCGCCCTTCCGCCGCCTGTCCATGCGCGATGCCTTCCGCCGGCAGCTGGGCTGGAAGCTGGAGGACCTGGCCTCCCTGCCGGACCTGGCCCGCCGGGCCCGCGCCCTGGAAGTGCCGGTGGCCGACGACGACAGCTGGGCCGACCTGTTCCACAAGGTGTTCCTGAGCTTCGTGGAGCCCGCGCTGCCCGCCGACCGGCCGCTGCTGCTGTTCGACTACCCGGCCGCCGTCCCCACCCTGGCCCGCCGCTCCGGCTTCTGGGCGGAGCGCTGGGAGCTGTACCTGGGCGGCATCGAAGTGGCCAACTGCTACAGCGAGGCCACCGACCCGCGGCCATCGAGGAGTTCTTCCGCGGCCAGAGCGAGGCCAAGGGCCGGCGCGCGGGAGCCGCACCGCGTGGACTGGGAGCTGGCCGCCGCGCTGCAGGCGGGGCTGCCGCCCTGCTCCGGGGCGGCCCTCGGCGTGGACCGCCTGCTGCTGGCCCTGCTGGACGAGGACTCCGTGGCGCGGGTGAACGCCTCCCTTGACACGGCCGCGACGCTTGAGGTACTACAGGGTTCTATGATCAAGGCAGGCGCCATCGCCAAGGGCATGTTCCTGTTGATGAAGAACGAGCCGCACCTGGTGGTCGACCGGGAGTTCGTCAACCCGGGCAAGGGCTCGGCCTTCGTGCGCCTGAAGATGCGCAGCCTGGTCAGCGGCCGCGGACTGCAGCAGGTGATCAAGACCCAGGACACCGTGGAGGACATCAACGTCGAGCACAAGGACGTGCAGTACCTCTACGCCGACGACGAGAACTACCACTTCATGGACCTGGAATCCTACGAGCAGTTCACCATGCCGCTGGAGGGCCAGGAGGACAAGAAGCTGTTCCTGAAGGAAGGGGACACCGTCCAGCTTTCCTTCTGGGACGAGCGCCCCATCGACATCCTGCTGCCCTACAAGATCGTGCTCACCGTGACCCAGGCCGGCATCGGGCTGAAGGGCGACACGGTGTCCGGGGCCACCAAGCGGTCACCCTGGAGACGGGGCTGGTCATCAAGGTCCCCCTGTTCATCAAGGAAGGGGACAAGCTGCTCATCAACACCGAGACGCCGGGAGTACGTCGAGCGGGCCACCTGAGCCCGCAGCTCAGCACTTCATTCCCACCAGAGCTGGTCCCCGTCGATGAAGAACTCCCGCGGCGTCTCCTCGGGATTGGCCTGGCGGTAGCTCTCGATGCGGTTCACGGCGTCCAGGTAGGCCCGCAGGCTGGCCTCGATCACGTCCGTGGAGCCGAAGCGCCCGTGGAAGACCTTTCCCAGGAAGCTCAAGGAGATCGTGACCTCGGCCCGGGCGTCCAGCCCCTCGGTCACCGTGTCGGCCGAGTACACCAGCAGGCGCGGCTTCAGGCCCACCGCCTTGTCCACCGCCCGGCACAGGGCGTCCACGGGTCCGGTTCCCGGGGAGCTCTGCACCAGGCGCTCGGCGCCCCGAGCCAGCTCCACGCTGCCCACCGGCAGGGTGTGCGAGCCGGTCATCACCCCGAAGGACTCCAGCTTGTAAGGCGAGGAGGTCTCCTGGCGGGCATCCGCGATCATGGCCTGGACCTCGCTCAGGTGCACGATCCTTCCTGCGGCGCACCTGTGCCAGGAACAGGCGGTAGACCTTTTCCAGATCCACCCCCCTGGTTGTCCACCCCGAGCATCTCCAGGTGCTGGACGAAACCCGCCTGGCTGACAGCCTGGTCGCTGAACAGCGCGTCCTCCACCCTGCCGATGGTTTGCGGCGAGAGCAGGCCGCGCAGTCGCTCGTCCAGGGCCTGGCGGGCATCCGCGCCCCGCCCGGCCTCGAAGGCCTGCCTGCCCAGCACCGGTTTGTTGGGGTGCAGCGGCACCCCGGTAAGGCGGGCCAGCAGCGTGGAGGCGCCGGCCAGCCGGTCCAGGCGCAGGCGGTGGGCCAGGCCCAGGCGCGGGGCGAACACCTCCAGGGCGAAGGCCACCTCCTCCAGCGGGGTGTTGCCAGCCCGCCCGCCGATGCCGCCGAGGGTGACCTCCACGTGGCGGGCCCCCGCCTCCAGCGCGGCCAGGGTGTTGGCCGTGGCCAGCCCCAGGTCGTTGTGCTGATGCACGCCGACCAGCACCTCCGGCTTCAGGACCGTCCGCACCCGGCCCACCAGCTCCCGCACCCGCTCGGGGTGCAGGCAGCCGTTGGTGTCCGCCAGGCTCAAGACCTGGGCTCCGGCCTCGGCGGCGGCCTGGGCGGCCTCCAGCAGCAGCGCCTCCTCGGCCTCGCCCGACCTCGGCCAGCGAGAACTGCACCCGCACCCCGCGGGCCGCCTTCACGGACTGCTCGATGAGCTTCAGGCACTCCGCCCCGGGCTTGCCCAGCACGCCGCGCAGGAAGACCTCGGACATGGGCAGGAAGATGTGCAGGTGGGGCC
This sequence comes from uncultured Spirochaetota bacterium, assembly GCA_963736785.1. Lineage (GTDB taxonomy): Bacteria > Spirochaetota > Spirochaetia > SZUA-6 > DRHE01 > MIBK01. The sequence goes on along the minus strand of CAVTQG010000014.1, from coordinate 105,032 downwards.
GGGCGGCGGCGGACAGCGCCTCCAGCACCGCCTCCACGTCCTGGGGGGTGGCCTTGGCCAGCGCGGCGATCATGGGCCCGCGCACCTCGCGGGCGATCTGGCCCAGGGCCTCCCGCTCCTCCGCGGAGGCCGCGGGGTAGCCCGCCTCGATGATGTCCACGCCCAGCTCGGCCAGCTGCCGGGCGATGGCCAGCCGCTCCGCGACGCTCAAGACCACGAACGGCAGCTTGTTCCCGTCCCGCAGCGTCGTGTCCAGAAACTCCACCCACTCGCTCATCGCCTACCTCTTTTTCATTCTCGGGCCCGGGGCTTTCCGGGAACTCCGCCCGCAGCTTCTCGAACAGCCGCTCCGCCCGCTCCCGCAGGCCCTGCTCCCGGTACAGCCGGCCCGCCTGGTACAGTCCCTCCGGCGGCCAGGTCCTTCAGCTCCGGGAACAGGAAATACACCTTCAGATATTCCTCCGCCGCCTCCTCCCGCCGGCCCTGCTCCTCGCGCACGCGGGCCACGCCGGCCTGGGCCAGGGCGCCCGTGCGGTCGGCCCGGGCGGCGGCGATGCCGGTAAAGATGTCCAGGGCGCGGGCCAGCTCGCCGCGCTGGCGGTAGGCCTCGCCGATCCAGTAGTGCACCTCCCCGGCCAGCGGCTCCTCGGGCTGGCTGTCGCGCAGGGCGGAGAGCAGGGCCAGGCCCTGCTCGCGGTCGCGCCGGAACACGTACCGGGCGTACTCGAAGCGCGCCTTCTGCTTCAGCGCCGGCGGCACGCCTGCCGCCTCGACGCGGGCCGAGGAAGCCTCTTCAGCACCCGGTCGGAGGGGTCCGGATTTCGCCAGGATCCGGCGGATCTCCTCCTCCGCGGCCTGGGCCAGGCCGCCGTCGGGCTCCTACTCCAGATAGCGCAGCAGGTGCTCCAGGCCCTCCTCGGCCAGGCCCTGGCGCGCGGCGGCCACGCCCGCCCAGTAGTGGGCGCCGCGCGCAGCGGGCTGGCGCGGGTAGTCCTTGGCCAGCCTGCGGAAGCCCGCCAGGGCCTCGGCGTAGTCGCCCGCGCGCAGGTCCGCTTCGGCCAGGGCCAGGAAGCCGTCCGCCGCCAGGCCGCTGCCCGGGAACTCGCGGGCCAGGCTCCGGAAGGCGGCGGCGGCCTCAGCCCGCCCGGAGGAAGCCAGCAGGCTCAGGCCCTGTCTGGAACAGGATCTCCTGCAGCAGCTCCGTCGCCGGCTCGCGCTGCGCGGCTTCGCGCGCTGCCTCGCCCCGCGGGCCGCGGCCCGCGCCCGCTCGAACAGGGCCAGCGCCGCCGGGTGCTCGCCGCCGAGGGCCGCGCACATCCCGGCGCGGTACAGGGCCTCCGCCGCCCGCGGCCCGCCGGGGAAGGCGTTCGACAGGTCCAGGAAGGCCTGGCGGGCCGCCCCCAGGCGGTCCAGGCGGAACAGGCTCACGGCCCGCCAGTACAGAGCCTCCTCGCGCTGCGGGCCGGCGGCCGGGGCCGCGCGGGCGAAGCCCTCCTCGGCCTCCTCCAGGCGCTCCAGCTTGTACAGCGCCCGGCCCCCGTAGTACCAGCCCTGGGCCTGCTCGGCCGGCCCCGCGGGCAGCTCGGCCAGGCGCTGGAACCAGGACAGGGCCTGGGCGTAGTCCCCCGCGTTGAACCGGCACACCCCCGAGGCCAGCATCGCCCTCCCCGCCAGCTCTCCGCGCGTGCCGCACGCACCTCGGCGAAGTACGGCAGGGCCCGGGCGAACTCCCCGCGCTCCGAGTAGATGTGCCCGATGTTGTAGCGGCTCTCCGCCAGGTAGGCCGAACCGGCGATGTCCCCGCACCACGGCGAAGAAGTCCTTGAGGGCGGAGGAGGTGTCCCCCGCGGCCAGGAAGCTGGAGGCCCTCTGGAAGAGGACCTCGTCCTTCCGCGCCGAGAAGGGGTAGCGGGCCAGAAGCCGGGTGTACAGCTCGCGCGCCTCCCGGCCGCGGCCGGCGCGGTCCAGCAGCGAGGCCTCCAGGGCCAGGGCCTCCTCGGCCAGCCGCGAGCCGGCGAAGCGCGACCGGAAGTCGCTCACCGCCTTCAGGGCCTCCGCCTCGCGTCCCAGCGCCGTCAGGGCGGCCGCCAGCCGGAAGGAGGCCTGCTCGGCGATGGCCGCATCCCCGCCCGCGAGGCTGTCCCGCAGCGGCTCGAGGCGCCCCGGCGTGTCCCCTGCGGCAGCGCGGCCAGCGCCAGGCTGTAGGACAGCCGCTGGCGATCGGCGGCGGCGGCGGCCGCGGCCAGGGCCCGGCGGTACGCGGCCTGGGCTTCCGCGTACCTGCCCAGATCGAACAGCGCCTCGGCGGCGAGCAGCGGGTACTCCGGGGCGTAAGGGCCGCGCGGAAAGCGCCGCTCCAGCTCCCCGACCAGGGCCAGGGCCTCGGCCGGCCTCTCCAGCTTCGACACTATTCGGGCCAGGCGGTACAGGCAGGTCTGGTCCCTTTCGGGGGACGGCTCTCCGTCCAGCACCAGGCGGTAGCGGCGCTCCGCCTCCGCGAATCGGCCGGCGAAGAACAGGCTCTCCGCGGCGTAGAACAGGGCTTCCTCCGCCTGGGGGCTGTCCGGGTGCTCCACCAGGACGCGCGTGAAGGAGCTGAAGGCCCCGGCGTAGTCCTGGAGCATGAGCTGGCTGCTGCCCAGCCGGAACCAGGCCTCCGCGCGAAGGCCGCCTTCCGCGCGCCGCCCGCCCTCCCCCCGTCCAGCAGGCGCCGGTAGGTATTGCGGGCCTCGACCCACTCGCCCAGCTTCTCCAGCGCCGCGCCCCGCAGCAGCAGGGCCCGCTCCCCGTACTCCTTCTCCACGGGGAAACGCTCGACCTGCAGCCCCAGCTGGACCACGGCCTGGCTGTACTGCCCGAGCTGGAAATGGGCGCTGCCCAGCCAGAACGGGACCTGAGCGAGGAAGGGGGAGCGCGGGTGGCGGCGGGGGAAGTCCTTGAGGATGGCCAGCAGGCGCGCGTAGCCCTCCTGGTAGTACTCGGCCAGTGCCTGCAGGTACTCCGCGTCGTCGGCCAGGGGGTGGTCGGGGTAGCTCTCGGCCAGCTGCCGCAGGCTGCGGGCGGCCATGAGGTACAGCCCGTCCTGGAAGGCCTTCTGTCCGCTGGAGTACAGGCTCTCGGCTTCCTGCCCGGCAAGCGACACCGCCGCGCAGAGCAGGCAAACCAGGACGGCGGTGCGCCGGTACACGGTGATCCGCGCGCGTCAGCGCGCCACCAGCTCTTTGGTCTTTTTCTCGCTGCTCGGGCGCGCGCGCTTGGGCCGGAAGACGACGGTCTTGCCGTCCTTGCAGTCCACCACGACCGTGACGCCGGCCTTGAACCGGCCTTTCAGGATGTCCACGGACAGGGGGTCCTCGACCAGCTTCTGCAGGGTGCGGCGCAGCGGGCGGGCCCCGTACTTCTCGTCGTAGCCCTGCTCGATCAGCGTCTCCCGGGCCTCCTTGGTGACCTCCAGGCCGATCTTCTGGTCGGACAGCTGGTCCTGCATCTCCCGCACCATCACCTCCAGGATCAGGCGCAGGTGCTCGCGGGTGAGGGAGTGGAAAACCACGATCTCGTCCACCCGGTTCAGGAACTCGGGGTTGAACATGCGCTTCAACTCGCCGAGCGCCGAGCTTTTGATCTCCTCGTAGTGCATCATCCCGTCCTCGGCGTGGAAGCCCAGGGCCCCGTCCTTGCTGATCTCACGCGCCCCGGCGTTGGAGGTCATGATGATCACCGTGTTGCGGAAGGAGACCGTGTGCCCCAGGTTGTCCTGCAGCTGCCCTTCTTCCAGGATCTGCAGCAGCAGGTTGAACACGTCGGGGTGGGCTTTCTCGATCTCGTCCAGGAGCACCACGCTGTAAGGGCGGCGGCGGATCTTCTCGGTGAGCAGCCCTCCTTCCTCGTAGCCGATGTACCCCGGCGGCGCGCCCACCAGGCGCGAGACGTTGTGCTTCTCCATGAAATCCGACATGTCGATGCGCACCAGCGCGTCCTCGTTGCCGAACAGGAATTCCGCCAGGGTCTTGGCCAGCAGGGTCTTGCCCACGCCCGTGGGGCCCAGGAACACGAAGGAACCCAGCGGGCGCTTGGGCGAGCTCAAGCCCGTGCGCGAGCGGCGGATGGCCGAGGCCACCGAGGCGATCGCCGGGTCCTGCCCGATGACCCGCTTGTGCAGCTCCTCCTCCACGGCCAGCAGCTTCTGGCTCTCGCTCTGCACGATGCGCGCCAGGGGGATGCCGGTGACCTCCGAGATGATCGACTGGATCTGGTCGGCGTCCACCAGGTTTTCCTCGACCTTGATGTTCTGTTCCCAGCTGGACTTCACCTCGTCGATACGCGTGCGCAGCTGCTTCACCTGGTCGCGGATGGAGGCGGCCCGCTCGTAGTTCTGGGAGGAGACCAGGTTGGACTTCTCCTGGGTCAGGCTCTCGATCTCCGCCTCCAGCTCCGCCAGCTCCTTGGGGCGCTGGCTGGAGCCGATCTTCTTGCGCGAACCGGCCTCGTCCAGCAGGTCGATGGCCTTGTCGGGCAGGAAGCGGTCGGTGATGTAGCGGTGGGAGAGGTTGGCGGCGGCCTCCAGCGCCTCGTAGGTGTAGCTCACGTGGTGGAAGCGGCCGTAGTGCTCCTTCAGGCCCTTGAGGATCTCGATGGTCTCCTGCACCCCGGGCTCCTCGACGTAGATCGGCTGGAAGCGCCGCTCCAGGGCGGCGTCCTTCTCGATGTACTTGCGGTACTCGTTCAGGGTGGTGGCCCCGATGCACTGCAGCTCCCCGCGCGCCAGGGCGGGCTTGAGCATGTTGGAGGCGTCGATGGCCCCTTCCGCGCCGCCCGCGCCGATGATGGTGTGCAGCTCGTCGATGAACAGGATCACGTTGCCCGCGGCCAGGATCTCCTTGATCACCCGCTTCAGGCGCTCCTCGAACTCGCCGCGGTACTTGGTGCCGGCCACCAGGGAGGCCAGGTCCAGGGTGAGCACGCGGCGGGCGGCCAGTACCTCGGGCACCTCGCCGGCCACGATCAGCTGGGCCAGGCCCTCGACGATGGCCGTCTTGCCCACCCCGGGCTCGCCGATCAGCACCGGGTTGTTCTTGGTCCGACGGGCCAGGATCTGGATCACCCGCCGGATCTCCTGCGCCCGGCCGATCACCGGGTCCAGCTTGTCCTCACGGGCCAGCTTGGTCAGGTCGCGGCTGAACTCGTCCAGCGTCGGGGTGGCCTTGCGGGCGATCGGCTGGGTCTTCTTCTTGCCGCCCGGCTGGGCCTGCTGCCCGGCCTCGCCCATGCCGTTGATCTGCACGACGATGTCCCGCAGTGGGCCGCGCTCACCGAGTAGCGGGCCAGGTAGCGGGCCGTGACGCAGCCCTCCTCCTGGGCCGCGGCCAGCAGCAGGTGCTCCGTGCCGATGTACTCGTGGCCGAGGTTGCGGGCCTCGGCGGCGGAGTCCTCCAGGATCTTCTTGCCGCGCTTGGAGGGAGGCACGTCCCCGAGGATCAGCCCCCCCCTGCCCATGGGCAGGCTGCGCTCGATCTCCATCTGCATCTCCCCCAGGTCCACCTTGGCCTTCTGCAGCGCCTTCACCCCCACCCCCTCCCCGTCCTTGAGCAGGGCGATGACGATATGCTCCGGCAGAAGCTGCTCCGAGTGGAAGCGCTTGGCCTCCTCCTGGGCGAGCACGGTGAGTATCTTCTGGGCCCTCTGGGTCAGTCCTTTAAACATTGCCCTCCTCCAAGGCTCTGCGCAGCAGCTTAGCTCGCGTATAATCTACTAATTTATTATCCGTCTCGTCACCAGTTGTATCGAGCATTTTTTGGATGTGCGATTTCTGCGACAGGATCATCAGGGCCGTGACCGTCTCCAGGCCGGGCGAGGCCAGCACCCCCAGGCTGACCCCCAGGCGCACCTTGGCCAGCAGCTCGATGGCCTCCTTGGAGCTGATCAGGCGGCACTGGGAGAGCTGCCCGTAGGCCCGGAAGATCGCGTCCTCCATCTCCACCCGGCGGCTCTTGAGCATCTCCGCGCGGGCCTTGCGCTCGTAGTCCATCAGGCTCACCGCGGTGCTCTGCACGGTCTCCACGATCTCCTTCTCGTTCAGGCCCAGGCTCACCGGGTTGGAGATCTGGTACATGTCGCCCAGGGAGTTGTCCCCGTCGCCCCAGTGCCCCTTGATGGCCAGGCCCATCTGCCCGACCATCTTCAGGGCCCAGCCCACGTTGCCTTCCATGACCAGGGCGGGCAGGTGCAGCATCACGGAGGCCCGCAGGCCCGTGCCGGCGCTGGCCAGGGAGGTGGCCAGGAAGCCCCACTCCATCGAGGCGGCGTAGTGCACGCTGTCCTCCAGCTGGCCGTCCACCTTCTCCGCCTGGCGATAGGCCTCCTCCAGGGCCAGGCCGCTGTGGATGCAGACCAGGCGCAGATGGTCCTCCTCGTTGATCATGGCGGACAGCTTCTCGTCCTCGCTGAGCACCAGGTAGCGGTTGGGGGCCGCCGAAAAGGCCTGGGAAATGAGGTTGCGCTCCAGCAGGATGCGCCGCTCCAGGGGCGGCAGGCTGTCCAGGGAGATCACCTTGAACTCGCCGCCGAGGGCCTCGAAGGCCTTGACCAGCTCGTCGCGGACCTGCTCCTCCTCGGCCTTGGGGGCCAGGGGCGGGAAGAGGTAGCCCATGAGGTTGCGAGACAGGCGGACGCGGCTGGCCACGGCCACGTCCATTTCCGGCCCCGGGAAGCTGTACCACTGGCCGGCGGCGGGCATCACTCCTCCCCCGTGATGTTCTCCAGCTCCTTGATACGATCGCGGATCCGGGCGGCCTTCTCGTAGTCCTCCCGCCGGACGGCCTCCTTCAGGCCTTCCTTCAGCTTGACGACGTCGACCAGGTAGGTTTTATAGGTGCGCAGGCGCTTGGGCAGCTTGCCGCGGTGCTGGGGCTTCTCCACCATGGGCTGGAACCAGGCATGGATCTCCTTGGCGAACAGCGTGTAGCACTCCCCGCAGCCCATCTGCTGCCGCTTCCCGATCTGCTCCCAGGTGGAGCCGCAGCGCGGGCAGGCTTTCTCCTTGGCGCCCTTCATTCTGCGGAGGTCCACCAGGCCGTGCAGGAGACTGGAGATCGACAGCTCGATGCGCTCCTCGCTGGAGGAGATGCCCCGCTCCAGGGCGCAGGCGTCGCAGAGATGCAGATCGATCCGCTCCTTGCCGATGACCTGCTGGATGTGGATAACCGCCTTGCGGTTCCCGCAGATCTCGCACTTCATGCTTCAATAATAAGCAAAATGGGCAGGAAATCAAGCCCACGAAAAGGATGGCGGCCGAAGGAGGCGGCACTTTCCGCCAGGTTGCACGCCGGCGATAGCCGGGTTGCACCCGGCGGCGCACGGGTCAGCGGGCGAATGCCGCCGTTAGGCGCGGCGCAGCACTTCCAGCGGCCGGATGCCCCCGGCCCTGCGGGCCGGCAGCCAGGCCGCCAGGACGGCCAGCAGCATCGTGGCGGCGGCGATCACGGCCAGCTCGCGGAAGCTCAAGGAGATGGGGATCTGCTCCAGGTAGAACTCGGTGTTGAACAGGCGGATGTCGGGAGGCCTCGGCAGCCGCAGAATCGGGGACAGCAAGAGGAAGGCGGCCCGGCCGGCCAGATTCAGGATGCGCTCCAACCCGGCCAGCAGGGCGTTGATATTCGCGGCACACCAGGGCGCCCAGAGCCAGGCCCAGGACGGTGCCGGCCAGGCCCGTGGCCAGCGCCGTGACCGTGAAGGCGAGGCCGATCGCCCAGGGCCCCGCGCCCATGGCCTTGAGCATGGCGATCTCCGGGGTCTTCTCCAGCACCACCATCACCAGCGAGGAGGAGACGTTCACCGCGGCCACGGCCACGATCAGGGCCATGATGAACAGCAGCAGCGCCCGGGTGGTCTGGAAGGACTTGTAGCTGGCCTTCTCCAGCTGGTACCAGCTGTAGACCTGGGCCTGTTCCGGCAGGTCCAGGCGCGCGAGCTGGCGCTCCAGGCCGTTGAAGGGATCGTCCAGCTTCAGCCCGATGAAGCGGGAGCCCCCGCGCGCTCCCAGCAGGCCGCTCGGCGGCCTCCAGGGGGACGTAGACCCAGAGCTTGTCCAGCTCCTGGTAGCCGGTGGAGAAGATGCCCCGCACCGTGAAGGCTGCTCACCAGCGGCAGGCTGCGGCCGCTCCCGCGCAGGGTCAGCAGGCGCAGGCGGTCGCCCACGCCCGACCCCGAGCCGTCCGGCCAGCTCCCGGCCCAGCAGCAGCGAGCCCGGCGAGGCGAGGTCGAAGCTGCCCGCCTCCAGGCGGAAATACCGCCGAAAGCCCTCGTCCTCGCGCGTACAGCTCCGCGGGCACGGCGCGGATGGTGACCGCCGAGCGCCCCCCGGGCCCGGCGGCCAGGCCCAGACCCTGCTGCTCCACCAGGGCGTAGCGCACCCCCGGCTGGGCGCGCAGCGCCGCCGGCCGTCGCCTCCAGCCTCTCCGCGCGTGGCCAGCGGCAGGACCACCTGGGCGTGGTAGGTGCCCACCTCCAGGTAGCGGCGGGTGATGCCCTCGATCATGCCGTCGGCCACCTCCAGCACCACGATCAGGGGCACCAGGCTCAGGGCGATGCCCAGGATCGAGCCCAGCAGGTGCGGGGAGAGCCGACGGCGGCGTCCGAGCAGATTGCGCAGGCCCAGGTACAGCGGGAACAGCCCTCTCATGCCCGCCTCAAGCGGCCGTGCTCCAGCACCAGCCGCTGGTCGCCGGCCCCGGCCAGCTCCCGGGAGTGGGTGACCAGGATCATGGTCTTGCGGTACTCCCCCACCAGGCCGAAGAGCAGGTCCCGGATCTGGGCCGAGCTGCGCTCGTCCAGGCTGCCGGTCGGCTCGTCGGCCAGGATCAGCTGCGGGTCGTTCATCAGGGCCCGCGCCACCGCCACCCGCTGGCGCTCCCCGCCGGAAAGCTCCATGGGGTAATGCGTCCGGCGCCCGGCCAGACCCACCTGCTCCAGCAGGCGCTCGGCCCGCCGGCGGGCCGCCGGCCCCGGCCGCTCCGGCGATGGCCGCCGGCATGTAGCACGTTCTCCAGGGCGGTGAAATCCTTCAGCAGATAGTGCAGCTGGAAGATGAAGCCCAGCCGGCGGTTGCGGTACTCCACCAGCTCGGCCTCCCCGAGGCTGGTGATCTCCAGCCCGTCGAAGAGGATCCGGCCCGCGGTGGCAGCGTCCAGCCCGCCGATCAGGTGCAGCAGGGTGGATTTGCCCGAGCCGCTCTCCCCGGAGATGACCACGGTGCTGCCCTCCGCGACCTCCAGGCTGACCCCGTCCAGGACGGTCAGGTCCTCGGAACCGGCGCGGAACACCTTGCGCAAGGCCGTCGACCTCCAGGAGCGGAGAGCCGGAAGCGCGAGCGTCGTTCTCACTCAAAGCGCAGCACCTCCATCGGCTTCACGTTCCGCAGTCGCCCGGGCGGCGAAACCGGCCGCGGCCGCGCACGAGCCCAGCGCGAAGAGGACCACCAGGAAGGCCTCCGGAGAGCAGCACCCGGCTGGGGACCTCGCTGAGGTAGAAGTAGGCCGGGGAGAACAGGGAGAAGCGCTCGCCGATGGGCGCGGCGAGGCGCGCGAGCAGCGCCCCGGCCGTGTTCACCAGCCACTCCACGGCGCGGAACACCCCGTTGACGTTGGCCGAGGCCAGCCAGCCCAGCGCCAGGCCCAGCGCGCTGCCGGCCAGGCCGATCGCGAGGCCTTCGGTCAGGAAGACCGAGCGCACCGCCCCGTCGGTGGCGCCGAGGGCCTTCAGCACGCCGATCTCCTCGAAGCGCTCCCGCACCGCCCGGCGCAGGCCGTGGTAGATGTTGAAGCCGACGACCACGAAAGATCAGGCCGATCAGCACCATCATGGTCAGTTTCTCCATGCGCAGAGCCCCGAAAAAGGCGCGGTTGAACTCCCGCCAGCTCTCCAGGCGGTAATCCCCCGCGCCCAGCACCCGGCGCACCTCCTGGGCGGCTTCCCGGTCGCGGAAGCGGTTGCGGATCTTGATTCCGTAGCGCACGGGATCCTCCGGCGCGAGGCGCGCGAAGGCCCAGCCCAGGTCGAACTCGTAGTACCCGCTGCGAAACAGCCCGCTCACCAGGTAGGTGCGCCGCTCCGGTTCCAGCCCGCCTCCCAGGGCCAGCAGGCCGACCGCGTCGCCCACGCCGACGCCCAGGTAGCGGGCCAGCTCCGCGCCCAGCACCACCTGGGCGGGCCCGCCCAGGTCCAGCTCCCCGTCCGCCAGCGACAGGCGCTCCGCGAAACCGGCGTCCAGGGCGGCCACGTCGGCAGGCAGGCCGCGCAGCAGGCAGCCCTGAGGCTCCAGGCGCCCCTCGGCCAGGAGCTGGTACTCGCTGAAAGGCACCACCGCGCGCACCCCGGGCAGGCGCCGCAAGCGCTGCAGGGTCTCTTCCTGCAGGCGCCCGCCGCCGGGCAGTTCCAGCTGCAGATGGTAGGAGGAGATCTCCAGAATGCTCTCGATGAACCCGAGCTGGAAGCCGTTCATCACTCCCAGCACGGCGGTGAGGGTGGCCACCCCCACCGTCACCCCGACCACCGAGAAAAGGGCGGCCGATATCCGGCGCCCCCCCGGAGCGGAGGTGGCGGGAGGCGGTGAAGGCCGTGAAGCGCAGGCTCATTCGGCCCTCGCCGACGTCCGTGTCGGGGTGCAAGCCGCCCTCCGTGTCGGGCTTCGCGCCGAACTGCCTGCGGCGCACGACCTGCCCCCCTCCAGAAACTCCTCCAGCACCTTCACCCCGCCGCGGTAGGTCACCACCAGGAACGGCAGGCCGGCGCGGTACAGCTCCTCCACTCGCCCGCCCTCCAGGTAGCGCACGATCTTTTCCAGCTGGCCGCGGGCCCGGTACTCCTCCCGCTCGAGATTCCCCGCCGCGTCGTAGCGGTAGCTCCACTGCTCGATTCCATGCTCGTCGACCCGCACCGCCAGCACGCGGTTGCCCCCGGCATCATAACCGAAGCGTCCACTCCTCGAGCCTCTTCCCGCCGCGGCTCACCAGGCGCGAGGCCTCCCGCCCCTCCGCGTCGTAGCGGGTCACGGTGCGCGTGCCGGCGACCGTGCGCTCCGTGGACAGGGGCAGGCTGCCCGGCGGCGGAGCCCGGCGCGGACGCCGGATAGGCCAGATCCAGGCTCTCCACCAGCTCCCGCTCCTGCCAGGTCTCCTGGGAGGCCACCCGGCCCTCCGGGTCGTAGCGGCTGACCAGGCCCCGCCCGCCGCCCGCCAGGCGCTCCTCGTAAAGCCTGCCTCCGCCGGTGACCAGGGCCAGCTCCTCGGTCCCCGGCGCGCCGGGCGATTCCCGGCGCACCCGGCGCAGCTCGCCGCCCGGGCCCAGCTCGTAGCGCTCGCGGGCGCGCAGCGTCGCCGTCCGGTCCGTAGGTCTCCACGCTGCTCAAGCCGGAAAGGCCATAGCGGTACTGCCGGCTTTCGCTCAAGGCGCCCGCAGCGAAGATCTTCTCGGCGAGCAGGCGGCCGGCGCCGTCGTAGCTGCGTTCCTCGGCCAGAGACGCCGTCGGCGTAGACCCGCTCCATTCCCGGCGAAAGCTCCCAGCGCCGCGACTCCTTGCCCTCGCTGTACAGGGTGCGGATCTCCGTCTCGCCGTCCCACTGCACCCGCAGCAGCTAGGGCTCCCGGCGCCTGGCGCCGGGCAGAGGCTCCAGCGCCAGGCCGATGGCGTCCGAGCGGTACCAGCCGGCCGGCAGGCCGAAGGCCGCCGGGCAGCCCGCAAGCACAGCCGCCAGCAGCAGGCGCGGCCGCTGGATTTGTCATTCCTGGGCCACCAGAGCGTCCAGGAAGCGCTCCCCGTCGAACGGCTCCAGGTCCTCGAGCTTTTCCCCGGTTCCCACGAAGGAAATGGGCAGCCCCAGGTCCCGACACAGGGAGACCACCGCCCCCCCCTTGGCCGTGGAGTCGTATTTGGCCAGGATCACGGAATCCACGCCCACCGCCTCCTGGAAAGCCTCGGCCTGACGCACGGCGTTCTGCCCGGTGGTGGCGTCGATCACCAGCACCTTGCGGTAGCCGGCGGGCTCCAGGCGGGCCCGGACGACCTTGTCGATCTTGCCCAGCTCCTTCATGAGCTGGGCCTTGTTGTGCAGGCGCCCGGCGGTGTCGGCCAGCACCAGGTCGGCCCCCCGCGCGCGGGCGCTGGCGATGGCGTCGAAGATCACCGCGCCGGGATCGGCCCCCGGCTCCTGCCGCACGACCGGCACCCCCAGGCGCTCGCCCCACACCTGGAGCTGGTCGATGGCCGCGGCCCGGAAGGTGTCGCCGGCGGCCAGCAGCACTTTGCTGCCGCGGCGGCCGTACCAGGCGGCCAGCTTGGCGATGGTCGTGGTCTTGCCGACCCCGTTCACCCCCAGGACCAGGAAGAGGTTGGGCGCGCCGGGGCGCAGCTCCAGCGCCTGGAAGCGCAGGGAGGCGGCCAGCAGGCCCTTGAGGGCGGCCAGGAAGCTGTCGCGGTCCCGGCTCGTCTAGCCGTACCTGCTCCCGCAGCTCCTCCAGCAGGCGATCCGTTGCCGCCGGGCCCAGGTCGGCCTCCAGCAGGATGTCGGCCAGCTCCTCGAAGAACTGCTCGTCTCGCGCCGGCCGGCCGAACAGCTCGCGCAGCCTGGCCCCGAATCCTTTCACCTCCGAGCCCCTCCTCGCAGCCCTAGCCCCGGCGGTCGGCGGAGCGGACGTAGCGGATCAGCTGGATCAGCATGTTCACGGCCAGCCCGACGGTCAGCCCCAGCGTCCCCAGGTACGCGTAGTAGTAAGCCGTTGCCGGTCTCGCTAGAGCCGCTGGGCCTCGCTGAGATTGCCTTCGTCCACCGCGCTCTGATAGCCCACCAGGTTGTCGCTCACGCAAGCGCCCAGGAGAAGATCGGCAGCGGCAGCGACAGGGCGAACAGCCCGAAGGCCGTGTAGAAGCGGTTGCGCTCCCTCTTCTGCCGGGCCAGGGGATCGGCGGCGGCCGGCGCCAGCACCACCGACACCGTCGCGGGGGAGGAGGGCCCCAGGTACAGCGGCTCGTCGCGGAACCCATCCAGGCGCAGCAGGAAACGGGCCAGCTCTCCGGGCGCGCCACCTCCAGGGGCGTGACGCCCAGCCAGGTGGAGCCCCGGTACAGCGCGGCGCCCCCGGGCTCGGAGCCCACGGCGATCAGGCTCTCCGGCAGCTTTTCCAGCTCCAGGGCCAGCTCCGTGAGGGAATAGGGCAGCACGCTCCAGGCTCTGCGTCAGGGTTTCGTATCCCTCCAGCTCCACGCGCAGGGCGTGCTCCCCGGGGCTCACGAAATCCAGCCGGGCCTCCCCGGAACCCAGCAGCGACCCGTCCAGGAAGATGCGCGCCTCCGGCGGGGAAACGGTGACCGACGAGAGAAGCCCAATCCCGGCCCCAGAGGATCTTGGTCAGGCCCTCCACCGCGGCCTCCAGGGCGGGAGCCAGACCCTCCCGACCCGCGGCATCGGAATAGGATAGACCTCCCGCTCCAGCGTGGCATCCACCGCCCGCACCTCCAGGTACAGGTAGTCCTGGATTTCCTCGAAGCTCCCGTAGATCAGGAGATTCACTCGCTTGTCCGCCGCCGCGGCCAGCGGCGCCCGGTCCGCCTCGGGACAGCAGCACCTCGCCGCGCTGCCCGTCGGCGAAGCGCACCTCCTTGCGTTCGGGCACTTCCACCCCGGCGGGGTCCAGCTCCGTCAGGCGGGCCAGCTCCTCGACGGCCTGGCTGAGGCGCAGGTCGTAGGTCGTCCTGCTCGCGCTCCAGCTCGTCCGGCTCCTTGTCCTGGAAAAACAGGGCGTCCCGCTCGCGGCGCAGTTTCTCCAGCTCGCCTCCCTGGCGGCGGGCGGCGCGCCGGATCACCGCCCGCCGGTAGCCGTCGCGCTCCTCCTGGCCGAAGAAGTGCAGCCGCACCGAGGTCAGCCGTTCGCGCAGGGCCAGCGGGAAGCTGTGGCGCAGGTACTGGTTCTCCGGCCGCGAGGTTCCGGCCGGCGAAGGCGGCCACCCCCACGGTCCAGTAGGGCTCGTCGTCCGCAGGGAGCCGGCGGCCGCCGGGGGCGCGGCCGGCGCCCGGGGCGAGAGAAGGACCAGGAGCAGGGCCGGCAACAGCGCGCGCATCACTGGATGTCGAGGATCTTCTTGATCGAGCCGATCACCCGTTCCGGCCGGAAGGGCTTGACGATGAAGTCCTTGGCGCCCAGCTGGATGGCCTGCAGGATGAGCCGCTGCTGGCCCAGGGCCGAGCACATGATGACCTTGGCCTCCGGGTCCTTCTCCAGTATCCTCTGCAGGGCGGTCAGGCCGTCCATCTTGGGCATGGTGATGTCCATCAGCACGATATCCGGGCGCTTTTCATCGAACAGCCGCACCGCCTCCTCCCCGTCGGAGGCCTCGCCCACAACCCGGAAGCCCGCCTTCTCCACCAGGTCCTTCAGGACCATCTTGATGAAGGTCAGGTCATCCACGATCAGGACGTCTATGCCCATAATCGCTTGCCTTCGTACTCCTTTGCCAGGTAGCTCTCGATGAACGGGTCCAGGTCCCCGTCCATGACGGCCTGGATGTTCCCCGCTTCCTGCTTGGTGCGGTGGTCCTTGACCAGGGTGTAGGGCTGGAAGACGTAGGAGCGGATCTGGTTTCCCCAGGAGATGTCCTTCTTTTCCTTCTCCTGCTTGGCCCGCTCCTCATCCTGCCGCTGGAGGTAGTACTGGTACAGGCGGGAGCGCAGCACCTTCATGGCCAGGGCCTTGTTCTTGTGCTGGCTGCGCTCGTTCTGGCACTGCACCACGATTCCCGTCGGGAAGTGGGTGATGCGCACCGCCGAGTCGGTCTTGTTCACGTGCTGCCCGCCGGCCCCCCCGGCGCGGTAGGTGTCGATGCGGATGTCGTCGGGACGGATGTCCACCTCGATGGTGTCGTCCAGCACCGGGGAGGCGAACACCGAGGCGAAGGAGGTGTGCCGCCGGGCGGAGGAGTCGAAGGGAGAGATGCGCACCAGGCGGTGGATCCCGCTTTCGGCCTTCAGCAGGCCGTAGGCGTACTCGCCCGTGACCTCCACGGTGACCGATTTGATCCCGCCCTCGGCCTCCAGCAGGTCGATGATCTCCACCTTGCAGCCGTGCCGCTCAGCCCAGCGCGTGTACATGCGCAGCAGCATGGAGGTCCAGTCGCAGGCCTCGGTGCCCCCCGCCCCGGAGTGGATGGTCAGGAAGGCCGACGCGGAGTCGTTCTCCTCCCCGAGAAGCTGCAGCAGCCTGAGCCGGGCGTAACCTTGCTCCAGGTCCTCCAGGCCGTGCCGCAGCTCCGGCTCCAGGGACTGGTCCTTCTCCTCCACCGCCAGGTCGTACAACTCCTCCTGTTCGGCCATCCGGGCGCGCAGCGCCTCCCAGGGTTCGTAACGCTTCTTGAGCTTCTTGAGCACCGCCAGGGTGCCCTCGGCGCTTCTCGCGGTTTTTCCAGAACTCGGCATCGCCGGTCTGGCCCTCCAGTTCGGCCATTTTCGCCTTCAGGGCCTCCGGGTCAAAGACGCCTCCAGGATTCCTCGATTTGCTCCTTGAGCCGCTGTTGCGGGTTGCCCAGTTCCTCCAGCATGTTACAGTCCCTTTCCCTCGACCGTCAGCACGAGCTTGCGCCATTTCTTTTCCTTCAGCGAGCTGACCACCAGGGTGTCCTCCAGCGGGTACTGGTAGATGCGCAGGGAGTCGTACGAGTCGGTCAACCCGTCCAGCTCCTTCTTCAAGCGCTAGCAGGCTCTTCTCGCTGATGACCGCGGATTCGTACAGGTTCTGCTGCAGCTTCCGGAACCCGTACTGCAGCAGCAGGTTCCCCACGCTTCCGAGGCGGTCCGCGTTTCCCAGGTCGCAGGCGACGGCGACGAACATAAGATTGATAAAGTGTAAAGAATTGCCTATTTTGTGTCAAATGATCTTTTCCCGCATCCGAAGAGTACTCTAGGATGAAAAAGCCGGCCCTGCTGGTGCTGCTGCTGGTCCTGGGCGCCCGGGAAGCGCTTCCGCAGGCCTCCGTGCCCTTCGTTTCCCGCCTGCGGGCCAGGGCCGGGCAAGTCCAGCGTGCTGCTGTCCTGGCGGACGGTCCCCGGTTTCACCGGTTCCTACCGGATCTACCGGCACACCCGGGAAATCAACGAGGCCAGCTTCCCGGACGCCGTCGCAGGTCGGCGCGGTGGGAGCGGCGGTCTCCTCATTCGAGGACTTTCCCCCCGCTCCCGGCTCCTATTTCTACGCCGTGCTGCTGGACGACGGGAAGCTCTCCCGCCTGTTCGTCCCCTTTCGCAACAAGACCTCCGCGCCGGTCCAGATGGCCAGCGTGGCGCCGGAGCGGGGCGCTGGCCGCCCGCATCACCGGCCTGACCGCCGAGGTGGCCGGGGACGCCGTGCGCCTGCGCTTCCAGTCCAGCCGCGGCGACCGCGAGCTCCTGCTGTTCCGCGGCCTCCAGGCCATGCGCTCCGGCGAGGACCTGACCTCCTCCCCCCTGTCCCTGGAGGCTGGCACAAATCGATACGAGGACTTCCCGATTCCCGGGACTGGATTATTACTACGCGTTGGTGGACGCCGGCCTGTTCCGGCTCGGCAAGCCGGAGCTCACCGCGGGGCAGAACTCCACCCTCCAGCCGGTTCGAGTGCCGCTCGGCGCCGGCCGGGTGGGATTGCCGCCCGCGGTGCTGGAGGAGGTTTCGCCCCCGGTGATCCCGGCTGATGGCGGGCGAACGCGGGGTTCTGCGCCGGCACGCGGCTGCCGCGCCGGCGGCGCGCCGGCGCCACCCGCTTCGCAGCACCCTCCTCCGCGCCGGCCTCCGAGCAGATCTCCATGGCCCCCGTCCGTTCCGCCCCGCTTCCATACCTGGACCTGGACGCGGCCAGGGGGCTGCCCGCGCCGCCGCTTCCCGCGCCGCGCCCCCTCGGGCCGGTGGCCCGCCGTGCCGTGGAGGCCGTGCTGCGGGAAGCCCCTGCGCGCGCAGCGCCCAGGCTGCGGGCCCAGGCGCTGCCCGAGGACCTGGGAGCCGGTGGTGACGAGGCCGGGCTGGGCGCCCTGGTGGCCGATCACCTGCTGACCGGGCAACTGCCGGAAGCCGAGAAAGGGCTGCTGGCTTTCCTGGCGGTGCCCCGCACGGAAGCGGCCGCGGCTCGGGCGCGTTTCTACCTGGGCCAGGTGTACTACCTGCAGGGCAAGCCGGAGCGCGCGGTCCTGGAACTGCTGCTGGCCCGGCCAGCTCTACTACCCGGCGGTGCAGCCCTGGCTGGACAACTGCCTGCTGCGCCTGGCGGCGGTTGACCGCCGGAGAGCGGGCACCGCGGCATGCCGCCGACGCCCGGCCCAGCCTCACTCCATCTCCAGCCGCAGCGTCACCTTCCCTTCCCATTGCTCCCCAGCGGCGAGCGCGAACTTCCACGACAGCACCAGGCAGCTGGACTGGTACTGGCGCGCGCGTCCGGCGGGCGGGTAGGACACCGTCTCCACCGGCAGGCTCCACAGGCTGAAGGGGCTGGCGGACTCCAGGCCGATGGCCACCGGTTGGCCGGGTCCCGCACCAGCACGCCGTCCAGCTTGTCCGCTTCGGCGCGCTCGCTGCCCAGCTCCTTCTTCTGGCTGCCCTTCAGCGCCAGCAGGTGCGCCTCCCCCCGCGAGGCCAGGGCCAGGTTCAGCTCCAGCCCGTACCAGAGCTCCAGGTCGGCCGCGGAGTCATTGCGCAGCAGCAGGGCGCATTCGACGGCGGCGTCCTTGAAGCGGTAGCGCTTCTGCACGGTGAAGGGGTGGTCCCTGCGGCGCAGGCGCAGGCGGCCGGTCCTGGCCAGACCGATGTCCTCGTGCTCCCGGCGCAGGTGGACCACCTCGAAGGGCTGGTCCAGGAAGTCCCCCTGCTCGGCGTAGCTCATGCGGTCGAAGGCCTCGATCTGGGTCTCGGCCCCGAAAAAATGGTCCAGAAAGGCCTGCCGCAGGTACGAGTCGCAGCCTTCGTACTTGTAGTGGTGGTAGGGCTGCGGCCAGCGGGCCATCGTGCCGAGGTAGTTCCAGGAGCAAGGCAGAAAATCCAGCTCGGCCAGGCCCGCCCCGCGCGTCTCCACCACCGCGTTCAGGGACCTGCCCTGGTAAAGGTACTCCGGCTCCCCGTCCATGTCGAAGTCCGTGGGGATGATCGAGGGCAGGAAGCTCTGTCCGCTGCGGGCGATCTTCTCGGCCTCGATGAAGGCGCGATAGCTGGCCTGCCGCAGCCGGCTGTCGAAGATGCCTCCGCCCGGGCCCTCGCCGTGCCAATACGACCGCGCCGTGCTGACCCCGCCACAGCTCCTCCAGCGCGGACTTCTTGCGCGACTTGTCCCCGCGCATCTGGTTGACCAGCAGGTGCGTGTACAGGAGGCGCGAGTACAGGAGGTTCAGCTCGGGGTACCTGGTGAGGAACTGCCGGAAGTAGCCTCCGGGCATGTAGGCCTCCGCCTCCGGCCGGCGCAGGCGCTTGGCGGCTTCCTGGAAGGTCTTGCTGGCGCTCGGTGTCCAGGGCGGCCCGCATGAGCACGCCGTGGGCCAGGCAGGGGAAGTACACCCTGCCCCGAGGCTGCAGCAGCCCTTCCTCCAGCCGCGGGGTGAGCGCCTCCAGCCACTCCCGGTTGTCCTCCAGCAGCTCGAAGAAGGTGGCCAGCCACTTTTCCTGGTAGCAGATGCGGTTGCTCCCATCCCTCTCCCCCAGGCGCTCGCCGTCCACGCAGCAGCACGGCCACCCTGCCGTCCTGTTCGCGGGCCAGGTCGCGCAGCGCCTGCAGCATCTCGGCCGGCGAGGAGAGCGGCACCATATCCACCAGCGCGTTGCGGATGGGCAGCACCTGGATGATCTTTCCCTGCTCCTCGGCCAGGTAGGGCCCGAAGCAGTCCTCCGGGCCGATGCCGGCGATGTGGAAATGCCGGTCGTCCAGGAAGGTGTACTCCAGGCCGCTGTTGCGCAGGATGCGGGCCAGCGTGGGCTCCCAGACCCTCTCGGCCAGCCAGCCGCCGCGGGGCCGCACGCCGAAGGTGGTGCGCAGATAGGTCGTGAGCTTCTCGATCTGCCCGAGCTTGTCCCCGTCGGGGATCAGGCTGAGGATGGGAGAGTAGAAGCCTCCGCCGAGCAGCTCCACCTGCTTGCGGCGCACCATCTCGCGCAGGAGCATCAGGAACTCCGGGTGCTGCTCCTCCAGCCACTCGAACAGGGAGCCGCAGTAGTACAGGACCACGGGGAGCCGGGGGTGGTTGTACAGCAGGCTGAGGAAGGGCTTGTAGGCGTTCTGGTAGGCTCGCTCGAACAGCTCGGGAAGGTTGCCCTCCGGCTGATGGTTGTAGGTCCCGAAGATCAACCGCAGCGATTTCATAATGTCCGGGAAAGACGCCAGTTCATTGTACCACCATCGATGCGTTTTTCACAGCGCTTTTCCGCGGCCTCAGCCGGCCAGCGCCGCGAGCAGCGTGCGGTCGAAGGCCAGGAAGGCCAGGCTCATGAGCCCCGCGGTGACCAGGGACAGCGGCAGGCCGCGCATGGCCTCTGGGTGCCTATTCCCGGTCAGACGCTCCCGCAGCCCGGCGAACACGACCGCGGCCAACAGGTAGCCCGCGCCGGCGGCCAGGCCCGGTGGCCAGGCTGGCCCGCGGGCCGGCACCCGCGGAGGCCAGGCCGACGCCCAGCACCGCGCAGTTGACCAGGGCCTGCGGCAGCAGAAGCGCGGCCCGGCCGCGGGCGGGCAGCAGCACCAGGAGCGCCAGAACCAGGCAAAGGGCGAGGAGCTGCAGGCCCTCCAGGCCCAGCGGGGCCAGCACCAGTCGGCGCACGACCCAGGACAGCACGGCGGCCGCGGGCATGGGCGCGGCCAGCGCCGAGGCCCACCCGCAGCGCGCGCCGCGGTTCGCGGGGCAGGCCGAGAAACGGGCACACCCCGAGCAGCTGGCCGAGCACCACATTGTTGACGAAGGTGAAGGTCAGCACGGTGCCGACCGTGGTCATGATCTCCCCTGTCCCACCACCGGCCCAGGGCGCTCAGGTAGCCCAGCACGAGCAGCGCTCCGGGCGCCGCGGTCAGGACCCGGGCGGGCAGCAGCCCCCGGATGCGCAAGACTCCCCCAAACGAGCCGATGGGGAAAAGCGTGACCGTGCCTGCCCCCAGCACCTCCCGCAACAGCGCGATCAAGCGCCAGCCCCGCGGCGAAGGCCGCGCCCCTGCCCAGCGGCCTCCAGCACTCCATCCGAAAGAGAGCCTCGCCCCGGTCGAGCCCAGCAGCAGGCAATTGACGGCCAGCAGGGGCAGGTAAATCCCCAGGCCCGCGGTGAGGGTCGGGGCGAAGACCCACAGGAAGCGCTGGGCGGCGGCTCACCAGCGCGGAGGCCAGCAGCAGGCGCAAGGGCAGGCGCAGCCTCGGCGGGGCGAGGCGCTCCAGCCCGACCGCGGCGACGCCAGTGCCCAGGAGCGCGAACAGCATGACCGCCCCAAGCAGGAGCGCATTGACCAGGCGGTTGGACACGGCGAGCGCGGGGCACAGCCCCACCAGGTACACCAGCAGCGGGTTGTCCCGCCACAGGACGCGCGGGAAATCTCCTGTCTTCACCTTCCGCCTTCTCCACGCCGACAGACGCTCCAGCAGCGGCACGAACATGTTCATCAGGGCCACCGCCAGAAATGGCGCCTCCGGCCGCCGGCCATAGACGCGCAGCAGAAAGCTCAAAGCCCCGCAG
The DNA here is from genome assembly GCA_963736785.1 of uncultured Spirochaetota bacterium. GTDB lineage: Bacteria > Spirochaetota > Spirochaetia > SZUA-6 > DRHE01 > MIBK01. The sequence goes on along the minus strand of CAVTQG010000014.1, from coordinate 84,332 downwards.
CCGGCCCCGAAGGCCAGGCGCGCGGCGCGGCCCTGCGGGGAGGTGACCGGGTCGGTGGCCATGAAGAGCGCCGCCAGGGCGAAGCCTGCCGCTGGCCAGGGCCGCGGGCAGGTCCCCCCGGAATAGGCCGTCCCCAACGGGCAGGCCCGCCAAGGCCCACACCGTAAGGGCGAAAGCGGCGGCAAACGCCGCCGGGATTTCCCAGGCTGCGATCCGGCGCGCCAGCAGGTAGGCCCCGCCCAGGGCCAGCAGCAGGGTGGAGACCAGCTCCCAGCGCGCCGGAGCCCCCCAGCAGGCTGCCGTCAGACAGCCCCGGGGAGACCCGCAGCCAGCCGGGGCCGGGCTGCCGGCCGGCGGCCAGCAGAGCGGGCCAGGAGAAGGTCACGAAGAGCCGGCCCCCCAGCGCCGGGTTCATCCAGTTGCGCCCCAGGCCGCCGAAGCTCAGCCTTCACCACCGCCACGGCGAACGCCGCCGCCACGGCGGGAATGAACAGGGGCGCGGAAGCCGGCAGGCTGCAGCCCGACCAGCAGCCCCGTGAGCAGGGCGCTGCCGTCGCCCAGGGTGCAGCGCCGCCAGGCCACAGGCCGCATGGCCAGCTCGGCGGCCAGGCTCGTGCCCACCGCCACGGCCAGCACGGCGAGCGCGCCCGGGCCCAGGCACCAGCGCGCCCCAGGCCGCGGCGGGTGCCAGGCAGGCGGCGGCCGCGAGCATGATCGCCCGGGTGGTGGGCCCCGCATGCAGATGCGGCGCGGCGGGCTGGCGCCGCGGGCGTCCTCTCCTCTTGCCCGCGCTCAGGCCCTGCAGCAGCGGGATGCGGGCGGGGCAGACGAAGGCGCAGCAGCCGCACTCCGTGCACTCCTCCAGCCCCCGGCTGCGGGCTTCGACCGGTCTCCCCGTGCTCGAGCCACTTGTAAAGCTCCGCGGGCCGCAGGCCCCACGGGCAGGCCTCGCCGCACCGACCGCAGCCGATGCAGGCGGTGCGGACCGCGGGCCGGATCTCCCGCCGCGACAGGGCCAGGATCCCGGTCATGCCCTTGGTGAGCGGCGTGTCCAGGCTGTCCAGGGCGAAACCCCGCATCGGTCCCCCGGCGATGACCCGCGCCGGATCCTGCAGGCCGCATTCCTCCAGCAGGGCCGAAACCGGCGTCCCCAGCCGCGCCTTCAGATTGGCCGGCCGCCGGACCGCCGCCCCTGCGACCGTGACCACCCGCTCGATCTGCGGCAGCTCCAGGGTCACCGCCTCGTGGATGGCCAGCAGGGTCCCGACGTTGAGCACCACGAACCGCGACTCCTCCGGCCGGCCCGCCGATTCGCTGCCCGGCCAGGGCCTGGACCAGGAGACGTTCCTCCCCCTGCGGGTACCTGGCGTCCAGCGCGCTCACCTCGAAGCCGAAACCCGCCGCCGCCTCGGCCGCGACCCGCAGGGCCTCGGGCTTGTTCGCCTCGATGCCGATCTTCACGGTTCCGGTGCCCAGGATAAAGGCCGCGATCGCCGCCCCCGAGAGCACCTCCGCGGCCTTCTCCACCAGGAGCCGTTGGTCGCCGGTCAGGTAAGGCTCGCTCTCGGCGCCGTTGACCACCAGCAGCCTGGCGGGCCCGGCGGCCCGCAGCCTGGTGGCCGCGGGCACTCCGTCCAGGTCGACCACCCCGGCCGTCTCCAGGCGCTGGAGCAGCTCGCCCCGGGAAAGAGTCCTCCAGTCCACCGGCCGACGGGCGCGCCCGGAGCGGATGAACTCACCTTCCAGGGCGATGAGCACCGCCGGGCTGGCCGTGCCGTCCGGCAGCCGGATCTCGCGCAGCTCTCCTTGACCACCCCCGGGATGGAGGCGTGCACGTCCGCGCGAGAGCGGACCGACCGCCCGGCCGATCGGCATGCCCTCCGCGACGGACTGCCCGACGCGCACCAGGCACCGCGCCGGCTCGCCGGCGTGCTGGCGCAGGGGCATGAAGCGCTTCGGCGGGAACGCAGGCCTTGCGGATGGGAAGCCCTGCCGTGGCACTCCTTGCGGCCCGGGCGGACGCACGCCTCCCCTGGGAAAGGAACCGGCCCTGCTCATAGCGCAAAGGCCCTTGTACCAGACCAGAGCGCCGCTGTCAAACAGGCCACCAGGAACAGGGCCGCGGCCGCGGCCCGGCGCCACGGCGCGAGGTCGCGCAGCAGCCGGGGCTCATCGACGAGCTCGACCGCCGCCGCGCGGCCCTGGTCGACCAGCATCCGCTCCACGCTTCCCGGCGGGGCCGCGGCCAGGGTCCGGCGAGCCAGGACTCGGAGAAACGCCGGACCACCCGCCTGCCCTGCACGTAGCCGTCCGCCGTCGCCGCATAGACGCTGAGGTAGACCCGCTCCCCCGGCGAGGGGAAGCGGTAAGGCCGCTGGAAGGCCAGGCTCTGCTGGTAGGCCGTGTGCGCCAGGAAGTCCGCCAGGTGGGGTGGCGCCTGCCGAGTCGGCGGTCAGCGGCAGCGCGGCCAGCGCCGCCCACGACAGGCCGCGGGCGCCGGAGCGCTCCAGACGCGGCGCAGACAGGTCGCGGCGGCGCGCTTCCAGGCTGAGCGCCGCCGCGGAGACCAGCGCCAGGAGCGCCAAGGCGGCCGGCACGACCAGGCGGGGACCGACGGCCGCTGCCGGCGGCGGCCGCCTGCTGGCCCGCAGGCTGCCCAGGATCGGCAGGGCGCGGAACAGGGGGTGGGCGCGCCGCGTAGCGCTCCCAGCGGCGAGCCGCCGGCAGCATCGCCAGCAGGCAGAGGTCTGCGGCCAGGGCGAACAGGGCGCCGGGCAGATGGCGCACGCCGGGGGCCGCCAGCAGGAAACACGAGCGGCGCCGAGCAGGACCAGGACCACGGGCACGGCCGCCGCGCGCAGTCTCGCGGGCCCATGTCGCAAACCTGACGAGCGCCGCAGCAGCGGGCTCGAGCGCCGCCGGCAACCAGGTCGGGCGAAAGCCCGCTCTGGCGGCGGCCTGGCGCTCCCGCGCCCTTCCCGGTCCCCGTTTGCGCTTCCTGCGCCGCCTTGCCCGCGCCGGACCCCTGGCCTTACGCGCCCGCCGGCTGCGCGCCGTGCCGGCCTGGCGCGCCGCGGCCCAGACCATGGCGCGCACCCAGAGCGGGAACAGCAGCAGGAAAGCCAGCAGGTCGCGCAGGTCCCCCGTCGGCACGCGCCAGGCCCAGGGCAGCAGCCCCAGGCCCAGCAGCCAGCGCGGCACGTGGGGCACCCGGGCGGGCAGCAGCACCAGAAGCGGCCGCGCCGGCGGCAGCGAGCAGGCGGATCAGGACCGCGACCGGGTCCAGCTCCAGCACCTGGCGGCCAGGCCCCAGGCGGCCGAGCCCCGAGGCGAGCGGCCCGCGCCGGGTGCGCACGTAGGCCAGCTCGCCCGCGGGGCTGCGGAAATAGGCGCCCACCCGTCTGGAGATACGGGTCCAGGCGGGGGTCGGCGGCGTCCAGCCGGCTGGGCAGGTCCGCCACCCGGACCGAGGCCATGCCGGCGAAGGTGTTGAAGCTGACGCTCGCGGTGTGCCGGCTCACCAGGGCCGCGGGGCCCGAAGGCGCCCGGCCGCTCCGGGAGCGGCTAGCTGCGATGCGGAGCCCAGGAACAACCGTGTAGTAGCCCTTCCACAGGCGGGAGTGGAACCAGTCCGCGGGCAGGAGCGCTGGAAGGAGGCCGGCCAGGAGAAAGCCGGCGAGCGGCAACCCGCTGCGCGCCGCCAACCAGGATGCCCGCCCAGTGGCCTGCCCGGAGCCAGAGTCGAGAGCGCATTGGCGAACGGGGCGGCGCGGGGGCGTCTTCGCTTCATGGTCGGCTTTCCGGCCAGTGTTGGGGCGCCGGGGGCTTTGTCAAGCAGCCGCCGGCCAGGGCGTTGCCGCCGGGCGCGCAAAAGGGGTATCCTGCAGGCGGAAGGCTCGCGCGATGATAGAGGAAGACAACGTCATGACGCTGGCGCAGATGGCGGATTACCTGAAGATCGCCAAGCGCTCGCTCCTGCGCATGGCCCAGAACGGCGACATCCCGGGCACCAAGATCGCCAGCCAGTGGCGTTTCATGCGCTCGGTGATCGACGACTGGATGATCTCGCGCATGAAGAACCTGCCCGCCGGCGAGCTGGAGAAGCTGATCCAGTCGGAGAAGGTGCCCCTGCCCCTGTACCGCCTGCTGCCCGCCGAGCTGGTCGGCCTGCAGATCCAGCCGGGCACCAAGAAGCAGGTCCTGGAGCAGCTCCTGGACGTGCTGGCCGGCCGGCGGCCTGCAGGTGGAGCGCCGGGCTGTTTCTGCAGAAGCTCCTGGACCGGGAAGAGATGGTCTCCACCGCCATCTTCCCCGGCATCGCCCTGCCCCACTTCCGCAAGCCGGAGGAATGCCCGCTGGCCGAGCCCCGGATCGCCCTGGGCGTCTGCCGGCAGGGCACCGATTTCGACTCCCTGGACGGCAGGCCCACGCACGTCTTCTTCCTGATCTGCGCCGGCAACGTGGTGGTGCACCTGAAGATCATCGCCGAGCTGGCGCTGCTGTTCCGCCGCGGCTCGCTGGTGGAGGAGCTGTCTGGCGGCCGCCGATCCCCGCTCGGCCCTGGCAGGTCCTGTTCCGTTGACAGCGGGCGCCCCCGCGCGACATACTCCCTAGGGTCGTACCAACCGTATGCCGGCATTTCCGCAGTCTGCTCAACCACGTAATCTGGCTTTTCCGGGGGGTCCAGGTATTCGCCCTGGTGGGCGGCAGCGGCACGGGCAAGAGCTTCCGGGCCCAGCTGGTGGCCCAGAAGCACGGCATCGACCTGATCGTGGACGACGGGCTGCTGATCCGCGGCCAGCGCATCCTGGCCGGGCGCTCGGCCAAGAAGGCCAAGGGGGTGCTGGCGGCCATCGGCACCGCGCTGTTCGCCGACGACAGCCACGCCATGGAGGTGCGCGCCGCGCTGAACAAGCAGAGCTTCAAGCGCATCCTGCTGATCGGCACCTCCGAGAAGATGGTGCGCAAGATCGCCCGGCGCCTGCAGCTGCCGCACCCCAGCAAGATCATCCACATCGAGGACGTGGCCACGCGCGAGGAAATCGCGGCGGCCCTCCACTCCCGCTCCAGCGAGGGCAAGCACATCATCCCCGTGCCCGCCCTGGAGGTGAAGCGCAGCTACCCGCACATCTTCCTGGACTCCATGAAGATCTTCTTCAAGCGCCGCTTCCACCCGATCGGGGCGGGCAACATCATCGAGAAGGCGGTGGTGCGCCCCCAGTACAGCAAGCGGGGCCGGATCACCATCTCCGAGGCGGCCCTGACCCAGATGGTGCTGCACTGCGTGCAGGAGTTCGACTCCAGCCTGCGCGTGGAGAAGGTGGTGGTCCGCCGCGAACCGCACGACTACGCCCTGGAGATCATGCTGGCCGTGCCCTATAAGGGCCAGACCGCCGCTCCCCTCTACCAATTGCAGGAGTACATCGCCAAGAACGTGGAGAGCTTCAGCGGCATCATCATGAAGGAGGTCAACATAACCGTTGGACGCGTATCCAAAGGGTCCTGACCGGCGGGTCGCCAGCAACATCCTGCTCACCATCATCACGGTGCTGCTGGTGGGCCTGGTGCTGCGCCTGGCCCGCGCGGTGGTCATCCCCCTGCTGGTGACCGGCTTCCTGGCCTACCTGATGGACCCCCTGGTGGCCCTGCTGCGCCGGGTCCGCATCCCGGTGACGGCGGCGGTCAGCGTGGCGGCGGTGCTGTACCTGGCCGCCTTCCTGGTGTTCGGCTGGGTGATCTATCAGAGCGCCCTGGATTTTGCCCAAGCCCTGCCCGAGTACCAGCGGGGGGTCGTGGAGCTGGTCCGCGACCTGATGCTGCGCCTGCAGAACGCTCTGAACACCCTGATCGGCCTGGAGCCGCTGGAGGAGCTGCAGAAGCTGCCGGTGAGCTCGATCCTGCTCACCACCCTGCGCTCCGTGGCCAACTTCCTGAGCGATTTCGTGCTCATCTTCATCTTCACCCTGCTGTTCCTGGTGGGCAAGTACGGCCTGGCCCGCAAGCTGCTGCGAGCCTTCCCTCACCAGCGGGCCAAGAGGATTGCCCTGGTGCTCCTGCGCATCGACGGTGACATCCGCAAGTACATCGGGGTGAAGAGTCTGGCCAGCCTGCTGGTGGGGACGACCAGCGGAATCTGCCTGGGCTTGTTCGGCGTGGACTTTGCGCTGCTGTTCGGCTTTCTGACCTTCGTGCTGAACTTCATCCCCTTCATCGGCTCGGTCATCGCGGTGATCCTGCCCCTGCTGGTCTGCCTGATCCAGTTCGGCTCCTGGGCCAGGACCCTCTGGCTGCTGGCCTCGCTGCTGGTGCTCCAGAACACGGTGGCCTACCTGTTCGAGCCGAAGGTCCTGGGCATCCGCCTGAAGGTTTCCGTGCCGATCGTCTTCCTGTCGCTCTTCTTCTGGGGCTGGCTGTGGGGGGCCCCCGGAATCCTGCTGGCGCTGCCCCTCACCACCTCGTTGAAGATCATCATGGAGGACATCCCGACCCTGCGGCCCTTCGCCAAGCTGCTGGAAAAGGCGCCGAAGCGCGGAAAATAAAAACCGCGGGCCGTTTGACAGCGCGCCTGCCCGAGGCTATGATAATTGCCGCAAAGGGGGGTCCATGAACAAGCACCTGATCCGGCTGGCTGCAGCGCTGGCGGCGGTCCTGGCCGCGGCAGCGGCCTATCCCCAGACTCCTGCTCCGCCCAGCTCCTCCTTCGGCCACTACCAGGTGGGGAGCGATCGGGGCGAAGCGCGGGCCCTGGAGATCGCGCGCACCATGGAGGCCGCCTTTGCCCTGTTCAACGACACCTTTCACCCGGAGGCCGTCGTGCCCGCCGGGGGCTTGAAGGTGAGGGTTTTCGGGGCCAAGGCCGACTACGACGCCTATCTTCAAAGCCTGATCGGCGAGACCCGCCCCGATTTCGTATACGTTTCCTACCGCGACCTGGCACGCAGCGAGCTGGTCGGCTTCGAGCGCCCCGCCGCGGAGTTCAGCCGCTCGCTCCTGCACTACGGGCTGATCCAGTATCTGAGCATCCTGCAGCCCACCACCCCGCTGTGGCTGGCCGAGGGCGCCGCGGCCTACCTGGAGGCTTCCACGCTGCAGGCCGGCCGCTTCGTCTGGCAGCCCAACTACGCCTGGCTGGACGCCCTGAAGGCCCAGCTGGCCGGGGGCCAGTCCCGCCTTTCCATCAGCGCGCTTCTGGGAATGGACAAGGCGCGCGCCGCTCAGGAAATCAACGTCTTCTACCCCGCCGCCTGGGGCCTGGTGCATTTTCTGGCGCAGAGCCCGGAGCGGCGCTACAATCGCCTGCTCTGGGACTCCATGTCCGCGGTCCAGCCAGGCGCCAGCCTGGCCGATAACTCCGCGCGGGTGGCCCAGCGGGCCTTCGCCTGGGTCGACGGGGCGGCCCTGCAGCGCGACTTCGAGGCCTTCACCCTGGGCATCCGGACCTTCAGCGACCTGTTGAAAGAAGGCACCGACAACTTCGCCGCCGGCAAGCTGGAGGAGGCGGAAAAGTCGCTGAACGCGGCCATGGCCCTGCGCCCGGACAGCTACACGCCGTACTACTACCTGGGCCTGATCAGCTACCAGCGCAAGAGCTACGCCAAGGCGGCCGAACTGTACTCCCGTTCCCTGGCGTTGGGCATCGAGCCCGCGCTGATCCATTACGCCTTGGGAGTGAACGCCTTCGCCGACAAGAAGTACACCGACGCCGCCGCCTACCTGGGAAAAGCCAAGGAGCTGGACCCGAAGGCCTACGGCGAGAAGGTGGACTCGCTGCTGAAGCGGATCGAAGCCCTGAAATAGCTGTGCTGCTGCGGCAGCAGTAGCTGCCCCGGCTATTCTCTGCTCCGACGGCGGGGCTTCAGGTAGCGCCTCGCCGCCAGCTCCATTTCCTTCCGCGAAGGCTGCAAGGGCAGAGCCGCCTGCCGGATCATTTCCACCATGTAGGCCTGCGGGTCTTCCGGGGGCAGGTGCGCCCTCCAGCCCTCAGCCATGTCCCGGAACAGGTAGGCCAGCATGAGCCCGCGGCTGACCTGCCCGGCCCCCTCGCTGTGCACGCGCCGGTCCAGGGCCCCCAGTCCTTCGGCCAGCCTGGTTTCGGCCTCTTTCCGCCCCAGGGAGGTGAGGTAGCGATCGAAGGCCGGCAGCAGGCCCTCCAGCAGACGCAGCCGGAAGGCGCTGGCCAGGATCGGCGCCGCGGACCCGCTGGCCAGGATCTTGTAGACTTCCTCGATGAGGCGGGCGGCGGAGCAGGTACCCAGGGCCAGGCGGTGCTTGCGGATCAGCGCGGCCATGGGGCGAGGCAGCTCCACCCCGGCGATCTGGGCGTACTTCACTCCGCGCAGCATGCGCACCGGGTCCTCCAGGAAGGAGGCCTCGGTGGCCAGCGGGGTGCGCAGCCGGCCTTCCCGGATGTCCCGGTATCCGCCGACGAAGTCGATCAGCAGGCCGTCCACGGGGCAGTAGTACAGCGCGTTCATGGTGAAATCCCGCCGCCAGACGTCCTCCTCCATCGAGCCGTAGGCGTTGTTGTCCCCCTCGCTGTCGCGGGCCCGGAAGGTGGTGACCTCGAAGATCTTGCGCTGGCCTTCGCGCTGCACGTAGATGTGCACGATCCGGAAGCGCCGGCCGATCAGGCGGGCGCTGGGGAACACGCGGCGCAGCTTGCGCGGCGTGGCGTCGGTGGCGATGTCGAAGTCCTTGGGGTCCAGGCCGGTGAGCAGGTCGCGCACCGCTCCGCCCACGACGTAGGCCTTGAATCCGGCCCGCCGCAGCCGGTCGATGACCCGGCGCGCGTCCGGGTCGATGCGCCGGGCCTCGATGCCGTGCTCTTCCGGGGTGTAGATTTCCGCCTTCTTGACGATTTTTCCCTCAGGGGTGGTTCCGTAGCGAATGCGCATCGCGAGTTAAGGTATTGTAGCCAAAGCGGGCTCCGCGTCAAGACGCCGCAGCCGGCCGCTTCGGTCCGCCGCGCCAAGGCGCGCCGTGGCGACTCTCGCCCGGGCGCACCTTGACGCGCCGCGCGCCCCCGGCTTATTTTCAGAGGCGGCATGTCGGACATCATCGATCCCAAGACCCTGCGCGGCTTCCGCGATTCCCTGCCCCAGGCGGAGGTGGGCCGCCTGGCCGTGCAGGAAAAGCTCACCCGCGTGTTCCGGCGCTTCGGCTTCGTGCCCATCGACACCCCGGCCCTGGAGTACGCCGAGATCCTGCTGGGCAAGGGCGGCGGGGAGACGGACAAGCAGGTCTACCGCTTCCGGGACCACGGCGAGCGGGACGTGGCCCTGCGCTTCGACCTCACCGTCCCCTTCGCCCGCTTCATGGCCGCGCACGCCCACGAGCTGTACCTGCCCTTCAAGCGCTACCACATGGCCAAGGTCTGGCGCGGGGAGAACACCCAGCGCGGGCGCTACCGCGAGTTCATCCAGATCGACTTCGACCTGGTCGGCGCGGACTCCGCCTCGGCGGACTTCGAGATCCTGATGCTCATGCAGGAGAGCTTCCGCGAGCTGGGGGTGCCTCGCTTCCGCATCCACGTGTCCCACCGCGAGCTGTTCAACCGCTTCCTGGCCGCCCGGGGGCTGGCCGAAAGCTACCTGCCGGTCCTGCGCACGGTGGACAAGCTGCGCAAGATCGGGCCGGACGAGGTGCGCGCCCAGCTCGTCGAGCTGGCCGGCGAGGCGGCCGCCGGCGAGCTGCTGGAGTTCGTCACCACCGGGACTTCCGACCGGGAAACCCTGCAGCGGGTCGGCTCCCTGCTGCCTGCCCGACTGCCCTCCCCTGCAGCGCCTGGCCGCCTGTGGCGGTGCATCGAGGACTGCGGCCTGGAGGAGTACTTCCATCTTCGACCCGGCCATCACCCGCGGCCTGGACTACTACACCGGCGTGGTCTTCGAGACCTTCCTGGGCGACCTGCCGGACATCGGCTCCGTGTGCTCCGGCGGCCGCTACAACGACCTGGCCTCGCTGTACACCCGCGAGAAGCTGCCCGGGGTCGGGGCCTCGATCGGCCTGGACCGGCTGATGGCCGCTCTAGAGGAGCTGGGGCTGGCCGCCGGCGACTCCGCCGCGCCGGACGCGCTGATCCTGCTGCTGGACGAGGGACTGCTGGCCGAGTACCACCGCCTGGCTTCCTCGCTGAGGGCGGCGGGGTTGACCGCGGAAGTCTACCCGGAGGCCCGCAAGCTGGCCGTGCAGCTCAAGTACGCCGAGAAGCGGGCCATCCCCCTGGCCGTGATCTTCGGGCCGGAGGAACAGGCCCGCGGGCTGTACACCCTGAAGGACCTGCGCGACCGCAGGAGCCACGAGGGCCTCAGCGCCGCGGCTCTTGTAGAAACCGCAAAACGGCTGCTGCGATCGTAGCCAGGGAGCGCTCCGACATGGCCGCCGGCAGGTCGGCCTGGGTGTGCCACTCGGGGTAGTCCAGGTCGATCAGCAGGCAGGAGGCGATGCCCGTCCGCAAAAAGGGATAGTGGTCGCTGATCACTCGTTTGAGCTTGGACCCCCGGAACACGGCGCGGTCCACCCGCCCTGCCGGCGGCGAACACGCGCCGGGTCAGCCCCAGGCTGGGCGGGTGCTCCAGGGCCTGCCCGTCCACGTCCAGCTCCAGTCCCTTGCCGCCCACCATGTCCAGGACGAGCACCTCCCCCGGCGGCGGCAGGGGCGACTCCCGGGCATAGTGCCAGGCGCCCAGGGAGAAGGGCAGGCCGGCGATGCCGCCCACGTCCTCGGCGTCGAAAAAAACCACCCGCACCTCCCGGGCCAGGATCCCCTGCTCTCCCAGGCGGGCCAGCTCGGGCAGCAGGGAGAGCAGGATGGCCGTTCCCGAGCCCCCGTCGTTGGCCCCCGGGATAGGCCGGGCGCGCAGGGCCGCGTCCGACTCCCGGTCGGCTGTCAGACGCGTGTCGAAATGCGTTCCCAGGAGCAGGGCTTCGCGCCGGCCGGGCGAAGCCCGCTGTTTGCGGCCCGGCCGAAAGATCCCCGTCAGGTTGGCGCACTCCACGGGCCCCCCCGGAAGGCGGACCGTGAAATCCTGGCGGTGCACTTCGGCGGCATGCTCTTCCAGGCGTTCGCCCAGCTCGCAGGTCAGGCGCCGGTGGGCCTCGGAGCCGGGGTACCGCGGCCCCAGCTCGACCTGGCGGCGGACCAGCTCCAGCAGCGGCTCGCCGCCGGGCTCAGCCGGCCTCAAAGGCCACCTCGTCCTCCCGGCGGAACAGGCGCACCCGGCGTACCCCCTCGCGCGAGTAGCTCTCGAAGGCCGCATCCTCCAGGTAGCGGATGAAGGCCGCGTCGATCCCCCGGGCCCCGGTTTCCATGCGCAGGCTGCGTTCCACGATCATCGACAGCACCGCCTCCTCCACCTCCAGGGCGATGCCCTCCAGCCGGAACTCCGTCACGTACTGCTGGAGCACCCGCTCCTGGAGCATGGTTCGCAGCTCCTCGTGGCTCAGGGCGTCGAAGGGCACGACCCGCTGGAAGCGCCCGATCAGCTCCGGCAGAAAACCGTAGTTCTGGAAGTGGCGCACCAGGTCCATCTCCGCCTCGCTGTAAGAGACGGCGATACGGTCCTCCCCACCGGGAAGCGGCGCGCGGCCGAAACCGATGTGCTCGCCCCCTCCCCGCTCGATCAGCACCTTCAAGCCCGAAAACGCGCCGCAGCCGATGAACACGATGTCGCGCGTCGGGATCACCGTCTTGGGGGCGTAGTCGGCGTGGCTGAACTCCGCGGGCACCAGGATTTCCGCGGACTCCAGCATCTTCAGCAGCTCGCGCTGCACCCCCAGCCCGGACACGTCCTTGGTCGTGCCGGCGCCGGCGAACACCGCGTTGTTCTGTCCCGAGGCGATCTTGTCGAACTCGTCCAGGCAGACGATGCCGATGGAGGCCGCCAGCGGGCTGAACTGGGCCGCGTACAACAAATGCGTCAGGATGTTCACCACGTCCTGCCCCACGTAGCCGGTTTCCGAGTAGCCGGTCATGTCGGTGATCACCGTCGGCAGCCGCAGCATCTCCCGGAACAACAGCTCCACCAGGAAGGTCTTGCCGCAGCCGGTCGGCCCCACGAAGAGCATGTTGGTCTTGGCCGGCAGCGACTCCCGGGCGACGCCCTGCAGATGGATGCGGCGCAGCCGGGCCACGTGCCGGTAAGCCCAGAGGGTGACCGCCTTCAGGGCCCGCTCCTGTCCGATATAGCCGCGGCCGCGGATGGCCTCGAACAGCTCGACGGGCGAGGCCTGGGGGATGGCCTCCACCACGTGCCGCAGCTCCCCCTCCCGGCTGTGCAGCTGCTTCGGGTTCATCGCTCCCAATGTACTCGCATTGCCGCTGCCGGAGCAATGGTGTACCATGGGTCGTGAATCCCCTCGAACTTCCGATCTACCGCGAGAAGGAGCGGATCCTGGCCGCCGTGGCGGAGAACCAGGTCGTGGTGGTGCAGAGCCCCACCGGCTCGGGCAAGACCACCCAGATCCCGCAGCTCCTGCTGGCCGCCGGCTACGCCGAAGGAAAGCTGATCGGGGTGACCCAGCCGCGCCGCATCGCCGCGGTCTCGGTGGCGGAGTTCATCGCCCGTCAATTGAAGACCAGCATCCCGGAGATCGTGGGCTACAAGATGCGCTTCGAAGACCGCACCGACCTGGGCACGCGCATCAAGATCATGACCGACGGAATACTGCTGCAGGAGATCAAGGCGGACTACTCCCTGTCGCGCTACGGGGTGATCATGGTGGACGAGGCCCACGAGCGCAGCCTGAACATCGACTTCATCCTGGGGCTGCTCAAGCAGCTTCTGGCCGAGCGGCCTTCCTTCAAGGTCATCGTCTCCTCGGCCACCATCAACGCGGAGGTGTTCTCCGAGTACTTCGACGAGTGCCCGATCGTGACCATCGAAAGCTCGCCCTACCCGGTGGAGATGCGCTACGAGCCGCCGCGGCAGCCCGGCAGCCCCGACGCCCTGCTGGACAAGATCGCGGAAATCGTGGAGCGCACCGTGACGGATGCGCCGACATCGCCGCCCGGCGACATCCTGATCTTCCTGCCCGGCGAAGGGGCCATCAAGAACTGCCTGACCCGCCTGGAGTCCCTGCCGATCGCCCGCCGGCTGGCGGTCCTGCCGCTGTACTCGCGACTGTCCTCCGAGGAGCAGGAGCGGGTGTTCGACGACTACCCCGGCAAGGTCAAGGTGATCGTGGCCACCAACATCGCCGAAACCAGCGTGACCATCGACGGGGTCACCACGGTGATCGACACCGGCCTGGCCAAGATGAACTTCTACAACAACCAGAACTTCACCTCCTCGCTGATCGAGGTGCCCATCTCCAAGGCCTCGGCCAACCAGCGCCGCGGCCGGGCGGGGCGCACCCGCCCGGGGGTCTGCTACCGCCTGTACACCCGGCAGGACTACGAGGCCAGGGCGCTGTTCACCACCGAGGAGATCCACCGCACGGACCTGTCCGAGGTCGTGCTGCGCATGGCCGAGCTGGGCATCCGGGACTTCGAGAGCTTCGACTTCATCTCCCCGCCCGGCCGCCCCGGCATCCTCTCGGCCATCGAGACCCTGCAGGCCCTGGAGGCCCTGGACGAGGACCGGGAGCTCACGTCGATAGGGCGCGCAGATGCTGGCCTTCCCGATCCTCCCCAAGTTCTCGCGCATCCTGGTGGAGGCGATCCGGCGCTACCCGGCCGTGATCGAGGAGGCGCTGGTCGCCATCAGCTTCCTCTCCAGCCGCACCCCCTTCATCCTGCCCCCGGGCCAGGAGCTGGAGGCCCGCAAGGCGCACCACTCCTTCCGCGACCCGCTGGGCGACTTCCTGTCCTACCTCAAGGTCTACGACGGATTCCAGCGCGCCCGCGACCGGGAGCGCTTCTGCGAGCACCATTTCCTGGACCCGCGCACCATGGGCGAGATCGAGAACATCAAGGACCAGCTGGGCCAGATCCTGGCCGAGCAGGGCATCCCGGTGGGCTCCGGCGGCGACCCGGCCGACTACCTGTGCGCCGTGGCCCGCGGCCTGATCCAGTTCGTCTGCGTGCGCACCGAACGCGGCGTGTACCGGACCTCCACCGCCGGCCGCATCCAGATCCACCCCGGCTCGGTCATGTACCGGGAGAACCCGCGCTTCATCGTGGCCGGGGAAATCGTGCGCACCTCCCGGATGTACGCCCACTCGGTGTCCCCCCTGCACCGGGAGTGGCTGGGCCGCATCCACCCCGAGCTGCCGCGGGCGCTGGCGGTGGAAGAGCGGGAACGCGAACGGCGGCGGCCCGAGAAGGGGCGCGTCGGCCTGGGACCCGGCTCTCCGCGGGAACCCAGCCTGCCGGCAGGCGCCGACCGGCGCGGGCGCAGCCCGGACTATGGGCCGGCCCCAAGCCAGCCCTCCCAGCCGGCGGCCAAGCGGGACTTCACCTCCAACATCCGCATCGGCGCAGAGGTGTTTCAAATCAAAGCTGAGGGCCGTCACAAGATCGTGCTCCTGCCCTGGGAGAAGCTGCGCTCCCTGACCGGCCGCGGGGACCCGACCATCCTCCCCGGTTTCAGGAAGCTGAGGGGAAAGGTGCTGTTCGAGGGCTTCGAGCTCTTGGGGGACATGCGCCTGTCCACCATCCTGCGCATCGTGCCGCGCCTGGACCTCGGAAAGCCGGTACTGGAGAGGCCGGAGGAGGCGGCCTTCAGCCTGCCGGCGGTGCCGGCCGATTTCCCGGAGCGCCTGCGGGAGCTGCTGCGGCCCTGCAGGCTGAAGAAACGCTCCAGCAAGCTGGGTTTCGTGTCCCTGTTCACCGATGGGCAGGGCGCCTACCGGTTCAAGGGCTCGCGCAACTACCTGACCGCGCTCAAGGAGAGCCTGTACAGCCTGGAGACCCTGGCCGACGCCGCCGAGGTGCCCGACCGGGACGGAGTCAGCGCTCTATATCGGGAGCTTTCCCGGGAACTGGAAGAGCTGTAGGGGCTACCAGAGGGTGTAGCCGCCGTCGATCAGCACGGTTGAGCCGGTCATGTAGTTGGAAACATCGGAGGCCAGCACGACCACCAGGGCGGCCAGCTCGCGCATGTCCCCCAGCCGCCCCATGGGGATGAGCTCCAGGACCTTCCGGTGGATTTCGGGATTGCTCTGGAACCAGCGCAGGTTGGGCGCCGTGCCATAATAGCCGGGGGCCAGGGCGACGACGTTGATGTTGTGGGGGGCCCACTCCGCGGCCAGCGCCTTGGTCAGCCCGACCACCGCCGCCTTGGACACGTCGTAGGACCCGCCGTGGAAATGCCGGTTGATCACCATCCCCGACATGGAGGCCAGATTGATGATCTTCCCGGCGCGGCGAGGGATCATCACCTTGCCCACCTCCCGGGCGCACAGGAACTGCCCGTTCAGGTTGACGTCGATGACCTCGCTCCAGCTCTCCAGAGTGGTCTGTTCGGGCGGCACGTTCTGCCGCTCCGTGGCAGCGTTGTTGACCAGCACGTCGATGCGGCCGAAGCGCTCCACGGCGCGCCCCACCATGTCCCGCACCGCCGCCTCGCTTCGGATGTCCGCCTCCAGGGGGAGGACCTGCCGCCCGAGGGCGCGGACCGCGGCGGCGGTTTCCTCCAGCTCCGCCGGGTGCCGGCAGGCGATCACCAGGTCGGCCCCCGCCTCGGCCAGGGCCGCGGCGAAGGCCTGACCCAGGCCGCGGCTGGCCCCGGTGACCAGGGCCACCCGGCCGTTCAGGGAGAAAAGCTCGGCGAGACTCCTCATGCCTTCTCTTCGAACACCACCCGGGCCGGCGCGCCGGAAGTCCCGACCACCGGCAGCGGCAGGCAATACAGCGTCCCCTTGTCCGCGCGGACCTTCTCCAGATTCACCAGCGGGGCCACCAGGAGCACGTTCTTCTTGAACAGCATGCCCAGCAGGCCTCCCTTCTCCTCGACCACGTCCTCGGACCAGGAGCTCTCGATACAGGGCACGTCGAAACCGCAGATGGCCGGCTTGTGCTTCAGCAGCCAGGCGATCGCCCCCCGGGTGAAGTTGGGGCACTGCAGCACGTACCCCGGCTGGTTCCACATCCGCCCCCAGCCGGTGGCCACCAGGATGGCCTCACCCGGGCGGAAGGAAGGGGCCTGGGAGGCCAGCAGCTTCTCGTCGATCAGGGCCTTGGCCTTCTGCCGGGGCAGACGCAGGATGCGGGCAGGCTTGATAAAATCGCTCACCCGGTACTGGTCCAGGGTCTTGGCGCCCTCGATTATATGCGATCCGGCTTCCACGTAGGTGCCTGAAATTGTGCACATGGTAAGACGCGACGCGAAGAAATCACTCTCCCGCACCGTGGCGATCGTATCGATGCGCACGTCCGTGATGATCTTCTCCAGCCCCGGCAGGGCCTGGTAGCTCCACAGGCCGTTCTCCAGCCGGCCGCTCAGCTCGACGTAACGTTTCAGGATTGCCTCCTCATTTGGCGGTATAGCCCCCGTCCACGGGCAGCGCGACGCCGGTGATGAAGGAAGCCTCCTCGGAAGCCAGGAACAGGATCGCCTCCGCGATCTCCTCGGGGCGCGCGAATCGGCCCAGGGGGTGCCGGGCCGTGATCGCCGCCTTGGCCGCTTCCGGGTCCGCTTCCTGCTCGAACAGGCGCTGGATCAGAGGGGTCCAGGTGGTTCCGGGGCAGACGCAGTTGACCCGGATGTTGTGCGGCGCGTAGTCCACGGCCATCTGCCGGGTCAGCTGGATCACCCCGCCCTTGGAGGCGGCATAGGCGGCGTACAGCGGCCAGCCCAAGAGGCCGGAGATGGAGCCCACGTTGACCACCGCCCCGCCCCCGGCGCGCATCATGACCGGCAGGACCTGGCGGGAAAGCAGGAACAGGCCCTTGAGGTTCACGCCCAGCACCCGGTCCCAATCCTCCTCGGCGGTCTCGTGCAGCGGCGCGGTATGCTCCACCCCCGCGTTGTTCACCAGCACGTGAATGGCCCCGAAGCGGATGGTCACCGCGGCCACCCCGCGCTGCACGTCCCGGGGGCGGCTCACGTCCACCGTCAGGCTGTGCCCGTCCAGCGCCTGTTCGGCAGCCAGGGCCTCGAAGCTCCGAGCCGCCTCGCGGCTGGACTCGAACACGACCACCCGCCCCCCCTCCCGGGCGAAGGCGAAGGCCGCCGCCTGGCCGATCCCCGACCCACCGCCGGAGACCACTACCACCCGGTCCTGGAAGCGCTTCACAGCATGTCCCTCGCGCCGGAGGCGGCGTAGCCCCCGTCCACCGGCAGCGCGATCCCGGTGATGAAGGAGGAGGCCGGCGAGACGAGGAACACGGCCGCCGAGGCGATCTCCTCCGGCCGGCCGACGCGGTTCATGGGCGCCATGGCGGCGAAGGCCCTGGCCGCCCCGCCGGGGTCGGCCTGCCTGGCGATATAGCCGGCCAGCATCTCGCTCAGGACGAAGCCGGGGCAGATGCAGTTGACCCGCACCCCGTAGCGGGCGTAGTCCAGGGCCAGGGAGCGGGTCAGCAGCACCTCCCCGCCCTTGGAGGCGCAGTAGGAGGCCAGGTTGGGGTTGCCCAGCAAGCCGCGGATCGAGGCGATGTTTAGGATCGAACCGCTTCCCCGGCGCATCATGCCGGGCAGCACCGCCCGGCAGGCCAGCATGACCCCCTTCAGGTTCACGGCCAGCACCCTGTCCCAGTCGGCCTCCTCGATCTCCGCCACCCGGTCCGGGGAGGAGGAGGTGCCGATGCCGCTGTTGTTCACCAGCACGTCCAGGCGCTGGAAGCGGCCCTCCAGCTCCTTCACCATCGCCTCCACCTCGCCCGCGACAGCCACGTCGGCTCGCGCCAGGACCCCTTCGGCGCCCTCGCCCCGCACCAGTTCCAGGGTGCGGGCGGCGCCTTCCGCGTTGCGGCAGTAGTTGATGCCCACGCGGGCCCCCTCCCGGGCGAAGGCCACGGCGATCGCACGGCCGATCCCCGACCCCGCGCCCGTGATCAGCGCCGCCTTGTCCGCGAGCCGCCCGCTCATGTTTTCTTGCCTTCCAAGTACAGCCTCCGGGCGTTCTCCGAGGCAACCGCCCGCACAGCCCGCAGAGCGCTTTCCTGGCGAAAGTAGCCGTTGGCGAGCTTGGCGCAGAACACGTTCCTGAGGACCGACCGGAACGCCAGCGAGGCGCCGAAGCTCTCCTCCGGGGAGCAGCAGTCGCTGCCCCAGGTGATTTTGGATACGGAATTGGATGCTTCCAACCACTCGTTCAAAGCGGCTGCTGCCGCCGTTGGCGAAATCAGGCACAAATATGAAAGATCGGCATAGACGTTTTGGTATGTGTTCAGCAGGCCGGCGACGGCATGATACCAAGGGAAGCCTCCGTGCAGCAGCACGAACTTTACCTCGGGAAAGGACCTGATTACGGGCTCGAAGAACATCGGATCCGAGCCCCACAACAGCCCCAGCCCCGTGTGGATCTGGAACGGGATATTCAATCTACCGGCGATTGCGCAAATCTCCCTGAAAATATAGTCGCCGAAGGTTTTTATCTCCGCCGGGCTGGGATTATCCTTCCGCAGCACGGCCTCCGCCTGCCGCTTGTCAGCCGCGGGGAAAGAGATCTCCCGGTCATAGGCCAGCGCGGATTTCAAGGCGACGCAGCCCTGCCGGACCTTCAGCAGAATCACCTCCTCCATTTTCGAAACATACTCTTCGATACTATCCGATTTTATCCCGTAAAGCAGCCTCGCGCTGTTCCCGTTGTGATCTTTGGCTGACTCGCTGTACCCATATAGAAAGCTGTTGATCCTGAAGGCCGGGTAGAAAAGCCGGTGCTCGGGCCAGCTCTCCCCGGGGTTCCAAAAAGAATCCTGGATGATTCCGATGAAAGCGCAGCGCTCGCGGTAGATCCTTACGGCATGCAGCGGGTCCGCGTATTCCCCCTTGATCCTCTCATCATAGTCTTCCCAGTTGCGCTCGTGCAGCTCCTCCCGTGCCCCATATATGCTTTTCAGGGATTTCTTCAACCAGACCGAACAGGATTTCGCTTCAAGCTCTCGGAGGAATGCCGCCCGGCTCGCCTCGCTCGTCCCCGGAGTCAGCGCGGTCCACAGGGGGCCGAGATAGCTGTTTTCCAGAATTGCCCCCAGGCTGGCTGCGGCGCCGGTCAACGGCCGGTAGTGTTCGTGCGCGCTGAAAAGCGCCGCCCGGTCGATTTCTCTTCGCAGGGGCCGGTCGTTCATCGGGTACCGGAGGGCGCTACGCCTTGCGACGCGCCCCGCGGCTGAAGAACGCGCGCAGCCCGCGAATGATATTCTCCTGCCCCACCACGTAGATCAGGATGACGCCGAGGATGATGACCTGCCAGAAAGGGTTGAAGCCAAGAAGGTTGAAGCCGTTCAATAGAAGGTACATGGCCAGGATCCCCAGCAGCGACCCGAACACGGATCCTTTTCCCCCGGTGATAGCCGTGCCGCCGATCAGCACGGCGGTGATGACCTCCAGCGGCGAGGTGATCCCCATGTCGGGCACCACGGCCCGGATGCGGGCGGTGTACATCAATCCGGCCAGCGCGGAAATGAAGCCGCTCAGGGCGTAGACCAGGTACTTCACGCGGTCCACGTGGACCCCGGACAGAAAGGCGGTGCGCTCGTTGCCGCCGATCGCAAAGATCCGTCTTCCGATCACGGTGCTGCGAAGCAGCACGATCGCCAGCACGGCTGTGAGCACCACCACCAGGAACAGCAGCGGGATCTTCAGCACAAATACGTAGCCCAGGTCCAGGAAAGGCTCGGGCAGCTGGCTCAGGACGCTCCCCTTGAGCAGCGCATAGACCACGCTGCGCACGATGGACATCGTGGCCAAGGTCACGATAAAAGGCTGCAGGCGCAGGGCGACGACTAGAAAGCCGTTCAAGACCCCCACGGCGATGCCGGAGACCAGGGCCAGAACCAGGATCACCGGGAAAGGCAAGCCCCGCCACGTGGAGGGTCCCGAACACCGTGGCGGACAGGGCCATGACCGCGCCGATGGTCAGGTCGAAGCCGCCGGCGATCAGCACGATGGTTTCGGCAATGGCCAGCATGGCCAACTCGCTCATGCGCAGCAGCACCGCGCTCAGATTTCCGTAGCTCAGGAAGGTCGGGGAGAGGGCCGTCAGCAGCCCCATGATCACGACGTTCACCGCTCCCAGGACAACCAGAACCTGCCAGTTACCGCTTCGTGCTCGGCGCATCACCCTTCCCTACTTCCTCAGCTGCCGCACGGTGTCAAAGGCGATGGCCAGGATGATCAACACCCCGGTGATCAACCCGACCCAATAGGGGTTGACGGCCAGCATGGTCAGCCCGGCCAGGATCAGGCCCATGAGCACGGAACCCAGAAAAGTACCCAGCACGCCGCCGGAACCTCCGAAGATGCTCGTGCCGCCGATGACCACCGCCGCGATGGCGCTCATTTCGTAGCCCAACCCGGCCTGGGGTTGGATGAAGCCGCTCTTGCCTACCAGGATCATGCCGGCCAGCGCGGACAGGACGCCGGAGATCGTGTACACGATCATCTTGTAGCGGCGCACCGGGCACCCCGGAGTAGACCGCCGACTGCTCCGCTCCCCCGATCGCCAGCAGATTTCGCCCGAAGCGCGTATTGAGGCTGATGTAGATGAACACGGCGAGCACGACCGCCAGAAATATGAAGGGGATGTAACCCGACCCGATGGCCTCATAGGACTTGGGAATCGGAGTTATGTACCTGCCCCTGGTGATCACCATGACCACGCCGCGATAGATGTTCAACGTTCCCAAGGTGATGATCAACGCCGGCACGGCGATGCGGGTGATCAGGAAACCGTTCAGCCAGCCGAGGATCAATCCCAGGGCCAGCATGAACGGGTAAACGACCCACAGCGGCCAGCCGGCGATGATCCCCTGCGCCCCGATGTTTATGGCGAAGGAGAGGATAGCGCCCACGGAGAGGTCGATGCCCCCGGTCAGGATGACCAGCGTCATGCCTATCGAGACGATGCCCACCGTGGTGATTTGCCGGGTGATGTTCTCGACGCTCTTCAGCGAGAAAAAGCCGTCGATGGCGATGGAAAACACCGCGATCATGAGAACAACGTAGATCAATATGGGCAGTTCCCGGATCCGAGAAATCCCGCGCAGGTCCAGCCTCCCCGCCATCAGGCCGCCCTCCCCCCGGTGAGCGCCCGCATGACTTTTTCCGGGTCGGCTTCGGCGCGGGAGAACTCCTGGACCAGCTTTCCTTCCCGCATGCAGAGGATCCTGTCGGAGACGCCCAAGACCTCGGGCAGCTCGGAGGAGATGAAAAGGATCCCCCTGCCTTCGGTGGTCAGATCGTTCATGATCTTGTAAATCTCGTACTTGGCGCCGACGTCGATGCCGCGGGTGGGCTCGTCGAAGATGAAGACTCGAGCCTCGGTCATCAGCAGCTTGGAAATGACCACCTTCTGCTGGTTGCCGCCCGAAAGACTCTCCACCAGCTGGTCCACGCTGGTCATCTTGATCTTGAACCGGGTGATGTAGGAGTCCACCAGCTCCCGTTCCCGGCGGCGCCGGAGGAACAGGTAGCGGGAGATGCGGTGCAGCACGGTCAGCGACATGTTTTCCCGGATGCTGAGTTCCAGCATGAGCCCTTCGCGCTTGCGGTCCTCGGACAGGTACGCCACGCCGCGGGCCAGGGCCTGGGAGGGGTGCGAAAAGCGGCCGATGCCTCGACCATGCAGAGAGATATCACCGGCGCTCAAAGGCATGGCGCCGAACAGGGCCCGGGCCAGCTCGGTGCGCCCGGCCCCGATCAGCCCGGCGAATCCCAGGATCTCGCCCTCGTACAGTTCGAAGCTGACGTCCTGGAACTCCCCGTCGCGGCCGCCGCCGCGCACGGAAAGCAGCAGCTCCCCGCGCCTTGAGGTGCGCTCGGGGAACATCATGTTGAGGGAGCGGCCCACCATCATGCTGATCACCTGGTCGGGTGTCGTGGCGTTCTTCTGCACCGTAGCGATGTGCCTGCCGTCCCGGAAAACGGTGACCGAATCGCAGATCTCGAAAATCTCCTCGATTTTATGAGACACGTACAGGATCGTGATGCCCCGCTCCTTCAGGCGCCGGATCAGGGCGAACAGCTGCCGCACCTCGTGCTCGGTGAGCGAGGAGGTGGGCTCGTCCATGATGATGATCTTCGAGTTGAGCACCAGGGCCTTGCAGATCTCCACGATCTGCTGGTTGGCCACCGAGAGCTTGCCCACCGGCGCGCGGGGGTCCAGCGGGGCGTCAAGAAAGGACAACACCTCGCGGCTCTTCGTCCACATGGCATTCCAGTCAAGGCGCCCCCCCCGGCGCACCGGTTCGCGCCCGAGGTAGATGTTCTCGGCCACGGACAGCTCCCGGATCACGGTAAGCTCCTGGAAGATGGTGGCCACCCCGCCGGCCTGGGCTTCGTGCACTGCGGCGAACCGGCGGGGCACGCCGTCGAACAGGATGACGCCCGCGTAATCCGGGTAGATGCCCGACAGGATCTTGATCAGGGTGCTCTTCCCGGCGCCGTTTTCGCCGACCAGGCCGTGCACCTCGCCGTCGCGGATGGTGAAGCTGACCTCGTCCAGCGCCTGGACGCCGGGAAATGCCTTGGATACCTTCTCGATGGAAATCACTGCGGTCCCTACAGGTCGAGCCGGGGAGGGTCAGGCCCCTCCCCGGCCAATGTCATCAGAAGTCGAAGTCGCCGATGTTCGCCGGCGTCAACAGCACATCCGGGGCATAAGAGAACTTCCTCTCCACCAGCGTGACGGGGGTGCCAGCCCAACCGAAGGTGTCCCCCGGCTTGGGCAGAACCTTGTTCTTGGTCAGGTAGTTGTAGTCGATCATGACGCCCAGGTAGGTCATCTTGGCGGGGTCGAGAATCAGGGCGCCCTTGACCGTGCCGTTCTTGACGTAGTCGGCGTTCTGCTTGCCCAGGGACACGCCCCAGACCGCCACCTTGCCGCTCAAGCCGGCATTCTCGATGGCCTTGGCGGCGGCCGGGATGCCCGTGGTCACCGTGCTGGCGAAGCCGGCCAGGTCCGGGTTGGCCTGCAACACGGACTCGCAGATGCTCAAGGCCTTCTCGTAGTCGTCCTCGGTGGCATAGACACCGAGGACCTTGATGCCCGGGTACTTGGCCAGGGTGTCCTCGATGGACTTCTGCCGGCGGGCCAGGAAATCCGAACCCAGGCTGCCGGTCAGGATGGCCACCTTGCCCTTGCCGCCGATCTCCTTGGCCAGGCCCTCACCGATGTTCTTGCCGCTGGAGATTTCCTCCCACCCGAGGCGGTCCAGATAGGCAGATCGCCCGCGCCGATGTCGAAACCGAAGATGGGCATTCCCTTGGCGATGGCATCGGCGATCGGCTTCTGCCAGGCCTTGACCTCCGAGGTGGCCAGGATGATGGCGTCGACCTTCTTGTTCACCT
The DNA here is from genome assembly GCA_963736785.1 of uncultured Spirochaetota bacterium. Lineage (GTDB taxonomy): Bacteria > Spirochaetota > Spirochaetia > SZUA-6 > DRHE01 > MIBK01. The sequence goes on along the minus strand of CAVTQG010000014.1, from coordinate 60,936 downwards.
GGTCGTTGAAGATGTCCAGCTGCTTGGCCGTGTCCGGCTTCTCGGGAGCGATGAACAGGTAGTTGATCCCCAGCTCCTCGGCGGCCTTCTTGGCGCCCAGCTCGCAGCGAACGAACCAGGGGTGGCCCGGGGACATCGGGATGATGGCGATGGTCAGCTGCTTCCCCGCCTTCTCCCCCGCGCCGCCGCCCGCGAAACCAGGCCGCGGCGAAACAGCACCAGCAGAGCCACCAGCAGAAGCTTCTTCATCATAGGAATACCTCCTTCAGGATATGTCGCCCGCCTGTCCAACCGGACAGGCTTCGGCACGTTTCGATCGCCTATGAAAGGCATGGATTCACCCGTCCTACGCACTACACTAAAATCAACCGGAAACTTCTGAAACAACCTCAGGTCGCGTACCATCCCCACCGCCGGACGCGGTACGCGCCGGGGTGGTCCTACCTGCCGTCGCGCGGAAGGTCCTGTTGAAGTAGTTGTAATCCCGGAACCCCGATCGAGCGACGATCTCCTTGATCGGCAGCGCGGTGCCCGCGAGCAGCTCGCGGGCCGCCTGCATCCTCCGCGCCGTCAGGGAGCTCTTGAAGCTCGTGCCCGTGACCTTCTTGAACAGGGAGCTGAAATAGTTCGGCGAGAGAAACACGGCCCGGGCCACGTCCTCCAGGGTGATGTCCTGCTCGTAGTGCGCCTCGATGAACCCGCGGGCCTTCTCGACGATCTGGCGCCCCGGCGCGCCGCTCGGTCCCACCGTCGGCGGCGGCCCTTGCGCCCGCCGCCGAGGACCGCGATGCTGAGGTCCTTCAGGGTCTTTTCCAGCTGGGCCTTCTCCATCTCCCGTCGGTGCAGCTCCCGGTCCTTCAGCACGACCTGCTTCTGCAGGCTGGATCTCGTTCTCCGCCTTGACGATGTAATTCGCCAAGAGGTCGAGCAGGCGGGCATAGAAGAGCAGCCGGTTCTGGTCGACGACCTTCACCGTCGAGAAGGCCTCGGCGAAGCGCTCGAAGCTCACGCGGGGGAGGGCGAGCCGGGCATGCAGCGCCGCGCAGCTGCTTGAGCGTCGGCTCCTCGAGGACGACCTGTCCGGTGTAGATCGACCGATCTCCTCGCCCTGGAAATCGATGGGGATCGCCACGTCCACCAGGCCCGCGTGGCAGTGGTAGATGTGGAAGCCGCCCTTGCGCCGGGCGCTCGCGAGGCCCTCGCGGTCGCACTCGAGGCAGCGCCGCAGGCCCTCGGGGGTGGACTGGACGAGCTTGCAGTAGTCGCTGCGCTGCTCCTGGGGATAGAACTCGAGTGCATCGCCCGCGCCGGGGTAGTGGAAGGAGATGACCATCCCCGTGTTCTGGTAGTAGATCTCGCAGAGCTGGTTCAGGACCCGGCCGGCCTTCAGCATCTCGAGGAACGGTTCGACCATGCGCCTGCCGGTCAGGATTCTGGGCGACGAGCCGCGGGTGTCAAGAAATTTTCCAGAACTATCTTGGGAAATTGAAGAGGCGCGGGCCAGGCCCGGGTGCTATGATGCGCCGACGGAGGAGCCACAGATGAAAGCGGCAGTCTCAACCCCGATATCGACCTGATCGATTTCCAGCCGGCCGCTTTCCTCGCCTTCCGGGACATGGAGGTCTGCAAGCGGGTCGCGAAGGTGCGCAAGGAGGATCTGTGCACCCTGCCGAAGGCACGCACCCGGGTTCAAGGCCCGCATCGCGCCGGTCAAGGACTTCCACTTCCAGATGGCCCTCGACATGCTCGTGCGCATCAAGACGGCGCTCTGGACGAGGGAAAGCAGTTCGTCGGGGTATTCCCGACTGGACCGATCTTCCAGTACCAGATGCTGGCCGACATGGTGAACGCCCTCGGCATCCCGCTGCACCACGTGCACTACTTCTCGATGGACGAGTACGCCGACGAGAACGGCAATGACATCGACCCCGCTGGCCCGGCTCCTTCCACTACACGATCGAGAAGCACTTCATCTCCCGGCTGGACCCGAAGCTGCGGATCCCCGAGTCGCAGATCCACTACCCCTCGAAGAAGAACATCAACGACTACGACGACATGATCGTCGAAGCGCGCAAGGACCCCTCGGCAAAGGGGGCGAACGTCGTGTACGGCGGCACGGGCTTGTCGGGCCACTACTCCTTCTGGGACCCGCACCTGGCGAAGGAGGCGGGGATGAGCGTCGAGGAGTGGAAGGAGGCCGACCCCTCGGCTGATCTCCTTCCACCCGATCTCGACCGTCCAGATGGCGGTGACGGACATGAGCGGCGCGTGGGCCTTCGTGCCGCCAAAGGCCTACACCACCGCGTCGACCACCATGATGAACGCCGACTTCCGCTCCTGGTGGAACGACGGCTGCGGCCTCACGGCCGACGGCTCCTACTCCGGCGGCATCGTCTGGCAGAAGTTCATCACCCGACTGGTCCCTGCACGGCCCGATCGTGCCCGAGATCCCCTGCTCGCTGCTGCGCCTGGCCCCGGGGAGCTACATCATCGAGCCGGTGGCCGAGGACCTGAAGATCGAGCTCACCGCCTGAGCGGCCATGAGCCTGCGGCGAAAGGTCGACGGCTGGATCGCGGGCAACCGCGAGCGGATCCTGGCCACCATCTCCGCCCTGGTGCGCATCCGCACCGAGAACCTGCCCCCGGGGGGCAACGAGAAACCGGGGCAGGAATACCTGCGCGCGTGGGCCTCCGACTTCCTGCCCCCGGGACCTGGACCTGTTCGAGCTCGACGAGGTGCCCGGGCATCCGCGAGCACCCCATGTTCTTCCCGACCATCGACGGCAAGCAGAAGGTCTACAGGGACCGGCCGATCCTGGTGGCCCGCCTGCCGGGCAGCGGCGGGGGCCGCTCGCTCGCCTTCTCGGGGCACATGGACACCATGCCCACCTACGGGAAGACCTGGGAGGTCTTCCCCGACCCCTACAGCGGCCGGATCAAGGACGGGCGGCTGTACGGCAGGGGCGCCATGGACATGAAGGCCGGCACGGCCGGCGGCTTCTTGGCCCTGCACTGCCTGCACGACCTGGGGGTGGACCTGAGGGGCGACGTGTACGCCGAGAGCGTGGTGGACGAGGAGAACGGCGGGGTGAACGGCACGATCGCCGCGCGCCTGCGCAACCCGCACATCGACTTCGCCATCCTGGCCGAGCCGAGCGGGCTCGCCGTGGGCATCGAGTCCATCGGCGGCAGCGACTGGAAGGCGACGGTGAGCGAGGCGGGCCCCGGCGGCATCGGGCCGGACGCGGAGCTGCCCAACCCGATCTACAAGCTGTCCCGGGTCGCCCTGGCGCTGGAGAAGTACGACCGGCGCCTGGCCGGCATGCGCGTGCCCGACACCTACGACCCCGGCATGCGCATCCGGCTGCTCACCTACCAGCTGGCCTGCGGGGGCGCCACCTACGCCGAGTCGGGGGCCGTGCCCACCTCCGGCCACCTGTTCTTCTGGCAGGAGACCTACGCCGACTGGAGCGAGCGGGAGGCGCGGGCCGACCTGGAGGATTTCGTCCACCGGGAGCTGGCCGCTACCCGCCGCTCCCCGGGGGAGGTGCGCCTGGAGACGGTGATCCGCTTCCTGGAGGGGCACCGCACCGACCGCCGGCACCCCGCCCTGGCGTCGATCCGCAAGGCCTACGGGGAGCTGGGGCTGGAGCACCGGGAGCAGGGCATCCCCTTCGCCACCGACGCCTTCGCCTTCCGCAAGTGCTCGCGCACCGAGGTGGCCATCATCGGCCCGCGGGGCGCCAACCCGCACGGGGTCGACGAGTACGTGGAGGTCGAGAGCGTGCTGCAGCTGATCCGGGTCATGGTGCTGACCGCGCTCGACTTCTGCGCCTAGCCGCTGGACCGCCACCTTCTGCAAGTCGACGATCACCTCTTCCCTGCCCAGGGCCGAGCGGCCGACCACGCCCCGTCGCTGGAACTCCTGGATCACCGCGATGATCTCCTTGACCTCCAGCCCCAGGTGGGTGACGGCCCACTCCAGGAACTCGGCGACCTTGACCCGGTGGCCCTTGAAGGTGGCCGTGCCCTTCTCCGCGGCGAACTGGCGCAGCCCGGCCAGGATCTGGTTCTCCCGGTTGGTGATGGTCAGGTTCTGGATCAGCAGGTTGGCCTTGCGCAGGCGCTCGGAGAGCACCAGGATCATCTTCCGGGCGAAGTCCGGGTTGCGCTCGATCATGGACAGGAACAGGGGTTCGTTCATCACCAGCATGCGGCAGGCCTTGGTGGCCACGGCGGTGGCCGAACGAGGCTTGTTCTCGATCAGGGCCATCTCGCCGAACACGTCGCCGGGCTTGAAGCTGCTCAGGGTCTTGGCGGTGTTGGCCGTGGTCCGCTTGCGGATCTCCACCGCGCCCTGGATGATGATGAACATGTGGTCACCGGGGTCCCCTTCCTTGAAGATCACCTGCCCCGGCTCGTAGGCCTTCACAAATTTCCGGAAAAGATCCTTTTCGATCTTCATCGGTTCCCCACTTCCGCTTCCAGCGCCGCCAGGACCGGCTCCTCCTCCACCGCCCGGACCTCCGCCTGCCCACGGCGCGCAGGAGCACGACCCGCAGGCCCCCCGCGCGGCGCTTCTTGTCCGCGCGCATGGCGGCCAGCAGCGTGCCCGGCGCGAGGCCGGGGGGGTTCTTCAGGCTGAAGCCGTAGCCCTCCAGCAGGGCCGTGATCCGCCCGGCCAGCGCGCGCTCGGTGACTCCCAGGGCCGCCCCCAGCTCCAGCGCCTTGCCCAGACCCCAGGCCACGGCCTCCCCGTGCCGGAAGCGGCGGAAGCCGGTCGCGGACTCCAGGGCGTGGGCGAAGGTGTGTCCCAGGTTCAGGGCCGCCCGCTCGCCGGTCTCGCGCAGGTCATTTTCCACGATCCGACCTTTCACGGCAAGGCAGCGGTAGACGGTCTCCTCCAGCGCCGCCGGGTCGCCCCGCAGCAGGTCCGTGCGTCGGGCCCGCAGCAGCGCCAGCAGCTCCGGGTCGCCGAGCAGCGCGGTCTTGATCGCCTCGGCCAGCCCGCAGCGCAGCTCGACCTGCGGCAGGGTGGCCAGCGCCGGAATCCAGATGACCAGCTCCTCGGCCGGGTAGAAGGTGCCGACCAGGTTCTTGGCGCTGCCCAGGTTCACGGCGGTCTTGCCGCCCAGGGCCGCGTCGACCATGGCCAGCAGCGTGGTCGGCATCAGGGTCAGCCGGCAGCCGCGCATGTACAGCGAGGCGGCGAAGGCGGTCAGGTCGCAGACCACCCCTCCCCCCATCCCGACCATCCGGCCGTCGCGGTCCAGCCCCGCCTCCAGCGCGGAGCCCAGGATCTTCTCCGCCCAGCGCCAGGCCTTGGCCGTTTCCCGCGGCCAGGACCACGGAGCGGGCCGCCGACCGGCCGTGGTGCCGGTGCACGTTGCGGTCGAACACGCCCAGGCCTTCGGCGGCCGCCAACTCGGACTCCGGCCCCTGTTCGCTGAAGCGCACGCGAGTCTGGTACTCGCCGAAGCGGAAGAGGAACGCCTCGCTCACTCGGCCATTCCTCCCAAAGCCCGGAAGGTGGCCAGGAAATCGGGAAAGGAAACGGCGGCGGCTTCGAATCCGCGCACCTCCACTCCCCCCGGGATGCCGGCCGCCAGCACGGCGGCGGCCATGGCAATGCGGTGGTCGCCTGCCGAGTCCACGGTTCCGCCGGTCAGGGACTGCGGGCCCTCGACCGCGAAGCCGTCCTCGGCCAGCTCCACGCTGCCGCCCACCTCCTGCAGCAGGCGGCCGATGGCCTGCAGGCGGTCAGACTCCTTGTGCTTCAGCTCGCCGGCCCCGCGCACCAGGGTGCGGCCGCGGGCGAAGGCCCCCAGCACCGCGATCAGCGGAATCTCGTCGATCAGCGCTGGCACCTCCTCAGCCTGCACCGTCACCCCTTGGAGCTCCCCCGGATGCAGGCGCAGGCGGCCGACGGGCTCCCCGCCCCGCTGCGCCTCGACGAGTTCCTCGACCCGCGCGCCCATGCGGGCCGAGCACCCGCACGAACCCCAGGCGGGTCGGGTTCAGGCCGCAGCCGGTCACCTCCAGCTCCCGGCCGCTCACCAGGGCCGCGGCCAGGAAAAAGGCGGCCGAGGAGGGGTCTCCGGGCACCTCCAGCTCGAAGGCCGGCAGCGTGGACGGGCGGGACGATCCGCAGGCGGCCGTCCGTGAGGCCCAGCGACAAGCCCAGGAAGCCGAGGAGGCGCTCGGTGTGGTCCCGCGAGTCCAGGGCCCCGCCCAGGCTGGACTCGCCATCGGCGCGCAGGGCGGCCAGCAGCAGCGCGCTCTTCACCTGGGCGCTGGGCACCGGCAGGTCGTAGCGCAGTGCCTTCAAGGTCCCGCTGCCGGGCAGCAAGGCGAGAGGCGCGAGCCTGCCGCCATCGCGCCCTTCGATGCGCGCCCCCATGCCGCGCAGGGGCTCCACCACCCGCAGCATGGGCCGGGCGCGCAGCGAGGCGTCACCGCTCAGCACGGCGTACATCCGCTGCCCGGCCAGCAGGCCGCAGAGCAGGCGGATGGTGGTCCCGGAGTTCTGGGCATCCAGCACCTCGGAAGGCTCGGCCAGGCCGCGCAGGCCCCGGCCGGTGACCAGCCAGGCGGGGGCCGGCGTGAAACCCGGCGAAGCCGGCCTCCCTCCGGCGCGCCGGCCTCCCTGCCGGCTCCGCCCCGCGGGTCCTCCTCCACCTGCACCCCCAGTGCCCGCAGGCAGGCGCGGGTGGACAAGCAGTCCCCGGTGGCCAGCGGATTGGCGATGCGGCTCATCCCGCCGGCCGCAGCGGCCAGCAGCAGGGCGCGGTGGGTGATCGACTTGTCGGGCGGGGGGGTCATGACCCCGCCCAGGCCGCGGGGGGCGGAGAAACGCAGAGTCATTCGTCTTCCCAGTGGGCCCGCAGCTCGAGGATGAGCTTCTGGTTGCGCAGCTTGGTCGATGGCCTTTTCCTGGATCTGGCGGACCCGCTCCCGGGTGATGCCCAGCAGGCGGCCGGTCTCCTCCAGCGAATGCGGGCCCTTCCCCGTCCAGCCCGAAGCGCAGGCGGATGATCCTGGCCTCCCTGCCGGCTCAGGTGATGCAGCACCTCCGGCCAGGGTGTCCTGGAGCGCCAGGTTGAAGGCGCACTCGAAGGGCGCCGGGGTGGCGCTGTCCCGGATCAGGTCGGCTCAGGCGGGTGACGCTCTCGTCGTCGACGGTCAGGTCCAGGGAGGTGATGTCCTGGGTGAGCTTCTCCACCAGCTTGATCTTGTCCACCTTCAGGTGCATGTAACGGGCCAGCTCCTCCCTGGAGGGGTCACGCCCGAGCTCCTGGGTCAGGTACTTGGCCACCAGGTAGCACTTCTTGATCGTGTTCAGCATGTGGATCGGGATCCGGATCATCCGGCCCTTGTCCGCCAGCGCCTTGATCACGGCCTGACGTATCCACCAGGTGCCGTAGGTCGTGAACCGGCAGCCTCTTGCGGTAGTCGAAACGTTCCACCGCCTCGATCAAGCCGATGTTGCCTTCGTCGATCAGGTCCAGCAGGGCGAGGCCGCGGTACTGGTAGTGCTTGGCGATGGCCACCACCAGGCGCAGGTTGGCGTTGATCATGCGGTGCTTCAGCGGCACCTGCAGCCGCTCCAGGCGCTGCTTCTCCCGCGCGAACTCCTGCCTGCCGATCCGCCCCCGGGCCAGCTGCCGGCGCAGCCGCTCCAGCCGGCTGCGGGTGCCGGCGATCCGCTTGCCGATCTCCAGCTCTTCCTCCGGGGTCAGCAGCCCGTAGCGGGCGATCTGGCCCAGATACACCGCCAGCGGGTCGGCCTCCAGGGGAGGGCCGCGCTCCAGTGGGGCGCGCTCTTCGTCGTGCTCCTGCGGGGGAACTTGGTTCCCGTTCTCCACTCTCAGCTCCGGGGAGCTTGTGAGGGATCCACCGGAACGCCGTCACGATACACCAGGAAGTACAGCTGAGGGATGCCCTCATGGGCGTTCCTGCCGAGCAGGCCTATCTGCGTGCCCCGCCGCACGCGGTCCCCCACCGCTACCAGCGTCTCTTCGTTGCCGCCGTAAACGTAAGTATACCCGTTTTCCGATTCGATGAGAACCACACGGCTGAAGCCCCGGTAGGGGCCGACCCAAACCACCCTGCCGGCGGAAACCGACAGGACCCGGTCGCCCGCCTCGCCGTAGATCAGCGCGCCGGTGATCCTTCCAGCCAGGGCCTCGCGCTTCCCGGGATGCGGCCATGAACGGGGTCGGGCTTCGCACGCTGGTTTCTGGATGGGCGCGGGGCTGACCTCCTGGTCGGGGTGCAACCTGGCCTCCTGGCGCAGCCTTCGGCAGTCGGACTTCGCGATGCGGGCTCCGGCGGGCAGGAAGAGCCTGCGCCCCACGGTCAGCGCGGCAGCCTCGGAGATCCCGTTCAGCCTGGTCAATTCCGCCAGCGCCACGCCGTGGTCGCGGGCGATGCTGTACAGGGTGTCGCCCTTGCGCACCTAGTAGTTCGCGGGGATGCGGATGGTGGTTCCCTCGCGCAGGCCGGCGGGGTTCTGGATGCGATTGAAGGCCTGCAGGACGGCGACGGGCACCTCGAAGCGGCGGGAAAGGCCGTACAGCGTGTCCCCCTTGGCCAGCACGTAGCTCTCCTGCCCCGCCAGCGGCAGGGCCACGAGCAGGAGAAACAGGCGCAATGTGGCGCTGCTTCGCGTCATTGGGGGGCCTACCACAATCTTCGGCTTTCCCGCGGAAAAACTTTCGGGCTGGACAGATTTGAACTGTCGGCCTCTCGGTCCCGAACCGAGCGCGCTAGCCGCTGCGCTACAGCCCGCAGGTCAGGAAAAAAAACCCCCAGCGGGGGGTTATCGGGAGCGACGGGGTTTGAACCCGCGGTCTCCGGCTTGACAGGCCGGCGCGATAACCAAACTTCGCCACGCCCCCAGGATCGAAAATCAATATAATTGCCGGCCGCGCCCATGTCAAGGCCGGGGCCAGCGGGCCGCTCGTCAGCCGGCCCGCATTGACAGTCCCGCGGCCTCGATGTTAAGGTGGCAGCCATATGCCGTCACGAGAGTTCCGGCGCGCGCTGCGCCGCAAGCACGAGGACAAGGAAAACGTCGTCGAGAAGCGGCGCGAGCACCACCCGGTGATCTACGCCCTGAGCGTGGTCATCCTGGTGATCATCGTCGTCACCTTCATCGGCACCCCCGGGCGCCGCGGGGGCTGCGCGGGTCGGGGCACAAGATCGAGTTCGGCACCTACAAGGGCAAACCCGTCGAGTACTATTCGGCCAACTTCTTCGCCGAGCGCGTCGCCGCGGTCAACGAGCAGCTGCGCGGCAGCAACCAGAACCAGGAGGACCTGGAGGCCGTGGCCTACCAGGTCTGGCGGACCGCCTTCGACCAGACGGTGATGCACATGGCCTTCCTCGCCGAGTCCCGCAGCGCGGGGGCCTGGATCACCGATGACCGCGTGGACCAGGCCCTGATCCAGTCCGGCCCGTGGAGCCCGGGGGGGGTGTTCAACGAGGAGCGCTACCGGGCCACCTCCAACGCCGAGAAGTACTCCTACCGCAAGCTGTTCCGCGAGCAGCTGCTGGACGAGCAGGTCCAGCGGGACCTGCTGGTGGACCCGCGCTTCAGCACGAAGGAGATCGACTTCTTCAAGGGGATGATCTCCGCCCAGCGCAAGTTCTCCTTCGTCGAGCTTCCCCTTCAAGGACTTCCCCGACGCGGAGCTGAAGGCCTACGGGGAGAAGAACCCGGACCGGTTCCGGCGGATCAAGCTCAGCCAGATCCTGGTCAAGTCCAGCGAGAAGGAGGCGCAGGAGATCCGCCGCAAGCTGGAGGACCGCGCCGCCAGCTTCGAGGAGCTGGCCCGCGCCCACTCCAAGGACGCCTACGCGGAGAAGGGCGGGGACGCCGGCTGGCGCTGGTTCTTACGACCTGGAGACGCGACTTCGAGGCCAAGGAGCCGCTGGAGGCCGTGATGGGGCTGGCGGAAGGCGCCCTGTCCGGCGTGCTGAAGAGCCGCTACGGCTGGATGATCTACCGCTGCGACTCCCCCGCCCTGCGCCCGGACTTCACCGACGCGGAGACCCTGCGGGTGGCGCGCGGCTACATGATGCGCTACGAGAAGGGTCAGGTGGAGGACTGGTTCGTGAAGAAGGCCGAGGCCTTCCGCCTGCGCGCCCGGGACATCGGCTTCCTGGGAGCGGCCCTCACCCAGGACCTGAAGGCCCAGCAGACCGATTTCTTCCCCCTGAACTTCCAGGGCCTCTACTTCCTCGCCCCCGTGCGCGGCGCGGGCCAGGACGCCGACCTCTCCTCCGCGGCCACCAACGAGGACTTCTTCCTGAAGGCCTTCCGCCTGGCGCCGGGAGACGTCTCCGAGCCCGTGCTCCTGGACGACCAGGTGATCGTCCTCAAGCTGGACGAGGTCCGAAAGGCGCCGGAGGAGCAGCTGGCCCTCACCGAGGAGTACTACGCCTATTTCGCCCGGCAGGCGCTGGAGGCCGACCTGCAGGCCGCGCTGCTGAAGCCGGAATACCTGAAGGACAACTTCCACGAGACCTTCTACACCTACGTTTTCACCGCCCAACCGACGCCTAGCGAATGAACGAGGATGAGCCCCTCCTGGAGGACACCGGGAGGGGTTTCACCGTATTCTATCGAGGAAAGAACCTCTACTCCGACTCCGAGCCGCGGGAAGGGGCGCGGCGCCGGGCGGCCGCGGCCCGGCTGCAGGACCGCTCCCTGGTCCTGGTCCCGGGGCTGGGCCTGGGCTACGGCCTGGAGGTCCTGCTCGCCAGGCTGCCGGCCGGGAGCTGCCTGCTGGGCGTGGAGACCGACCCGAAGCTGTACGCGCTGGCCGCCGCCTTCCCCCCCCGGGACCCCCGTCTGACGCTGGCCTTCGGCCTCCAACGTGCGATGAACGCCGCCCGGGCGCTGGGGCTGCACCGTTTTCGACGCGTGCAGGTGGTGGCGCTGTGCGGCTCCTACCAGCTGGACCGGGCGGGCTACGACGACCTGCGTGCCGGCCTGGAAGAGGAGATCCGCCTGTTCTGGCAGAACCGGATCACCCTGGCCCACATGTCCAGGCTATGGCTGCGCAACCTGTTCACCAACCTGGTTACCCTGGCCTCCGGCGGTGAGGCTCCCGCGCCGCGAGAGCGGGCTGGCGCCCCGGCTGGCGCCCGTCCGATCCTGGTGGCCGGGGCGGGGCCATCCCTGGAGGCCGCCCTGCCGCGGATTGCGCGGGTGAGGGACCAGCTGACGCTGCTCGCTGTGGACACGGCCCTGCCGGCCCTGGCCGGGCTATCCCCGGACTGGGTATACGCCCTGGAGGGACAGCACTACAACCTGGAAGACTTTCTGCCGGCCCGGGACCCGGGCCTGACCCTGCTGTGCGACCTGAGCTCCTGCCCGGCCGTGATCCGCCTGTTTCCCCGGCGCCGGGCTTTCGCCACCCGCTTCCATCCCCTGGCTCTCTTCGACCGCCTGCAGGCAGCGGGCCTGCTCCCGCCGGAGCTGCCGCCCCTGGGATCGGTAGGGGTTACCGCCGTGCAGGCTGCTCTGTCCCTGACCGCGGGGCCCGTGCTTCTGGCCGGCCTGGACTTCTGCTACCCTGGCGGCCGCACGCATGCCCGCGGCGCCCCCTCGCACCGCCGCGCCCTGGGGGCCTGTTCCCGCCTGGCGCCCCTGGGCATGGGCGCCTTCGAGGCCCTGGCAGCGCGCCCTCACCTGCGGGTGGCCGGCAAGGCAGGCCGGCGGTACTCCAGCGACCTGGTGCTGCGCTCCTACTCGCTGCAGCTTCGCGCGCTGGCACAAGGCAGCGGCCGGCTCTACGACCTGGGGGAGGAGGGGCTGGAGACCGGCGCCCGGCCCATCCCGTCGGACGGCGCACTGCAGACCCTGCTGGCGGCCGGGCCCTGGCCCCCCGCCCCGCCCCTCCGGGCGTTCGCCCCGCGGCCCGCGCAGGTCCGGGATTTCCTGCACGCCGAGGCCGCGCTGCTGCAGGCGGCCGAGAGCGAGCTGGGGGAGGCGCTGCGCCGGGGAACGGGGCCGGGTCCGGCCGTGGCCCGAGTGGACTACGTGCTGCTGGCCACCCCCGAAGCCGACCCGCAGCGCCTGGCCGAGCCGGGCAACCTGGCCCTGGCCCTGGCCAACGCCCGCTGGCTGCGGGCGCGGGTGCAACGTCTGGCTTAAAACAGGGCCAGGATCCTCTCGATCGCCTCCACGGCCGCCAGCCCATCCTCGCCGGAGGAAACGGGCCGCCGCCCTGGCTGCCGCAGCACCGCCACCGCGTCCGCCAGCATGCCGAGGAAATAGCCGGTTCGCCGCGGAGGCGCGGCCCGCAGGCGGCGCAGGGAGTGGAAGCCCTCGTAATAAGGGCTGGGCACGCTCTGCCACTCCTCGTACAGCCCATTGCCGATGCGCAGGCGGCCGCGCGTGAACAGGAGGTCCAGCTCGAAGACCAGGGGCTCCAGAAGGCCGCCGATCTCCAGGCTGACCGGCACGCCGCCGGCCCGCAGCAGAATCTGCAGGACCCCGCCGGGCGAGCCGGCATCGCCGGAAGCGGCCAGCGCCTCGAGCTCCCGCCCCGTGAGAAAGCGCAGGGCGTCCAGCAGGTGCGTGCCGTCGTCCCAGAGGATGTCCGCCGGCGCGTGACCGCGCCCCATGTGCAGGCGGCCGGAGACGGCGGCCAGCTCCCCGAAGCGCCCGCCGGTGACCCGCTTCCGGGCCAGCCGGTAGTCCCGGGAGTAGCGCCGCTCGTGGTTGACCAGCAGGGCCGTGCCGGCCTGCCGGCACAGCTCCACGATCTGCCGCGCCTCGGCCGCGCTGCGGGCCAGGGGCTTCTCGCAGATCACCACGGGCACGCGGGCCTCCGCCGCCAGGCGGACCAGCTCCAGGTGGGACTCGGGAGGGGTGGCCACGTGCAGGATGTCCGGGTGGTGCCGCGCGAGCATCTGCCCGGCGTCCTGCGTAGACGCTGCGGCAGCCCCAGCGGCGGGCGAAGGCCTCGCGCCGCTCCGGGCGCAGGTCGCAGCCGGCTTCAAGCTCGCATTCCCGGTTGGCGACCACCGCCCCGGCGTGGCTGGCCGGCTTCTCGCGCAGCCGATCCTCCTCCAGGATCGAGCCGATGCGCCCCAGCCCGACGATGGCGCAGCGCGCCCGCTTCGCGCCGGCCAAGTACTCAGTCCTCCGAGGTCTTGAGAACGGAAAGGAAGGCGCTCTGCGGCAGCTCCACGTCGCCGACCATCTTCATGCGCTTCTTGCCCTCCTTCTGCTTCTCCAGCAGCTTGCGCTTGCGGGTAATGTCGCCCCCGTAGCACTTGGCGGTGACGTCCTTGCGGAACGGGGATGACGGTCTCCCGGGCGATGATCTGGCTGCCGATGGCTCCCTGGATGGCGATCTTGAACTGCTGCCGGGGGATCTCCTCGCGCAGCTTCTCGCACACGGTGCGGGCCCGGCGGTAGGCGTTTTCCCGGAACACCAGCTGGGCCAGCGCGTCCACGGGCTTGCCGTTGATCAAGATGTCCAGCTTCGACGATGTCCGTGGGCCGGTAATCCCCGATCTCGTAGTCGAAAGAGGCGTAACCGCGGGATACGGATTTCAGGCGGTCGTAGAAATCGAACACGATCTCCGACAGGGGCATCTCGTACACCATCTCCACGCGCTTGGTGTCCAGGTACGTGAGGCTCTTCTGCTCTCCCCGCTTCTCCAGGCACAGCGGGATGATGCTGCCCAGGTAGGCGGCCGGGGTGATGATGGTGGCCCGGATGTAGGGTTCCTCGGTGGCTTCGATCAGCCCGGGGTCCGGGTAGGTGGAGGGGTTGTCGATGTACGACGAGCGGCCGTCGCGGAGCGCGAGCCGGTAGCGCACCGAGGGGGCCGTGAACACGATCGAGAGCTGGAACTCGCGCTCCAGGCGCTCCTGCACGATCTCCAGGTGCAGCAGCCCCAGGAAGCCGCAGCGGAAGCCGAAACCCAGCGCCACCGAGGAGTCCTTCTCGTAGACCAGCGAGGCGTCGTTCAGCTTGAGCTTCTCCAGGCCCGCGGCCAGCTCCTCGTACTGGTTGGCGTCCACCGGGTAGATCGAGGAGAAGACCACCGGCTTCACCTCCCGGAAACCCGGCAGAGGCGCCTCGCAGGGCCGCTGGTGGTCCGTGATCGTGTCCCCCACCCGCGTGTCCGAGATGTTCTTGATCCCCGCGTGGATGTAGCCGACCTCCCCGGCGCTCAACTGCGGGGTGGGGCGCAGCACGATCTGGAAGATCCCGGTCTCATCGACCTCGTAGGCCGAGCCGTTGGACCAGAAGCGGATCTGCTGCCCGGCGCGGACGCTGCCTGAAAACACCCGGACGTGGATGATCACCCCCCGGTAGGCGTCGTAGTGCGAGTCGAAGATCAGGGCCTGCAGAGGCCCCTGCGGGTCGCCCCGCGGCGGCGGCACCCGCGCCACCAGGGCCTCCAGCAGCTCGTCCACTCCAGTGCCCAGCTTGGCCGAAACCAGCAGGGCCTCGATCGGAGTCCAGGCCCAGGTCGTGGTCGATCTGGCGGCGCACGGCCTGCACGTCCGCGCCGGGCAGGTCGATCTTGTTGATCACCGGCACGACGGTGAGGTTGTGCTCCATGGCCAGGTACAGGTTGGCCAGAGTCTGGGCCTCCACCCCCTGGGTGGCGTCGATCAGCAGCACCGCCCCTTCGCAGGAGGAGATGGCCCGGGACACCTCGTAGGTGAAGTCCACGTGTCCCGGGGTGTCCACCAGGTTCAGGGTGTAGTCCCGGCCGTCGGCGGCGCGGTACGGCAGGGCCACCGCCTGGCTCTTGATGGTGATCCCCCGCTCCCGCTCGATGTCCATGTTGTCCAGGATCTGGTCGTGGAAATCGCGGTCCGAGACGATGCGGGCGCGCTGGATGAAGCGGTCGGCCAGGGTGGACTTGCCGTGATCGATGTGGGCGATGATGCAGAAGTTGCGGATGTGGGCGCTGTCCATGGCCTGGCGGGCGCTAAATGAAGTTGTCCACTTCCAGATATGCGGCCAGCTGCACCGCGCTTTCCAGGAAGCCGGACTTGCGTTTCTTCACGAAGATCTGCACCATGGCATAGCGCTGCTCCTCGTTCACCTTCCAGCCCTGAATGGTGAGCGGGTCGCCCTCGGACAGGCCGGTCTCATCGGCCACCGAGCCCGGCAGAACGCGCTCCACCACGTAGGAGTCGCGCCACAGGAAGGAGCCGGTCTTGGAGAGGCGCATGCCGAACAGCGGGTACAGCACCCGCTCCCGCCGGTCCCGGGCCAGCGCCTCCTCCAGCGGGCTGAACGGGCGTTCGGCCAGGGCGAGGTACCCGTTCAGGGTCTGGGAGCCGCGCTGCCAGGAAAGGGTCACCAGGGTGCCCGGCTCCAGCTCCAGCAACGCCGCCTGCAGTGGGCCGAGCTTGCGGTGCTCGGTTCCGTTTGCCGTGAGCAGCAGGTCCCCCGGCTCCAGGCCGGCCTCGGCGGCCGGCGCCCCGGGCAGGGTGTACAGCACCTCCAGCCCCTTGGCCGTTTCCTGCACGGCCATCCCCAGCCAGGGGTGGCGGGCTTCCCCGCCGCGGTACAGGCTGGGCAGCGCCTTGTTCACCCAGCTGAAGGGAATGACGAAGTTCACTCCCTCGAACTGCTCGATCCCCGCGAAGACCACGCCGACCAGCTGTCCGCCGGAATCCAGCAGCGGCCCGCCGGAGTTGCCGTAATTGATGGGCACGTCCACCTGCACCGCGTCTCCCATCTGCAGGAAGCGCCGGCCGGTGGCCGAGACGATGCCGGCGGTGACGGTGTTCTCCAGGCCGGCCGGGGAGCCGATGGCCATGATCGCGTTGCCCACCCTCAGCTCCGGGTCCGCCGCGGAGCTGAAGACGTACTCCGGGGTGAGCTCGGCCTTGACCAGGGCCAGGTCGAAAATCCGGTCGTAGCCCACGACCTTGGCGGGGATCCTGGCCTCCACCCGGTCGGAGGGGCGCACGAACAGCCGGGAGTAGCCCTCGTACTTGGGGTCCACCTCGCTTGCGATCACGTGGTAGTTGGTGAGCAGGTAGCCGCGCGGGTCGATGAAGAAGCCGCTGCCGATGACCCGGTCCGGCAGGCCCACCCCCTTCTCGATCTTGATGCCCTTGTCCACCCAGATGGTGACGGTGCCGCGCACCATCTTGTCCACGGGCGGCGGTTCCGCGATCTTCCCGGCGGTCTCCGCCGGCACCGTCAGCCCCGCCTCCTGCATGAGGGCCGACACCCGCCGGTAGACCGGGCCGTTGCCCAGCTCCGCGGCCAGGCGCAGGGTCAGGGCCAGGAACTCCGGGCCGCGCTCCCCGCCGTCCAGGGCGCGCAGCGCGGACAGGAAGGCCACGGGCAGCTCCTGCCGGGCGGCCTGCTCCGAGGCCAGGGCGGCCAGCAGGCGGGACCGGGTCCAACCCGCAACGGGCTGGCCGAGGGCGGCCAGCGAGTTGAAGCGGCTTAGGGCCGCGGTGTAGTCCCTCCGCCGGACCCTGTCCTGGAAGGCCTCGCCCAGCCCCGCGGTGATCCGGCCCTTGAGCTCCGTCAGTTTTTCAGCGGTGACGCCCGGCGCGGGATCGCGCTCCAGGAAGGACACCGCCTGATAGGCTTCACCGTACCGCCCCTGCAGGATGCGCTCCTCCACCGAATCCAGCCAGGAGGTGCCCAGCTCCGAGGCCGGAGTCCGGCTTTCCGGTCCACTGGCGCAGGAAAGCAGCGCCGCCGCCGCCAATACCCAGGCTGCGAATCTTTTCATAGCTGTTCCACGTACCGCCTGTCCCCGTAGGTGAAAACAAAGAAGCTGCCGGTATCGATCTGGTGCAGCCCGTCAGGGAGCCCCAGAAAGCGCTCCGGCCGGCCGGCCGGCCGGCCCAGCCAGTACAGCCCTCCAGCCGCAGGGGTCACGGGCAGGGTCCGGCCGCCCCGGCGATACTCCACCAGCTCGCCGCCGCGGAAGACGGCGGAGGCGTCGAACACCCCATCGCGGCGGCTGGAAAACTCCCGCAGCAAGCCGTCCCCCGACAGGAACTCCCGGCTGTCCGCCAGCCCGTCCTCGTCGTAATCCCAGAAACGGCGGCTGCCTTCCGGGCTGAACTGCTCCCGGTACTCGGGCCGCCCGTCCCCGTCCCGGTCCACGGACAGGCCGGTAAGCTGGCCGCCCGCGTAGCTTTCGCGCACCTCGAAGACCCCGTCACGGTCCAGGTCGCGCCGGCCCGCGACGGGCTGGCCCCGGGAGTACTCCACGACCCGGCCGTACCGGCCGCCATCGTACGGGTCCTCCTCCAGGCGGGCCACCTGTCCGGCCAGCAGAGTGTACCTGCGCTCCGCGCTCCCGGGCCGCCCCGGTTTCCCGCATGGCGAAGGCCAGCCGCGCGACCTCCGCCTCCCCGGGCCAGCGGCGCGAGGCCAGGCGCAGGGGAGCCGGACCGAAGGGCGGCGAGCCGGCGAACAGGGCCAGGCGTTCCCGATAGGGCTGAAGCTCGTAGGCCCGTCGGCCGCGCTCGTCTCGTGCCGTAATTTCCTCCAAGCAAGGATAGGTGCTGTAGCGGAACTCCAGGCTGCCCGTCGCCAGGCTCCGCGGCAGGCCGGCGTCGAACTGCACCTCGGCCTCGGCGACCCCGTCCTGGTCCCTGTCCAGAACCCAGCCCTGCAGGCTGCCGTCCTGGAACTGGTAGCGCTCCTCGTGGAAGCCGTCCTCATCCGCGTCCAGAAGCCTGGGGCCGGTGTACTGCCGAACGGCCGCGAGCAGAGGCGGCGGCAAGGTGCGATAGAAGGCCAGCAGATCGGCGAGAGGCAGCGCCGCCGCGATTCCCCCCAGGCCAGGAAGCGCTCTTGCCAGACGGCGGGGTCGCGCGGGCGCAGGCTCAGGGCCAGCGCCGCCGCAGCGGGGTTATTCCGCCCCGGCGGGAATACTCCTCCAGCAGCTCGAGGCGGCGCGGGCGCTCCCGTTCCAGGCGGGCGGCTTCCAGGGTGAGCTCCGGCGCGCCCGGAAGCGCGCGCTGGCCCCGGTACAAGACTTCCAGGGCGCCGCCCGTCTGCCGCAGGGCCTGCCGGGCGCGTCGCCAGCTCCAGGTACAGCCGGGGATCGCGGGGATAGCGGGCCAGGGCCAGCTCCAGGTGCCGGGAGCCGGCCGCCGGGTCGCCCAGCCCGATCAGGGTGCGTCCCCACAGCAGCGCCGCGTCCGGATTCTCCTGGGCGCCCAGTCCCTCGTCCAGCGCGGCCAGGACCTTCCTGGCCTCCGCGAATCGCCGGGTGCGCACGAGCACCGCGGCCAGCTCGGTGGAGGCCTGGCGGGGGTCCGTGGCCGTCCAGGAGCCGGAGGCCAGGGCCCGGGCCAGCCAATCCAGGCCGGCCCGCGTGCCCTCCTGCTCCCGCAGGCGGAGGCGGGCGTACAGCAGGCAGGCTTCGGAGTAGTCGGGGAAGAACTCCAGAGAGCAGTCCAGAAGGGCGGCGGCCTGATCCCAGGAGCCGCTTTCGGCCTGCAGACGGGCCTGCACCAGGTACTGCTCGGCGGCGGCCCGTTCGGTCGGGCCGACTTGCGGGAATCCGGCGGCCGCTCCCAGCAGCAGGAATGCCAGAGTCCAGGCAACCCGGTTTGCGCTCATGTGCCTCTTTCCGGGATGCTCCCGCTCAGCCTTCCATTCTAGGGCGGGCGGGCAGCTTCAACAGCTCCCGGACCTGACTATCGTCCAGGGTCTCCTTCTGCACCAGGGTCTTGGCCAGCAGCTCCAGCTCGGAGCGGTGCTCCCTGAGCAGCTCGTCGGCCCTGGCCAGTCCGGCCTCCACGATGGCGCGCACCTCCTTGTCGATGGCGCGGGCGGTGTCCTCGGAGTAGTCCTTGTGCCGGGCGATCTCCTTGCCCAGGAAGATGGGCTCCTCCTTCTGCCCGTAGGCGATCGGCCCCAGGCTGCCCGACATGCCCCACTCGCAGATCATCTTGCGGGCGATCTCCGTGGCCTGCTCGATGTCGTTCTGCGAGCCGGTGGTGGTCTCGTCGAAGATGATCTGCTCGGCCGCGTAGCCGCCCATGATGATGGTGATGCGGTCAGTGAGCCAGGCCTGGCTGCGGGAGTAGGTGTCGCTCTCCGGCAGGGAGAAGGCCACGCCCAGCGCCTGGCCGTGGGGCACGATGGTCACTTTGTGCAGCGGGTCGGCGTTTTCCAGATAGTAATGCAGCAGGGCGTGCCCACCCTCGTGATAGGCGGTCATTTCCCGCACCTTGGGCGGGATGACCTTGGACTTGCGGGCGATGCCCATCAGCACCTTGTCGCGGGCGTCCTCGAAGTCCAGCATGTCCACCTTCTGCTTGCCCCGTCGGGCGCCCAGCAGGGCCGCCTCGTTGACCAGGTTGGCCAGGTCGGCCCCCGAGGAGCCGGGCGTGGCGCGGGCGATGCGGCTCAGCTCCACGTCCGGCGCCGTAGGAATGTTGCGGGCGTGGATCAGCAGGATCTTCTCCCGCTCCTTGGTGTCCGGCATGTCCACCACCACCTGCCGGTCGAAGCGGCCCGGGCGCAGCAGGGCGGGGTCCAGCACGTCGGGACGGTTGGTGGCGGCCACGATGATCACCCCGTCCTTGGTGTCGAAGCCGTCCATCTCCACGAGCATCTGGTTGAGGGTCTGCTCCCGCTCGTCGTGGCCGCCCCCGTAGCCGGCGCCGCGCACCCGGCCCACCGCGTCCAGCTCGTCGATGAACAGGATGCAGGGGGCGTGCTTGCGCCCCTGCTCGAAGAGGTCGCGCACGCGGCTGGCGCCCACGCCGACGAACATCTCCACGAAGTCCGAGCCGGACATGTGGAAAAAGGCCACGTTGGCCTCCCCGGCGATGGCCTTGGCCATCAGGGTCTTGCCGGTCCCGGGCATGCCCACCAGGAGCACCCCTTTCGGGATCTTGGCCCCCAGGCGGGCGAACTTCGTCGGATTCTTCAGGAACTCCACGACCTCCTGCAGCTCGTACTTGGCCTCCTCCTGGCCGGCCACGTCGTTGAAGGTGATCCGCTTGCCGGTGTCCAGGTACTGCTTGGCGCGGCTCTTGCCGAAGCTGAAGGCGCGGTTGCCGCTGCCCTGCACCTGGCGGAACATGAACCAGATGAAGAACAGGCCCACCACCCAGGGCAGGATGTCGAAGAAGATCTGCAAGGGGGGCCGGCCCCTGGGCCCGCCGCTGATGCGCACGCCCTTCTGCACCAGCTTGTCCACCAGCTCCGCTGTCCGGGTAGGGGATGGTGGTCTTGAAGCTCGTGAGCTCCCCGCCCTGGTTGCGCAGGCTGCCGGTGATCTCGTAGTTGTCCGTGATCTTCACCGACTCCACCAGGCCCTGGTCCAGGTAGTTCAGGAAAACCGAGTAGGCCAGCAGCTGGCTGCTGGAACGGTCGCTCTGGACGAAGAAGAAAACGAAGAAGGCGATGAGGATGATCAACGCGATCAGGGCGATGCGGTTGTTGAAATTGAAGCGGGTGAAACCCGGGCCCGGTTCCTGCCCTTTGCGGTCCTGCTTGTCGTTGTTGCTCACTGCTCCTCCAAACCGGCGATCCTCAGGGCGAGCCCCCTGCCGCATCTTTCCGGGCCCCGGGCCGAAACCGGTCGACCCCGCCCTGGCCGCCGCCCAGAACGGCGAGCACTCCGTTCCTGTCCGCCACGATCGGCAGTTTCCAGCGTTCTGTCAGGGGAATTCGCCACGCGGAGCACAGCTTGCTCACGGCCGTGCTCCCGGCCTCGGTCCGCAGGCGATCCGCCGCCGTTGCCGATCGTACCACCAGCGGGGCGAGCTCGGGCTTGCCTCCAGCGCCACCCACCCTTGGCCCGGAGCCCCCGCGCCGCTTTCGATGACGCGGCCGGCCGCCTGGTAACGGCGATGCGGTTCTATCGTGACAAGATACCCTTTTTTGCCGACCCCGACAATATCCCTTTCCAGCACGAATTGGTCGCCGCGCCGGCGCAGCCGCACCCCGCGTCCGGCCAGTGCCGGGCTCCCGCCGCCCGGCGTGAAACCCGGCGAAGCCGGCGTGAAACCCGGCGAAGCCGGCCTACGCCCCACCGCCGAAAGGAAGCGCGCCGGCAGGCGCTGGCCCCGCGCCCCCAGCGCCGCGAGCGGAGCGAACAGGGACTGGCGGCGCAGGAGCGGGGGCGCGGAGAGGAACGCCTGAGCGTCGACGGCGAACCCCTGCCCCACCCGCCTCCAGGGCAGGAGGACGGCCGCCTGTCCCTCCAGCAGCTCCTGCACCTCGCGCATGGTCGCGGCCAGCGCGGCCAGGCTGCCGCGGTATCCTGGGAACAGCTCGGCCAGCAGGGGGGCCAGGCGCAGGCGCACGGCGTTGCGCAGGTCCACCGGCTCCAGGTTGCTGGAGTCCGTGCGGTACTCCAGGCCGCGCTCGGCCAGCCAGGCCTGCAGCTCGGCCCGCCCGCACTCCAGCAGCGGCCGCAGGAAACATCCCCGGCGCTCGGGGATGCCGGCGAGGCCTCCCGGCCCGGTCCCCTGGAAAAAACGCATGATCAGGGTTTCGGCCTGGTCGTCGGCAGTATGCCCGAGGGCGATGTAGGGGCAGCCCAGTTCCTCCGCGGCCTGCGCAAAAAACGGTAGCGGTGCTCACGGGCCACCTGCTCCAGGCTCTGGCCGCGGGCCTCGGCGGCCAGCGACCCCGGGGGCAAAGCGCCCGCCCGCAGGGGCACGCCCAACTGGGCGCAGGCGCGCCGGACGAAAGCCAGGTCCCCGGCGCGTTCCTCGCCGGAGCGCAGGCCGTGGTCCAGATAGGCCGCGTACAACCGCCGGGGCTCGCGGCGCGCGGCCAGCAGGCCCAGCAGGGCCCGTGAGTCGGAGCCCCCCGAGAAGGCCACCAGGATGGGCGCCTCCGCCGGGATGCGGTGCCGGCGGAGGTACTCCTCCAGACGGCGCTCAGGGCTGCTGGGGTGCCTGGTTGAGGACATTCATCACCTTTTCCGGTTCCTCGCGGAGCAGGGCCAGCACCCCCTCCGCCGCCTTTTCCACGCCCCGCTCGGCAGCTCGGCCTCCGCCCCGGAGGGGCAGCCCAGCACGTAGTCCACCACCTCTTCCTGCCGGGAGGGGCGGCCAATGCCGATGTACAGCCGCAGGAAATCGGCCCGGCCCAGCTCGGCGATGATCGAAGCCAGGCCCTTGTGGCCCGCCGAGGAGCCTCCGCGGCGCAGGCGGCAATGTCCGGGCGGCAGGTCCAGCGTATCGCACACCACCAGCAGGCTCCCGTTCCCGGCCAGGGGACGCAGCGCCGGGAGGATCCCCCCGGAACGGTTCATGTAGGTCAGGGGTTGTACCAGCCGCAGCGGCCGGCCATCCGGCGCCGCCCGGCCCAGGAGGTAGCTCCGGAACCACGGCCGGCGCAGACTGACCCCCAGCACCTGGGCGACCAGCCCAATGGTCCGAAAACCGACGTTGTGACGGGTATCCAGGTACCGGGGGCCGGGATTGCCCAGCCCCACGACCGTGAGCAGCCTATTCCTCCGCGGGAGCCTCGGCGGCCTCCTCCCCTTCCGCGGGAGCGGCCTCCTCGCCTTCCGCCGGGACCGCGGCTTCGACCGGGGCCTCGACCTCCACGCGCTTGTGCACGACCGCGCAGACGACCTGCTCGGGGGAGTTGAGGATCCTTACGCCCTCCACCGGCGGCAGCTCGCGCACGTGCAGGGAGTGCCCCAGCCGCAGCTCGTTCACGTCCAGGACGATCTTCTCCGGAAGGTTGCGCCGGCAGGCACTCCACCTCGACCTCGTGGACGAAGTGCTCCAGCAGGCCGCCCTCCTTCACTCCCACGGGCGCGCCGATCAGCTCCACGCTGACGTTGGTGCGCAAGAGGCGATTCTTGTCCACCTCGTAGAAGTCGACGTGGGTAATCTGGCCGCCGACCGCGTCCTCCTGGAAGTCGCGGATCAGCACTTCCCGCGCCTGGTCGCCCACCTGCAGGCGGACGATGGTGCTCTCGGATATGTGGTGAAACTTCGTGTCGAACTCATGCGCGTCGATGCTCACGGCGAGCGGCTCCTGGTGGCCGTAGACCACTGCCGGGATCCTGCCCCGCCGCCTCAGCCTCCCGGATTCGCCCTTGCCGAGCTTGCCGCGGCTCTCAGCGTTCAAAGTCTTCTGCTCCATGTTTACTCCTTACTCCTGTATCTGGGACGGCAGGATTCGAACCTGCGTAATGCCGGTACCAAAGACCGGTGGCTTACCGCTTGCCTACGTCCCATCGTCCTCGTCGGCCTTCGTGGCCTGCTCCCCGCCCCCCTGCTCGCTTACCCGCTCGTACTCCGCGATGATCTTCGCCTGGATCGACTGCCGGAAATCGGAGTTGATCGGGTGGGCGATGTCCTTGTACTCCCCTGTCTTGGTCCGCCGGCTCGGCATGGCGATGAACGTGCCCGCCTTCCCCGAAATGATCTTCAGATTGTGCACCACGAAACAGTCGTCGAAAGTGACCGTCACGTATGCCTTCAGCTTGCCCTCCGTGCTCACCTGCTTGATCCGGATGTCCGTGATCTCCATGGTGTCCTCCTCCTCGGGCAACCCATTCTAATCCCCTGCCGCCGCGTCGCGCAAGCGCACAGCTGGAACGCGGGGGCGGAAAGCCGCTGCCAAAGATCCGGGGCCAAGTGGTGCGCATAGTAGCCGAAAAATCGGAATGTGTCAATTTTAGAGAAAAAAACAGTTGACAGAACTCGAAACATGGCCATAGATTGAATTGGTTTTTCCCTGAATTATACTTGGGAGCGAGGAGCATATGTCCAAGCACGGCGACATGTCCCACGGGGATTTCGGCGGGCAGAAGTATCTGCGGGCCGGCGGGGATGACTTCGAGGACCTGGGCGACGAAGAGCTCTACGAAAACGAGGACGACTTCGAGGACTACGAAGAAGAGGACTACGAGGAAGAGGACCTCGAAGAGGAAGAGGAAGAGGAAGAGGAAGAGGAAGAAGAGGAAGGAGAGGACTTCGACGAGGACCTCGACGAGGACTACGAGGACGAGGCCTTCGAAGAAGAGGAAGCCGGGGAGGAGGAGGAAGAGCTCGCCGACGAGGACGAGGACTACGACGAGGACGACGAGCTGGACCTCGACGAGTTCGACGAGTAGAGAGCCTGGCTCCTGAACCACAGCTTTTCCAGCTCATAGAAGGCGCGGTGCTCGGGGTCCATCAGGTGGATCACCAGCCGCCCGCAATCCAGTAAAATCCAGCCTTCCCCTTCGTCGGCCCCTCGGCGGCGGTTGAGGGGGGGAATATCCCGGGCCTCCAGGAACGCGCCGACGGCCCGCAGCACCCCCCGACGGCGGGCGGCGCTGGCCACCGTGGCGATGACGAAATAGTCGGTCCAGCCGGCGGCTTCCCCGACATCCAGGACCAGTACGTCCTCGCCGCGGTGCTCCTCCAGCAGCCTGGCGACGGCCAGGGCGTCAGTTCTTGCAGTATCTTCCATCGAAATCCTTTCCCAAGATCAGCGTCACGTCGATCGTCAGGTCCCCCCCCTCACTCAAGCGGGAATAGACCCGCTGGCAGCGGATCAGCTCCGCCGCCTTCTGGGCGACCTCCAGCCGGCCCTTGCGGTCCAGCACCACCGTGTTCAGGTAGTCGGCGTTGTCGGCGTTGCCCAGGGCCACGATCTCGTAGCCGAAGCTCTGGAACACGCTGGCCGCCCGCCTGGCCAGCCCGGCCACGGAAGTCCCGTTCAGGATCTCCAGGGCCACGGTCAACTCCTCCTCCAGCCCGGGCTCCGCGCTGGCGATGGTTTCGCCGGTCTGCTTGACGATCTCCTTCAGCAGCTGCCCCTCGAAATGCGGAAACAGCAGCTCCTTGCCGTCCACGGTGCGTTGACTGCCCAGCACCCGCTGGAAGATCAGCTTCTCGCTCTCCAGTCTGGGCAGCTCCCGCAGGAGCGCGGCCAGCGAGCGCGGGCCGAGGTTGGTGGACGCCAGGCGGCGCAGCGCGGCGAAGGGACCGGGGTCCAGGACCAGGTCGCTTTCCCCCAGGGCCTTCAGCAGGGACTGCAGGAACTTCTGCTTGCGCCCCACCGAGTCGGTCTCCGGCTCCAGGGGATCCTCGGTAGGCGATGAAGTCGCGGATCTTGTCGCCGTCCAGAACCACACTGCCGGAGGGCAGCAGCACCTTGCGCTCCCCCGCCGCGGCTTCCACCGGATTGGGGATGAACAGCTCCAGGCCGCCCAGCAGGTCAACCAGGGACACCACGTCCTGCTCCCGCAGCTCGAAGTAGAAGGGGATCGGACAGACCGGTGATCTGCTCCACCTTGGCCTTGAGCGGACCGATCGAGCCGTAGCGGTACAGCACGTCCATGCGGTCCACCTTCTTCAGGCTCTCGATGATCAGCCCCACGTTCCCCGGCAGAAAGAGCACGGCCCCGCGATGGGTGCGGGGGTGGTACTGCAGCACCTCGAAGAAACGGTAGTCCTGGTCCCCGCTGACGGCGAAGAGGAAGCAGAGCGGGGCGTCCTTCTTCAGGGCTCTCCGACAGCAGGTCGGTGCGCAGCTGCAGGTAGCCGAAAACCGCCGAGGCCAGGACCACGGCGATGATCAGGCCCAGCACCACCAGGCTCTTATCCCACTTGCGCTTGCGTCGCAGCATTCCCCTTCAACTCCTCGTATAAGGCCAGGGCGGGGGGCGCGATGGCCAGGCCCTCCCGGCGCAGGTACTCGAACACCTTCTCCGTCACCCAGGCGGTCTGCTCGCTCAGCGGAAGCCGCAGCACCCTCCGGCGCTCGGCCGGCCTCAGGAAGCCCCGCCGGGGCTCCAAAAAATCCGCCACGTACACCAGCCTGGCCAGAGCGGACATCCCCGGCCTGCCGGTCACGTGATCCGCCACGGCCTCCCGGACCTCCGCGCTCCAGGACGCGCCCAGCAGCACCGCGGCCGCCCTGCCGTGCAGCAGCACCGGGCGCTCCCTCTCCCAAGCCCGGAGGGGCGCTCCGTCCGCGGCGGCCAGCCGCAGCAGCTCCGCCTCTGGCAGCTCGCGCGCCAGGTCGTGGGCCAGGCCGGCCAGGCAGGCCCGGCCGGGGTCCACCCCGAAGCGGCGGGCCAGGCGGGAGGCCAGCGCCGCGGTGCGCCGGCAGTGCCTCGCCCGCCGGCCGCTCAGGTGCTTCCGGGCAGCCGCGCGCAGGCCCGCGCCTCCCGCCGCCGGGCGCTACGCATACAGCCGATGGCGCCGGACGTAGCGCAGCACCCGTTCGGGCACCAGGTGGCGGACCGGCCTGCCGGCGGCCAGCCGCCGGCGGATCTCCGAGGAGGAGACGGGCAGCAGCAGGTTCTCGATCCGGCGCACGCAGGCCGGGAAGGGCCAGGCAGGCGCCGCCGTAGTCGGTCCGCGGCGGGCGACGATCAGCTCCGCCAGCTCCGCCACGCGCGCGGCCTGTCGCCAGGCCGGAAAACCTTCAACCAGGTCATCGCCGATGATCAGGCCGGGGCGTCCTTCCGGGCGATAACGCTCCAGCACGTGCTCCAGCGTGTCGATCGTGTAGGAGTTTCCCCCCCGCTCCAGCTCGCAGCTGTCGACCAGGAAGCCCCGGGTGCCGGCAACGGCCAGCTGGAGCATGCGCAGCCGGTGCCGGGCCCCCACCTCGACGGGCATGGTCTTGTGCACGGGGACGTTGGCGGGCACGAAGAGGATGCGCTCGTAGCCCAGCAGGTCCCGCACTTCCTCGGCCAGGAACAGGTGCCCGACGTGCACGGGGTTGAAGGTGCCCCCGAGGATGGCCAGCCTCATGCCCGGCCCAGCTCGACGAGCGCCCGGGCCAGTTCCTCCAGCCCCTGCCCGCTCCAGGCCGAAATGCCCAGAACCCGCTCCTCCCCGGCCGACTGCTCCAGCTCCCGCAGGCGCTGCCCGCTATCGGCCAGGTCCAGCTTGGTCCCCACCAGCAGGCGGGGACGGGCCAGCAGCGCAGGGTCATAGGCGGCGAGCTCGTGCCGAAGCACCTCCAGCGCGGCTCCCGGCTCCGCCTCCCCCAGGTCGATCAGGAAGGCCAGGGCCCGGGTGCGGTTCACGTGCTTCAGGAAGCGCAGGCCCAGCCCTGCCCCGTCGGAGGCGCCCTCGATGATGCCGGGGATGTCGGCGATGATCAGCTCGGCGTCGCCGTTGCGCATCACCCCGATGTGGGGACTGCGGGTGGTGAAGGGGTACGGGGCGATTTTGGGCCGGGCGTTGGTCAGCGCGGCCAGCAGGGTGGACTTGCCGGCGTTCGGCTGGCCCACCAGCCCCACGTCGGCGATCAGGTTCAGCTCCACGACCAGGCGCCGAGCGGCCCCGGGCAGGCCCTTCTGCGCATAGCGCGGAGCCTGGCGGGTGGGCGAGCGGAAATGCCAGTTGCCCTTGCCCCCGCGCCCGCCTTGCAGGAACAGCCAGGGATCGCCGCCGGCGGGCAGGTCGGCCAGCAGGCGGCCGGATTCCGCGTCCTTGATCAGCGTGCCTGGCGGCAGCGCGATCTCCACGTCCCGGCCGTCGCGCCCGTGCATGCGCTGCCCCCCGCCGGGGCGGCCGTTCTCGGCGCGAAACACGCGCTGCATGGCCAGGTGCGAAAGGGTTTTGAGATTCGGGCGCACGATGAACCGCACGCTTCCGCCATCGCCGCCGTCACCCCCGTCCGGACCGCCTTTGGGAATGAACTTCTCCCGCCGGAAGTGCACGGACCCTGGCCCCCCGTTGCCGGAGGAAACCTCGATCAGGGCCTCGTCGACGAACCTGTCCACGCTCAGGGCTGGACGCTGACCAGCTTCCTCCCCCGCTTCTGCAGAAAGACGACCTTGCCGTCGATTCTGGCGTAAAGGGTGTCGTCGCTGCCCTTGCCCACGTTCGGGCCAGGATGAAAGCGGGTGCCGCGCTGCCGGACCAGGATGGAGCCGGCGCTCACCCGCTCGCCGCCGAAACGCTTCACGCCCAGGCGCTGGGCATTGGAATCGCGGTTGTTCTTGGCGCTCCCGCCGCCTTTTTTATGTGCCATTGCTTTCCTCTCCTACTTCCAGTTTCAGCAGGCCGGGGAACTCCCGGTCCAGGTCCGTGAGCCCGGCCACCAGCGTGGCCGTGACGCCGCGCACCCACTCCCGTCGGGCCTCCGGAGGGGGCTCCAGCTCCAGGCGCATATCCCCCGCTGCCGGCGCTTGTCCGCTCACCCGCAGATCAGGCTGGCTGGACAAGAGGCGGGCCGCGGTACGCAGCAGCACCGTCACCGACGCGCACGCCACGTCCCGGCCCCTGGGCCCCGCCCCGGCGTGCCCGGTGGCCGAGAAGCTGCGCAGGCAACCGTCGGCCTGCAGCCGCAGGCTCAGCCGGATCACGGGCCTCCTACAGCTATGGCTGAGCGCTCTGGCGATCCAGCCCGGCGATTTCCTGAATCTTGATCAGGGTGAAGCTCTGCCGGTGGCCCCGGGTGCGGCGGTAGTTCTTCCGCTTCTTGTACTTGAACACGCGGATCTTGGCGTCCTCGGCCGTGCTCCTGGACCACGGCCTTGACCGTGACCCCGGGCAGGTACGGCTGCCCCACCTTCGTGCCCTGCTCCCCGCTCACCAGCATCACCGACGCGAACTCCAGCGTGTCTCCGGCGTTGTTGTCGAACAGATCCACCTTCAGCAAGGCCCCGGTCTCGGCCTTGTACTGTTTACCTTTAATGTCCACCAGCGCGTACATTCGCCGAAACTACCACGGCGGCGCACCCTGGGTCAAGTGGAGGTGCAAAAGCTTGTCAAACCGTGCCGTCAGGCCAGCAGATCCACATTTGGCCCTGGCCAGCCTCGACGGGTTACCTTGACATAGACTTGAAAATAAGTTACAAATAATCACTAGAATTATTGGAATTAATTACCAAGAAAGGACGAAAACCACATGGCCAGCGTGGAGCTCACGCTCAATTCCCTCTATAAAAAGCTCTCCCCGGTGGAAAGGCGGCTGGCGGATTTCATCCTCGCCGCCCGCGAGCGGGTCCCCGGACTTTCGGTGAAGCAGATCGCCTCCGGCGGCTCGGCGAGCGTGGCCGCGGTCAGCCGCCTGGTCCGCAAGGCGGGCTTCGCCGGCCTGCGGGAGTTCAAGCTGGAGCTGGCCCGCGAGCGGGCCGTGCCCCCGTCCTACTTCTACAAGGCCATCGAGGCGGAGGATTCGGACGCCGAGCTGGTCACCAAGGTGTTCCTGGGCAACCGCCAGAGCCTGGAGGACACGCTGAAGCTGCTGGACCCCGCGGCCCTGGCGGCAGGCCGTCCGCCGGATGACCCGGGCGCGCGCCGCTGCTGTTCTTCGGCGTGGGCTCCTCCGGGATCCTGGCCCGGGACGCGGCCATGCGCTTCTCCCTGCTGGGCCTGCCCGCCCAGGCGCTCTCCGACCCCAGCGAGGTCTTCTTCCGCGCCGCCACCGCCGGGCAGCGCGACGTGGCCGTGGGCCTGTCCCACTCCGGGCGGTCGCTGGCCACGGTGCGCGCCCTGGAGCTGGCCCGCGGCGGCGAGGCGCTCACCGTCGGCATCGCCAACTATCTGCGCTCCCCGCTGCACGCGGCGTCGGACTTCTTCTTCTGCACCTCTTTCCCGGAAACGCGGGTCACGGTCACCGCCCTGAGCTCACGGGTGGCCCAGCTTTGCCTGATCGACGCCATGTACCTGCTGGCCACCCGCCTGCGCCGGGCCCCGCGCGACTACGAGCAGGTCAACCGCCGCATGGAAAGCCTCCTGCGGCTGCCTGAAAGGAGATGAACCTGGACGACGACCGCCTCCCCTGCCCCCTGTCCGGCTACCGGATCGTGGACCTGAGCCACGCCCTGATCCCGGGCCAGGAGGAGTACCACCTGGAACTGGAGACCCACGACACCACCGAGCTGTACCCGCAGTACAAGAAGGACAAGGACGTGTGGTACATACTGCAGAACATCCACATGTCCTCGCATTGCGGCACGCACGTGGAGTTCCCCTACCACCACAACCGGCACGGCCTGGACGCGGGCAGCTTTCCGCTGGAGCGCCTGGTCAGCCCGGCGGTGCTGCTGGACTTCCGGCACAAGCTCCCCGACCAGGCCGTGACCCTTGGCGAGCTGGAGCGCCTGCAAGAGGAGATCCGCCCCGGGGACGCCGTGCTGTTTCACTTCGGCTGCGACCGGCTGTACCGCAGCAAGCGCGCGCACGAGCGGCCGTACCTGGACCTCGAGGCGGCCCGCTGGCTGGTGCTGGAGAAACACGTCAACCTGGTCGGCTCGGACGCCTCCGGCCTGGAGATCAAGGGTGCGCCCAACCAGCCCATCCACCAGTTCCTGATGGACCACCAGGTGCCGATCATCGAGTTCGCCGCCCACCTGGACCGGCTGAGCCGCCGGCGTTTCACCCTGCTGCTCCTGGCTCTGCCGATCGCGGGGTTGGACTCCTGCCCCGTGCGCCTGGTCGCGCTGGAGGAAGCCTGATGGATCGCGAAACGGCCCTGGGCCTCTACCGCACGATGGTGCGCATCCGGAAATTCGAGGAGGAGCTCTTCCGCCTGTTCTCAACGCGGCCCATGCCAGGCAGCATGCACCAGTACGACGGGGAAGAGGCCGTGGCCGCCGGCGTGTGCGCGCACCTGGCCCGTGAGGACTACGTGTCCTCCACCCACCGCGGGCACGGCCACTGCATCGCCAAGGGCGCCGACGTAAAAAAGGTGATGGCCGAGATGTTCGCCAAGGACACGGGCTGCTGCCGGGGCCTGGGCGGGTCCATGCACATCGCCGACTTCCGCGTGGGCATGCTAGGGGCCAACGGCATCGTGGCCGGCGGCATTCCCCACGCGGTGGGCGCCGCCTGGAGCGCGCAGTACCTGAAAAACGGCAGGGTGAGCGTGGCTTTCTTCGGCGACGGGGCGGCCAACGAAGGGGTGTTCCACGAGTCCTTGAATCTGGCGGCGGTCTGGAGGCTGCCGGTGGTGTTCGTTTGCGAGAACAACCTCTACGGCTTCTCCACCCACTACCGGCGCGTGACCGCGGTGGAGGACATCGCATCGCGCGCGGCGGCCTACGCCATGCCGGGCCGCGTGGCGGACGGCATGGACCCCGAGGCGGTGTACGACGCGGCCGGGGAGGCCCTGGCGCGCGCGCGTCGGGGGGAGGGGCCTAGCCTGCTGGAGTGCAAGACCTACCGCTTTCGGGGCCACTCCCGCTTCGAGCCGGCCAGCTACCGCACCCGCGAAGAGCTGGAGGCCTGGCGCGCGCGCGACCCGCTGCCCTCCTGGCGGGGGAGGCTGGCCGCGCAGTGGCGGGTAAGCGAGGCGGAGCTGGCCTTGCTGGAGGGGGAGGCGGACCGGGAAATCGCCGAGGCGGTGGCCTTCGCCGAGTCCAGCCCGGACCCGGACCCCGGGTCCTATCAGCGGTATATCTACGCGGAGGGTTGAGGAACGCGGCATGCAGACAAAAATCGTTGGCGCCTTGCGTCAGGCCCTGATCGAAGAGATGGACCGGGACCCGGCAGTGGTGCTTTTGGGGCAGGACATCGAGGTGTTCGGCGGCGCCTACCGGGTGACCGAGGGCCTGGCGGCCCGTTACGGCGGCCAGCGGGTGCGGGACACCCCTATCTCCGAAGCGGCCATGATCGGCGCCGCGGTCGGGGCGGCCATGACCGGGCTGCGCCCGGTGGTTGAGATCCAGTTCAACGACTTCATCGCCTGCGGCATGGACCAACTCTGCAACCAGGCGGCCAAGATCCGCTTCATGATGGGCGGGCAGGTGTCGGTACCCATGGTCCTGCGCGCCCCCTTTGGCGCCACGGGCCGGGCGGCCCAGCACTCCCAGAGCCTGGAGGCCTGGTTCATGCACACCCCGGGGCTGAAGGTGCTCATGCCCTCCTCCCCGTACGACGCCAAGGGCCTGCTGAAGAGCGCCATCCGCGACGACAACCCGGTGGTGGTTTTGGAGCACAAGATGCTCTACGGGGGAGCCTCTCCCGGGGGCAAGGCGAAAACCGCCGTGGACTCCCTCGGGGCGGCCTACCGGCCCGCCCCCGACGAGGAGTACCTGGTGCCTCTGGGGCTGGCCGAGATCAAGCGGCCGGGCAGGGACCTGACCGTGGTGGCCACGGGCTTGATGGTGCACAAGGCCCTGGCCGCGGCGCTGGAGCTGGAACGGGAGGGTGTCAGCCTGGAGGTCCTGGACCCGCGCACCCTGGCGCCCCTGGACCGGGAAGCCATCCTGGCCTCCGTGGCCAGGACCGGCCGGGCCGTAATCGCCAGCGAGGACGAGGCCACCTGCGGCTTCGGCGCGGAGGTGGCGGCGTTGCTGGCCGACCGCGGGCTCTTCCACCTGCTGGCCCCCGTGAAA
The DNA here is from genome assembly GCA_963736785.1 of uncultured Spirochaetota bacterium. Lineage (GTDB taxonomy): Bacteria > Spirochaetota > Spirochaetia > SZUA-6 > DRHE01 > MIBK01. The sequence goes on along the minus strand of CAVTQG010000014.1, from coordinate 28,674 downwards.
CGGGTGTGCGTGCCGGACACGCCCATCCCCTTCGCCCCGGTACTAGAAATGGCCGTGATCCCGCAGGTCCAGGACATCGTCCGGGCCGTGCGGGAAGTGCTGGAGGCCAGCTCATGAGCGCCGCCGCCGATGCGCGGGCGGGGCCTGGGGAGCCGGCGGCTGGGCGCAGCCCGGCGTACGCGCCGGCGGGCACGCCGCGCTGGGGCCTACATCTTCGACTTCGACGGCGTGCTGGCGGACACCATGCCCGCCCATTTCGCCAGCTACCGGGAAGCGCTGGCCGAGGTCGGCGTCGCGCTGGACCGGGATCGCTTCTACTACCAGGCGGGCATGACCGGGCGCGAGCAGATCCGCTACTTCTGCGAACAGGCCGGAGTCCGGGCCGATGTGGAACGGATTTACGCCCGAAAGAACGAGCTGGCCCCGCGCCACCAGCACCTGGTCACTCCCATCCTGCGCAACCTGGAAATGCTGCGGGCCTTGCGCGCGGTGGGATTCAAGATCGCGATCGCCAGCGGCAGCTCCAGGCCCTCGATCCTGCCGGTCATGCGGAGTTTCGGCATCGAGGTGGACGCGGTGGTCAGTTCCGAGGACGTGGCCCGCGGCAAGCCCAACCCGGACCTTTTCCTGGAAGCCGCCGCCAGGCTCGGCGCGGACCCGAAGCGCTGCACGGTGATCGAGGATTCGGAAGTCGGAATCCAGGCAGCCCAGGCGGCAGGCATGAGCGCCCTGCGCTACTTCGCGGAGCCAGGCGCGGAAGCTCACCCCGCCTGCGGGCCTCAGTAAGTCAGGTTGAGCTTGTAGGCTTCCTGCGCGTTGTCGCGCAGGATGCGGCGCTTGGCCTCCGCCGTGATGTCCGCCAGCAGGATACGGGTGAGGTTGGCCCGCGGGTCCAGCCAGGGGAAGTCGCTGCCGAACAGGAGTTTGTTGGGCGGCAGCTCGCCGCAGAGGCTCTCCACGAGCCGGTAGCAGAAGACGTCCCCGGCCAGGTCCAGGTAGACGCTCGGGTGCTCCCGCGCCAGGCGCACCGCCTGGGCCCGCCCGTCCCCTCGCCCCCCCGCGTGGGCCAGCACCAGGCGGACTGCGGGGTGGCGCCGCACCCAGGCCTCGAAGCGCCCCGGCAGGGAGAGGGCCTGCGCCGGGTTGTGCTCCGAGGAGCTCCAGCTGTGGGAGAGCACCGTCAGGTCGTGCTCTTCGGCGAAGCGCCACAGCGACTCGTAGCCCGGGGACTCGGCCGGCGTGCGGTGGAAGGTCGGATGAATCTTGATCCCGGCCAGGCCCGGCCGCCGGCAGGCCTCCTCCAGCTCCAACAGGGCCTCCCGGCCGCGGCGCGGGTCGAACACCCCCAGGTACAGCAGTCGGCCGCCGGAGGCCTCGTGCTCCCGCCCCAGCTCCTCAAGCCCTTCCCGGCCTCCCTGCAGCAGGTAGGTCCAGCCGCCGGCGTTAAGGCAGCATTGGATGCCCAGTCCGTCCATGCGGGCCAGAAGCTCCCCGGCGCCCGACTCCGGGCTGAAGAACAGGCTCATGGCGCCGGTATGGGCATGGGCATCCACGATGAAAGGCGCGCTCAATTCCGCGCCTCCGCCAGCAGGCGCCGCAGGTTGCCGCCGGCCACCAGGCGTTTTTCCTCCCAGGACAGGTCGGCCTCCAGGATCATGCCGATGGCGGCCCAGGGGTCGTTCACCGGCAGGAAGGAGCCGAACAGCAGCCTGCGCGCTCCCAACTCCCGAGCGGCGTAACGCAGGAAATCCGCGCCCGCCAGGTTGGAAGTTTCCGCGTGCACGTTCGGGCAATCCTTCATCAGGGCGAACAGGGCCCGGTTTTGGTACAGGATTTTCTGGGTCTGGGTTTCCACGACGACGGTCAGGCGCGGGAAGGCGGCTGCCAGGGCGTGGAGGGCAGGCCAATCGATCTCCACGTGCCACAGGAACAGCGGGATGCGGTGCCCGGCCAGCCAGGCGCAAAGCTCCCCCACGGCCCAGGGGGTCAGGGGAAAGTTGTGCGAGCGCGGGAACAGGCGCACTCCGCCGGTCGGTGCGGAAAGCTCCCCGGCGCCGGGCAGCGGGCCCTCCTCCTTCGGGAAAAGCGGGAGGCCCGTCCACAAGGCCCACAGGCCGGAGCCGGCCGGCCCCAGGGCCTCCGCCAGGGCGCGGTTTCCGGCCTGCGGCGCGACCCGCAGGCCCATCCAGTGCGACACCAGCGCCGAACGGATGCCGTAGACGGGCAGCGCCTGGCGCAGCTCCGGCGCCTGCATCCCGCGAGCCAGCGGGAACCCGGCCGGCTGTCCGAGCCAGGCGTTGGCGTCGAAAAGCTCCAGGCGCTCGGCCTGCTGCCTGCGCTCCCGGGCCAGCGCCTCGATACGCGCCTCCAGCCCCGGTGCCCCGCCATCCGTGCGCCGTTCCATTATTGACAATTCTACCAGCTGCCATAGAATTGTCCAAGCAGGAGGATGGGATGAAAAAGCTGCGGATCGGTTTTGCCGCCGGATTCATGGACGGCTTCTCCAAGGCCGGCCTGGACACCTTTGCCCGCTACCAGAAGGAGCTGGACTCCCTGGGGCGAAAGCTGGGCTTCGAGTGCGTGCACTATCCGAAAGCGATGATGAGCGTCCAGGACGCCCGCGCCATCCGCGAGGACCTGGACGCGAAGGACGTGGACTTCCTCCTGCTGTTCCAGCCGGCCTACATCATCGGGGACAACGTGTACGAGGTCATGAAGACCCGCGCCCGCCTGGGGCTGTGGGCCGTGGAGGAGCCGCGCGAGGAGGGGCCGATGCCCCTGGCCTCCTTCGTGAACCTGTGCCAGAACATGGGCATCGCCCGGCAGATGTTCAAGGGCAGCCCCAGGAAGGTGAAGTGGTTCTTCGGCCCGCTCGACGGGCCCCTGTTCCGGCCCCGCTTCGAGATCACGGTCAAGGCCCTGCTGGCCATCAAGAACCTGCAAAACGCCAAGGTGGCCCAGATCGGCAAGCTGGCCGACGGTCACATCAACCACACGGTGGACAACCGTGACCTGTTCCGCCACCTGGGGGTGGACGTTTCGCGGGATTACGAAATCGAGGACGTCATGGCCCTGGGCGAGAAAATCGGCGAGCGCGAGGTGCGCGCCGAGCTGGAAACGCTGGACAAGCTGTGCCGCAGGCAGCGCATCGGCGCGGACAAGGTCGAGTACTCGGTGCGCCTGTTCCTGGCCGTGAAGAAGCTGGCCGAGGACAACGGCTGGTCCGGGATCGCCTTTTCCTGCTGGCCCAAGCTCATGCCGCTGAAAGGCATGTCCGGCTGCCTGGTCAACGCCCTGCTCAATAATATCAAGCTCCCGGGCGGCTGCGAGGCCGACGTGGTGGGCACGGTGTCGATGCTGGTTCTCAAGCTGCTGACTGATCAGACCACGGTGCTCATGGACCTGCCCAAGTTCGATCCACAAGATAACTCCCTGATGCTCTGGCATTGCGGCACTTCCCCCTTCGACATGGCCGACGAGAAGGGGGTGCTGCTGGAACGGCACTACTTCGCCGACTACTCGGATCAGGCGCACATGAAGGACTGCGGGCCCATCACCGACGTGGAGTTCCGGGCCAGCTCCCTGACCGTCTTCCGCCTGGCTCGGGAACTGGACCACTTCCTGTACTTCACCGGGAAGTTCCTGGGCTCCGGCAAGAAGGCTTTTTCCGGCAGCCGGGGCTGGGCCGGGAGACCTGAGGCCTGTACCGCGAGCCGGTGAAGGTGCTCGATCTGATGAACACCATCATGGACAACTTCTACGCCCACCACTATCCCCTGGTGCTGGCCGACGTCGAGCGCCTTATCTGGAGGAGCTGGCCTGGTGGCTGGACCTCAAGCGGGTGCCGAAGGCCGAGTACCGGGACTACATGTACGTGCAGTAAGGCAGCGGCGCCTCAGCCCAGGAGTTTCCGGTAGCGGGCGTAGGCCTCGTCCCAGGCGCCCCGCGTTGCCGGGTCCGGCGCGTGCTCGCGGACCTGCGAGGAGCGACGCACCAGCTCTCTGCCCTCCTCCAGGCTGCGGATCTCGCCGGTGCCCTTCAGCTGCATGAGCAGGTTGCCGGCCGCGGTGGTTTCCGTGGGCCCGGCCACTGCCGGGATGCCGCGTGCAGTCCGCGGTCCACTGGCACAGCGGCACGTTCTGGGTGCCGCCGCCTACCAGGTGCAGCAGCTCGAGTCGTTCTGCCCGCGAAGCCCGCCAGCCTGCTCCAGGCGGTAGCGGAACTTCAAGGCCAGGCTCTCGTACACGCAGCGGGCAACCGGGCCCAGCCCCTCCGGGGCCTGCTGCCCCTTCTCCCGGCACCAGTCGGCGATCACCCGCGGCATGTCGGGCTGGGGCGCGGCGAAACAGGGCTGGTCCACGTCGATGAAGGCCTGGCGAGCCTTGGCCTTCAGGGCGGCCTGCACGACCTCGTCCCAGCCGATGTCCCGCCCGGCCTCCTTCTGCCACTTCTCCCGGCACTGCTGGATCACCCACAGGCCGTTGATGTTGTTGGCCAGGAAGGTCCCGCCCAGGGCATTGCCCTCGTTGCCCCAGCCGGCCTTGAACACCGCCTCGGTGATCACCGGGCGTTCGGTCTCCATGCCGCCGACCACCCAGGTGCCCATGCTCAAGAAAGCCCAGCTCTTCTTCGCGTCCGCCACGGGGATACCCGCCACCGCGGAGGCGGTGTCGTGGGTGGCCGCGGCGATGACCGGGATCGCCGGCACCTCCAGCTCGCCGCGCACCGACTCCTGGAGTGCGCCGATGCGCGTGCCCGGCAGGATCACCTCGCTGAACAGGCTCCGCGGGAAGCCGAAGGCGTCCAGGATCCTCGGCTCCCAGCGCTTCTCGGTCTGGTTGTACATCAGCGAGGTGGTGGCGTCGGCGTACTCGTTGGTGAGCTCTCCGGTCAGCAGGTAGTGGAACAGGTCCGGCAGCATCAGGAAACGGTGGGCGTTGCGGTATTCCGAGGTATCGTCGGCCTTGAGCGTGTACAGGTGGTACAAACCCATGATCGTCAGAGGTGAACAGGCCGGAAAGCCGGAACAGCTCGTACTCCGGCAGGATCTTGAAGACCTCGGCGCTTACGGCGTTGCGGCGGGCGTCCCGGTAGTGGATGGGGTTGGCCAGCAGCTTGCCGTGCTTGTCGATCAAAGCGAAGTCCACCCCCCAGGTGTCCAACCCGATCGACTCGATCCGGCCGTATTTCTTGACCGATTTCTGCAGGCCGATCTTCAGCTCCGAGAACAGGCGCAGGATGTCCCAGTAGAAGGTGCCCGTGGCGAACACCGGCCGATTCTCGAAGCGGTGCGTCTCGTCGAGGCTGAAGGTCTTCCCATTGTAACGAGGCGACCACGGCGCGGCCGCTGGAGGCCCCGAAGTCGAAGATCAGGTAGTTCTTGGCAGTCATATTCACGTCCTCCATTGGATGACCAGGCCCAGGAAATCGGCGTCCGGGCCGAGCAGCTTCTCGTAGAGCCTCGGCGCCTCGGCCAGGGGCACCGTGTGGGTGACCAGCTCCTCCACCCGGACGGCTCCCTGCTCGATCAGGCGCAGGGTGCCCTCCAGGCGCTCCCGGGTGCGGGAGTTGGGGAAGTGGGCCGTGAGCTCCTTGGTGCGCAGCCAGTGCCAGTCCAGCAGGCTCTCGGACGGCGGGTAGAAGCCGTTCAGCACCAGGTGCCCGCCGTAGGCCAGCAGGTCGATGGCCTGCCGCACCGTGCGCCGGCTGCTGGCCGTCTCCACCGCCACGGCCACTCCCTTGGGGAAGCGCTCCGCGGACGAAGGCGGCGAAGTCCCCGCCGGAGGCGTCGAACACCTCGTCGGCGCTGTGCTGCGCGGCCAGCCGCAGGCGCAGCGGCGCGAGGCCGGACAGGAGCACGCGCGCCCCGCGGTGGCGCAGCACCTGGGCGGCGTACTGCCCCACCAGTCCGTCGCCGATCACCGCGGCCGCCGTGCCGGCGGCCACCGGCGGCTTGGTGGCCCCGTTGTACCCCACCTGGGCCACCAGCAGGCCGGAAGCCTCCTGGAGGGACACCTCCGGGCAGCTTGATCACGGCCGCCTCCTCGGCCACGTGCAGGCCCACGTGCCCGCCCCACCAGGAACCTTTCCAGCCGGCGGGCGCCCGGCAGTTGCGGCTGAACACGCGGTCTCCGGGTTTCAGGCTCTTGACCGCCCGGCCGGCTTCCAGACGATTCCGGCGGCCTGGTAGCCCGGCACGTGCGGGAAGGCCAGCGGCGGCTCGCCGGGGATCTCCAGCCGGCCGGTCAGGCACCAGCGCTCCGTGCCCACGCTCACCGAGGAGATACTCGATCTGAACCAGGACGTCCCGCTCGCCCGGCTCGGGAACGGGCACCTCGTCCAGCACGGCGCGGTTGGGTTCTGGGAAGACAGATGGCGGGGGCTTTGCGCGGCATCTGGTTAGAAAAAGGGCTGCCCGGGCTCAGCCGGGCAGCCCCTCGTCGAAGCTAGCGATTCATCTTCTTTTCGTAATCCGCCTGGAACGTGTCGATCGTGTCGGGCGTCAGGAAGGCGACGTCGACCGGGACCACGGCGTCCTCGTACTTCTTGCCGGCGAAGATGTCTTTCAGCAGCTTCACGCTCTCGTAGCCGATGTTGTACGGCTGCTGGGCGATGTCGGCGGCCATGATCCCGTCGCGCATGGCCTGGATCTCCTCCGGGTCGCCGTTGTAGCCGACCACGATGATGTCCTTGCCCGCCGCCTTGATGGCGTTGGCAGCGCCGACCGCTTCGCGGCCGCTGCAGTAGAACACGGCCACCACGTCAGGAACGGCGCTCATCATCTGCTGCATGGTGTCGTACCCGCCCTGGGCGTCCGGCGGGTTCACGACCAGCTCGGAAGCCACGGTGTAGCCCAGCTTCTTGGCCATGGACTTGAAGCCCTCGCCGCGCTGGCGGGCATAGGTCCACTGGGGCTGCACGGGGCCCACCCCGACCTTCTTGCCCTTGATGCCCTTGGCCTTCAGGGTCTTGTCGATGAACTGCATGGCCATCTCGCCGCCCTTGAAGTTGTTGGAGATCAGCAGGGCGTTGACCGGGCCGCGTCTTGCCGATGTCGGCGCAGACCACCGGGATGCCCGCCTTGCGGGCCTTCTCCACGGCCGGCCCGATGGCGCCCGGGTCGACCGGGGTGATCACGATGCCGGAGACCTTCTGCCCGACCAGGGTGTTGATGTCCTGGACCATCTTCGCGGGGTCGGCGTTCTGGTCCAGCATGATGTACTTGTAGCCCAGGTCCTTGCAGGCGTCGCGCACGCCCTTCTCCACGGCCTGGAAGAAGGTGTACTCCATGGTCCACAGGGAGAAGCCGATGGTCTTCTGCTTGCGCGAACACAGCGCCCGGCAGCAGGACCGCCGCGATGAGCAGTGCCAGGATCAGATAGCGGATCTTCTTCATGCTCAATACCTCCTTGAGAGATTTTGTACGGTTCTGACGCTTGAGAGAATCTTTCCGCACCTCCTTGTACTCGCCCACCCTCAGGTTTCCCTCATGCCCAGGAGGGTGAACTTTAATCTGTTGATGCCGACGGCGAAGATCAGCACGAGCCCGAAGGCCACGAACTGCCAGTAGGAGTTGACCTGCTTCATGCCCAGGCCGTTCTTCAAATACGTGACGATCATGGCGGCGAAGAAGGCGCCCGAGCAGGTTGCCGTTCCCGCCAGAAAGAGCGGTGCCGCCCAGCACCACGGCCGTGATGAGCTGGAACTCGTAGCCCTGGCCCGTCATCCCGGGGTTGACGCTGCCCAAGGTGGCGGCGGTGACCACCGAGGCGATGCCCACGAACAGCCCCACCATGGTGAACACCGCCAGCTTGATCCCGTCCACGTTGATGCCCGACAGGCGGGCGGCGGTCTTGTTGGTGCCCACGGCCACCACGTAGCGCCCGAACGGGGTCTTGCGCAGCAGGTAAATCCCCACCGCGAAGCAAAACACCATGAGGATGATGGCGAACGGCACGCCGAACACCACCCCGTTGCCCAGGAACAGCCAGAACGGGTCCTGGATGTACACCGGGGTGTTGGTGGTGTAGATGTAGGCCAGCGAGCGGTAGATGTACATCATGCCCAGCGTCGTGATGAAGGCCGGGATCTTCAGCTTGGTCACGAACACGCCGTTCAGGAACCCCAGGCCGGTGGCCAGGAGGATGGTCACCGCAACGCCGACCCCGCCTCCGAACTTCGGCACCAGCGAAGCCCCCAGCACCCCGACCAGGGCGGACATGGAGCCCACGGAGATGTCGAAGTCCCCGCTCATGATGCAGAAGGCCATGCCGATGGCCCCGATGCCGATCATGGCGGCGAACTGGAAGTTGCTCACCAGGTTGTACACGGTGCGGAAGGACTCGGAGAGACCGGAGAAGACCGCGATCAGCACGGCGAGCAGGAACGGCAGGCCGAACCTGTCCCACTGGTTGGCGATGGCTACTCGGATGTTGCGCTGCTTCAGGATCACGGCGGCCTCCCCTACACCTTGATGCCCTTGGCCTTGGCGGCCTGCAGGTAGCGCACGCGCAGCCCCTCGATGAACAGCGCGATCAGGAGCACCAGCCCCACGGCGAGCATCTGGTAGAAGATCTGCAGGTTGATGCAGGTTCAACCCGTAGTAGACCATCGAGATGAACAGCGCCGCCAGGAGGGTGCCCCAAAGGTTGCCGCGGCCTCCGGCCAGGCTGGTTCCGCCCAGGATGGTGACCGTGATGACCACCAAGACGAACCCGGCGGCCATCGAAGGCAGCCCGATCAGGGCCTGGGAGGTGCGGATCACGCTGGTCAGCCCGGCGGTGAAGGCCACCAGGACGTACACGCCGATCTTGACCAGGTCCACGTTCACGCCGGAGATCCGGGTCGCCGTCTCGTTGGAGCCCACGGCGCTCACCTGCCTGCCGAACGAGGTGTGGTACAGGATGATGTAGAAGATGATGAAGAACAGCACCATGATGTAGATCTGGTTGGGGACGCCGAAGGTCTTGCCGGTGCCCAGCTCCATGAACTGCTTCTGCTTGATGACGATCATCTTTCCGCCCGTCACCAGGAGCGCCGACCCCTTGACGATCGTCTGCATGGCCAGGGTCGTGATGAGCGGGTTCACCTTCAGCTTGGCGATGATCAGCCCGTTGAGCAGGCCCACGAAGGAGGCCGCGGCCAGGGCCAACACGATGGCCAGCGGGATGCCGAGCTTGGGGATGAGAATCGCCAGGAGCACGCTGGACAGGGCCATGACCGATTCCACCGACAGGTCGAACCCGCCGCTGGTGATGGCCAGGGTCATGCCGAAGCCGACGACCGCCGCGTAGGTGCCCTGGGCGATGACGTTCAGGATGCGTGTCCATCTTGAGGAAGTTGGGGCTGGCGAAGGACAGGAAGACGAACCCGACCACGATGAAAAGGAAGATGCCGAAGCGCTCGTACAGCTTGAGGAACTTGATCATTGGGCCGCTTCCTTGGTGTGCCCGATCTGGGCGGCGACCAGCTTCTCGCTGGACATGCGTCTCCCGGGTGAACTCGGCGCTGATCCTGCCCTTGTAGAACACCAGGCAGCGGTCCGGCAGGTTCACCAGCTCCGGCAGCTCCGAGGAGGTCAGGATCACGGCCAGGCCCCGGTCGGCCAGCTCGCGCAGGATGCGGTGGATCTCCGCCTTGGCGCCCACGTCGATGCCCCGGGTGGGCTCCAGCAGGATCAGGGCCTTGCAGTCGGTGAGCAGCGTGCGGCCGATCAGCACCTTCTGCTGGTTGCCGCCGCTCAGGAAGATGACCCGCTGCCCGGGCCCGGCCAGCTTGATGTTCAGGGTCTGCTTCATCCGCTGGAAGCGCTCCATCTCCTCGCGCCCCCGGATGAACAGCCCCCGCAGCCAGCTCACGCGTCCGGATGATGATCAGGGTCAGGTTGTGCAGGGCCGACATGTCCGGCAGGATGCCGGCGTTCTTGCGGTCCTCGGTCACGTAGCCGATGCCCAGGCGGATGGCGTCCTTGGGCTTCTGCGATCGCGACCTTCCGCCCTTCGAAGAACACCTCCCCGACTTTCTTGGGGATCACCCCGTACAGCGACTGCAGCAGGCCGTGCACCCCGGAGCCGATGACCCCGGCCAGGGCCAGGATCTCCCCCTTGTGCACCTGGAAGCTCACGTCCTCCACGTGGTCGGCCACGGAGTAGTTGCGCACCTCCAGCAGGACCTCCTTGCCCCGGCAGCCGGCGGCCGCCTCGGCGAAGTAGTCCTTCACCACCTTGCCGACCATCATCTCGACGATCTCGTCCTTGTTCGTCTGGCTGGTGTCCTTGGTGCCGATCTTGCGCCCGTCCCTCAGTACCGTGATCCGGTCGGACAGCTCGAAGGCCTCCTCCAGGCGGTGGGAGATGTAGATGATCGCCACCCCCTGGGCTGCGCAGGGCCTTCACGATCTCGAAGATCTTGCAGCACCTCCTTCTCGGTGAGCGTGGCCGTGGGCTCGTCCATGATGATCAGCTTGGACTCGTAGGACAGGGCCTTGGCGATCTCCACCATCTGCCGCTGGGCCACCGGCAGGTCGCCCACGTAGGCGCGGGGGTCGATGTCCACGTCCAGGCGGTCCAGCATTTCGCGCGCCTGGGCGTTCAGGCGCGGCCAGTTGATCAGCACCCCCGCGGTCTTGGGCTCCCGGCCGATGAAGATGTTCTCCGCCACCGACAGGTCCGGCACCAGGTTGAGCTCCTGGTAGATCACGGAGATCTGGCTCTCCTGGGACTGGTGCGTGGAGGAAAAGGACACCTCCCGGCCGTCGAACACGACCCGGCCGCCGTCCGCCAGGTAGACCCCGCCGAGGATCTTGATCAGGGTGGACTTGCCGGCGCCGTTCTCCCCCACCAGGGCGTGGATCTCCCCCGGGCGCACGTCGAAGTCCACCTGGTCGACGGCCACCACGCCGGGGAAGGTCTTGGTCAGCTGGTGGGTGCGCAGCAGCTCCCCGTTGCCGGCCATGCTACCGTGCCCTGGCCAGCGCCTTCTCGATCACCTTGACCGCCTCGTTGGCGTCCTTGCCGTACAGGTCCACCCCGTTGCGCTTGGCGAAGTCGGCGCTGACCGGCGCCCCGCCGACGATCGTGATGACCTGGTCGCGCAGCCCGGCTTCCTTCAGGGCCGCGATCTGGTCGGGCATGCCCGCCAGGGTGGTGGTGAGCAGGCCGGAGTAGCCGACCACCTGCGGCTGGTGAGCCTTGACGGCCTCCACGTACTTCTCCGGGGCGTTGTTGATGCCCAGGTCCACCACCTCGAAGCCGTTGCCCTCCAGCAGGGCCTTCACGATGTTCTTGCCGATGTCGTGCAGGTCCCCCTTGATCGTCCCGATCAGGACCTTGCCCTTGCTGGCTGCCTCCGGCCGGCCGCGCAGCAGGGGGGTGAGCACCTTCATGGCCTCCTGCATGGCCCCGGCGGCCATGAGCAGCTCCGGCAGGAACATCTCGCCGGTGGAGAACTTGTCCCCCACCGCCTTGATGGCCGGGGTGAGCGCCCGGGCGATGAGGTCCAGGGGATCGTGCTTGGCCGCCAGGGCGGCCTGGACCGTGCCGCGGATGCCCTTGGCGTCGCCCCTGTACACCTGGTCGAAGAGCTTCTTGTGCAGATCGTCCTTGATTTTCTTGAGGAAATCCTGCTCGTGGATCTTCTCGGCCCGCTCCTCCGCCTTGGGCGCGGCGGCCTTCGCGGGCTTCACCGCCCAGCTCTTCTGCGTCGTACACCCCGTACTTGTGGATGGCGTTGAGCATGGCGATGAAGTTCTCGTGGGGGATGTAGTTGACGATGGAGTGGCTGGAGCCGCAGATGTAGCCGCCGCCGGGCTTCATCACCTCCATGTGCTTCTTCACGTCCTTGTCCACCTCCTCCGGGGTGCCGTGGGCCAGCGGGAACTCGATGTCGATGTTGCCGGCCAGGCAGACGCAGGCCGCCCCACTTCTTCTTGAAGCTGCGGTAGTCCACGCCGTAGGGGTCCATGGGGTGCACGCAGTCCACGCCGGCCTCCAGCAGCATGGGCACCAGCTCGTCGATGTTGCCGTCGGAGTGGAACATGACGGGCTTGCCGGCGCTCAAGGCCGGCTCGTGGATGCGCTTCAGCCTGGGCAGCCACAGCTCCCGCATGAGCTTGGGCGGCAGGAACAGGCCGGTCTTGAAGGCCACGTCGTCGGCGGTCCAGATGAAGTCCACGCCATTGGCCACCGCCGCCTGGCAGAAGCGCACCCAGTAGGCGGTGCTGACCTCCAGCATTTCCTCGACGAAGTCCCGGTCCTCGTAGACCAGCTTCATCGTGTCCTCCAGCCCGATCACGAACTCGTAGAGCATCTGGAAGTAGGCGGCCATGAGCACGCAGAAGCCGATCTTCGTCCCCGACTTGTCGATGGCCTGGCGGTACTCCCGCACGAAGACCATCTTCTCCTCGATGTCCGCCTCGCCGGGGATCACGACCTTTTCCTTCCAGTCCCGGCGGGTCTTGATCGAGCGGTCGGCGATCATGCCCCCGACCGAGCCGTCGGGGTTGCGTCTTCTTGAACGGCGTCCAGATGGACTCCACGATGATGGCGTCCTGGCCGATCAGCTTGCACAGCTCGATGTAGTCGGCCGGCTTCATGGGGCGCGCCCCCTCGCCTTCGGACACGCCCTTGGCCGGGTCGCCGCCGTAGGACAGGGTGTTGCCGGCATGCCGCCCGAGCAGCTTCTCCACGTGCTGGTCCTCGATCAGGACCTCGAAGTTGGGGACGCGGTCGACCTTCTTTCTCTTGAAGGCGCTGAACAGGCGCTGGATGTCCGGTTCCCCGGTGTAGGGCTGCAGGTCCATGGCTCCTCCCGGGAAGCATTATTCACCAGCCCATTGGCGCTGTCAAGTTTTTTTTGGAACATATTTTCTGATTACTTGGCAGCAGCGAATTGACAAGCGGAAATTATTTTCATATACTCGCCGGCATGTCCGTCAGGGCCAGCATCCAGGGCATCTACCGCGACCTGCAAGCCGACGCAGCGGCGCATCGCCGACTACCTGCTGTCCCTGGACTTCGACGGCGCTGGACGCGCCGATCGACGAGTACGCGCGGCGGATCGGCACCTCCATCGCTTCCATCTCGCGCTTCTGCGCCCGCATCGGCTACGACAGCTTCCAGAAGCTGAAGATCGGCCTGTCCCGGGAAATGCAGGTCGCCCGACGACACGGTGCTGCCGATCTTCGCCGCGGACGACGACCCGCAGCTCTCGATCCGCAAGGTCTTCGCCGAGGCGCTGGCCAACCTGCAGGCCACGGAAGCCGCGGTGAGCTTTCCCGCGATGATCTCCGTGGCGGAGCGGATCGCCCGCTCCGAGCGCCTCTACTTCTTCGGCCTGGGAGGTTCCGGGGGAGTGAGCCGCCTTGAGCGAAGTCATGTTCTCCGGGCTGGGCTTCAACGCCAAGGCGCTTTCCGACCCGTACGGCATGCTGCTCTCCGCGGGGCACGCGCGCAAGAGCCACCTGGTCTTCGGCCTGTCGCATTCGGGCAACACCCGGGAGGTGCTGGAGGCCGTGCGCGCCGCCAAGGCCCGCGGGGCCTACACGGTGGGCATCACCAACTACCCGCGCTCCCCCCTGGCGGAGCTGGTGCAGACCGCCGCTGGTCACCTCCTGCCACGAGCACCGGGTGCATTTCGCCCAGTCCAACTCCATGGCGGCGCAACTGACCCTGATCCGCGCCCTCTACATCCTGGTGGCCTCCCGGATCAGTCCGGAGGCTCTCCAGGAGGTCAACCGCATCGAGCAGGCCGTGAGCCAGAGCCTGCGGCTCAAGACGCTAAAGGTACCCCAACTGAAGGAGTGAACCGAGCATGGAAAGAGTGCATGACCCCATCATCTTCCAGCACGCGCTGGACGGCATCGATCTGAAGACGCACATCGTGGCCACCTACTACCTGAGCGACCGCCTGCCCGGGGTGGACTTCATCGACCACTTCAAGCTGATCGAGTCCATCGCCATCGAGGGCTCCACCGGCACCTGGCAGAAGGTGAAGGAGGACTCCGAGGAGGTGCGCGAAAACCTCTCCGGCAAGCTGGTCGGCTACTTCGAGCTGCCCTCCGGCGACGAGTTCCGCAAGAGCGCGGTGATCCAGCTGGCCTTCCCGATCAACGCCTGGCACGACAACGTGCCCATGATGCTGCTGTCGATCGCCGGCAACTGCTTCGCCTACTCCCAGGACCTGCGCCTGCTGGACGTGTTCTTCCCCGAGGACCTGGTGAAGAACTTCACCGGCCCGAAGTTCGGGGTGCCCGGCATCCGCAAGCTGCTGGGCGTCCAGGACCGGCCGCTGTCCCTGCACATCATCAAGCCCAAGATGGGCATGACCCCCAAGCAGACCGGCGACCAGGTCTACCAGACCGCCATCGGCGGGGCGGACATGTGCAAGGACGACGAGATGACCTCGGACACCTACAACAGCAACTACCAGGACCGGCTGAAGTACGTGATGGAGGCCATCGACAAGGCGGCCCAGAAGACCGGCAAGCGCATGATCTACCTGCTGCTCGATCACCGACGAGGTGTCGCGCATGCACGACAAGGCGCTGAAGGCCGTGGAGCTGGGCGCCAACGGCCTGCTGATCACCTACTCGGTCGGCCTTTCGGCCATCCGCCAGATCACCAGCGACCCGAAGGTCAAGATCCCGGTCATGGTGCACAACTCGCACATGATCGCCGCCATGAAGACCATCTCCTGGCCCGTATTCACCAAGCTGATCCGCCTGTGCGGCGCCGACCAGACCCTCACCCCCACCTACTGGTCCAGCATCCCGATGGTGAGCCTGGAAGAGGGCATCCGCTGCCAGCACGTGGGCCAGGCGCCTTTCTACCACATCAAGCCGATCTGGTCCATGCCGGCCGCCGGCACCTACCCGGGGCTGGCGCCGATCCTGCTTTCGGAGTACGGCAAGGACATGATCATCCCCTCCGGCGGCGGCATGCTCGGGCACCCGGACGGCTACACCGCCGGCGCCCAGGCCTGGCAGCAGGCCATCGCCGCGGCCATGGCCGGAACGCCCGATCGCCGACTACGCGCGCAAGCCGGAGAACAAGGCCCTGCGCCGCGCCCTGGAGAAGTGGGGCTACCTGGAGCGGCCCTCCACGCCGTGGCTGCGGGTGGCGCCCAAGTTCCACCCCAAGCCGTTCAAGATGGAAGCGATGGAGCTAGGAGGAGCGCTGCCATGGCCGTCGAAATACCCATGCCCCGCCTGAGCCAGACCACGGACGAGGTGAAGCTGATCCGCTGGCTGGTGAAGCCGGGGGACCGCGTGGGCAAGGGGCAGGCCCTGTGCGAGGTGGAGAACGACAAGACCACCATGGAGGTGGAGAGCTTCGCCGCCGGCACGGTCCTGCGCCTGCAGGGGGAGCCGGACAGCATGATCGCCTCCGGCACGGTGATCGCGGTGCTAGGGGAGCCCGGGCGAAGCAGCGCGCCGGTGAACCCGGCGTCCCCGACGCCGCAGGCAGCACGCCGGTGGTCACCCCGGCGCGCAGCCCGGCGGCCGAAGGCCGGCCTCCCGCGGCCGCATCCCGCCGCGCCGGCAGCCGACGGCGTGCGCTGGCCACCCCGCTGGTGCGCAACCTGGCGCGCAAGCACGGGGTGGACCTGGCCCGGGTGCGCGGCACCGGCGCGCGCGGGCTGATCACCCGCGCCGACCTGGAGGCCTACCTGCGCGCGCCGGCGGCAGCCCGGCGGCGCCGGCGGCAGCGGCGCGCAGGCGGCCGCTGCCGGCTCGCACCGCCGAGGCCGTCGAAGTGCCCCTGAGCCCGCACCAGCGCGCCGTGGCCCGGGCGGTCACGGCCGCCAAGACCCAGGTCCCGCACTACTACCTGAAGGTGCGCGTCGGCGCCGACCGCCTGCTGGCCTGGCGGGAGGCCCACCGCGCGTTCCGACGGCGAGAAGGTCGCCGTGGACGCGGTGCTGGTCTGGGCCTGCGCCCGGGCGCTCGCCCGCCACCCCCGCCTCAACGGCGCCTTCCGCGACGACCGCCTCGTGCTGCAGCCCGCAGGTGAACGTCGGCGTGGCGGTGGCCGCCGGGGAGGAGCTGCACGTGCCGGTGGTCCGGCAGGCCCAGGCCAAGGACATCGCGGGCATCGACCGGGAGCTGGCCGTCCTGGCCGACAAGGCCAAGGCCGGCCGCCTGGCCGGCCCCGAGCATATCCGGGGGCACCTTCACGATCACCAATCTGGGCATGTACCCGGTGGAGGAGTTCGCCGCCGTGCTGAACGCCCCCCAGCTGGCCATCCTGGCCGCCGGGGCGCATCGGCCGGGAGATCGCCGTGGCCGAGGACGGCAGCTTCCGCGCCCGCTGCGGCGCTCACGCCTCACGGGCAGCTTCGACCACCGGGCGGTCAACGGGGCGCAGGCGGCGGCCTTCCTGGCCGAGGTCAAGCGCCTGCTGGAAGAGGAGCTATGAGCAAGACAAAGAACCCGGCCCGGCCGGAGGCGGCCCTCCGGGAGCTGGGGCCGCGAGCGGGCCGCCGGCATGTTCCGCACGATGCTGCGTCATCCGGGAGTTCGAGGAGCAGATCCGCTTCCTGTTCCTGGAGGGCAAGATGCCCGGCACGGTGCACCAGTACATCGGGCAGGAGGCCTGCGCCGTGGGGGTGTGCTCGGCCCTGCAGAGCGACGACGTGATCGCCTCCACGCACCGGCCGCACGGGCACGCCATCGCCCGGGGGCTGCCGCTGGCCTCGCTGATGGCCGAGCTGTACGGGAAGAGCCACCGGCTGCTGCAAGGGCAAGGGCGGCAGCATGCACCTGGGCGACCTGTCGCAAGGGCATGCTCCCGGCCATCGCCATCGTGGGCGGGAACCTCCCGGTGGTGGCCGGCATGGCGCTGGCCTTCAAGCTGCGGGGGGAAAAGCGCGTGGCGGTGAGCTTCTTCGGGGACGGGGCCACCAACGAGGGCGCCTTCCACGAGGCGCTCAACGCCGCCGCGGTGTACCAGCTGCCGGCGCTGTTCGTGTGCGAGAACAACCTGTACGGGGCCTCCACGGCCTACAGCCGGGTGAGCAAGGTGGAGAACGTGGCCGACCGGGCCTGCGCCTACGGCATGCGCCTCGGCGATCGCCGACGGCATGGACGTGTTCGCGGTGTACGCCGCCGCCCGCGAGGCGCTGGCGCGGGCCCGCTCCGGCGGCGGCCCCACCCTGCTGGAGCTCAAGACCTTCCGCCTGTGCGGCCACTCCCGCCGCGACCCCAACAACTACATGAGCAAGGAAGAGAAGGAGCACTGGGCCGCCCGCGACCCGATCCCGGCCTGCGAGCGCGCGCTGCGCCGCCGCCGGGCATGCTCGACGAGGCCGGAGCAGGACACGCCTCAAGGTCGAGGTGGCCGCCGAAGTGCAGGAGGCCATCCGCGCCGGCCAGCAGGCCCCCGAGCCCTCCCCCGAAGCGCTGTACCAGGACCTGTACGTGTCGATGGAGGTGCCCCGATGAGGATGTCCATCGTGGAAGCCCTGCGGGAGGCCATCCGCGGGGAGATGGCCCGCGACGAGCGGGTGTTCTGCATCGGGGAGGACATCAGCATCCCGGGGGGCTACGGCGGGGCGTTCACCGTGACCCTGGGGCTGGAGAAGCAGTTCCCCGAGCGCATGATCGACACCCCGATCTCGGAGGCGGCCATCTTCGGCATGGCCTGCGGTGCGGCGGTCATGGGGATGCGCCCGATCGCCGACGTGCAGTACGGGGACTTCCTGCTGTGCGCCGCCGACCAGATCATCGACAACATCGCCAAGCTGCGCTACATGTCCGGCGGCAAGCTCCAGCTGCCCCTGGTGATGCGCGCCCCGGTGGGGGTCACCGGCCGCGGGGCCCAGCACGCCCAGAACCTGGAAAGCTACTTCCTGTCCTGCCCGGGGATCAAGATCGTGGCCCCGGCCACCGCCTACGACGCCATGGGCCTGCTGCGCAGCGCGGTGCGCGACGAGGACCCCGTGCTGATCTTCGAGCACAAGCTGCTGTACGGCTCCAAGGGCATGCGCGCGGAGTCCGGCAGCATGGACGCCTCCTCGGAAATCCCCGAGGGGGACTTCACCGTGCCCATCGGCAAGGGGGTCGTGCGCCGGGAAGGGCGGGACGTGACCCTCGATCGGGCACCTGCTGATGATGCACCACTGCCTGCTGGCCGCCGACGCGCTGGCCGCCGAGGGGATTTCCTGCGAGGTGATCGACCCGCGCAGCCTCTGGCCCCTGGACATGCGAGCTGATCCTGGCCTCGGTGCGCAAAACCGGGCGGGTGGTCCTGGTGGAGGAGTCGCCCCGGCAGGGCGGGGTGTGCGCCGAGATCGCCGCCCAGATCGCGGAGGCCGTCCCAGACTGCCTGCTGGCCCCCGTCACCCGGGTGGCCGCGCCCAACACCCCGGCGCCCTTCGCGCCCGCGCTGGAAAAGCTCTACGTGCCGCAGCCCGGCCGCATCGCCGAGGCCGCCCGCCGGCTGGTGCGAGAGTTCTGACCAAGGGAGGCTGCCCGTGACGTCCCGCGAAAGGGTGCAGAAGGCCGTCAACTTCCAGGAGCCGGACCGGGTGCCCATCGACCTGGGCGGCATGAAGGCCTCCGGCATCGCGGCCGCCGCCTACGCCCGGCTCAAGAAGCTCGCTGGGCCTCGGCGGCCCGACCCGGGTGCTGGACCCGCGCTTCATGATCGCCGTGGTCGAGGAACAGGTCCTGCGGCGCTTCCACGCCGACGTGCTCCCGGTGGACCTCTCCGGCATCGTGTCCGCCGTACGTCCCGATCGGGATTGGGTTCCGCGTGCGGCCTTCGACGGGACGCCCCTGCTGTTCCCGCCCGGCACCGGCATCCGCGAAGGACGCCGACGGCGGCTGGGTCCTGCTGGACGCCGACGGCGTGGACAACCAGCTTCCGCATGCCCAAGGGCGGGTACTACTTCGACGACACCGCCTTCAACCGCGGCGGCCGGATCGATCCTGCCAAGTTCCGGCCCCAAGCCGACATCCCGGACGAGTCGCTGCGCCTGCTGTCCGACTACACCGCACGCTCTGCACCGCGACACGGAGTACGCCCTGCTGGGCTGGGGCTTCGGCGTCTGCTTCCTGGGCCTGAGCCTGATCACCGACCGCTCCAGCAACGTGACCCAGGGGCATGCCCGACGAGTGGATGATGATGCTCCTGACCGAGAAAGCCGACCTGCCACGAGCTGATGGACCGCTCCGTGGAAGCGGCCATCAGCTGCCTCCAGCTGGTGAACCAGGCGGTCGGGGACCGCTGCTTCGCCTGGGGCATCGCCTCGGACGACAGCGGCACCCAGCGCGGGGAGTTCATCAGCCCGGACCTGTGGGCGGAGATGATCAAGCCCCACTACGCCAAGCTGTGCGGCTGGATCCACCGGCACACGAGGATGAAGACCTTCCTCCACAGCTGCGGCTCCATCCCCCGCCTGATCCCCCACCTGATCGAGGCGGGGGTGGACATCCTGAACCCCGTGCAGACCTCGGCCGCGGGCATGGACCCCGCGGTGCTGAAGTCCCGCTTCGGCGGCCGGATCGTGTTCTGGGGCGGAGGCTGCGACACCCAGTCGGTGCTGCCCGGCGCTACCCCGGAGGAGGTGCGCGAGCACGTGCGGGAGCGGATGCGGATCTTCAAGCCCGGCGGCGGCTACGTGTTCAACCAGGTGCACAACATCCAGGCCAACGTGCCGGTCGAGAACATCGAGGCCATGCTGGAAGCGGCGTACGAGTTCGGCGGCTACTGACTACTGTCAGCACGCTATTGCGTACTGACCACCGCCAGCGCCTCCGCCAGGACGTTGAGCACGGTGTCCGCCTCCGCCCGGTTGATGATGAACGGCGGCTTGATTTTCAGGACGTTTTTCAGGATGCCGCCCACGCCGAACAGCACGCCGTGGTCCATGCAGAAGGAACGCACGCGGGCGAGCAGCTTCTCATCCGCCTCCTTGCTCACCGGGTCCTTCACCAGCTCCACGCCGATGTGCAGGCCGGCCTGGCGCACGTCGCCCAGGCAGGGGTACCGCTCCTGCATTTTCCGCAGCTCCTCACCCAGGTAGTTCCCCATCCGGTTGCAGTTGTCCAGGATGCCGTTCTCCAGCATCTCGATCTGTTTGAGCGCCGCCACCTGGGAAATCGTGTTGTTGGCGAAGGTGTGCAGCTCCTCGGTGTCCGGGGAGAAGCCTTCCAGCTCGTCGCTGATGAGCGTGGCGGCGATCGGGTATCCCGCCCCCAGCCCCTTGCCCAGGCAGATCATGTCCGGCTCCACCCCGTAGTACCCGCTGGCGAACCAGCTGCCGATGCGGCAGTAGGTCTGGATCTCGTCCCAGATCAGGGGGATGCCGTACTCGTCGCAGATCCCGCGCACGCCCTGGTGGTACTCCTTGGGGAAGATGATCTGACCGCCGCTGGCCTGCAGCGGTTCCATGAGGATTCCGGCCACCGGCCCGTTGACCCCCTTCTGGATCGTCAGGCGCAGGATCTTCAGGCACATCATTCCGCAGGAACCCTTCTCCAGCCCCAGCGGGCAGCGGTAGCAGTACGGGTTGGGCACCCGGATGAACTGCCGGGTGAGCCGGTTGAAACGCGCCCCGCCGATGAACTTGCCCGTCGCCCGGGTCGAGGCCCAGTTGGAGCCCAGCACGCCCAGGGAGGTGCCGTGGTAGGCGTCGTACAGGCAGATGAACTCCTGGGCATTTTCCCGGTTCTTGACGGCGATTTTCATCGCGCCTTCGACGGCGGCGGCCCCGCCGACGGTGAAGGAAACCCGGTTGATCTTCTTGGGGGCCAGGTCGCAGAGTTTCTTGGCCAGGGCGAACCGCGAGGGGGTGTCGAAGCCCTGGTGCACGTGGCTGATGCTGTTGGCGTGTTCGCTGACCGTCCGGTTGAGCTCGGCGTTGGCGAAGCCCAGGTACATCGCCCAGCTCTGCGACGTGCAGTCGATGTATTTCTTGCCTTGGATGTCCTCCAGCCAGACTCCCTGCCCCCGCAGGACCGTCGGGGCGGGCCGGGTTCCGCCCCCGAGCATCAGGTGCTTCGCGCAGGCCTCGATTTCCTGCTTCTTCATGGAATACAGTCGCTCCAGAAGGGCATCCATAATCTCACCACCTCTCCCTGGAAACCGGGGCTTCCCTCAGCGGCAGACTCCGGGTCCCCGAATACTCCCGCACCTGGTGCATGAACTCCTCGGCGGGCAGCGGCGGGTCGTAAATGTAGCCCTGCAGGGCGTCACACCCCGCCGAATGGAGAAACTCCACCTGGTCCGGCCGCTCCACGCCTTCGGCCACGACGAACAGCTTCAGCTCGTGGGCGATGGCGATGATCGCCCGCACGATCTCCCGATCGCGCTTCTGCCCGGCTCAGCCCCCCGATGAAGCTGCGGTCCAGCTTCAACCCGTGTATCGGCAGGTCCTTCAATCGGGACAGCGAGGAATAGCCGATTCCGAAATCGTCGATCACCAGCCGCACCCCGAGCTCCTTCAGGCCGCTGATCGCGGCCAGCGTTTCGGAGGACTCCAGCAGCAGCGATTCGGTGATCTCGAAGTGCAGCCGTTCGAGCGCAAAATTGCCGCCCCGCAGCAGTTCCTCCACGCCTGCACGAACGCCGGCTCCCGCAGCTGCCGGATCGAGAGATTCACGGAGATGAACTGTGTAGCCAGGCCGGCGGCCGTGAGCTCCTCCAGGCGCCGGCAAGCCTCCCGGATGACCCAGCGGCCCAGCGGGATGATCAGTCCGGTTTCCTCGGCCAGGCCGATGAAGCGCAGCGGGCTCTGGCGGCCCCACTCCGGATGGTTCCAGCGCAATAGCGCCTCGCCGCCGCTCACGCCGCCGGCGGCCCCGACGATCGGCTGATAGAACAGCTCGAACTGTCCGTCCTTGACGCCCCGGTGCAGGTGGTCGATGACGCAGCATCTTCTCCTCGGCCTGGGCCTGCAGCTGCGGGGTGAAGAAACGGTAGGTGTTGCCGTGCTTCTTGGCTTCGAACAGCGCGATGTCGGCGTTGCGCACCAGGGTCTCCTGACAGTCCGCATCCCGCGGGAACAAGGCGATGCCCACGCTCAGCCCGAGGTACAGGTTCTGGGCGTCGACGACGACCGGCTGGCGCACTTCCTGGATGAGCTTTTCGGCGACCACCGCCGCATCGGTTTCATGGCTCAGGGCGGTCAGCAGAATGGTGAACTCGTCCCCCCCGGGACGAAACACGTAATCGCTGGCGCGCACGCCGGAGCGGATCCGGCCGGCCACCTCCCGCAGCACCCGGTCGCCGGCGTCATGGCCCAGGCTGTCGTTCACGTCCTTGAAGTTGTCCAGATCGAGGAACAGCAGAGCCCGGGTGTTGCCTCCCAGGCGCCGTGCCTGGGCCAGGCTCTCCTCCAGCCGGTCGTAGAAGGATTTCCGGTTGTGCAGGCCGGTGAGCGGGTCAAAAAAGGCCAGCTGCGACAGCTTCTCCTTGTCCTGACGCTGCTCCTCTTGGTGAGCAGCCAGGGAGCGGACCATGCCGGTGACTCCCCGGGCCAGATCCCCCAGCTCGTCCCTGCGTCTGGAGCCTACTTCCGCGTCCAGGCGACCCCTGGACACGCCCTGCACCGCTGCATGGATCCGGCGGATAGGGATCAACAGGTACTCGGTGTAGGCGATCAGCACCCCCACCACCACGAGGAAGGTGACCGCTGCGACAATCAAGCCGATGAGGGCGATGGAGCGCTGGAACCTCTCCAGGCCGGTGCGGTAGATGTCCATTTCCAACACCCCGGCTGGCTGCCCGACGCTGTCCCGGATGATACCGTACAGGGATTGGGAAGAGCCATAGATATCCCTGACGATTTCCCGTTCGACGTAGTCCCTGCCCTCCTCGAAAATCTTCCTGAGCCGGGCGATGTTCTCCGGGGTGTCCATGTACGGGGTCCCGGGCATGCTGTCCGACTCCCCCTCCTTGGTAAACGAGAGCTGCAGCGAAACGGTCTGGCCCGACACCGCAAAGTCGATCTCCGCCAGCCGGCTGGATGCGCTGATTTCTCCCGCCGCCGTCATGAGCCGCAGCGGCCGCGGCGACAGCACGGTGCACAGCGCCTGGCCCCCAAGGGCCAGCTGCAGGCCTTGCGGGGACGGCTCCAGGGAAAGGGGGACCGGGGCTCCTCCCACCTGCAGGTCGAAGCTTGAGGTATACGTCTGCTCGTCGTACTCCAGCTGCAGCGCCCCTGCAGGATCCAGGGAAATGACCAGCGCGAACTGGTCGCACTCCACCCAGACCTTGTCGCTCTCGGCAATGCCCGCGTCCACCGCGTATAGAAAGCCGTCGGATTGGGCATCGTAGTTCAGCGAATACAGGTAGCGGATGAAGCTCTGCTCCCGGAGGATCCTGTTCAGCGTGCGCAGGTAGCGCTGATACTCCTGATCGTTCACCGCCTCCGGCCGGGTGAAGCGGGCATGCCTCTCCCCGTCGATCAGGCGGGCCACGCTCCGGACCAGGTCCAGCTTCTGCTCGAAAAAGCTCTCCCGAAACCTCGCCTCCGACACGCTGTAGATCGAGAAGCCGATCCCCGCGGAAAGGACCAGGTCCAGAAAGATCGCCAGGAGCACCGTCTTGCTGCGCAGGCTGAATTTCATCTTCAATCCTGGTGGAATACTTCTTCCAGGGGCACCACCTCCGCGCCGAGGATCGAAGGGTCCTTTTTCACGAAGTACCTGTCCATGGCCTTCTGCCAGCGCTCGTTCACCTCAGTCTTGCCCAGCCAGGCGAAGGCCTGGGCCGGGTCCTTGGCCTCCAGATAGGCGAACAGCGTTCCGTCGTCACGGAAATAGATCGAGTAGTTGCGGATCCCGCTCTTGCGGATG
The DNA here is from genome assembly GCA_963736785.1 of uncultured Spirochaetota bacterium. Classification (GTDB taxonomy): domain Bacteria; phylum Spirochaetota; class Spirochaetia; order SZUA-6; family DRHE01; genus MIBK01. The sequence goes on along the minus strand of CAVTQG010000014.1, from coordinate 4,874 downwards.
GCCCGACTCATCTCCGGCCAGATCTCGTCATGGGCCTTCTTGTACTCGGCCTTCAGCTCCGGCTTGATCCGCATCAAAAAAGCGTAGCGTTTCTTCATACGATGCATTCCTCCTCACAGCTCGTCGATGATCCGGTTCAGGGATCGGCGGTAATAGGAGAAGTTCTGCCAGGTGCAGTCCTGGGAAACGAAGTGGTCCACGTGCGGGATGAACCGGCCGCGCTTCAGCAGCTCGCGCGTGACGGCCAGCTCCGCGTCGATGGCCTCCCGGGTGGAGCCCTCGAACAACACCCGCTTGTCGAAGCCGCCCAGGATCTGAAAAGCCGGGAACGCCTCCCGGATGCGCAGCAGGTCGTTGCCCGCGGCCCGCTCGAAGGGGTACATGCCGGTCACTCCGGTTTCCGCGATCAGGGGAATGAGCTCTTCCACGTAGCCGTCGCTGTCCGTGAGCACGACGTCCACCCCCGACTCGCGGGCGAAGCCGACCAGGTCCCGGTAATGGGGGCGCAGGAACTCCCGGAAGTGGGCGGGGGAGATCAGGGAACCCTGCTTGCCGGCCATGTCCTCCCAGATCAGGATGCAGTCCACTCGCACATCCCGGATGATCCGGTCGTAGTAGGCGAGCAGGAAGCGCAGGAAAGTGCCGCAGATGTCGTGGATCAGGGCCGGGTCGTCGTACAGCGTGACCAGGTAGCGGGTCAGGCCCATGACCTGCCGCGGGAAGCCCAGGAACCCGCCGTAGGTCCCGCCCAGCCGGATCGGGAAATCCCGCTCCCGCAGGCGGGCCGCGATGCGCTCCCAATCGGCCGGCAGGCGGGCCGCGATGGTGCTCTCCGCGTAATGCTGCTTGTACTCCTCCCAGCTGGCCCGGTCCTTGACCGGATTGTCCAGCTCCATGGGCAGGGAGCGCATCCCCGGGTCGTTCCGGTTGGTGACCCCGAAGCTGTCCTGGTACACGACGTATTCGGGCGTCTTTTCCAGCACTTTCGGCGGGAAGCCGGGACTGTAGTCCACGGGGAACTTGGTCAGGTACTGGTCCAGGCCGAACACAGGCTGCACGTTCAGGTCCCCGGCTTTTTCCAGTCCCCGCGCGGAGACGTTGCGGTTGGCCATGACCGCCTCCCCGTCCGGGATGTCGGCCGGGACCGTCTCGCGCTCCTCCAGCCCTTCCCGGAACCAGCGGCGCAGCACCCCCGCCCAGTAGCCGAACTCCACCTTCGGCACCTGGACTTCCGCGCTGTGGCGGCCCGGGTCCATGCGCATGACGGAGAGGAACTTTTCCCTCGAGTTCATCGCACCGGCCGCCCTCCCTCAGCCTCCAAGCGTGTTGATGCCCCTGCCCTTGCGGGCGGCCGCGATCTTCGCCGCGTACCCGCCCCGGCGATAGGCGGCCAGGGGGTCCGGCTCGCGGCCCATCTCCACCCGCACCCGGGCCAGCAGCGGTTCCACGTCCAGCTCGAAAGCCGCCATGAGCAGGCGGTTGGCCAGCACCACGTCGGTGTCCGCCTGCGCCCGGCCGAGCGCCGCGCGGTCCACCAGCAGGGCCTTGGCGTAAGCCTTCTGGGTGTTGAGCACGGACTGGATGATGCCCTCCAGGCTGGGCTCGATGTTGTGCGACTGATCCAGCATGTAGACGATCCGGGTGTCCAGCCCGGCCTGAGCCGCGTCGACCAGCTCGTTGAAGATCAGGAACAGCTCGTAGGGGTTGGTCGAGCCGGCCATCAGATCGTCGTCGGCGTACTTGCGGTTGTTCAGATGAAAGCCGCCCAGCCTGCCTTCGTCCAGCAGCACGGCGATGATCTGCTCGATGTTCACCCCCTGCAGGTGGTGCCCCAGGTCCACCAGCACCTTGGCCTGCGACCCGAGCTTCGTGCAGGTGAGAAGCGACATGCCCCAGTCCTGCACGTCCGTGGAGTAGTACCCCGGCTCGAAGGGCTTGTACTCCAGCAGCAGGGTCATGTCCGGGTCCAGGGCGCCGTACAGCGCCGCAGGCCTTCCAGAAGGCGGTGCTTGCGCTCCCGCAGGCTGTCCTGCCCGGCGTAGTTGGTGCCGTCGGCCAGCCACATGCCGATCACCCGCGAACCCATCTCCCGGGCGATGCGCACGCAGTCCTTGAAGTGCGCAATGCTGTTCTTGCGCACCTCCGCCTGCGGGCTGCAGATGGAGCCGTAGCGGAACTGCTGTCCCATGAAGGTGTTCGGGTGCACGGTGCCGATGGCCAGGCCCCTTTCGGCCGCGTACTCCCGCACCGGGCCGTAGCGGCCGTCGTCGGTCAGGTCCCACAGCACGTGGCTGGCCATGACCGGGCAGACGCCGACCACCCGTTGGATCTCCGCGCAGTCGTCGACCTTGTCCCAGATGGTAACCGCCGCCCCGTCGCTGCGGAAGGTGCCGTAGCGAGTCCCGGAGTTGCCCACCGCCCAGGAGGGCAGCTCGATCACCTGCTTCTTCAGCAGGGCTTTGACCTCGCCCTCCTCCACCCCGCGGCCCGGGAAGGTCTCGGCCAACAGGGCGTACTGCTTCTCCCACAGAGCCATGGGCACGGCACTACGCCTTCCACAGCAGGTCGGTGATCAGCTCCATGTTGTCCGCGAAGCGGTAGCCCTGGAGGTTGGCGTCGATCTGCCTGGCATGCTTGGCCAGGGTGTCGGCCATGCGCTTGTACTTCCAGATCAGCTTCACGCCCATGGCCAGGTTCTTGGCCCGGTCGTCGCGGGGCACGATGGTGTCGATGGAGCACCAGCCGGAAAAGTCGGTCTTGTTGAGGTAATAGAAGAACTCCAGCAGCTCCCAGAAGTTGATCGTGCCGAAGATCATGTCCGGGTCGGAGTCCTTGTAGTTCTCGTTGAGGTGGATCTGCCCGAGCTTCCCGTGGGAGTCCATGATCGTCAGGCTCTCGGCCAGGTTCTCCTGGCACATCAGGGCGTGGCCCACGTCGATGACCCCGTGCACGTTGGGCAGGCCCACGTCGTTCAGCAGCATCATGGCCTTGCCCACGTTGCTCACGTATTGCCTCTGGCGCGGGTCCTTGGACTTGTACTCCACGCAGATCTTCACCGAGGCGTCCAGCTCGCCGATCTCCCGGATGGTGTCTACCAGGTGCTTCCAGCCGTCGCGGTAGTCGGTCTGGAACGGGTAGTCCAGGCCATCGTGGGCCGGCCACAGCAGCACGCTCTCGGCCTTGATTTCCTTGGAAAAGGCGATGGCCTCCTTGAACAGCTTGACCATCTCCCGGCGGATGTGGGCCTCGTTGGTGCTGAAGCCGCCGTGCTTCCACTTGCGGTCCGACCAGCACTCCACGGCCAGCTCCGAGACCTTCAGGTTGTTGTCGGCCAGCTTCTTCACCAGCTTGTCCGGGTCGGTGGGCAGCGGCGGGGTCGGGTAGAAGACGAATAGCCCCGACAGCCCCTCGACCTTGGACATGATCTGGAGCTGCTGGTCCACGCTCAGGGGGTCGAAATACCCCCCGGGCACGTAGCGCTCCGCGTAGGTTCCCAGGCACCAGAGGTGAGCATCGACATTGAGCTTCATCGGTATCCTCCCGTGCCCATTCTATTTCCTGCGGCGCGCGCTGTAAATGCAGAAAATGAATAATGGGGCGGTGGAAGACCGGCTATGCAGGCGCGGCTGTCCCTGCTGGTCACATGACCGAGGGCTAGCCCGCCGAGCGCTCCAGCAGGGCGTTGAGCTTCAGGCGGTAGTCCTTGAACTCCTCCCAGTGGACTTCGGGAGGGATCAGGTGGTCGCCGAAGGGGATGTACCCGCCGGTTTTCAGCACCTCGGCCACGGGCTTCAGGATCTCGTCGATGCGCGAGCGCCCCTTGGGCAGCTCCGACTTGGGCACCCCGCCCATGAGCTGCAGGCGCGGGTAGGCCTTGCGGGTCTTGAGCAAGTCCATGCCGCAGCTGACCTCGATCGGGTACAGGCCCGTGACTCCGCCCTCCAGGAACAGGGGGATGATGTCGAAGCAGTTGCCGTCCGTGTCCACGAAGATCGTCTTCACCCCGTGGGCCTTCAGGAACGAAGTCAGGCGCTTGTAGTACGGCAGCATGAACTCGCGGATCATGCCCGGCCCGACCATGGAGCCGCTGCCCGCGGAGATGTCCTCCCAGACGATGAACAGGTCCACGCTGGTCTGCGACAGGACCTCCTCGTAGACGGCGATCCACAGCTCGGTGAAGGTCCTCTGGATGTCGTGGATCAGGCGCGGGTCGTCGGTATAGGTGTAGAACAGCCGCTCGTAGCCCATCAGGTGGGCCAGGGTGCCGAAGAACCCGGTCGGGTAGCCGCCCAGCACCAGCGGGAAGTCCCGGTTGCGATAGACGGCCAGCAGCTTTTCCCAGTGCGGGGGGAAGCGCTCCTTGAGGTTCTTCAGGGAGAGCCTTTCGCTCTTGAGCTTGTTCCAGCTCGGCCAGTCCCGGATCACGTTCTCCAGGGCCGAGGGCAGCACGCCGGTGGACTTCATGAAGATGCGTTTGACCCCGTCGATGTCGGTGTAAATGAGCTTCTCCTGCGTCTTCCTCCAGGACCCGGGGCTGGAATTGGGGGCAGAACAGCAGGTTCACATTGACCGTGATCTGCCCCTTGTCCATGCTCAAGGCCTGCATGACGTCGTTGTCCTGGGGGAAGCTCTGGGTCGGCCAGTACAGGCCGCCGCCCATGACCCCGATCCCGGCCGGCAGCTGATCCCCCCGAATGGAGTGCCAGCAGGGATAATACAGGGCGACATGCGTGTTCCCGGGCTTGGGGACTTTTGGGTAGCGGTGCTTCGGAAGGCCTTCCCGGTACCAGTTCTCGATGTTCTGCCCCCAGTAGCCGAACTCCCACTTGGGGGGGACGGCACTGGTATTGAAGCTCATGACCTCGTGGAAACGC
>CAVTQG010000013.1:0-54337 GCA_963736785.1 uncultured Spirochaetota bacterium | reverse complement strand
GATTTGAAAGAAGAATTCCGCAAAATAACTCTAAAAGGACGGTAGCTAGGATGGTTCCAAGCGAGCTCGTGAAGCGCAGCCCCTGGCGCATTTTGGAAAGGACCACGCATGGGGGCCTGGGCAAGGGCAACCTCGGGGCCATCGCCGCCCGCCGGGGCGTGGGCAAGACGGCCTGCATGGTTCACCTGGCAACCGACCAGCTGCTGGAAGGCCGGCAGGTGATCCACGTCTCCTTCTCGGCAAACACCAGCCACATCGTGGACTGGTACGAAGACATCTTCTCCGAGGTCGCCCAGATACAGGGCCTGGAGAACGCCATGGACGTGCACGACGAGATCATCCGGCACCGCATCATCATGAACTTCAACCAGCAGGCAGTGCCCCTGACCAAAGTGCTGGGCAGCGTGCGCTCCATGATCCGCGACGGGCATTTCGCCGCCGACCTGATCATCGTGGACGGGTACGATTTCGGCCTGGTGAGCAGGCAGGAGCTGCAGGAGGTCCGCAGCTTCGCTGCCGAGCTGGGCCTGGAAATCTGGTTCAGCGTGTCCCTGGGCCACGAGGAGCCCAAATTCACGCCCGGCGGGGTCCCCGAGCTGCTGGCCGGGGTGCTGGAGGAGCTGGCCATCCTGATCATCCTGCGCGCCGAGGAGCGGCATGTGCTACTGGAGCTGGTCAAGGACCACGGGGCCCCGGTGGTGGGCAGCCTGCACCTGGAGCTGGACCCCAAGACCCTGCTGATCTCCAAGGCGGGCTGACACCGTGCACCCCCTGACCCTGTTTCTGCAAAAGAACCTCTTCTACCTGCTGCTGGCGGTGCTGGCTTTGAACCTCTTCCAGAGGCGCTACCAGAAGCTTGCCGAGAAGAAGCGCTTCGCCACCTTGTACCTGTCCATGCTGGTGCTGGCCTGGATGATCCTGGTCATCGTGGTGGCTCAATTGCGCTGGCCGGACTGGTTGATCATCCCCTTCACCCTGGCCCTGGCCGGCGTCGGGGTGGCCTTCCGGCGGCGGGTCTTCCCCTTCCGGCTGCGCTGCGCGCGCTGCGGGCAGAGCCTGGAGGGCAAACGCATCCTGTTCTACGACTCCAACCTCTGCGAGCGCTGCGACCCTCCTGCGGAGCCTCCCCTGAGGCTCTGAAGAAAGGCCGGGCCTTGCCAAGGTCCGGCGTATTGTCTACAGTGCTCCCGGAATGGAAAGCAAGCGCGAAGCCCTCCTGGAAGAGCTGACCAAGCAGGCGGAAAATCGCAACCGCATCCCCATGGAGCTCTACCAGAAGTACTCCGTGAAGCGGGGCCTGCGCAACGAGGACGGTTCCGGGGTGCTCGTGGGCCTCACCGAGATCGGCGACGTCCACGGCTACATCATCGACGAGGGAGACATCATCCCGGATGAGGGCCGCCTGCTGTACCGCGGCATCAACATCACGGAGCTGGTCACCGGCCTGCAGAAGGAAAACCGGCCGGGCTTTGAGGAGACCGTCTACCTGCTGCTCTTCGGCGAGCTGCCCACCGCCCGGCAGCTGGAGCAGTTCACCTTCCTGGTGGGCGAAAGCCGGGCGCTGCCCAATAGCTTCACCGAGGACATGATCCTCAAGGCGCCCAGCCACGACGTGATGAACAAGCTGGCCAGGAGCGTCCTGGTCATGTACTCCTACGACCCCAACCCGGATGACGTGAGCCTGGGCAACGTGCTGCGCCAGTCCATCGAGCTGATCGCCCGCATGCCCACGATGGCCGCCTACGGCTATATGGCCAAGCGGCACTACTTCGACGGGCAGAGCCTGTTCATCCACAACCCGCGCAAGGACCTGAACACCGCCGAAAACCTGCTGCACCTGATGCGCCCCGACAGCAAGTACAGCGACCTGGAGGCCGAGACCCTGGACCTGGCCCTGGTGCTGCACGCCGAACACGGCGGGGGCAACAATTCCACCTTCACCGTGCGGGTGGTGACCTCCTCGGCCACCGACACCTACTCGGCCATCGCCGCGGGCATCGGCTCCCTGAAGGGGCCTCTGCACGGCGGCGCCAATCTGAAGGTCCGGGAAATGATGGAGAACATCAAGGCCAACGTGAAGGACTGGAAGGACGAGGAGGAGGTGCGCGCCTACCTGTCGAAGATCGTGCGCAAGGAGGCCTTCGACCGCAGCGGCCTGATCTACGGAGTCGGGCACGCCGTGTACACCATCTCCGACCCCCGCGCGGTACTGTTGCAGGAGAAGGCCGCGGACCTGGCTGTGGAGAAGGGCCTGGAGACGGAGTTTGGCCTGCACCGCATCGTGGCCCGCCAGGCCCCTGAGGTGCTCAAGAAGGAGAAGAACTCCAACAAGGTGGTGGCGGCCAATGTGGACTTCTATTCGGGCTTCGTCTACCAGATGCTGAACATCCCCACGGAGATGTACACTCCGATCTTCTGCATCGCCCGCACCGCCGGCTGGGCGGCGCACCGCATCGAGGAGCTGGTGAGCGGGGTGCGGATCATCCGTCCGGCCTACCGCGACGTGCTGAAGAACCGGCCCTACCTGCCGATGAGCGAGCGCCGCTGAGCGGGCCGCCCGGTCCTGACAGAACTCACTGCAGGCGGGACAGCCGCTCGCTGATGAACTCGGACTTCTCCTTCAGCCCGACGCTGCCGGTGCGGATCAGCAGGCAATGCGGGGCCTTGGGGTCCAGCGCCACGCTGCCGCCGCTTTCCGCGATGAGCCTCAAGACCCGGTCCACCGAAACCTGGGCCACCCGGGAGAACTCCACCCGGGCCAGGCCCTTGGACTCCTTCAGCGAGGAAATGTAGAGCCGGCGGCAGAGCACCCGGATCTCGGCGATGCCGAAAAGGCTGCGCACTTCCTCCGGCGGGGGGCCGAAGCGGTCCTCCAGCTCCCGCTCCACGGCCTCCAGCTCCGGCTCACTGGCGATCGAGGCGATCTTCTTGTACATCTCCATCTTGGCCATGGGCTCGGCGATGTAGGAGTCGGGGATGAACCCGGAGTACTCCAGCTCCAGGTACACCTCGGGGGGCTCCTCCCGCCTTTCCTGGCTCAACTCGCCTACCGCCTGGTCCAGCATCTTCAGGTACATGTCCAGGCCCACGGCCAGGATGTCCCCGTGCTGCTCCCGGCCCAGCAGGTTTCCCGCCCCGCGGATTTCCAGGTCCTTCAGGGCGATGCGGAAGCCGGAGCCCAGCTCGGTGAAGTCGGAGATGATCCGCAGCCGCTTCATGGCCAGCTCCGAGATCACCCGGCGGTCCGGGTAGAACAGGTAGGCGTAGGCCGCCTGGTCGGAGCGCCCCACCCGGCCGCGCAGCTGGTAGAGCTGGGAAATGCCGAACATGTCCGCCCGGTCGATGATGATGGTGTTGACGTTGGGGATGTCCAGCCCGTTCTCGATGATCGCCGTGGCCAGCAGAACCTGGTAGTCGCCCCGGACGAAGCGGTGCATCACCTCCTCCAGCTCCTCCTCGGCCAGCTGCCCGTGAGCGGTCACCACGCGCACCTCCGGAAGCAACCGCGCCAGGAAGGACTGGACCCGCTGCATTGTCTCGATGCGGTTGTGCAGGTAGAACACCTGGCCCCCGCGGTCCAGCTCCTGCCGCACGGCGCGGGCCACCAGCTGCTCGTCGAACTCCTGGATGAAGGTCTCGATCGGGTAGCGGTTGGCCGGCGGGGTCTCGATCACCGACATGTCGCGGATCTTCATCAGGGCCATGTGCATGGTGCGGGGGATGGGGGTGGCCGTGAGGGTCAGGCAGTCCACCGAGGCGCGCAGCTCCTTCAGCCGCTCCTTGTCCTTCACCCCGAAGCGCTGCTCCTCGTCCACCACCATCAGCCCCAGGTTCTTGAAACGCACGTCAGGCTGCAGCAGGCGGTGCGTGCCGATCACCACGTCCACCTGCCCCTCCCCCAGGTCGCGCACCACCCGCCTTCTGCTCGCGGACCGCGCGGAAGCGGGAGAGCATCTCCACCCGCACCGGAAAGCCCCGGAAGCGCTCCTGGAAGGTCTCGAAGTGCTGCTCGGCCAGGATCGTGGTCGGAGCCAGCATGGCCACCTGCCTGCCGCCCATGACCGCCTTGAAGGCGGCCCGCAATGCCACCTCCGTCTTGCCGTAGCCCACGTCCCCGCAGATCAGGCGGTCCATCGGGCGCAGGCTCTCCATGTCCAGCTTCACCGCCTCGATGGCCGCCAGCTGGTCTTCGGTCTCCTGGTAGGGGAAGCGGGCCTCGAACTCGCTCTGCCAGTCGGTGTCCGGGGCGAAGGCGAAACCCTGAGCGGCGTTGCGCCGGGCGTATAACGCCGCCAGGCGGCGGGCCATGTCCTCCACAGAACGACGGACCCGCTCCTTCTTGTTCTGCCAGCCCTTGCCGCCCAGGCGGTCCAGCTTGGGGCTGCGCCCTTCCTGGCCCACGTAGCGCTGGATCAGGTTCACCTGTTCGATGGGCAGGAACACCTTCTCCCCCCCGTCGTAGGCCAGGCTGATATAGTCCCGCTCGTGCCCGGCCGCCCGGATGCGCTCGATGCCCTGGAACAGCCCGATGCCGTAGTGCAGGTGCACCACGAAGTCCCCCGGACTCAAGTCCACGAAGGATTCGATGGCCTGACTCTTGGCCGTAGCCACCGAGCGGGGGATGCGTTTCTTGCGCCCGAAGATCTCGTTCTCCTGGATGACCAGGATCTTCAATAATGGCAGGGCGAAGCCCCGGGAGATGCCCTCCGGGAATACCTCCACCTGCAGGTCTTTCAACAAAAACCGCAGGCGCTCGGCCTGGTGCGGGTACTCGGCGAATATGTAGACCCGGTAGCCCAGGGCCAGCAGGTTGGCCAGCTCCTCCCGGAAGAAGGGGATGTTGCCGAAGAAGGAGCGCGGCGGGTCGCAGCCGAAGCGCAGGCGCTCGCCTCCGTCAGCCCCACCCTTCAGGGCGTGGAAGCGCACCTGGCGGGTGAAGCGTTTCTCCACGGCCCCGTAGTCCAGCAGGATATGGCGTGGCGGCGGCTGCGGCGCCCGCTCTTGGCGGCCCGCCTCCCGCTCGGTCCCCTCGCGGCCGCGCAGCCCGCGGCGGAGCCCGCTGTCTGCGGCATTTTCGACCGGCCGCGTCTGAGTGCGGCGGTACAGCTCCAGGTATTCCTTGCGCATAGCCGTCGAACCGGCGGCCAGGCGCTCGGGGTCGACCAGGAACAGCAGGGAGGCCTCGCCCAGGTAATCCGTCAGGCAGCCCGGGGGATCGAAGCACAACGGGTAGAGGTATTCGGCGCCGGGGGCCTCCGGGTCCAGGGCCAGGCTTTCCAGCAGCTCGTCGACCCGCCCGCCCCCATGCGGGCTTCGCCGCCTGCGGCCAGGCGCCGGCGCAGGGTCCGGCCCAGCTCGGCAGTGAACAGGACCTCGCGCACCGGAGCCACCCGCGCCTCGCCCAGGCGCCGGACGGAAGCCTGGCTCAGCGGGTCGAAGGCCTTGATCTCCGCCAGGCGGTCCAGGTCGAAAACCAGGCGAAGGGCCTCCGGGCTGGCATGGGGATACACGTCCGCCACCTCGCCGCGCAAAGCGAACTCCCCGTGCAGGCTCACCCGGGGCACGCGCAGGTACCCCAGGGACTGCAGGCGTCCTGCCAGCTCCGTGGGGTCCAGGGGCTGGCCGGCCCGCAGCTCCAGGATCTCGTCGGCCAGGTAAGCCGGTGGCGGCATGGGGTGGAGCGCGGCTCGCAGGCTGGCCACCACCAGAAGGGGTTCGCCTGCCAGCAGGCGGGCCAGCACGCTGGCCCGCTCGCCGCCCACCGCGGGCAGGGGCCGGCCGTCGCCGTACGGCAGCGTGCCCCAGGCCGGGAACAACGCCGCATCCCGACCGCCCTCCGGCCGGAAGACCGCCAGGTCCTCCACCATCTCGCGGGCTTCCGCTTCCGTGGGCACGATCAGCAGGCAGGAGCGGCCGGTGGAGACCCGTTCCGCCACCAGGGGCAGGAGCGCCCCGGCCAGCCCCTCGGCCTCCACGGGGAGGGCCTCGGCTCCCACCATCCGGCTGAGGGCGCGCAGTGGCTCGTATTGACTCAAGGCGCTGACCAGGTGATTAATTAATAAGGAAATCATGCGATCGTCCGAAGATTATAGGGGAACCACGGAAGTGACGGCCTTGAAACGGACAGTGATTTGCCTCTTGTTCGCCGGTACTGCTGGCCGGCCTCGCCCAGGCCGAAGCCCAGGGGGTCTCCTTTTCCATCCGCTTCCACGAGAAGCGGATCTACTACCTGGGCGACGCCCAGAATCCCGTGCTCCTGGAAGCGGCGCTCGCCAATGATTCCGACCGAGACCTTCCGCTTCAAGATCGCGGAGAACCGCTTCTTCAACCTGGACTTCGAGGTAAGCACCCCCTCCAACCAGCTGCTGGACCACGCCCAGAAATTTATCAGATCGAAAAACTCCAATCAACCGGTGTTTCTGCGCGACGTGAGCCTGGAGCCGGGCGAGCGCTACAGCATCACGGTCAGCCTGAACGAGTTCGTGGAGTTCCGCCTCGCCGGCCTGTACACGGTGCAGGGGCTGTTCTACCCCGAGCTATCCACCTCCTCCGCCGCCCCCCTGCGCTCCAACCCGCTTTCCCTGAGCCTGCGCCCGGCCGTCCTGTCTTCCCGAGGAGAAGGCCCGCATCGAGGCGGAGACCGGCGCCCTCCTGGCCCGCGAGCCCCTGCCCCCCGACGAGGTGGTGGGCTACACCCTGCGGGCCCGGCAGAAGAGCCAGTGGGAGAAGTTCTTCCTGTACCTGGACCTGGAGAGCCTGTACCAGGCCAGCCCCTCCCGCCGGGAGAGCTACCGCCGCATGTCCGAGGAGAACCGGCGGGCCGCCCTGGAGGGCTTCCGCCGACAGCTCATGGAGCAGGCGGTGGACAACGACATCGTCCTGATCCCCTCGGAGTTCGAGGTCCAGGAAACCCGCTACACGCCCTTCGAGGCCACGGTGCTGGTGCTGGAGAAGTTCCGGCAGCGGGACTTCACGGAGCTCAAGCGCTTCACCTATTCCCTGACCCGCCGCGACCGCATCTGGCTGATCACAGGGTACGAAACCGTCAACCTGGGCACGGAATGAAGGCGCTGGTCGTCGCCCGCAACGACACCCTGAAGAACCTCCTGGCCTATCACCTCAAGCCCCTGGGCTTCGAGATCATCTACTTCAGCGACCCGGTCAAGGTGCTCGACGAGCTGGAAAAGCTGGACCCGGAGATGATCCTGGCCAGCGCCGTGGACTTCCCCCGCCACTGGAAAACCCTGGTCAAGGTGCTGCGCGAGAAGCGCTCCAAGGAGGAGTGCGTGTTCATCCTGCTGGCCGGCAGCCTGCCCTTCGAGGAGGCGGCCAAAGCCACGCACCTGGGGGTGAACGGAATCGTCAGCGCGGCCGCGGGCGACAAGCAGCAGGTGCGCCAGCTGGCCCAGCTGTACCGCCGCTACCGCTCCGTCAAGGACCAGCGCCGCTTCCAGCGCCTGGTGCCCACCTCCAGCGAGCGCATCCAGCTGGTGTTCGTGCACCCCCGCAACTCGGCGATCATCACCGGCTCACTGTCGGAAATCTCGATCCAGGGCGCGGGCTTCAAGCCCGCCGACCCGGAGAGCACGGCCGACCTGCGCCGGGGCGAGCAAATCCCACTGGCGACCCTGCGCGTGGGGGAGGACATCGTCACCCTGGTCTGCCAGGTCAGCCGCAACCGCGGCGAGCTGGGCCTGCAGTTCAGCTCCTTCGAGCCCGGCGGGCATCACAAGCTGTTCCGCTACCTCCGCAGCCGGGCCAAACGCGAGCTGCAGCAAGCCGTCGCCCGCCCGGCCCCCCAGGACTGACCTGCCGCGTATCCGCGGCCCTTCAGCACGCTACTGCGTACTGACCTGCCGCTGCTGCGGCCCCTCAGCACGCTCTTGCGTCTGAGCTCACCCTTACGGCCCGGCCGACCCCCTGCCGCGCACCGCCCGGGTGAAGCGTTCCCAGGGATCGCCCGGCAGGCGGGCGTAGCGGCAGCCGGGGGCGTGGGGTTTGCCCGGGCGATAAGCGCCCTCGGCGCGGTCGTCCCGGTGGGCGACCTCCAGTCCCATCTTGGCCAGCTGCACGAGCAAGAACGGCCCTGCGCTCCGGGATGTTCCAGCAGGCGGGGCAGACCCCGACCGTACTCAAGTCGCGGGTGCCGGTCCTGCGCACCCGGATCATGGCCCGGCCCTCGGCCACGGCCAGCCTGCGCTGTAACGACACGGCTCAGGCCGCCGTCAGGGCAAGCCAGCTTGACACTGGCGAAGCCCTCTCCTATACATATTGAAACTAGTCTGGCACAACGGGAGAGGTTTGTGAAGGTTCTCTTTACCGGCATCCAGCCCACGGGGCTGCTGCACATCGGCAACTATTTCGGCGCCGTGCGCAACTGGGTGCGTCTTCAGCACCAGTACCGCACCTACATCAGCATCGTGGACCTGCACGCCATCACCATCCAGTACGATACGCGGGAAATGCCCGGGGCCGTTCTGGAGATGGCCCTGGAACTGGCGGCCTGCGGCATCGATCTGGAGAGGACCCTGCTGTTCGTGCAGTCGGAAGTGCCGGGTCACGCGGACCTGACCTGGATCTTCAACACCCTCACCCCGATGGGCGAGCTGGAGCGCATGACCCAGTTCAAGGACAAATCGGCCCAGCATCGCAAGAACGTCAACGTGGGCCTGCTGGACTACCCGGTGCTGCAGGCCGCGGACATCCTGATCTACAAGGGCGAGGTGGTGCCCGTAGGCGAGGACCAGATCCAGCACGTGGAGTTCACCCGCGAGGTGGCCCGCCGCTTCAACGCCCGCTACGGCGACGACCTTTCCGGAGTGTGAGGCTCTGCTTACCGCCTCCCCCCGGATCATGGGCCTGGACGGGGAGGCCAAGATGAGCAAGAGCAAGGGCAACGCCATCGGCCTGCTGGAAACCCGGGAAGAGATCTGGACCAAGCTGGCCGTGGCCCCTACTGATCCTGCCAGGGTTCGCCGCAGCGACCCCGGCACGCCGGAGAAGTGCAACATCTACTCCTACCACAAACTGGTCACCCCGGAGCCGCAGCTCTCCCAGACCGTAGCTCAGGGCTGCCGCACGGCCGGCATCGGTTGCCTGGAGTGCAAGAGGCTCTTCCTCGACAATCTGATGAAGGAGTTGGACCCGATCCGGGAGCGTCACCAGGAGCTGGCCGCCCAGCCGGAGCGGGTGCGGCAGGCCCTGGAGGCCAATGCCGCGACCTGTCGCGCCGACGCCGGGCGCACGATCCTGGAAGTCAAGGAGAAGATGGGCCTGGCCCGGACATGGAAAATCTGACTCCGGAGCAGCTGCGCATCGCCGCCCTTGGGCCGGCCACCATTCCCTCGCCGCTGGGCCTGTCCACGGTCTGCGGGGACGGGGTGGCCAACTACGTGGTGGACACGGAAAGCGTGCTCTACGACCTGGACCGCGACCGGACCCAGGCCCGCCTGCGCGCCGGGCAGGCCCTGCCGGCCTTCGAGCGGGCCGGGCCGCGAGCCAGGATTTTCTTCGACCCGGCCGGGACCCGCGCGGCCATCGTCACCTGCGGCGGGTTGTGCCCCGGCATCAACAACGTGATCCGTTCCCTGGTGATGACCCTGCACCACGGCTACGGGGTGCGCACGATCTACGGCATCCGTTACGGCTTCCAGGGCTTCATCCCCCGCTACGGGCACGAGCCGCTGCCCCTGGACCCCGAGGTGGTCGACGACATTCACGAAAAAGGCGGCAGCATCCTGGCTTCCTCGCGCGGGCGGCAGGACGCGGGGCAGATCCTGGACTGCCTCCAGCGCCTGGGCGTCTGCCTCCTTTTCGTGATCGGCGGCGACGGCACCCTGCGCGGCGCGCTGGCCATCCACGAGGAGGCGCGGCGCCGCGGCCTGGCTCTGTCCGTGATCGGCATCCCCAAGACCATCGACAACGACATCGCCTTCGTCCAGCAGACCTTCGGGCTGGAGACCGCCTTCGCGGCGGCCGCGGAGGCCATCCGCTGCGCGCACATCGAGGCCAAGGGGACCCCCAACGGCCTGGGCCTGGTCAAAGTGATGGGCCGCAACTCGGGGTTCATCGCGGCCAACGCCGCCCTGGCCCTGAACGACGTGAACTACGTCCTGGTGCCCGAGGTGCCTTTCGACCTGGAGGGGCCCAGAGGGCTGTTCCGGGTGCTGGAGAGCCGCCTGCGCCGCAAGAAGCACGCGGTGATCGTCGTGGCCGAAGGGGCCGGGCAGCAGTACGTCGCCGAGGCCGACGGCCGCCGCGACCCGTCCGGCAACCCCGTGCTGGGCGACATCGGAAGCTTCTTGAAAACCCGGATCGAGCGGTATTTCCTGGAAAGGACCGACCTCGAGGTGAACGTCAAGTACATCGACCCCAGCTACCTGGTGCGCAGCGTTGCCGCCAATGCCCACGACGCCATCTTCTGCATGCGCCTGGCGCAAAACGCGGTGCACGCCGGCCTGGCCGGCAAGACCGGGATGCTGGTTGGCAATTGGAACGACGAGATCACCCACGTTCCCCTGGCCCTGACCGCTTCCCGCAGCAAACGGCTTTCCCCGGAGGACTCCCTGTGGCTCAACGTGCTGGAGGCCACCGGGCAGCCCATCTCCCTGACCAACGAACAACCCGCTGGAGGCAACACATGAGCGAACGACAGGATTACCTTTTCACCTCGGAGAGCGTAGGCGAAGGCCACCCGGACAAGATCTGCGACCAGATCTCGGACGCGGTGCTGGACAGCGCCCTCAAACAGGACCCCAACTCGCGCGTGGCCTGCGAGTCCTTCACGACCACCGGCCTGGTGCTGGTGGGCGGGGAGATCACCACAAACGGCTACATAGATCTGCAGAGGGTCGTGCGCGGCGTGCTGAAGTCCATCGGCTACGACGACCCGGACTACGGCATCGACTACCAGTCCTGCGCGGTCCTGAGCTGCATCCATGGGCAGTCCCAGGACATCGCCCAGGGGGTGGGGCACGACTTGAAGAGCATGGGAGCCGGCGACCAGGGCATGATGTACGGTTTCGCCTGCCGCGAGACCCCGGAGCTGATGCCCGCCCCCATCCACTACGCCCACGCCATCATGCGCCGGGCCTCCCTGGTGCGCAAGCGGGGGATCCTGCCCTTCATGCGCCCGGACGGCAAGTGCCAGGTGACGGTGGTCTACGAGAACGGGCGGCCCAAACGGGTGTCCACGGTGGTGCTGTCCCACCAGCACTCCGAGCAGGTCGACAACCAGGAGCTGCGCGAGGCGTTCATCGAGGAGATCATCAAGAAGGCCATCCCCCCGGAAATGCTGGCCGGGCAGGTGATCTACCACATCAACCCCACCGGGCGCTTCGTGATCGGCGGCCCGCAGCGGCGACACCGGCCTGACCGGGCGCAAGATCATCGTGGACACCTATGGCGGCATGGCCCGCCACGGCGGCGGGGCCTTCTCCGGCAAGGACCCCAGCAAGGTGGACCGCTCGGCGGCCTACCTGGCGCGCTGGATCGCCAAGAACGTCGTGGCCGCGGAGCTGGCCGAGCGCTGCGAGGTGCAGCTGGCCTACGCCATCGGGGTGCGCGAGCCGGTGCAGGTGGTCGTTTCCACCTTCGGCACGGGCAAGGTCCCCGACGCCCGCATCGAGAAGGCGGTGACCCAGGTCTTCGACTGCACCCCCGGCGGGATCATCACCGCGCTGGATCTGCTGAAACCCATCTACCAGGAAACGGCCACCTACGGCCATTTCGGCAGGGAGGAGTTTGCCTGGGAAAAGACCGACCGGGTGGAAGCGCTGCGGGAGCGGCTGAAGTAGGCCGCAGGGGGACATTTGCGCATCGCCGGGGGGCGCATCGAGCTGAAGGCGCTGGACCTGGCCGCCCTGGCCGCGGCCCTGGCGGTCATCGCCCTGGTCTCGGTCCGGGCGTACGGCGGCAGGTCCGGCGCCGCGGCGGCCCACCTGCGGGGCCCGGGCCGGGAGTGGGTGTTCCCCCTGGGAGTGGACCGGACCGTGGCGGTGCGCGGCCCGCTGGGCGACACGGTCGTGGAAATCCATGGCGGCCAGGCCAGGGTCCTGAGCTCCCCCTGCGCCGAGCAGATCTGCGTGCGCTCCGGGGCGATCGCCCGGCCGGGTGCAGTGGGTCGCCTGCCTGCCCAACCGGGTGATCGCTGGACATCCAGGGCTCCAACCTGGACGTCGATGCGGTCAGCTTCTAAGCCGGAGGGCCCCTGGGAGCGGCCGGTGGCCCTGGCCGCCGCGGTCTGCCTCTTCCTTTCCTCGATCGAGTACCTGATCCCCAAGCCCCTGCCCTTCCTGCGCCTGGGGCTGGCCAACCTGCCGCTGCTGGCCTGCCTGGACCTGCTGCCGGTCGGGCCCTTCCTGCTGCTGCTGGTGCTTGAAGGCGGCGGGCCAGGGGCTCGTGCAGGGCTCGCTGTTTTCGGTGATTTTCCTGTTTTCCGCGGCCGGCACCCTGGCCAGCGGCGCGGTCATGCTCGGGGCGCGGCGCCTGCTGGGGCAGCGGATCTCCCTCATCGGCATCAGCGTCCTGGGGGCCCTGGCCAGCAACCTGACCCAGCTGGCCCTGGCCGGCGCGATCGCCTTCGGCCCGTCGGCCTGGCTCATCGCCCCGCCTTTCCTCGCCGTGGGGCTGGCCACCTCCGCCGTGCTGGGCGCCCTGGCCCAGGGCTACGTGCGGCGCTCGGCTTTCTTGCAACGCCTGCGGCGGTTGCAGCGCCGGGGCGGCGGCCGTACATTGAAGACATGAAGGCCAGCTTTTGGGAAAAAGCGGAAAGCCAGGCGGTGCGCTGCGGCCTCTGCCCGCACGCCTGCCTCATCCCACCGGGCCGCCACGGCCGCTGCCGCGTGCGCCTCAACCGCGGTGGAGCCCTGGAGCTGCCCTTCTACGGCCGCCTGTCCTCGATCGCGGTGGACCCGATCGAAAAAAAGCCGCTGTACCATTTCCATCCGGGGGAAAACATCCTCTCGGTGGGATTCGTGGGCTGCTCCTTCCGCTGCCCATTCTGCCAGAATCACCGCATTTCGCAGGACACGGGCGTGCCCACCCAGGAGGTGAGCCCCGAAGAGCTGGCGGCCCTGGCCGAGCGGGAAGGCTCCTTCGGCATCGCCTACACCTACTCCGAGCCGCTGGTGCACCTGGAATACGTGCTGGAGACCTCCCGCCTGGCCCGCGCCCGCGGCCTCAAGAACGTGCTGGTCTCCAACGGCTTCGTCAACCCGGAGCCGGCCGAGGAGCTGCTCGGCGTGCTGGACGCGGCCAACGTCGATCTGAAGAGCTTCAACCCGGAGTTCTACCGGCGGGAGATCGGCGGCGAGCTGGAGGAAGTGAAGCGCTTCCTGGCCCAGGCCCGCGGCCGCATCGAGCTGGAGGTGACCACCCTGGTGATCCCGACCCGCAACGACGGGCCGGAGGAAATCGAGGCGATCGCGCGCTTCCTGGCCTCCCTCGACCCGGCGCATCCCCTTCCACCTGTCGGCCTACTACCCGCAGTACCGCTACACCCTGCCCCCCACCCCGCCTTCCGCGCTGCGGGCCCTGGCGGAGATCGCCCGACGCCACCTGCGCTACGTGTATCTCGGCAACATCGGATCGCAGGAGTCCGACACGGCGTGCCGCGACTGCGCGAACGTGCTGGTGCGCCGGCGCGGCTACCAGGTGAGCACGTCGGGCCTGAACGGCAGCCGTTGCGCGCGCTGCGGCGACGCAGGCGCCGATCGTGCGCGACTAAGTAGCGCCCCTAACGGGTGCTGATGCGGGTGATCCCGTTGAAGCAGAAGGTGCAGTAGCCGCCGGAAAGCAGGCGGTTGGCCAGCATCCCCTCCTGGCTCAGGTAGCCCAGGGAGTCGGCCCCGAGGAAGTCGCCGGATCTGCGGGCACGGACTTGGTGTGGGCGATCAGGCGCCGCGTCTCGGCGGTGTCGATGCCCAGGTAGCAGGAGTGGCGGTACGGCGGGGAGCTCACCCGCACGTGCACCTCGCGGGCCCCGAAGTCCCGGATCAGGCGCACGATGTTCTTGAGCGTCGTGCCCCGCACGATGGAGTCCTCCACCAGCACGATCCGCTTGCCCTTGAGCACCGAGCGGTTGGGGTTGTACTTCTTGCGCACCTTGGCGTCGCGGATGGCCTGCGTGGGCTCGATGAAGGTCCGCCCGATGTAGTGGCTGCGGATCAGGCCGAAGTCGAAGGGGATGCCGGACTCCTGGGCGAAGCCCAGGGCCGCGAAGGTGCTGGAATCGGGGACCGGGATGACCACGTCCGCCTCGGCCGGGTGTTCCTTCCAGAGCTGGCGGCCGAACTCCTTGCGCACCTCGCCGGTGGTCTCGGAGGCCCCGAACAGGAAGCTGTCCGGGCGGGCGAAGTAGACGTGCTCGAACACGCAGCACAGCTCCTCGCCCGGGAGGGAAAAGCTGGATCCGCCTGAGGCCGCGGTCGTCGATGATCACCATCTCCCCGGGCCGCACCTCGCCCAGGTACTTGGCGCCGATGATGTCGAAGGCCGGCGTCTCCGAGGCCACCACGTACGCCCCGCCCCGGGAGGCCGGCAGGCGCCCCAGCACCAGGGGCCGGACGCCGCTGGGGTCCCGCACCGCGTACAGCGCCTGCAGGGTGAGCATGACCATGGAGTAGGCCGGCTTCAGCTCCTGGAGCGAAGAGGCCACGATCTGCTCCTGGCTCCTGCCCCGGGCGCGCGCGAAGTAGTGCAGGACCACCTCCGTGTCGCTGTCGGTCTTGAAGATGCAGCCCTCGCGGGTCAGGCGCCGGCGCAGCGCCTGGCAGTTGGCGAACTGCCCGTTGTGGGCGATGGCCAGCGGGCCGTTCTGGGTCTCGGCCACGAAGGGCTGGGCGTTGACCAGCGGCGAGGAGCCGAAGGTGGAGTAGCGGTTGTGGCCGATGGCCCCGCGCCCGTCCAGCTCGTGCAGGTCCGGCTCGGAGAACACGTCGTTCACGATGCCCATGCCGTGGTGGCCGTGGAACTTGCGCTGGGAGGCGGTCACGATCCCGCTGGACTCCTGGCCCCGGTGCTGCAGGTTGTGCAGCGCCAGGTACACGTACTCCGCCGGCTTGGGCACGCCCCAGATGCCGAACACGGCGCAGCGGTCGCGGATGCAGGTCTTCGCTCATACCCTCACGTGAGCCTTCCGGCTCGCTCAGGTGCGCGTAGCGCGCGAGCAGGGGCTCGACCTCCCCGCCGAGGTACTCCTCGACCTGGGAGGCGGCCAGTCCGGTGAAGTCCGTACCATAGGCGATTTCCCGCAGCTCGTCAAGCCGGAAGGGGAAGCGGCCGTCGGCGGCCAGCTTCTCCAGTAGATCGGTTGTCGCGGGCCTCCTCCTTCATTTCCCGCGCCGCCGCCAGCGCGTGCTCGCGGATGGCCTCGTGCAGGCTCTGCCGGTCCCCGCCGCGCAGCACGGCCTGCATGAGGATGGTCTCCGTGGCCAGGAAGGGCAGCTCCTCGTCCAGCAGGCGCTGGGCCACGCGCGGGTACACCACCGCGCCCCGCACCACGTTGGCGTACAGGATGAGTGCGGCGTCCAGCGCCAGGAAGGCCTGGGGCAGGTACAGCCGGCGGCCCGCCGAGTCGTCCAGGGTGCGCTCCAGCCACTGGGTGGCCGCGGTCTGGTCGGCCGCCTGGGCCTGGCTCATGACGAAGCGGGCCAGGGAGCACAGGCGCTCGCAGCGCATGGGGTTGCGCTTGTAGGCCATGGCGGAGCTGCCCACCTGCTTGCTCTCGATGGGCTCGTCCACCATCTTCAGGTGCTGCAGCAGGCGGAAATCCACCGCGAACTTGTGCGCGCTCAAGGACGATGTTCTTCAGCACGTCCAGGATGCGGCTGTCGACGAGGCGGGTGTAGGTCTGCCCCGAGACCGGCAGCGAGCCCTCGAAGCCCAGCTTGCGGCACACCCGGCGGTCCAGCTCCCGCACCTTGCCGGCATCCCCTCCGAACAGCTTCAGGAAGCTGTCCTGGGTGCCCGTGGCCCCCTTGGCCCCCAGCAGGCGGAAGTCGGCCAGGAGGCGCTCCAGGTCGCGGAAGCAGAGCACCAGGTCCTGCAGCCAGAGCGCCGCCCGCTTGCCGAGGGTCACCGGCTGCGCCGGCTGGAAGTGGGTGTAGCCCAGGCAGGCCAGGTCCTTGTGCTGCCCGGCGAAGCCGGCGAGCTCGGCGATCACGGTCTTCAGGCGGACCTGGACCAGGCGCAGGGCCTCGGCCAGCTGCAGCAGCTCGGCGTTGTCGGTGACGAAGCAGCTGGTGGCCCCCAGGTGGATGATGCCCCGGGCCGAGGGGCACTGCTCCCCGTAGGCCAGCACCCCGGCCATCACGTCGTGGCGGATCTCCCGCTCCCGGGCCTCCATGATCTCGTAGTTGATGTCGTCCTGGTGGGCGCGCAGCTCCTCCAGCTGCGCCTCGCTGAGTGTCCAGGCCCAGCTCGGCCTGGGCCTCGGCCAGCGCGACCCAGCAGCGGCGCCACTTGCGGAACCTGGACTCCTCCGAAAACAGGCCGCGTCATGGCCTCGCTGGCGTAGCGCTCCACGAGGGGGTTGGCGTAGCGTTCCCGGTCCTTCGGCCTGCCCATCGCCCTACTCCCGGTACCGCTCGAGCTTTTCCAGCACCACGTCCAGCTCGGGGACCTTGAAGATCCGCCTCCCGGTGTAGCGGTTGGCCCCGGCCAGGTACATCTGCGACACCAGGGCGGCCAGCGGCTTGGGCAGGCGCTTGGGCTGCACGTCGCATCGCTTCTGCCAGCCGGGTCCGGTTTTCTTCCAGCGCTCGCAGGCGGCCACGAAGGCCGGCTGCTTCTTCTTGTACCACTGGCGCAGCACCTCCTTGCTGATCTGCCGGTCCTGGTAGCCGAAACGGTTCTCGTCGAAGGTCCCGATCACGTCGCACAGCACCAGCCCCTGCTCCCAGGCCGCCTCGATCTTGCCGTCGTAGTGCCGAAAGCCGGCCTTCTCGGCCAGCTCGCACACCGCCTGGTTGGCCCGCAGGGCCAGAGTCTTCAGGTCCTGGAAATCCCCGCGCCTGAGGCCGGACAGGCGCAGAGCCTCCGCCTCGGTCAGGGGACGGTCCCCCGGCTCCAGCTTGGTCGTGAAGCTCATCACCGGCCTGGGCAGCATGTCCCCGGCCTTGGGCTCCGCTTTCAGACCCAGCTCGCGCAGCAGCGCCGTCACCGCGCGCTCCCGGCCGCGCGGGTCGGCCACTGCCCTGGCCTCCTCCAGGCGCTTGAGCATCGAGCTGCCCAGCGGCAGGCCGTTGCGGAAGATGATCTCCAGGCCGATGAGGTAGTTGTTGATGCGCCCGCGGTTGTGCTCGAAGAAGCTGTAATCGTAGCGGAGCTCCGGCTCACCACCCCGGAAGTACTCCCGCACCTCCGGCCGGTAGACCCGCGCCAGGGCCACCTGCATGACCGCCGAGCCGCCCCCGCCCTCCTCCAGCTCTTCGAAGCGCAAGGTGCGGCCGCTGTCGGCCACCAGCCCCCGGTAGTGCGTGCGCAGCCCCCGGCGCTCCAGCTCCTCGAAGTTGTAGGCGGCCATCACCGCCAGGGCCCGCCCCTTGCCGGCGAGGTGATCGGGCATCTCGCCCCAGTCGAACACGCTGTAGCGGTCCGAGAACACGAAGGTGCCCACCCCGGCGCGGTCCTCGTAGGCCGGCTCGGTGACCAACAGGTCCTTGACGCTGCCCATGGCTACCTCCCTTCCCGGTCGCTGGCTTCCAGCGCCCGCACCTTCTCGTCGCGTGAGCGCCGCAGGCGTTCGGCGATCTCCGGGTTGTACGGCGCGAAAAGCTGGGCCACGAACCTGCCCGCGTTCCGCGGGTCGTAGATCACGGCGTTGCTGGAGCCCGGCGGATTGGCCAGGCAGCTGGGGTTGGGCGCGTCCGGCGGACAGCTGATCACGGGGGCCAGGGCGTGGAAGGAGAGGGTCCCGGAGAGAGCGTCCGTGCCCCCGGCCACGGCGATGTAGGCGATCGCCCCCCCGAGGTCCTCGTATTCCCGCAGGATGCCCATCAGGCGCTCCGGCTCCTTGTGCGCCGAGCAGATGCGCACCTCGTGCGGGATGCCGAAGTCCTGCAGAGACTGGGCGATCTTCTCCACGTGCGGCCGGTCGCTCGCCGAACCGGCCAGGATCACGGCGCAGCCCCGGCGGCCGGCGGCCGCCTCCGCGAAACGTGGATCCCATCGCAGCCTCCCTCAGCGCTCCAGGGCCCGGTGCCCGATGTCCCGGCGGTAGTGGCAGCCCTCGAAACCGACGGCCTGCACGCCCCGGTAGGCGGCCGCGATGGCCTCGCGGATGGACGGGCCCGTGCCCGTCACCCCGAGCACCCTCCCGCCGGAGCTGACCACCTGGCCGTCGAGCCGGCGCGTGCCGGCGTGGAAAACGTGCAGGTCCGACAGCCCGGACGCCTGCTCCAGGCCGTGAATGACCTTGCCCTTCTCGTACGGCCCAGGGTAGCCGCCGGCGGCCAGCACCACGCAGCAGGCCGCGCCGGGCCGGTTGCGGACCTCCCGCCCGCCCAGGTCCCCCCGCGCCGCCGCGTCCAGCAGCTCGAACAGGTCGGACTCCAGCAGCGGCAGCACCGCCTGGGTCTCGGGGTCCCCGAAACGGCAGTTGAACTCCACGACCCGCGCCTGCCCGTCCCGGATCATCAGCCCCGCGTACAGGCAGCCGCGGTAGGGCGCGCCCTCCTGCTCCAGGCCGCGCAGCGTCGGCTTTACGATCTGCGCGTCCACGGCGGCCAGCACCTCGGGGGTCACCACCGGGGCCGGGGCGTATGCACCCATGCCGCCCGTGTTCGGCCCGCGGTCCCCGTCCAGAGCGCGCTTGTGATCCTGGGAGGAGGCCAGGTACAGGGCGCGCCGGCCGTCGCACACGGCCAGGATCGAGGCCTCCTCTCCCTGCAGGCACTCCTCGATCACGACCGTGTCCGCCGCGGCGCCCAGCACACGCTTCCCCATGAGGCCGGCCAGCGCCTCCAGGGCCTCCGAGCGGCACCCGCAGACCGTCACCCCCTTGCCGCCGGCCAGCCCGCTGGCCTTGACCACCAGGGGGCCTTCCGGCTGGCGCGCACGTGCCGGCGGGCCTGCTCCAGCTCGTCGAACACCGCGAAGGCCGGGCGGGGGATGCCGTGCCGCTGCATGAAGCGCCGGGCATGGGCCTTGTCCCCTTCCAGCCGGGCCGCCTCGCGGCTGGGCCCGAAAAGCGGCAGGCCCCGCGACCGGAACACCTGCTCGATGCCCGCGCAGAGGGGCGCCTCCGGGCCGACCACCGTGAGGTCGATGCCGCGGCCTTCCGCGAAGTCCGCCAGCTTTTCGAGGCCCCCCGCCTCGGAGGCGTCGATGGGCACGTTGTTCGGCGTGCCCGCGTTGCCCGGGGCCGTGTACACGGCCTCCACGCGTGGGCTGCGCGCCAGGGACTCCGCCAGGGCGTGTTCCCGCCCACCCCCGCCCACTATCAGGACCTTGGCCATTCTCGCCTTCCCTCTACATCAGGAACAGGTCGCCGGGGGGCGAATCATCCAGGAGGATCCTCCCCTGGGCATCCAACGACAGCCTGCCCTCCAGCATCAGCTCCGCCAGCCGCTGGACCGTCGCCGGGAACTCCACCCAGTCTCCCTGCTCCTTGAGCATCTCCTGCGCTTCCTCGAATGAGTGTAAAGAAGCGCCTCCCCGAAACGCCGTCCCTCATTATAATTGATATCGCGGATCACGTCCCCCAGACCCACGCCTTCCGGCAGCAGGTTCGCGGCCGTGACCCCGGGCGGGAGCCGGACCGGCACCGGGCGGGAAACCCGCGCGATCGGGTCCGCCGTCCAGCTCGGGGGTGACCAGGTGCGTGGTGGAATGCACGAAGCGCTCCCCGGCCAGGATGGCCTTGGCCGTCGGCACCCAGCCCAGGCCCACGTACTTGCGCCGGCCCCGCTCGTCGGTGACCCGCAGGTCTCCGGGGTGCACGTTCACGAACAGGAAGGCCCGGCACAGCTCGGGGCCCACGACCCAGTCCCAGCCGGCCAGCGCCGCCAGGCGCGCCCCGCGGCGGGCCAGAAGCCGCCCCACCTCGCGGTCATAGGCCGCGCGCCGCATCCGATCGCGAAGGCCGTCGGGTTCGCAAAAAGCGCGAATGTCCAGCACCGCGCACTGCACCCCGTGCTCCCGCGCGATGGCGGCGGCATTGGAGGCCGGGTTGTCGGTCAGGATCAGGCGCACCTCGAAGCTCGGGTCCGGCAGCTCCAGCAGCCTGCGGGCATTGGAGCCCGTGCCGCTCATGAGTATCGCCGCCGGCAGGCGCCCGGCGCGCCTGCCCGGGCTGCCCGCTCACGAGCCAGGCCCCTGGCCGCGCAGGAAAGCCACCGCGTTGCGGAACAGGGCCACCCCCTCCCCTTCCTCCGGCAGCGCCTCGCCCAGCGCCGCCGCCCGCGTCCAGGAAGGGTGGTTGAACGGGGAGAGGTAGGCCTCGGGGTGCGGCATGAGGCCGAAAATCCGCCCCGAGGGGTCGCACACCCCGGCCACGGCGTCCTCCGAGCCATTGGGGTTCTGGGGGTATTCCATAGTGGGCCGCCCGCGGGCGTCCGCGTATCGCAGGGCGACCTGGGCGCGGCGCCGCAGGCCCAGGGCGGCGGCCGTGTCGCGGGCCACGAACTTGCCTTCCCCGTGCCGCACCGGCAGGTACAGCCGTCGCAGGCCGCGGGTCCAGACGCAAGCCGAGGACGGGTCCACTGCCAGGTGCACCCAGCGGTCCTCGAAGCGCCCGGAGTCGTTGGCCATGATGGTGGCCGTCCGCTCCCAATCGGCCCCCGGCAGCAGGCCCATCTTGACCAGAGTCTGGAAGCCGTTGCACACGCCCAGGACCAGGCGGCCCTCGCTCACGAAGCGTTCCAGGGGCCGGCGCAGGCGGTGGCGGAACAGGCTGGCCTGGACCGTGCCGGCGCCCAGGTGGTCGCCGTTGGAGAAGCCGCCGATCAGCACCAGAAGACGGAAGTCCTCCAGGCCGCGCTCGGGCACGTCGCTCACGTGCACCAGCTCGGGGACGGCGCCGGCCAGGCGGAGGGCCTCGGCCGTCTCCCGTTCGCAGTTCAGGCCGTCCCCGGTGATGACCAGCGCGCGCGGATCAGGGCTCACCGAGCGTCTCCTTCCAATGCCGGCGCAGGGTCTGCAGGTTCTCGCGGGCGATGACCCGCCCGTCGCGGCCGCACAGCACCAATCGCGAGCCGCTGCTCACCTTCCCGATGCGGGCGCAGGCCGAGCCGCTGAAGGCTTGCTCGAAAGCCGCGGCGTCCGCGGGGGCCACCGTGACCAGGAAGCGGCTGTCTGACTCCGAGTACAGGGCCCCGACGTCGTCGCCGGGGTCCCCCGGCACGGCGGCCAGGTCCACCTCCAGCCCCCAGCCGCCGGCCAGGGCCTTGCGGGCCAGGGCCGCGGCCAGGCCGCCCAGGGCCGGGGCGTGGCAAGAGCGCACCAGCGCACGGCGCATGGCCTCGTGCAGCTTCCCGTACAGGACCCGCGCCACGGACCCGTCGAAGGTCGGCACCGCGTTTCCGATGAACGCCCGGCCGCGGAGCTTCTCCCCGTAGTACCGGTAGAACTCCGAGGCCCCCAGCTCCCGCCGGGTCTCGCCCAGCAGGTAGAGCAGGTCCCCGGGGCTCTTGGGGTCCACGGTCACGGCCAGGCGCACGTCCGCAAGGCGGCCCAGCACCGACACCAGCAGGGTCGGCGGGATGGAGATCGGCGGGTCGGTCAGGGTGCAGTCATTGGACATGCTGTCCTTGCCGGAGATCAGCGGCACGCCCAGCGCGACGCAGGCATCCCTCAATCCCTCGCAGGCGCGCACCAGCTGGGCCAGCTTGTGCGCGCGTTCCGGCATGCTTTCCTTGACCACGTTCGGCCAGCAGAAGTTGTCCAGCCCGGAAATGAAATCCGGGGTCCCCGCCCGCGCTCACCACCCGCCGCACGGCCAGGTCCACCGCCGAGGCCGCCATCCAGTAGGCGTCGATGTCCGAGTAGAAGGGATTCACCCCCTCGGCCAGCACGATCCCTTCCCGCCCACCGTACTCGGCCAGCAGGACCGTGGCGTCGGTGGGCACGTCCAGGAAGCGCCCCCCGAAGGGCTTGATCACGCTCCGGCCCTGCACTTCGTGGTCGTACTGTCGGGCCTTGGACTCTCCGGAGCAGAGATTCAGGCGGGAGAGCATCTCCCGCAGCGCCTGGCCGTGGCTGGCCACCGCCGGGCGGGGCTCCTCAAAGGTCTTGTTCTCCAGACGGGCGGTCAGGCGATAGGGCGGGTCGCCCCGGTGCAGGAAGTCCAGCTCCAGCCAGGCCACGGTCCGCTCGCCGTAGCGCACGTGGAAGCGCCCGCTGGAGGTGAAGCTTCCCAGGGCGGTGGCCTCCACGCCGCGGCGGCGGGCCAGCTCCAGGAAGGCGTCCAGCTGTTCGGGGGGCACGGCCACGGTCATGCGCTCCTGGGCTTCCGAGACCAGGATCTCCCAGGGGTCCAGCCCGGCGTACTTGAGCGGCACCAGCGCCAGGTCGATGCTGCAGCCCCCGGAGAGCTGGGCCATCTCCCCGACCGAGGAGCTCAGGCCTCCCGCCCCGTTGTCCGTGAGGGCGCGGTACAGAAGCCGGTCGCGCGCCTCCAGAAGCATGTCGGTCATCTTTTTCTGGGTGATGGGGTCGCCGATCTGCACCGCCTGCACCGGGGAGCCGGCGTGCAGCTCCTCGGAGGAGAAGGTGGCCCCGTGGATGCCGTCCTTGCCCACCCGGCCCCCGACCATGACCACCGTGTCCCCCGGCAGAACCTGCTTGGCCACGGCATCCATCCCGCCGATGCTCGGCGGCAGCTCCCCCAGGGTGCCGCAGAACACCAGGGGCTTGCCCATGAAGCGTGCCTCGAAAAGCTCCCAGCCGCGGGCGTAGGGGATGCCGCTCTGGTTGCCCCCCTCGATCACCCCGCGATGCACCCCGTCGCGGACCCGCGCGGGATGCAGGAGACCGCGCGGCAGCTCTCCCTTATAGAAGGGATCCCCCAGGCAATAGCCCCAGACATTGGCGATCAGGCGCGCCCCCAGGCCCGTGCCGAAGGGGTCGCGGTTCACGCCCACGATGCCGGTCATGGCGCCGCCGTAGGGGTCCAGGGCGCTGGGGCTGTTGTGGGTCTCCACCTTGTAGGCCAGGCACAGGCGCTCGTTGAAACGGATCACGCCGGCGTTGTCCGTGAACACGGAGGCCAGCCATGGCGAGGCCAGCTTCTCCGTGGTGCCGCGGATGTAGGTGCGGAACAGGGAGCGGATGGCGCGGGTGCGCCCCTGCGGGTCGGTGTACTGGATTTCGCCGTTGAAGACCTTGTGGTGGCAATGCTCCGACCAGGTCTGGGCCAGCGCCTCCAGCTCCGCGTCGGTGGGACGCGGGCCCAGGCCCTGCGCGCGCCGCTCCTGGACCCTGGCGGGGTCACGGAAGTAGTCGCGGATGGCCGCCATCTCCGCCGCGCTCAGGGCCAGCACCCGCTCCCGGCTGATGCGGGCCAGCTCCTCCTCGCCGAGTTCCAGGTCGACCTCGGCCACCTCCGGGCGGTGGGCATCCCCCGCCTCCGCGGAGGGCACCCGGCTGCCCTCGGCCCGCCAGCCTGCGTAATCCTGGATCACCGTCTGTTCGATCAGGTCGTTGGCCAGCAGCTCCCGGGCGATGCGCTCCGCCTCACCCCGGCTGACCCCGCTCGAGCAGGTACTGCGTGGCGGTCTGAACTCGAAGGGTGCCGCCGGGCTGTGCGCCGGCCAGCACCTCGGCCAGCGCCGAAGCGGCGGTGCGGCCCTCATTGTCCGTCACCCCCGGGCGGAAGGCGACCACGATCGAGAGATCGAAGGGCTCCGCCGCCAGCGGGGCGTCGATCGAGAAATCCTGGATGAGCGGGTCGGCGAACAGCTCGCGGCAGGCCAGCTCCGCCTCGGGGCGGGGCATTCCCGGCTCGATGCGGTACAGCCGCCGCACCCGCACCTCGCGCACCGCAATCCCCAGGTGGGCGCGGATCTTATGGGCGGCCGCCCTGCCCGCGGCGTCGGCCACGCCCGGGCGCAGCCCCACTTCCAGCAGAACGCTCATCGCACCAGCTCGACCGGGGCCCCGCCGCGAGGCCGGGCGCTCACCTCGCCCAGCGGCACCGCCCGCTCGCCTGCGGCCTTAAGGCGGCGGAGAACCTCTGCCGTCCTTCGTGCCTCCACCGCGAGCACCAGGCCGATGCCCATGTTGAAGGTCTCGTACATGCCCTTGCCCGACGGGTCATGCTCGGGCACCTCCCCGCAGCGTTGGATCAGGCGGAACAGGGGCGGCACCTCCCAGCTGGAAAGGCGCACCACCGCCCGCAGGCCCTCCGGCAGGACGCGAGCCAGGTTGTCGGCCAGCCCCCCGCCGGTGATGTGGGCCACCGCGTGGATGGCCGGGGGCCGCCCGCCCAGCAGCGGCAGCACGGACAAGGCGTAGCTGCGGTGCGGCCGGAGCAGGGCTTCCCCCAGCGTGGTGCCCAGCTCCGCCACCCGCTCGTCCAGCTTCAGGCCCGCGCGCTCCAGCAGAGCACGGCGGGCCAGGGAGAAGCCGTTGGTATGCAGGCCGTCCGAGGCCAGGCCCACCAGGGCGTCCCCGGCGCGGACCTGCTCACCCTGCAGCAGGCGCTCCTCGTCCACCGTGCCTGCCACGGCGGCGCAGATGTCGATCTCCCCGGGCAGATAGGTGCCCGGCTTCTCGCCGACCGCGATATCCAGGACAGAAATCCCCAGCTGAGCGCAGCTGCGCACGGCGGCGTCCCGGAAGCTCGCCAGCAGCCCCTCGTCCTTCCGGTGACAGCCCACATAGAACAGGAGGGCTTTGCCGGCCGCGCCCAGGCAGAGAATGTCGTTCAGGGAGTGATGGATGATATCCAGGGCCAGCCCGCCGGTGCTGCGGGCGAGCACCCCGAGCTTGGTTTTGGTGCCCACCCCGTCCATGCTGAACACCAGGCACGCTCGGTTGGAGCTTCCCGCGCTCCCGGCGCCGCGGCCGGTCCCCAAGCCCTCCGAGGCCGTCCCGCCGGCTTGCGCCGGCCGGAGAGCGAACAGGGCGCCCACCACCTCGCGGGTACCGGGGCGCAGCACCCCGGGCATCTCCGCGGTCTCCCCGCCGATCAGGGGAATCCGCGGTCCGGCCAGGCAGCCCGCGAAGCCCTCGACCAGCCGCTCCACGGCGCCGGGCTCCAGGCCGGCGGAGGCCACGTAATCCAGGAAGGCGATCGGCTTGGAACCGGGCGGCAGTCCGGCCAGGCACCGCTCCACGACTGCGGCTGGCTCCCCGGCATCGGGGGAATCAGCCGTCAGGCCCAGGGCGCCGGCCAGGAGGGAGGGGTCCTGCCCCCGCTCCAGCCGCACCGCCCCGCCGAACAGGCCCGGGCGGCTCACCACCGAGTCGCCGTGCGTGCGCCGCACGAGGGCCTGGATGCGCTCCTTGGCCCTGCCGGCCGCCTCGATGTCGACCCCGGAGGAGCGGTAGGTCAGACTCATACGAGGAATTAGCACGTTTTCCGCAGAGGGTCAAGCGCGCTGGAAATCCGACCTCGCTGGACGTATTATTGAACCAGGAGGACAAGCGGATGTCGCGTTACCTGGCTGCGCTGCTGCTGGCCGTGCTGGGGGCCCTGCCGGCCGCGGCAGGAGCCGTGAGTGAGAGGCCTGCGGGCGAGAAGGCCCCGGGAAGCGGCCCGCAGCGCAGCCCGCTCACCGCGTACCTGGTGCTCAAACCCGAAGACAGCCGGAACAGCATGCTCGTGGAGCGCCTGCACCTGCCCTCCTCCCTGGCCGCCCTGACCTGGACCGAGTTCAAGCTGGAAGCCAGCGGAAACGTGGAGCTGACGGCCGGCGGCGGGTACCGCCTGATCTCGCACCAGCCGGTCTCCGAGGAGAGCCTGGGCGAGCTGGGGGTCTACGGCTACGCCCTGCGGGTGACCTGGGGTTCCGGCTCCAGCCAGGCGCCCCGAAAAACGCTCACCCTCAATTTCGAATACGAGGGAGCCGACGGCCGGGGTGTGGTGCTGCAGCCCGCGCAGCGGGCCCTGCTGGAGGGCATCCGGCGCAGCGGCAGGCAGAAAGGTTCGGCTTGCGTGCTGGAGCTGGCCTACCTGGGGGACGGGAGATTCCGCGCCAGGGTGGGGTTGCGATAAGCGCGGAGCTTATTCCTCGTGCGTGATCAGGCGTACCGCCCGATCGTAGAACAGGTAATCGTAGATCCAGTTGATCAGCACCATCAGGCGGTTGCGGAAACCCACCAGCCGGATCAGATGCACGACCACCCATACCGCCCAGGCCAGGAAACCCCGGAGCTTCACCCCCCCGATCTGGGCCACGGCGGCGTTGCGCCCGATGGTGGCCAGCAGGCCCGGGCTGCGGTAGACGAAGGGGGAGAGAGGGCGGCCTGCCAGCGCGGCCAGGATGTTGGCCACGGCCTTTTCGGCCATCTGCACGGCCGCGGGGGCGACCATGGCCAGCGGCTGGCCGCCGGCCTCCACGTAGGTGGCGTCCCCGATCGAGTAGACCTCGGAGTGTCCCGGCAGCTGCAGCGTCGGCTCCACCAGGATCCGCTCCTGACGGCCCAGCGGCACCTTCAGCGCGCGGGCCAGCGGCGCCGCCGCGACCCCGCCGGTCCAGATCAGGGTCGCCGCCGGGAGCTTCTCGCCCCCCTTCAGCCGCAGCTCCCGGCCGTCGTAGTCCGCCACTTGGGTGTCCAGCCGCACGCTCACGCCTTTGCGGCCCAGGGTCTCGCGCGCCACCCGGCACAGCTCCGCCGGAAAGCCCGGCAAGATCTCCCCCTGCCCTTCCAGCAAGAGCACCCGCAGCTGGTCGCGCTCCAGCTCGGGGTAGTCTTTCACCAGCACGTGGTACACCAGCTCGGCCAGGGCCCCGGCCATCTCCACGCCCGCCGAGCCGCCCCCGCCCACCGCGAAGGTGAGCAGCGCCATCCGGGCCAGCAGGTCCTTCTCCAGCACGGCCTTTTCGCAGCAGTCCAGGATATGGTTGCGGATGCGGATCGCGTCCTGGAGGCTCTTGAGCGAGAAGCCGTAGCGCTGGACCCCGGCCAGGCCGTAGAAGGTGGTCTGCCCTCCGATGGCCAGGATCAGGTAGTCGTAGGGGAAGGACTCCTCGGCGGTGACCACGCGCCGGCGGGCGAAATCCACGCGCGCGCACCTCCGCCACCCGGAAGCTGAGATTCTTCTGGCTGCGCAGGATGGCCCGCACCGGCTTGGCCACCTGTTCGGGTTCCAGGTAGGCCGCCGCCGCCTGGTAGAGCAGCGGCTGAAACAGGTGGTAGTTGTTCCGGTCGATCAGCAGTACGCGGACCGGGGCGCCGGCCAGCAGGCGGGCGGCCTTCAGGCCGCCGAAGCCCGCGCCGACGATGGCGACCGTGGGCTGGCTCACGAGCGCGGACCTAGCGCCTTCGGCCCAGGATCCGCAGGAAGAACAGGAACAGGTTGATGAAGTCCAGGTACAGCTTCAGGGCCCCGAGGATGGAAAGGCGGATGTAGTCCGCCTCCCCGGCCGAGTCCCCGATCTCCTGGCTCCAGCGCTTGATGATCTGGGTGTCGTAGGCGGTGAGGCCCAGGAAAAGGGCCACCCCGAGGTAGGACAGCAGCCACTGCACCGCGGGGCTGCGCAGGAACAGGTTCACCAGGGAGGCGATGAGGATGCCCCAAAGCCCGTAGATCAGGTAGGTCCCGAAGCGGGAGAGGTCCCGCTTGGTGGTCACGGCGTACAGGCTCATGCCCGCGAAGGTGCCCGCGCTGATGAACAGCGCGTTGGCGATGCTGGCGCGGGCGTAGGCCAGCAGGATCACCGACAAGGTCACCCCGTTGAGCACCGCGTAGGCCACGAAACCGCCGACCGCCGCGGCCGGGTCCAGGGTGCTGATGCGCGCCGAGAGGAACCACACCAGGGCCACCTCGGCGATGAGCAGGGCGAAAAACAGGAAACGGCTGGCCAGCAGGGAGCGGATGAACTGCGGGTTGGAAGCCACGCCCAGCGCCACCACCGCGGTGAGGGCCAGGCCGCCGGTCATCCACAGATAGACGTTGCGCAGCAGGCTGCGCTCGCGTACCGCCTGCGCCGGCTGGACCGGCAGCACCTTGGGATTTTGGTCCGACATGCGTACATGATACGCACCGGCCGCGCCGCGGGTCAAGGAGCCGGTATTCCTTGCCGCCTCCGGGGGATTCCACTACACTGAAGCCCCATGCTCTGGTTTGCCCTTGCGCTGGGCGCGGCATTGTGCTGGTCGGCCGGCTCGATTCTGGTCAAGAAGGGCTTCACTTTCGTCAATCCGTTATGGAACAACATCATCAATAACCTGCTGGCGCTGGTGGTCTGGATTCCCGCGGCGCTGGTCCTCAACCGCTTCCGCGTTCCGACTCCCGGCTGGAGCGTGCTGGCGGCCATCCTCGCAGCCGCGCTGCTCTATCAGCTCTTCTACTACTGCCTCTCCCAGGGTCAGCTTTCCCTGACGTCCACCATCATCGCCGGCTACCCGCTGTTCACCATCCTCTGGTCCCACCTATTCCTGGCGGAACGCCTTGCCGCCTGGCAGTATGCGGGCGCGGCACTGGTGCTGGCGGGGGGGGTGGTCATCGCCCTGCCGCAGCGCTTCGAGCCTGCCGGGCGGAGGAACGCGGCCTGGGTGCTGTGGGGCCTGGCCGGCGCCGTATCCATCGGGACCGGGGACTTCCTCTGCAAGCTTTCCGTGAACCGCATCGGCCCGTACGCCAATCTGTTGTTTCTGGCGCTGGCCATCAACCTGACCTCAGGCCTGAACTACCTGCTGGATCCCCCGAACCGCCGGCCGCCGGTGTTCTGGTCACGCTCGTTTCTGCCCACCTTCCTGGGGATCCTCATTCACCTGGTCGGGGCCCTGCTGTTCCTGACCGCCTTCGGCTTCGGACCTGCCTCCCTTGTAAGCACCGTCTCTTCGATCTATCCTGCGCTGTTGGCCTTGCTGGCGGTACGGTTCCTGCGCGACAAGATCGCCTGGCGGCAGGGCCTGGGGATCAGTATCATCGTCGCCGGCCTGGTGTTGATCGGCTTGGCCAGCAGGATCGGCACGTAACCGACCGGGAAGGAGGCTGCATGGACCCGAAGAACATCCTCCGCGCCATCGACCGCCTGGCCGCCCTGGACTTCCAGGGCCTGCGCGGCCAGGATTTCCTCCTGACCTGGGACAAGAGCGAGGCGCAGCTGCGCGGGGTGTTGACCGCGGCCGTGATCCTGAAGGAACTGCGGGACGCCAACCTCTCCCCCCGGATCTTCGATTCCGGGCTGGCGGTGTCGATCTTCCGCGACAAGTCCACCCGCACCCGCTACAGCTTCCAGAGCGCCGCCAACCTCCTGGGGCTGGCCGTCCAGGACCTGGACGAAACCAGGAGCCAGATCGCCCACGGGGAGACCGTGCGGGAAACGGCCAACATGCTCTCCTTCCTGACCGAGGCCATCGGCATCCGGGACGATATCTTCCTCGGGCAGGGCCACGCCTACATGCTGCAGGTGGCCGAAGCGGTGCGGGAGGGACACCGGGAAGGGGTCCTGCCCGTCCTGCCTGCGGTGGTGAACCTACAGTGCGACCTGGACCACCCGACCCAGAGCCTGGCCGACCTGCTGCACCTGGCCCACCACTTCGGGGGGCTGGAACAGCTGGCCGGGAAGAAGATCGCCATGAGCTGGGCGTATTCCCCTTCCTACGGCAAGCCGCTCTCGGTCCCGCAGGGGATCATCGCCCTGATGACCCGCTTCGGGATGCGCGTGGTTCTGGCTCACCCGCAGGGGTACGACCTGCTTCCGGAAATCCAGGCCAAGGCCGCCGAGTTCGCCGCCGCCTCGGGGGGCAGCTTCGAGGTCCGCTCCTCCATGGCGGAGGCCTTCGCGGAGGCCGACGTGGTGTACCCCAAGAGCTGGGCCCCCTACCAGATCATGGAGCGCCGCACCGTCTTGCTGAAAAGCGGGGACGCCAGGGGGCTGGAGGCGTTGGAGAAGGAGTGCCTGGAGAACAACCGGCGTTTCGCCGACTGGGAGTGCTCCGAGAGCCTGATGGCCGGAACCCGCGACGCGCTGTACATGCACTGTCTGCCGGCGGACATCTCCGGGGTGAGCTGCCAGCAGGGTGAGGTGGCCGCCGCGGTGTTCGAGCGCTTCCGCCCGGCCACCTACCGGGAGGCGGGGTACAAGCCCTACGTCATCGCGGCCATGATCGCCTTGAGCAAACTCGAGGACCCCGTGGGGACCCTGCACAAGCTGCTGCGCACCGCCCCCCGCCGGGCGACCTGAGGTGGGCCCGCCGTCCGGCGACGTCCGCCCCCCCAGCTCAGGCCTCGAACGATAACACCCCGAAGCGTTCCGGCTGGTGGAAGTTCAATTCTTCCCCGATGGGCGCCCAGCTGGCCCAGTGGGGGTGGGAGCAGGCCTCCGCGCACTTGAACAGGTTCCCCCGCCAGGACTCACCCGCAGTCATCGGCGGGGAGCCCAGGTAGGCGGCGAACAGGGCGAACGGCACCCGGTACTCCACCGCCCAATCCAACGGACCGGGCAGCTCCGGCTCCACGCGCCGCGGCAGGGAGTGGAACACCTTCAGGCCGCGCAGGTGGCGCTGTTCGACCCGGCGATACTTCACGAAGCCGTCGGCCGTGCGGGTGGGGTCCTCGATGTAGTACAGCAGCAGGACGCCCCCGCAGTTCATTTCGAAGTTGAAGTAGCCGCGGTCCTGGCGCGGGCGCACGAACAGCTCCACGCAGCTGTCGGCCCACACCGGGTCCTGGAAACGCCGGCTCACGGCCCGCACGAAGCGATCCTGAACCCGGAAATGAACGTACAGGTAGCGCTCGTCGAACTGCAGCTTGGCCTGGGTGGGCGGGCGATGCTCCGAGCTGGAGGGGTGGAAGTGGGCGACCTCCAGGGTCGGGACCTGCCCCCAGGAGCCGCCCGACCACCGGCCGCGCAGCTCCGGCGCGATCCGCGCCCGGCGGATGGTGTAGCTCGTCAACCGCGGACCTCCGGGCCCAGCATAGCACGGGCGGGTTCCGCGCGGTATCCGCCCGCCTGATCGAGATGTTGCTCTTGCGCCCGGATTGCCGGCCGCCTATAATGTCCGCCGCCATGCCACGCGTCGCCCGCGAAATACGCATCACCATGATCCTGGCCCTGGCGACCATTGCCATCGCCCTGTACCTGGGCCGTATTGGCAGCTATCTCCTGTTCCACAGCCTGGCCGAGATCTTCAGCGTCGCCGTGGCCTGCGGGGTCTACATGGTGTCCTGGAACTTCCGGGAAAGGGATACGCCGGAGTCCCGGAATCTGGCCTACCTGGGCATCGGTTTCCTGTTCACCGCCATCCTGGACATCTTCCACCTGCTCACCTACCATGGCATGGGGGTCATGAACCCGTACCGGGACTTCGCCACGAAGTTCTGGCTGGCCGCGCGCTACCTGCAGACGGCTTCCCTGCTGGTGTTCGCCTTCGCGCTGCGAACGCGTTTCCGGCCCCCCTACCGGGTCCTCTTCGCCGCTTTCGGCGGCGCCACGATCCTTTTCATCCTGCTGATCCTGCGTTGGGACGCGTTTCCGACCGCATTCGTGGAGGGGGTCGGCCTCACCCCCTTCAAGATCATCAGCGAGTACGCAATCTCCTCCCTCCTCGCAGTGGCCCTGCTGCTCATCCTGCGCTCGCGGATGTCCGAGCCGCTCGTGGCCCGGCTGCTGGCCGCCTCCCTGGGCCTGACCATCGCCAGCGAGCTGCTGTTCACCCTCTACATTCGCAGCGACGGCCTGGCCAATCAGCTGGGACATTACCTGAAGATCGCCGCCTTTTTCCTGACCTACCAGGCGCTCATCGCTCACCAGGTACGCAAGCGCCTGGCCATCATCCGGGAACTGGAGGCCGCGCGGCAGGACCTGGAGGCCAAGAAGGCCGCCCTGCTGGAAGTCAATGCCGCCAAGGACAAGTTCTTCTCGATCCTGGCCCACGACCTGCGCAACCCATTGAGCGGCGTGCAGACGGTGGCGGAGCTGCTGGCCGGCCGTTACGAGGAACTGTCCGAAGCCGAACGCCGCAAGTTCGCCGGGATGCTGCGCGACGGGGCCGACCAGAGCCTGGCGCTGATGAACAGCCTGCTGCTCTGGGTGCGGGCGCAGACCGGGCGCATCCCCTGGGAGCCGGAGCGCATCGACCTGGCCCTGGCCAGCGAAGAAGCCATCCTTCAGCTGCGCGCCGTTGCCGAACGCAAGAAGGTCAGGCTGGAGTGCGCCGTGCCCCAGGGCACCCAGGCCTACGCCGACGGCAACATGGTGGCCACGGTGCTGCGCAACCTCATCGCCAATGCCTTGAAATTCACGCCCAGCGGAGGCCTGGTGCGGGTGAGAAGCGAGTCGGCCAACGGGCACCTGGCCACCAGCGTGACGGACACCGGGGTCGGCATCGATGCGGAGGACCTGGACAAGCTGTTCCGCATCGACGCCCACCTGAGCAAGCGGGGCACCGAGGGGGAGGCGGGAAACGGGCTGGGCCTGATCCTGTGCCGGGAGTTCGTGGAGAAAAACGGCGGGCGGATCTGGGCCCGCAGCAAGCCGGGCGAAGGAAGCTGCTTCACCTTCACCCTGCCCCGTCCGTAGCCCCGCGGGAGAGCGGTTGGGCCGGCTTGACACGGCCGGTGCGAATCGTGGATCCTACATTTCTGTAGCGAAGAGCGCGCCCCCATGCCCAAGACCACCGAATTTTCGCTGCTTTTCGAAGTCAGCCAGACCCTGGACTCCAGCCTCGACCTGAAGGATATCCTGGGGCCGGTGCTGAAAATCATCGCCCGCCATAAGGGCATCCTGCGCGGCAGTCTCACCCTGCTCAACCGCGACACCGGGGAAATTTCCATTGAAGCAGCCTACGGGCTTTCGGCCAGCCAGCAGCGCAAGGGCCGCTACCGCATCGGGGAAGGGGTCATAGGCCAGGTGTTCCAGACGGGCCGGCCGGCGGTCATCCCGCGCGTCTCCGAGGAGCCGCGCTTCCTCAACCGCACCGGGGCCATCGCCCAGGCCGAGGGCAGAGACATCTCCTATCTGAGCGTGCCCATCAAGCTGGAAAATCGCGTGGTGGGCGCCCTGTCCATCGACGTGCCGTACCGGGAGGAGACCTCGCTGCAGGACGAGGTGCGCCTGCTTTCGATCGTAGGTTCCATGATCAGCCAGGCGGTGAAGCTGCGCCAGAAGGCCCAGGAGGAGCGCCGGCAGCTGATCGAGGAGAACCTGCGCCTCACCGAGGAGCTCAAGGACCGCTTCCGGCCCTCCAACCTCATCGGCAACTCCAGCGCCATGCAGGCGGTCTACGACCTGATCGCCCAGGTGTCCGGCAGCGACGCCACGGTGCTCATCCGCGGGGAGAGCGGCACGGGCAAGGAGCTGGTGGCCCACGCCATCCACTACAGCAGCCGCCGGGCCGGAAAGCCGTTCATCAAGGTGAACTGCGCCGCCCTGCCGGAGACGCTCATCGAGAGCGAGCTGTTCGGGCACGAGAAGGGGGCCTTCACGGGCGCCGTTGCGGCCCGCAAGGGGCGCTTCGAGCTGGCCGACGGCGGCACCCTGTTCCTGGACGAGATCGGCGACCTTTCCGCGGGCCTGCAGATCAAGCTCCTGCGCGTGCTGCAGGAGCGCGAGTTCGAGCGGGTGGGCGGCGCCAGCACCCTCAAGGTCGACGTGCGCCTGATCGCGGCCACCAACGTCGAGCTGGAGGAGCTGATCCGGAACGGGCGCTTCCGCCAGGACCTGTACTACCGGCTGAACGTCTTCCCGATCCACATCCCGCCGCTGCGCGAGCGCAAGACCGACATCCTGCTGCTGGCGGACTTCTTCGTGGAGAAGTACGGCAAGGCCAACGGCAAGCAGGTGCGGCGCATCTCCACCCCGGCCATCGACATGCTGATGAGCTACCACTGGCCCGGGAACGTGCGCGAGCTGGAGAACTGCATCGAGCGGGCCGTGCTGCTGAGCGACGACGACGTGATCCACGGCCACCACCTGCCCCCGACCCTGCAGACCGCGGAGGCCAGCGGCACCGCCTTCCGGGGGCCCCTGGCCGGCGCCCTGGACGGCGTGGAGCGCGAGCTGATCCTCGAGGCGCTGAAGTCCCACCGCGGCAACATGGCCAAGGCGGCCAGGGCGCTGGGCGTCAGCGAACGCATCATGGGCCTGCGCGTGCGCAAGTACGACATCGACATCTGGCGCTTTCGGCAATAAGCTACGGAGTTGTAGCTTTCATTTCATACTTCCTACAGGAATGTAGTTTTTCATGCCAGGCCTCGTTAGACCCTGATGCATATCTCTTTTCTGTTAAAAGAATTAAGAAGTGCTGCTTGGCATGCGAATTGCATATAGCATGTATCTCTCACGAAGGAGCAACTTGTGGCAGACAGCAAGAAAGCGAAGGAAGTCCTGGAGCTCATCGCCCGCGAGAACATCCAGATGATCGACCTGCGTTTCATGGATTTCCCCGGACTGTGGCAGCACTTCTCCGTCCCGCCCAAGGAGCTGGACCTGGAGACTTTCGAGCGGGGCTTCGGCTTCGACGGCTCCAGCATCCGCGGCTGGCAGGCGATCAACGAGTCCGACATGCTGCTGATGCCCGTGCCCGAGACGGCCTTCATCGACCCGTTCTTCGAGCACAAGACCCTGGTGCTGATCTGCAACATCTGCGACCCGATCACCGGCGAGGACTACACGCGCGACCCGCGCAACATCGCCCGCAAGGCGGTGAACTACCTGAAGAGCACCGAGCTCGCCGACACCGCCTACTTCGGGCCGGAGGCGGAGTTCTTCATCTTCGACGACATCCGCTTCGACCAGAACGTGCACGAAGGCTACTACCACATCGACTCGGCGGAGGGCGTCTGGAACCCCGGGCGCGAGGAGGAGCCGAACCTGGGCTACAAGCCGCGCTACAAGGAAGGCTACTTCCCGGTGCCGCCGGCCGACAAGCTGCAGGACATCCGCAGCGAGATGATGCTGACCATGGAATCGATCGGCATCCCCGTCGAGGCCCAGCACCACGAGGTGGCCACCGGCGGGCAGTCGGAAATCGACATGCGCTTCGACACCCTGGCCGACATGGCCGACAGCATGCTGATGTACAAGTACATCGTCAAGAACGTGGCCCACCGGCACAACAAGACCGTCACCTTCATGCCCAAGCCGCTGTTCGGCGACAACGGCAGCGGCATGCACGTGCACATTTCGCTCTGGAAGGGCGGCCAGAACCTGTTCGCCGGCGAGCGGCTACGCCGGCCTGTGCGAGATGGCCCTGTACGCCATCGGCGGCATCCTGAAGCACGCCCCGGCCCTGCTGGCCTTCACCAACCCGACCACCAACAGCTACAAGCGCCTGGTGCCGGGCTTCGAGGCGCCGGTCAACCTGGCCTACTCGCGGCGCAACCGCAGCGCGGCCTGCCGCATCCCGATGTACTCCACCGCGCCCCAAGGCCAAGCGCGTCGAGTTCCGCTGCCCCGATCCCGAGCTGCAACCCCTACCTGGCCTTCTCCGGCGATCCTGATGGCCGCGATCGACGGGATCCAGAACAAGATCGATCCGGGCGAGCCGCTGGACAAGGACATCTACGACCTGCCGCCGGAGGAGCTGGCCAGCGTGCCGCAGACCCCGGGCTCGCTGCGCGAAGCGCTGGAGGCCCTGGAGAAGGACCACGAGTTCCTGCTGAAAGGCGACGTGTTCACCCAGGACGTGATCGAGACCTGGATCGACTACAAGCTGAAAAACGAAGTCGCCGCGCTGGACCTGCGGCCGCACCCCTACGAGTTCGCCCTGTACTTCGACATCTGAGGCCGGCCGGCGGCCGCGGCGGGCCGCCTGCGAGCGCGGCTGTCCGGACGCGATCTACATTCTTGACCCCCGCCGCGCGCAAAGCCTACTTTATATGACGGAGTTTCTAATGATCATCGAACCCAAGATCCGGAACAACATCTGCCTGACGGCCCACCCCACCGGCTGCGCGCTGCAGGTGCGGGACATGATCCGCGCCACCAAGCAGCGCAAGAAGCTCGCCGGACCCAAGGCCGCGCTGATCATCGGGGCCTCCAATGGGTACGGGATGGGGGCGCGCGTGGCCGCGGCCTACGGCTGCGGGGCGGCGACCCTGGGGATCGCCTTCGAGCGGCCCTCCTCCGAAACCAAGGTCGGAACGGCCGGCTACTACAACGACCGCGCCTTCCTGGCCTACGCCGCCGAGGACGGGATCCCCGCCTGGAGCCTGAACGGCGACGCCTTCGCCGAGGAGATGAAGCGGGAAGCCCTGGACCTGATCCGCGGGCACCTGGCGCCCGCTGGACCTGGTGGTCTACAGCATCGCGGCCCCGAGGCGCCTGGACCCGGCCACCGGCACGCTGCACTCCTCGGTGATCAAGCCGATCGGCAGCGCCCTACACCGCGCGCACCGTGGACTTCCAGACCGGACGAGATCTACCCCGGTGACCATCGAGCCGGCCAGCCGCCGAGGAGGTCCGGGACACCGTGAAGGTCATGGGCGGCGAGGACTGGCGGCTGTGGATCGAGGCGCTGCGGCGCGAGGGGCTGCTGGCCCGGGACGCGCTCACCGTGGCCTTCTCCTACATCGGCCCGGCCTTCACCGCCGCGATCTACCGGGACGGGACCATCGGCAAGGCCAAGGAGCACCTGGAGGCCACGGCGCGCGAGCTGGACCGCGAGCTGGCCCGCCGCGGGCGGCCGGGCCCTGGTGTCGGTCAACAAGGCCCTGGTCACCCGGGCCAGCGCCGTGATCCCGGCGGTGCCCCTGTACATCGCGGTGCTCTACAAGGTGATGAAGGCCCGGGGGCTGCACGAGTCCTGCCTGCGAGCAGGAGCTGCGCCTGTTCGGCGATTTCCTGTACGACGGCCGGCCGCCCTCCCTGGACGCGGAGGGGCGCATCCGCCTGGACGACCGGGAAATGCGCGCCGACGTGCAGGAAGAGGTGACCCGCCTGCTGGAGCAGGCCAGCTCGGAGAACATCGAGCGCGTCTCGGACATCGCCGGGTTCCGGGAGGAGTTCCTGCGGCACCACGGCTTCGGCCGCCCGGACGTGGACTACTCCGCCGAAGTCCAGCCCTGAGGCGGGTCGGCCTAGTTAATCCAGCGGCAGGTCCCGGGTGTACTCCACCAGGTCGTGGATGCCGGCCTCCCGCTTGCCCGCCTCGCTCATCCGCTCCAGGAGCACCTCCCCGGCGAACACGGCCTCGTGCAGGGAGCTCAAGGTCCCGGAAGCCCAGGGACTGCAGGCACTTGCGGATCCCGGTCTTGATCTGGGGCACCCAGCGGGACACCGGCCCCTTGGCGCGCACGCTGCCCACCACCCCCTCGGCCACGAAGGCCTCGAAGTTGGTCACGTCGTAGCGCGCGGCGCTGCCCTTGCGGGCGGCCTCCAGCGAGCCCATGCCCTTGTAGGCCTTGAGCTTGCGCCCCTGCCGGTCGTAGACGACCTCGCCGGGGGCCTCGTCGGTGCCGGCCAGCATGGAGCCCAGCATGATGGCGTCGGCGAACAGCAGGCCCTTGCCGATCGCCGAGAAGGTGCCGTACCCCCCGTCGGAGATCACCGGGATGGACGGCTCGATGCGGTGCTGGCGGCAGTGCTCCCGCACGGCCAGGGCGCAGGAATAGGTGGCCGTGATCTGGGAGCGGGTTCCCAGGCTGACCTGGGAGGTCGAGCAGATGGAGCCCACCCCCTTGCCCACCCGGATGGCGTCGGCCCCCCACTGGATGCCGGCCAGCGCGCCGCGCGGCCTCGGCCACGTTCCCGTAGATGACGTCGATCCTGCGGATATTCGCCCTTGATGTGCTCGATCACCTGCCGCTCGTGCAGCGAGTTGCCGTGCGAGCTGTCCACGCACAGGAAGTCCACCCCCGCGCTGACCAGCTCGCGGACCCGCTCGCGCACCTCCCCCGGGCGGGTCGGCACCGCGGCCCCCACCACCAGGCTGTCGTTGCGGTCCTTGATGCTGTCCGGGAAGGCCTCGCTCTTCTCGATGTCGGTGCGGGTGACCAGCGAATCCAGCTCCCCGGCGTCGGTGACGATCAGCAGCACCCCGGCGTGGCTTTCCAGCAGCAGGTCGTTGGCCTTGGCCAGGCGCGCGGCGTCGTCGGCCGGCAGCTCGCGCAGGTGGGCGATCTGGTGGCGCAGCCGTTCCAGCGGCACCATGCGCTCCTTGACCCGGCGCTGGGCGTGCTTGGCCCCGGAGTAGTCGTTCTTGGTGAGCAGGCCCACCAGCCGGCGGCCCTCCACGATGGGCAGGGTGGAGATGCCGGTCTCCTCCCGGATCTGCACGGCGCGGGCGATGGGGTCCTCCGGGCTCAGGGTGATCGGGTCCTGGACGAAGCCGTTCTCGAAGCGCTTCACCCGCCGCACCTGGGCGGCCTGCTCCTCGATCGCCAGGTTGGAGTGGATCACCGCGGGGAAACCCTGCAGCGCCACCGCGATGGCCAGCTGGTGCTCGCTGATGTCCTCCATCGGCGAGGCCACCAGGGGGGTCTTGATGCGGATGTTGCGCGTGATGCGGGTGCCCAGGTCCACCTCCGCGATGCCGAAATCGATGGTCCTGGGCTGCAGGACGTGCAGATCGTCGAAGGTCAGGCTCTCGCCCCGGAAGCGCTGGAAAAACTCCGCGGCCGGCAGCGCGAAGGGATCGGTCGGTTCTCATGGCCCTCACTGTACCGAAGCCCGCCGGGCGATGCAAGTGCGCCCCCTCACCTTGACTGTCTCCGGCTTTTCTGTACACTGAGCGCGGTGGCAATGAGGATCAAAGTCTGGGGTTGCCGCGGGTCGATTCCCCAGCCCGGCGGCGACACCAGCAGATACGGCGGCAACACCACCTGTGTAGAGGTTCGCCTGGGGGACGGGAGCCTGGTCGTGATCGACGCGGGCTCGGGCATCCGCAACCTGGGCAGGGAGCTGGCCCGCCGGAGGGAGCCCCGACTCATTCACCTGTTGCTGACGCACGCCCACTGGGACCACCTGCAGGGCTTCCCCTTCTTCCTGCCGGCCTACCAGAAGAGCTTCACGCTGCAGGTCTGGGGCGGCCCGCGCAGCGCCGCCACCCTGCGCTCCTACCTGCGCCAGCAGCTGACTCCGCCGTTCTTCCCGGTGAAGTTCGCGGAGCTGGGCGCCGCCTTGCGCTTCCCGGCCAGGCCGGCGCCGGAGATCACCATCGGCGGGGCGCGCATCCAGTCCATCCCCCTCGCCCACCCCGACGGCGGCTACGGCTTCAAGTTCAGCGAGGCGGGCAGAACTTTCGTGTTCCTGACGGACAACGAGCTGGGCTACCGGCACCCCGGCGGCCTGTCCCTGAAAAGCTACGCCGAGCTGTGTCGCGGGGCGGACCTGGTGCTGCACGACGCCCAGTACACGCTGGAAGAATACCGCCTGACCCGGGGCTGGGGGCATTCCACCTTCCCCGCGGCAGTGCAGCTGTGCCGGGCTGCCGCGCCGAAGCGATTCGGCCTCATCCACCACGACCCGCAGCACACCGACCTGGAGCTGGACCGGCACGTGCGCGACTGCCGCCGCGCGCTGGGCCGCGGGGGGGTCGACTGCTTCGGGGCCGTCGAAGGGATGGAAATCCCGGTCTAGGGCTGGTATCATACCCGGCAATGAGCCCTTCCATCGGTGCGCTGCAGCACCGGCTCTGGGAACCCAAACCGCTGGCCGGCGAGAGCTGGTACCACGCCCGCATCGGGCCGCTGGACCTGTGGGTCCGGCGCTCCCCGGAGGACTGGTACGTGGCCCACGAGCTGGAACCCGGGCGC
Organism: uncultured Spirochaetota bacterium; assembly: GCA_963736785.1. Taxonomy (GTDB): domain Bacteria; phylum Spirochaetota; class Spirochaetia; order SZUA-6; family DRHE01; genus MIBK01. The sequence continues at coordinate 14,526 of CAVTQG010000013.1, read as the reverse complement.
GATCAGGCGGAGGTCCCGCCCGCCCCGCTGCACCCGGCGCAGACCAACGCCCGGGTGGACCGGCTCACCTGGAACCGCTGGGTGGCCGGGCGAGGAGGCGGCTCGGGTGCGCCTCGTGCCCTGCATGCCGGATCGGGCCGTGGTGATCCGGCCCCGCTACCCGCTGAACGTGCCCAGGGGCAAAGAGGTGCTGTTCTTCGTGAGCCTCCCCGTGTGGGCGCGCGTGCTGGTCGGGGAGCAGCAGTCCACCACCCTGTGCGAGCTGCCCACGGTCGTCCTGTCCAACACCTGGTTCGGCGATCCTACCTCCGGTGAGCTCTGCTACAGCCTGAAAACCAAAGTTCTGCGGCAGCTCGACATGGTGGATAACCGGTCTCACATGGCCGTCTGCCCCGTGCTGATCCGCAACCAGGCTTTCGCCGACCTTGATTTCCAGCGCATCTGCATCCGGGTGGAGTATCTCAGCCTGTACCGGGGTGAAACGCGCCTGTGGACCAACCAGGTCGAAGTCCAGTTCCATGGTGAGGACCTGAACAGCACGATCATCACCGGCCGCGGGGCCCCGGACTTCGAGCGGACCGCGGAACGCATCTGCGTGGCGCGCGAGCCAACGGAGAGAAGCCTGTTGAAGAAGAGCTTCTTCTTCCTGAAGGCTCTGACGGGGATCTAGGGGAGCTGGAGGCCATGCTGCACAATGCCTTTCGGGAGCTCGTCAATTTCTTTACCTTGGAGGTACTGCAAAAGTTAATCCTGGTCGTGCTCATCGGAGTGGCCGGCCTGCTCCTGCTGCGTTTCCTGTCGGCGCTGATCAACCGGATGACCCGCAAATACCTTTCCCAGCAGTACAGCATGCTGCTGCGGAAGGCCATCCAGTATACGGGAGCGGTGATCGTCCTGTTCATCATTCTGTCGGTGCTGGGCGTCAAGATCACCGCCCTGCTGGGCGCCGCCGGGATCGTCGGGCATTGCCGTGGGTTTCGCCGCCCAGACCAGCATGTCCAACCTGATCAGCGGCCTGTTCCTGATCTCGGAAAAGCCTTTCCAGATCGGGGACGCGATCAAGGTCGGGGACAATACGGGCGTGATCCTGTCGATCGACCTGCTGTCGGTAAAAATCAAGACTTTCGACAACCAATACATCCGCATCCCCAACTCGGTGCTGATCAACACCGAGCTCACCAACGTCACCCGTTTCCCCATCCGCCGGCTGGACATCAAGTTTTCCGTGGCCTACCAAACCGACGTGACCCGGCTGCGCGGGGTTCTGCTGGAGGTCGCCGCCGCCAATCCCCACTGCCTGGACGAACCGGAGCCGCTCATCGTTTTCACCGACTTCGGGGAATCGGGGATGCAGTTCCTGTTCGGGGTCTGGTTCCATAAGCCCGATCAGCTGGAGGTGCGAAACTCCCTGATGCAGCAGATCAAGGAGAGCTTCGAAGCGGCGGGCATCCAGTTCGCCTACCCCGCCCGGGCCCTGCACCCCCTCCCCGCCGCCAGCTCCCCGACTCCGCCTGCCCGCCGCCGGGCCGGAGGGCGCAAGTCCTGAACCTCGAAAAAAAACTCTTGCATTGTTTGCCAGAGTATAGTATGTATTGCCGTTAAGAATCGTTTCTCAGGAGGTAATTGAGAACAGATGGAGATCGAGCTTCGCAGCACCGAGGATGGCGAGCCCCCCTAGTAGTCACCGTAAAACCGCGGGTGTCGGCGTCATCGCGCCCAGACACTCGCAGGATGAGCGGCCGGATGAGAATGTAGTCCAGATCAGCTTCCCCTTCTACGCCGGTAACTCCACCCTAGTCCGCAGGCCCAAGCGGCTCATCAACAAGTTTCCCATCAGTCCCCGCTCCGAGGCCTTCCGGGTGAGGGCCTTCCCCGGCTCGACCCTGAGCCAGTGGAACGACTGGCGCTGGCAGCTGCGCAACCGCATCCGCAGCCTGGAGGAGCTTTCCCAGCTGCTCACCCTGACCATGGACGAGATCACGGCCATCTGCCGGCACAAGGGCAGCCTGCCCCTGGCCATCACGCCGTATTACGCCAGCCTGCTGGACCCCGACGACCCCGGCCAGGCGCTGCGGCGCACGGTCGTGCCCGTCTGCGACGAGTACCTGCGCACCCCCGGCGAGGCCGAGGACCCGCTCGGGGAGGACGCCGACAGCCCGGTGCCCGGCCTGGTGCACCGCTACCCGGACCGGGTGCTGTTCCTGGTCACCGACTTCTGCTCGACCAACTGCCGCTACTGCACCCGCTCCCGGATGATCGGGACCGAGCACCGGCACTCCGGGCTGATCCGGCAGTGGGAACGCGCGCTGGCCTACATCCAGCAGCACACGCGAGGTGCGCGACGTGCTGCTGTCCGGCGGCGACCCCCTGACCCTGGCCGACGAGCGGCTGGAGTGGCTGTTGAAGCGGCTGCGGGCGATCAAGCACGTGGAGCTGATCCGCATCGGCACCAAGGTGCCCGCGGTGCTGCCCCAGCGCGTCACCCCCTCGCTGATCCGCGTGCTGAAGCGCTATCACCCGCTGTGGATCAGCATCCATTTCACCCACCCCCAGGAGCTGACCCCCGAGACTCGGGCCGCCTGCGCCCGGCTGGCCGACGCCGGCATCCCCCTGGGCAGCCAGACCGTTCTGCTTTCCGGAATCAACGACAGCGTGGAGACGATGAAGCGCCTCATGCACGGCCTGGTCACCTTCCGGGTGAAGCCGTACTACCTGTACCAGTGCGACCCCATCCTGGGCTCGGGGCACTTCCGCACGCCCGTGTCCAAGGGGCTGGAGATCATCCAGGGCCTGCGCGGCCACACCACCGGGTACGCGGTGCCCAACTACGTGATCGACGCCCCCCAGGGCGGCGGGAAGATCCCTCTGCTGCCCGAGTACTTCATCGGCCGGGAAGGCGACGATCTGCTGCTGCGCAACTACGAGGGGAAGGTCTTCCGCTACCCCGACCCCGTGAAGTGAGCGGGCCCAAGGCCGCGCTCCTGTTCGGCCGCCTTCCTCCACGCGCCGGCTTCGACGAGCAGGACGTGCTGGTGGAGGCGGCCACCGTGGGCCGGGCCCTGCGGGAGCTGGGCCGGCCGGCGGCCCGTGTGCCGTTCAGCCTGGATCTGCGCTCGGCCTCCCGGCGCCTGCGCCGCCTGGCGCCGGCTTTCGTCTTCAACCTGGTGGAGTCCGTGGAGGGGCGGGACCGCCTGGCCTATCTGGCCCCTGCCCTGCTGGACTCGCTGGGCCTGGCCTACACCGGCTCCCCCACGGAGGCGATCTTTCTCACCTCTAGCAAGCTGCTGGCCAAGGAGCGGCTGGCCGCGGCCGGCGTGCCCACGCCCGCCTGGAGCGGGGGAAGCGGCGCCCCCGGGCCGGATTTCCCGCCCCCCTACATCGTGAAATCGGTCTGGGAGCACGCCTCCATCGGCCTCACCCACAGCTCGGTAGCCAGGGACCCTCAGAGCCTGGCCGAGGAGCTGCGGCGGCGGGCCGGCCGCGGCAGCGACCTGTTCGTGGAGGCCTACGTCGAGGGCCGGGAGTTCAACCTGGCACTGCTGGAAGGACCGGGCCGGCAGCCGCAGGTGCTGCCTCCCGCGGAGATCGAGTTTCAGTCCTACCCCGAAGGCAAACCGCGGATCGTGGACTACGCGGCCAAGTGGGAAAGCGGCTCGATGGAGTTCGCCCAGACCCCGCGGCGCTTCGATTTCCCGGACGGTGACCGGGAGCTGCTGGAGCGACTGCGGGAGCTGGCCCTGCGCTGCTGGCGGCTTTTCCGGCTGCGCGGCTACGCCCGCGTGGACTTCCGGGTCGACCTCGAGGGCCGGCCCTGGGTGCTGGAAGTGAACACCAACCCCTGCCTGTCCCCGGATGCCGGGTTCCTGGCCGCCGCCGGGCGCGCCGGCCTTTCCCCGACGGAGGTGATACGGCGGATCGTGGAAGGAGCCCTGTCGTGAGCGATTCCCCGAGCATGAGCTACCGCACCGAAGTGCGATCCGAGGACCGGCGGGCGGTGCGCGCCATCCTGGAATCCACCGGTTTCTTCTACCCCGAGGAGATCGGGGTGGCCGTGGAGCTGGTGGAGGAGCGCCTCCAGCGCGGCGAGTCCAGCGGCTACCACTTCGAGTTCGCGGAGGTCGGCGGACTGGTGGCCGGGTACACCTGCTACGGGCCGATCGCCTGCACCCGGGCCAGCTTCGACCTGTACTGGATCGGGGTGCATCAGGAACACCGGCGCTCGGGGCTGGGCCGCGCGCTGCTGGCCCGGGCCGAGGAGCAGATCCGCCGCCTGGGCGGGCAGCGCGTGTACGTGGAAACCTCTTCGCGGGCCCAGTACGATCCGACCCGCCGCTTCTACCTGGCCTGCGGCTACCACCTGGAGGCCCAGCTGGAGGACTTCTACGCGCCGGGGGACGGCAAGACGATCTTCCTGAAGGTGCTGCAGTAAGGCTGTCTTTCAGGAAACTTCGACCAGCGCCTCGATATCGGAGTTCCTGCCCACCACGATCAGCACGTCCCCGTGCACCAGGATGTCGTCCTTGTCCGGGAGGATCACCCTCTCCTCGCGCGCCGGGTTGCCCTCCCCGTCGAAGGCGCTCTCGAAGCGCTCGATGGCGATCACGTTGACCCGGTGGCGTTTGCGGATGTCCAGCTTTTCCAGGGACATGCCCACCATGCTCTCGGGGACCGGGAACTCCACGATGCTGTAGTCGTCGGTCACCGGGATGGTGTCCATGGCCTCGGTGGTCAGCAGGCGGGAGGCCACGCGGCGGCCTTCCTCGATCTCCAGGTTGATCACCTCCGTGGCGCCGACCATGCGCAGGACGCGCTGGTGGACGTCGGAGGAGGCGCGGGCCACGATGTAGGGCACGCCGATGTTCTTCAGCAGGGCCGTGGTCAGGATGGAGGCCTCGATGTCCCCGCCGATGGCCACGATGGCCACGTCCACCCCGTCCAGGGGGGCGGCCAGCATGGCGTCCTCGTCGGCGGAATCCAGCAGGGATGCCTGCTTCACCGTTTCGCGGATCTTCTCCAACGGTTCGGGCCGGTGGTCGAAGGCCAGAACCCGGGCGCCTTTCTCCGCGAGCACCCGGCACACCTCGGCCCCGAAGATGCCCAGCCCGAACACGGCGAAAGTTTTCTGTCTGCTGCCGCGGCGTTCCCTGGCCACCTCGCTTCCCCTGGGCCAATAATAGCACATTTCCGCGAGCCTCAAGGGGCGGCGCAAAAAAAATGCGAAAACGGCCGCAGCCCGCGGGCCGCGTTGGCGGGCTGCGCCAGCGGGGCTTCGCCAGCGGGGTGTCTCACCCGCTGGCGAGCCCGCTATCGCGGCCTGCGGCTTACACGCCCAGTCGGCTGCGGCGCAGCAGCTCCCCCAGGCTCTGGTCGGTGGCGGGCTGGTGCCCGGCCAGCGGCAGCAGCCGCTCGTGGACCGCGTCCAGGATCCAGGACTTCTGGGGGAAGAAGGCGTCCTCCAGGTCGGCCCCCGGGGTGATCCAGTTGCGGCTGCCCACCACCACCGGCGGCCCGTCCAGGTCGTCGAAAGCCGCCTGGGCGATCGTGGCCGCCATGGTCTGCAGATAGGAAGCCCGCTCGCAGGCGTCGGAGGTGAGCAGCACCTTGCCGGTCTTTTTCACCGACTCCAGGATCTTCTCGTAGTTCAGGGGATTGATGAAGCGGGCATCGATGAGCTCCGCCGACACCCCGTACTTGGACTGCAGCTCTTCCACCGCCTCCAGCGCCCGGTACAGGGTGGCCCCGATGCTGATGATGGTCAGGTCCTTCCCCTCGCGCCGCACGGCAGGCTCCCCTTCCGGCACCTCGTAGTATCCGGCCGGCACCCCTTCCTTCACGAACAGCTCTCCGACGTCGTAGATGCGCTGGCTCTCGAAGAACACCACGGGGTCCGTTCCGGCCAGGGCCAGATTGAGCATGCCCTTGGCGTCGTACGGGGTGGCCGGGAAGTACACCTTCAGGCCCGGAATGTGGGCCACGATGGAGGTCCAGTCCTGGGAGTGCTGGGCCCCGTACTTGGAGCCCACCGAGACGCGCAGGACCAGGGGCATGGTGAGCACCCCGGCGGACATGGACTGCCACTTGGAAACCTGGTTGAAGACCTCATCCCCGGCGCGGCCCAGGAAGTCGCAGTACATCAGCTCGGGCACCACCCGGCCGCCGCACACCGCGTAACCCACGGCGGTCCCGACAATGGCCCCCTCGGAGATCGAGGTATTGAACAGGCGGTGGTAAGGCAGGGCCTCGGTCAGCCCGCGATACACGGCGAAGGCGCCGCCCCAGTCGCGGTTCTCCTCCCCGTAGGCCACCATGGTGGGATCGATGTAGAAGCGGTGCAGCATGGCCTCGAAGAGGGCGTCGCGCAGGGCCAGGACCTTGGCCTTGGGCAGGGGCTTGCCCGCCTCGTCCAGACCGGAGCGGGACTTGCGCTCGTTGGCCTTCAAGCGGGGATTGTCAGCCAGAGGCAGGAGCACCTCGGCCGCCCGCTCGTCGAAGCGCTCCACCTTGCGGTTGGAGAACATCAGCTCCCCGATGGAGTCCCGCCGGGTGTCGATGTAGGGGGACACCTCGGGGGAAATGGCCAGCTCCAGCACGCGTGAGGTCCGGCGCACGACCTCCTCCTTGAGCCTGGCCAGGTCCTCGGCCTTGGCCAGACCGTTGCCCGTGAGGTAGGCGGAATAGCCCTTGATGCAGTCCTCCTGCTCCCAGAGGGTCAGTTCCTCCTTGGTCCGGTAGGTGCCGGAATCCGAGGGGGAGTGGCCCGTCAGCCGGTAGGTGATCACGTCCAGGAGAACCGGGCCGCGGCCCTCCAGCAGGATCTTCTTCTTGCGCTCCACGGCATCGGCCACGGCCAGGGGGTTGTAGCCGTCCACCCGCTCGGCGTGCATGGCCTCGGGGTTCACCCCCGCCCCCAGGCGCGCGAGCTGGCGGAAGCCCATGGTCTCCCCCTCGGGCTGCCCGCCCATGCCGTAGAAGTTGTTGAAGAAGTTGAACAGGACCGGCGGCGCGCCGCCCAGCTCCTTGTCCCAAAGGGTGCGGTACTGGTCCATGGCCGACACCACGATTCCCTCCCAGACCGGGCCGCAGGCCGAGGAGGCATCCCCGATGTTGGCCACCACGATCCCGGGCTTGCGGTTGATCCGCTTGAACAGGGCCGCGCCCACCGCGATGTCCCCGGAGCCGCCCACGATGGCGTTGTTGGGCATGGAGCCGAAGGGGGCGAAAAAGGCGTGCATGGAGCCGCCCATGCCGCGATTGAAGCCGGTCTCCCGGCCGAAGATCTCCGCCAGCGTGCCGTACAGCGCGAAGTCCACGGCCACGTCCCGGAGCTTGCCGCCTAGCCCCCTTCTCCACCGCAGCCAGCGTGCGCCCGCCCATGTAGCTCTTCAGGATCCGCTCCAGCGCGGCCTCCTCCAGCTTGTCGATGGCCGAGAAGCACTTGGCCAGGATCTCGCCGTGGCTGCGGTGCGAGCCGAAAATGAAGTCGTCGGTGTCCAGGTGCACGCACTGGCCGACCGCGGCCGACTCCTGCCCGAGGGACAGGTGCGCCGCCCCCTTGTAGTTGTACTTGATGCCCTGGTACTCCCCCTGGGTCTTGATCGCGGCCAGCATGGATTCGAACTCGCGGATGAAAAGCATGTCCTCATAGATTTTAGCGAGGCGCTTTTTTCCGTGCTTCTTTTCCTCTTTCTTGGGGTCCGCGGCGTACTGGTTCACCAGCAGGGCGGGAAACTCGATTTTCCCCGGCTTGCGAACTACCTTGGGGTCAACTAGGATCGCTTTGGGCATGATCTATTCTCCTTCAACCGGCCAACAGCAAGCCGATGTTTTCGATGTTTCGGGCGAGCTCCGCCAGGAAGCGCGCCGCCGGCGCTCCGTCCAGGACTTGGTGATTGGCGGTCAGGGAAAGGGCGATGTGCGGGCGGAAAGCCGTGTCGGCTTCGCCGGGCTTCGGCCCCGGCACCGGCCGCAGGCTGATCCCGCCCACTCCCAGGATCGCCACCTGCGGCGGGTTGAGCACGGGGGTAAAGAACTCGATCCCCAGCGCCCCGAGGTTGCTGACGGTGAACGTGCCGCCGGACAGCGCCTCCAGGCTCACGGTGCCGTCCTGGCAGGCCTGGGCCAGGCGCGCGGCCTCGGCGGCCAGCATCTTCAGGCTCAGGGATTCGGCGTTCCGGATCACCGGCACCAGCAGCCCCCGCGGAGTGTCCACGGCGAAGGCGAGGTGCACCCGCTGGAACTGCAGGAGGCGGCCGGCGCTGAAGTGGGCGTTCACCTCCGGGTGCCCGGCCAGGGTCCGCACCGCCGCGAAGTTGACCATGTCGCCGATGCTGATCCCGCGCAGCCCCAGGACCTCGTCGCTGGCCTTCAGGCGCTGGCGGTAGGCCGTCAGGATCTCGGCGTTGGCCCAGGCGTGCATCGTGTATTGGGCGCTGCCGGCCAGGGAGGCCAACATGCGCTCGGCGATGATCTTGCGCACGCCCTTCACCGGGATTTCGGTGAAGGGACCGGGGAAGTCGGCGGGCTGCGCGGATTTCGCCGCGGCGTAGCCCGGCGAAGCCGGCGCGAAACCCGCTTGAAGCGGCGCGAAGGCCGGCGAAGCCGGCGCCTGCCCGGCCGGCGGGCCGGCTTCGCGGGGCTTCGCCGCGCCTCTGGCCTGCAGGGCCTGGCGCACGTCCCGCTCCAGAATCCGGCCTCCGGGACCGCTGCCCCGCCCCTGCGGCAGCGTGGCGGCCGCCTCCGCGGAACTCCAGCCCGAGCGCTCCGCCAGCCGGCGGGCGCGGGGCGAGATGGCGGGCCTGCCGCCAGCCCGATGGGGGGTGGCGCCCGCTACGCGGGGCCCCGCTCCGGTGGGCGCGGCGCCCTGTGGAGCGGCCGGGGCCGTTCCCACCGCGGCCGGCGCAGCGTGCATCGCGCCCGCGGGCGCGCCTGCGAGTGAGGCGCTCCCCGTAGCGGCCGCGACCGCCTCGCCGGGCTGGCCGATCAGTGCCAGGGCGGCGAGCACCGGGACGTCCTCCCCCTGCTGGTGGTAGATCGCCAGCAAGGTGCCGCTCACCGGGGCCGGAATCTCGAAGGAGGCCTTGTCCGTCTCCACCTCCACCAAGGCTTCGCCTTCCTGCACCTGCTCCCCGATCTTCTTCTTCCAGCCCAGGATCAGGCAGGTTTCCACGGATTGCCCCTGTATGGGCAGGATCACTTCGTGAGCCATCTTTCCTCCTTCAGGCCTTAGTCACCGCCAGCCCCATGGCCGCCAGCTCCTGCTCCGCGCGTGCCTCCAGCCCCGTGTCCGTGATGAGGCGGTGCACCCCCTGCACCGGCAGAACCCGCACGAAACCGATCTTCCCGTACTTGCTGGAGTCGGCCACCAGGACGACGGTATCAGAGCGCTCGGCCATGCGGCGCACGATCTCCGCCCCCTCCACCAGGTGGGTGGTCAGCCCGCCCTCCAGCGAGAACCCGTCCGTGCCCACGAAGGCCAGCCTCACGTGGAAGCGCTCCAGCTCGGCCAGGGCTGCCGGGCCGACCATGGATTCGGAGGCGGGCCGGAACTCCCCGCCCACCACCGTCAGATGGATGCCGGGGTTGGTGCGGGCGAACGGCAGGATGAGCGTCGAGTTGGTCACGATATTGACGAAGCGCTTGCCCAGCAGGTGCCGGGCCACCAGCGCGGTGGTGGTGCCGGCCTCGATCATGATCGTGTCCCCATCGTTGACCAGGGCGGCCGCCGCCTGGGCGATCCGGCTCTTGGCTTCCACGTTGAGACTCTGTCTTTCCAGAACGTCGGGGTGATATGCGGGGGCGGCGCCCCCGCGCGTCCGCACCAGGATGCCTTTCTGTTCCAGGTCGTTCAGGTCACTGCGGATGGTCACGACGGAAACGCTGAGCAGCTCGCTCAGGCGGGCCACGGAAAGGCCCGGCTCGCCGGCCAGGAGCTTGACGATCTCTTTTTCTCTTTCGCTCAACTGTGCAATGACCATGCAATTGGTTACGAAAACCTTTCGAAAGGCTTTCTTTTCGCTATCGGAAGGTACTTTACCAATGGTAACAGGCAGTTGTCAAGACTTCATCCGTTGCGGACCGTGATCGCGCAGGAGGGACAGGCTCCCGCGCAGGCGCCGCAGCCGGTGCAAAGCCGCGCGGACAGGAGCAGCGGGACGCCGAAAGGCTCTTCCTGCTCCAGCAGGTTCCGGGGACAGGCCGCGGCCGCCGGGCAATGCCCGGAGCCTCCATTACAGAGATGCGGGTCGCAGCGGCCGAAATCGACTTCCGCGTTTTTGTTCAAGGTGACCTGCTCGATAATGTACACATTCGCGTTTCCGATTGCCACTCCCCTGAAAAGCTCCTATATTGCAGCATCACATGACGCGGAAACCCAGCCAGCTCACCTCGGGCATCCTGTACACGGCAGGGGCCTTCCTCCTGTGGGGCGCCGTCCCACCGTACTGGAAGCTCATCGACCACGTGCCTGCACTGCAGATTCCCGGGCACCGCATCCTCTGGACCTGCGTCCTGCTGGCCGCTCTGATCACCCTGCGCCGGAGCTGGGGCGCGGTCCGGGAGGCCCTGGCCAACCGGAAAACGGCGCTGATCCTGGCCCTCACCGCCGTGCTGGTGAGCGTCAACTGGACCGTGTTCATCTGGGCGGTAGTGAGCGGCCACCTGGTGGAGAGCAGCATGGGCTACTTCATCAACCCCCTGATCAGCGTGGCCCTCGGGGTTCTGCTGCTGCGGGAGCGGCTGAGCTTCTGGCAGGGGGTGTCGGTGGCCTTCGCCCTGGGTGGGGTGGTCTACCTCGCCGCCGGGCTGCGCTCCCTGCCCTGGATTTCGCTGACGCTGGCCTTTAGCTTCGGGTTCTACGGCCTGTTCCGAAAAACCGTGGCGGTGGACTCCGTGACCGGGACCTTTATCGAAACATTGTACCTGATGCCGCTCACCCTCCTTTTCCTGGGGCGGGAAACGGTCCTAGGCCGCGGTGCGTTCGGCGGCGCCGACATATGGACCAATGTCCTGCTGATTTTGGCCGGGCCGGTGACGGCGCTGCCGCTGGTCTGGTTCGCCAACGGAGCGCGCCGCATCCCGCTGTCCATGGTCGGCTTCCTGCAATACCTGACCCCGACGCTGCACCTGGCCCTCGGGGTGCTGCTGTACCGGGAGAGGTTCACCCGCACGCACCTGGTGAGCTTCGGCCTGATCTGGGCGGGCATCCTGATCTACACCGCTTCCACGACCGTGCAGAGAATTCATGCCCGCTCCCGGGCTCAGCCCTGATACGCGGAAATTGCTGACCGGCACGCGCCTTTTGTTATTTTATTCGGGAGAGAGGTGCAGGATGGCCACAAGAGGAATGAGCCGCGCGCTGATCGCCCTAGGGATCGCCGGCCTGCTGGGGATGCTGGCCCCTGTCTGCTTTGCGCAAGAGCGGCAGGCCATGGTCCACAACATGGGCGGGCAGGTGATGCCCTTTGACTTGAGCAAGACCCTCCACATTTTCCAGATGACCGAAAACGGCGGCATACAGCAAGTGGTGATCCGAAACCCGGCCGACATCGATCAGGTGCCCATCATTCGGCAGCACCTTCAGCATGAGGCAATGCTTTTTCGCAGCGGCGACTACTCCGACCCGACCTCAATTCACGGCGCCCAGATGCCCGGAATCGAGGAATTGGCCGCGGGAGCCGCACGGATTCGGATCGACTACCAGGCATTGCCGGATGGGGCGCAAATCGCCTTCTCCACCTCTGACCTTCACCTGCTCACCGCGTTGCACCGCTGGTTCGGCGCCCAACTTTCGGATCACGGAGCGGACGCCACCTACCGGTAGGCTCTAACCGGCGACCTCGATTCCCTGCCCTTCCACCGCCCCGCCGATGACCCAGAGCCCCTGCCCCTCCCGGGCGAAGCGTTCCAGGACCGCCGGCACCTGCTCGGCGGGCAGCGCCGCCAGCAGGCCGCCGGAGGTCTCCGGGGTGAACAGCGCCCGCCGTTCGCTTTCACCCAGGGCCGCGGCGAAGCGCACGCGGCCGCCGAAGTAGGCCCGGTTGCGCTCGGCGCCGCCGGGAAACGATTCTCCCGCCGCGGCCAGCTCCCGGGCATTGCCCACCCAGGGCAGCCGCTCCCACTGGAAGCGGAAACTCACGCCCCCCGCCTCGGCCATTTCCAGCGCGTGGCCCAGGAGCGAGAAGCCGGTCACGTCGGTGCAGGCCCGCACTCCGCAGCCGGCCAGCAGCGCCGCCGCCTTGCGGTTGAGGCGCTTCATGCTTTCGATGGAGTCGGCGATCCGCCGGGAATCGACCAGCTTGCGTTTCAGGGCCGTGGTGGTCAGGCCGGTGCCCAGGGGCTTGGTGAGCAGGAGGCGGTCCCCGGGGCGCGCCCCGGCCTTGGTCCAGATTTTCGCGGGATGCACCACGCCCATCACGGCCAAGCCGTATTTCAGCTCCGGGTCGTTCACCGTGTGGCCCCCGGCCAGCACTCCCCCGGCCTCGGCGACCTTCTCCGCGCCCCCGCGCAGAATCTCGCGCACGATCTCCGGCGGCAGGTCCTCGGGGATGCAGCACAGGTTCAGCGCCAGGCGGACCTCCCCGCCCATGGCGTACACGTCGCTCAGGGCGTTGGCCGCTGCTACGGCACCGAAATCGTAGGGGTCATCCACTACGGGCGGGAAGAAGTCCACCGTCTGGATGACCGCGCAGTCCTCCCCTACCCGGTAGACGGCCGCGTCATCGGTGCGGTCGAGGCCCACCAGGACATTGGGGTGGAGTGCTTCCGGAAACATTCCCCGCAACGGCTGCAGTACCTGCGCCAGGGCCTCAGGGCCCATCTTGGCCGCTCACCCGCAGGAGTTGGACAGGGACGTGAGGAAAATCTTCCTCTCCTCCATGGCTCCAACCATAGCCGAAGGTCTGGAAAAAGAAAAGCGACGGGGGCTGCTGACCATGACTATTACTCTGCTCTACGCCTCCCCGGCCTCGAAGGCTGCGGCAGGGGCATCGCCCGCCGCGGCAGCAGGCCTGCGCCGCTCGTGCCGGCACCGGGCGATCAGGTAGTCGACCAGAGGCTGGGCGATCAGGGGCACCACTTCCGGCAGCAGGTGCGGCATCAGGTTGCCCATGGCCCGCGGCATCAGGTCCGGCATCTGCTCCAGCATGTAGTCCGGCATGGGCACCCGCCGGGCTACGGCCGCCAGCATGGCCGGCATGACCTTGGGCATCATCCCCGGCATCAATAGAGGGAACACGATCGGGAACAGCGCCTTCATCCGGGGCAGCAGTCCCAGCCTGCCGGCCAGGCACATCATCCGGCCCATCCAGCGCGGCATGGCCTCCACCAGCTCCGGGAACAGCTCTTCCATCATCGCCGCCATGTTCCGCGGCTTCATCAGGGCGATCATGGCCTCGAAGGTGGCCCAGGAATCCAGCACCTTGGGCAGATCCTCCTGCACCTCGTAGCCGCGGGCCCTGGCCAGGAAGGTGGCCAGATCGGTCACCTTGACCGGCAGCCCGTTCTTCTCGGCGCTGACGCGCAGCTGGAACTGGCAGCAGGGGCACAGCGACAACACCTCGTCGGCCCCCGTGGCCCGTGCCTCGTCCAGCTTGACCTTGCCGATCCGGTAAGCCACCTCCGGCTCAGAGATCAGGCTCAGAACCGAGCCGCAGCAGTGGGCCTGCTCCCGGTTGTGCTCCATTTCCCGGAGCTGTACGCCGGGCACGGCCTGAATCAGCTCGCGGGGAGGCTCGTAGATCCCTCCCGCGCGGCCGATGTGGCAGGAATCGTGCCAGGTGACGGTCTTGGGCGTGTTCTCGAACTTCAGCTTGCCCGAGGCCACCGCCGGGGCCAGGGCTTCGGAGTAGTGCTGCACCTCCACCTCGTACGGGATCCCGAGCTTTTCGGCCCACTCTTTGTACACGTGTGCCCAGGATAGCCAGCAGGCCGGGCAGCTGGTGATGACCTTCTTCGCCCCCCGTTTGGCCGCCTCGCTCAGGTTGTGCTTCACGACCTTGCCGAACTGCTCCCACTTCCCGGCCACCAGCATCGGGATGCCGCAGCAGGCCTCGTCCTGTCCCAGGTAGGCGAACTGGATGCCGGCGTCGGCGAGCAGGCGTACGGCCGAGCGACTGATATCCTTTTCCACGAGGGAGGCCGTGCAGCCGGCAAAGTATAGTGTATCGGAGGTTTCCTTGATGGCCGGCCTCACCTCCTCCGGCAGCCAGGCATCGCGGTCCTGGCGGTAGTTGGCCCAGATGTTCAGGTTGTCGTCCAGGGAGGCGGACATGATCTCGAAGGCGGGGATGGTCATCTTTTTCCGCTTCTCGACGGCGAGGTTCCGCAGGCCCATCCAGGTCGGCTCGATGGGCAGCCCTTCGGAGCACAGCACGTTGCACATTTCGCAGGTGGTGCACACCAGGAAGGTGTCCACGGCCTGCTGGTCCAGCTTCTCCCGCCCCTCCAGCAGCTCGCGCAGGAAGAACCACTTGCCGCGCGGCGACTGGCTCTCCCACATCCGCCCGTAGTATTGGTCGCACTCATCCACGC
>CAVTQG010000012.1:0-45673 GCA_963736785.1 uncultured Spirochaetota bacterium | reverse complement strand
GCCGCTGGCCGAGGGGTTCCCCGCCGGGGGTGGTCAGGTCGTCCTCGTTTTCGAACACGGCGTACGGAACCTGCCTGCCCCGGATGGCCAGGAAACGGCTGTCGGCGGCGCCGCACTCGCCCCAGTCGTCCTCCCGGTACAGCCTGGCCAGCTTCTCATCCGGCAGGCCATGCTCCAGGATGCTGTGGGGCCGTTCGGGATTGAAGCGGCGGCGGTTCTTGCGCAGGGACTCCTGGAAGCTCACGTGCACGTAGATCACGGCCAGCCGCTGCAGCACGGCCTCGGACAGCTGGGCGAAGGCCGCGTAGCCCCCGTGCTCCTTTCCCCGGGAGAACTCCAGCAGGGCGGTAGCCCGGCCATGCAGCTGCGGGTCCGCGCGGTCGAGCTTGTCGTATTCCAGACAAAGCCGGCGCACGAGCAGGTCCCACAGGTGCGGGCCCGGGACGTAGCCTTCGGGGGTGGTGTGCAGGCGCTCGCGGCCCATGTCGGCCAGCAGGTGGTCCTCCTCGAACCAGGCCCACAGCAGGGGGAAGTCGTCCAGCACGGCCAGCTCGCCGATGCGAAACCGCCGGCGGCGTTCGGTGGCGGGGGTCCGACGAAGGTACTCGAGGATCTCGCTTTTGCCGGAAGCCGGCCGGCCGGCGAGCAGGAGAAGCGGGAAGATGCCGCCGGGGGACGGCGCGCCGGAGGCGGGCTTGACGCCGCGGGCGGGCTTCGCGCCGTGACCGGGTTCCACGCCGTGACCGGGTTCCACGCCGTGACCGGGTTCCACCGCGCTCATAGCCCGAGCTTCCTGGCCGCCGCGGGCTCCAGCTTGAGGAACCCGCGCTCGCGCAGGCGGCGGGCCAGGACCCTCCAGGCGGGGCGGCGAAGGAACAGCCGGCGCAGGCGGGCGACCCCTTCAGCCTGGCGGCCGGCACCGGCCAGAGTCACCCCGTGCCAGAAGCGCGCCTCCGTACTGCGCGGGCACAGCTCCAGGGCCCGGCCGTACTCCCTCACGGCCTGCTCCGCCAGGCCCTTCTCCAGCGCCAGATCACCGCGGTTCATGTGCTCGTAGGAGCGGTGAATGCTCAGCAGGCGGGCCAGCTCGGCAAGCGACGGGGATGGTCCTCCACGCGTAGCTCCACCAGCCGGTCCAGCCGTGGCGGCGGTCCGCACCACTCACGCTGCCCGCGCAGGTCCCCGCCTTCCTTCTGGGCGGCCTGCAAAGCGGCCAACAGCCTTCGGCCAGCGGCCCGTCCGCGCGCTCAAAGGCTTCGGCCATGGCCGGCCAGACCGAGGCCGCGGAGCGAGCGCCTGCCGGCCCCCCCGCCTCCGGCAGGCAGCGCGCCCCGGTGTGGGCCGCCGCGCCCGCGCGTCCACCACGGCAGCCTGCCGCAGCTCCCGCCCCTCGTCCTCCGCCAGCAGCGCCGCCAGGACCTCGCCCGCGGCCAAGCCCTGCCGCAGGCAATGCCAGACCCCTCGGTCCGAAAGAAAGATTGGCGAAGGACTGGGTGACCACGACGCCCACCGCCGGCTCCGCCCAGGGCACCACGGACCCCACGGAAAACCAATGGGACTGCACGGCCGCGCCCATCTGCCCGAGCTCGAGGTCCAGGGCCGCGATCGAGTAGGTGCGGCAGGGACGGCTCACGGCGTGTTCAGGCGCTCGAACAGCTTGTACAGGCTGTGCGTGCCCAGGTTCTCCTGTCCCACGGCCATGGCCGCCACGTAGAACTGGTGGGCCAGGGCCAGCCCCGGCAGGCTGAGCTTCATGCGCCGGGCCTCCTTCAGGGCGATGTCCATGTCCTTGACGAAGTGCTTGATGAAGAAGCCGGGGTCGAAGTTACCCTTGGCGATGCGCGGCCCGTAGTTGTTCAGGCTCCAGGAGCCGGCCGCCCCCTTGCCGATGACCTCGATCACCTCCAGCAGGTCCAGCCCCGCGCGGTGGGCGTACAGCAGGCACTCCACCACCCCGATCATGGTGGTGGCGATGTGGATCTGGTTCACCATCTTGGTGTGCTGCCCGGCGCCGGGAGCGCCGAAGTAGGCGATGTTCTCGCCCATGTGCCGCAGCAGGGGCAGCACGCGTTCGTAGACCGGACGGTCCCCTCCGACCATGATGGCCAGCTTGGCGTTGCGCGCGCCCACGTCCCCGCCCGAGACCGGGGCGTCCAGGGCCTCCACGCCCTTCTTCCGGCCTCGGCGTGGATGCGCTGGGCCAGGGTGGGTTCGGAGGTGGTCATCTCCACGATCACGGAGCCGGGGCGGCGCCGGCCAGCGCTCCCTGCGCTCGCCCAGCACCACCTCTTCCACGTCCGCCGGGTAGCCCACGATGGTGAAGATGCAGTCGCTGCCGCGGCCACCTCCTGCGGGCTGTCGCACCAGACCGCCCCGGCCTCCAGCAGGTCCCGGGCCTTGTCCCGGGTGCGGTTGTACACGCGGGCCTTGAGGCCGCTCTTGTTCATCACGTGCAGGCACATGGAACGGCCCATCACCCCGGTGCCGATCCAGCCGACGCTGCGGATCTCTTTCACGGTTGCCTCCCTGACGCCTGCGGCGATTTCAGCAGGAGTATAGCGGAAAAACTCCCGGCGGCACAACCGAAGGCCGCCCGGACGGGGCGCTGTCCCCGGGTGATGAATATGAGTATTTTTATCACACATCATGAATCTTACCCCGGCACAAAAGAACTTCACCCTGGTCGGGGTCCTGCTGGCGCTGTTCCTGGCCGCCCTGGACCAGACCATCGTGGCCACGGCGCTGCCGAAAATCGTGCAGGACCTGCAAGGGCTGGACCGCTACACCTGGGTGGCCACCGCCTACCTGCTGGCCACCACCATCATGGTCCCGATCTACGGCAAGCTGGCCGACACCCTGAACCGCAAGACCGTGCGAGCTCGTGGCGGTGGCCCTGTTCCTGGCCGGCTCGTTCCTCTGCGGCCTGAGCGGGGCCGTGCCCTTCCTGTCCTTCCTGGGGGACGGCATGAGCCAGCTGATCCTGTTCCGGGTCATCCAGGGACTGGGCGGGGCGGGCCTTTTCGCCATGGCCTTCATCGTCATCGCCGACCTGTTCCCCCCCGCGCAGCGCGGCCGCTACCAGGGCCTGGTGGGCGCCGTGTTCGGGCTGGCCAGCGTGCTGGGGCCGCTGGCCGGCGGTTTCCTCACCGACTACGCCGGCGGCCTGCTCCCCGGCATCGAGGGCTGGCACTGGGTGTTCTACGTGAACCTGCCTTTCGGCGCCCTGGCCCTCTGGTTCATCTCCGCGTGGATGCCGCCCCTGCACCCGCCGGCCGAGAAGACTCCTTTGGATTTCACCAGCATGGCCCTGCTGGTCGCCGGCTTCCTGCCGCTGGTGCTGGCCCTGCAGCTGGACAAGGCCCGCTTCCCCTGGGACTCCCCCTGGACCCTGGGGCTGCTCGCCGGCTCCGCGCTGATGCTGGCCCTCTTCGCGCTCTCGGCGTTGCGGTCGGCCAACCCCGTGCTGGAGCTGCGCCTGTTCCGCAACCGGGTCTACGCCACCTCGATCCCGGCCCTCTTCTTCACCGGGGCCGGGTTCCTCAGCCTGATGGTCTTCCTGCCGCTGTTCATGGTCAACGTGATCGGGGTGTCCGCCACCCGGGCCGGGGTGAGCCTGATCCCGGTCTCCATCGGCCTGGTGCTCGGATCAACGCTCACCGGCCAGCTGGTGTCGCGCATCGGGCACTACAAACTGCAGATGCTGGCCGGGGGGACTCTCCTGGCGGTGGGCTTGTTCCTGCTCTCCCGCATGAGCGTGGAAACCGGGTACTGGCAGGTCACCCTGTACATGCTGCTCTGCGGCCTGGGCCTGGGTCCCACCTTCCCCCTGTACACCCTGGCCGTGCAGAACGCCGTGGAGCCGCGCTACATCGGGCAGGCCACCGGCACGAGCATCTTCTTCCGGCAGATCGGCGGCACGGTGGGCGTGGCCGTCATGGGGACCGTGCTGGCCGGGGTGCTGGCGGCCACCTTCTCCGGCCTGCCGTCCTTCGCGGCCAGGCCGGTCAAGGCTGACGGCCAGCCCGTCGCGCAGCGCAGCCTCGGCTCCGGGAACGCCCAGGACCTGGGCAAGATCATCCGCGCCGACTTCGACACGCCAATACGCGCTGGCCGAACGCGCGCTGCGCTCCAGGGACCTGGGGGCCTTGTACGAGCTGATGGCCGACCGGCGCTTCCCGACGGAGACCAAGAAGAGATTGATCACCGGCGCACTTGCCGGGGGACAGGGCGCGGAGCAGGCGCTGGCGGCGATCCGCGGCCAGCTGATCCAGCAGGCCGATCGGGCCGTGGCCGCGGCGACCTTGGCCGTGCGCACCGCCTTTTCGCGGGCAGTGACTCGGATCTTCTTCTACTGCCATCTTCATCGTGCTGGCGGCGCTGGTGATCACTCTCTTTATTCCGGAGCTTCCGCTGCGGCGGACCCAGGATCCCCCGGCAGGCGCCGGCCTAGCCGGCGGGCGGCCTGCTGCCCGCGGCCTACCCGGGCAGTATCCAGCGCAGGGCGAATTGCCAGAGGGTCACTCCGGCCAGCACCAGCAGGGCGGGGGCGATCAGGCTGGACAGGCTGCGCAGCAGCCGGATGTGGAAGTACTCCGCCGTGACCACCAGGCAGACGTGCACGGGGGACAACAGCTCCCCCATGAAGCCGAAGCCGTAGGCCAGCACCGTCGTGGCGGCCAGCCGCCCGAGGGAGGGGGAGGGGCCCAGCAGGCTCAGGGCCAGGGGGAAGCTGGCCCCCACGTAGCCTACCGTGCTGCCCATGGTGAACCCGCAGATGAAGGGCAGGAAGGCGATGAGCAGCGCATCCGGGATGCCGAACAGGGCCAGCTCCCGCCGCAGCAGGGCCACGGGGAACACCCCGTCGGGAAGGGGCGACTCGATCACCGCGCCGTAGATGCGCACCACCACCACGAGCAGGGTGATCTGCAGCGCGCGCCACGAGAACACGGCTTGCACCCAGGCGCTCAGCGGCAGGCGCCGCTGCAGCTGCAGCACCGCCAGCGCCAGGACCAGGCCTGCGGCCATTGGCACGTAGCGGCTCACCTTCCGCAGACCCGGGAAGCAGCACCTGCAGCAGGGCGAAGACCGCCACCACGACCAGGATAGGCGCCATCAGGCCCAGGAAGGAGCGGCGGGCGGGCGAACTGCCGGACGGCGCGCCGGAGGCCGCCGCTGCCAGCCGGCGTCGCCCTGCGCTGCCTCCGGCCTACCCCCCCCGCGCGGGATGCGCCTCAGGAGCAGCAGCGCCCCGCTGCCGACGGCGATCAGGGTCACCGGCAGCTGCGCCAGGACGAACTGCCAGATCTCCAGGCGGGTCAGCTCCAGGGCCAGGATCACCCCCGGGTACAGGGGCCACCAGTACTCCCAGATGTGCCGGAACCAATGGTTGGTCTGCGCCTTGAGCAGGCCGCTCAGGGCGCGCTGCGGGTCGGCACTGTCCACCATCGGGGCGGAGAACAGGGCTCCTCCGGGCATGGGCAGGAAGCCGATCACCGCCGGCAGCGCGGCGAAGGCCAGCCTCCTGGGCACGCGGGACCTCACCGCTTCCACCAGGTCGCGCATCACGCCGCCTTCGGCCATGAGGCTGCTCAGCCAGATCACCAGCAGAAGCACCGCGATCAGCAGCAGGTTGTCCGGCTCGCGGAAGCGTGCCCAGGCGATCGTTCCCACGGCGGGCAGGCCGTGCCCGAACCACAGCCCCAGCAGGAGCGTTCCGACGAGCACCGAGATCAGCAGCTCCTTCACCAGGCGGTTGAGAAGCAGGATCAGGGCGAGACTGGCCAGCACCTTGACCAGCACGGGCAGGGCCGAAAGGGCGGTCAGCGCAGAGGAAAGCCAGGCGGAGACATAGTCGTCCCCAGTTATAGCAGAACGACGACGGAAGGTCAGCGGCGAGTGCGTCGCCGCGGAAATCCTGCCGCGACTGGCAGATCGACTTCGTCCCGAGCTCACTGGACAGCAGCGCGCTGGCCGGCGCGCATTTCGCCAAACACCTCCAACGAGGAGGCAAGGCTGGGCGTGTGCTGCCGGATTTCCTGATCGGCGCTCACGCCTTCCTGCACGCCGACAGACTTCTCGCCCGTAACCGCGGTTTCTACCGGGACTATTTTACCCAGCTGAAAGTGATCGGACCCGACGACAGCCGGTAGCTCTTTGCCGCGCGGCCTACAGCAGCCCGATGCGCAGTCCGAAGGCCAGGCGGCTGGCCGTGCCGGCCTCCACGTCCGAGGAGATGAACCAGAGCTGGTATTCGGTGTACAGGCCGTAGGTGCTGGCCATCCGCCAGCCCGGGATGTGGAAGCGGGCGAACTCCAGCTGCGCCACCATGCCCCCGAGCACCAGCCCGGCGTCGGTGAAGGCTACGCTGTCCTCGGACATGGTGAAGTAGGAGAAGTTGGCGCCCACCGCCAGGGACATGGAGAAGAAGTCCCAGGAAGGTCCGAACAGGTAGCCGAAAGGCAGGGTGGCGATGTTGGCCAGCAGCTTGGCGCCCAGCACCAGGCCGGAGAAGCGCCCCGGCGGCGACATGCCCACCTGCACCTGCAGCTTGACGTTGTCGTCGAAGAAGGTCAGGCCCAGGCCCAGGTCCCAGTAGGTGGCGCCCATGGTGTGCGCGTCCAGGTACAGGCCCTGGATGAACGAGGGCACCTGGTAGCGGCTCTTGTCCCCCTCCCGCAGGCTCACCGCCACCTCCGCCAGGCCCGACTCGTCGCCGGCCGTGCCCAGCAGCTGCAGGGAAGAGTTGAAGCGCCCGCCCTCGGAGGGCTCCAGCAGCCTCACCTCCGGCGCCTGGGTGTCCACGACAAGCTGGGTACGGCTCACCGCGACGCTCTCATTCTCGAAGGTGGCCCGGACCAAGAGGCGCAGCGCTCCCGGAAGTCAGCTCCTGGGTCTCCAGGCGGAAGCGCCAGGCCTCCCTGCCGTCGGCCTTGCGGAACGAAAGGCCGTTGTCCATGCTGAGCTCGACCAGGCGGACTTTGTGTTCCGCGCGCAGCCGGGCTGTGCTTCGGAGATCCTCTTCCTGCTCGACCGCCTCCTCGAACCAGCCGGCTTCCCCTTCCAGGAAGGGCCGCCCGGTCACGTAGTCGCCCGGGTTGCGCGAGGAAATACGCACCCAGGGCCCGCCGGCGAGATAATGCACCGCCCGCGGCCCGGAGCTGAGGCGCACCTCCTGGGCCAGGAGCGCCTCGGCCGCCAGGGTATGCCCGCCTGCCGTCAGGGCCGCGGCCTCCACGTCCAGGCGGAACCAGCCTTCGGGCCTCAGCGGTACGGTCTCCAGCGGCTGCCCGTCCAGGGTCACCAGAACGTTCTCCGGCAGGGCTTGCGCCACCACCCGGCCGCACACGGAGAACGATCCGGCCAGCGTCTCCCCGTCCGCGGGGTAGTACAGCTCGACGCGTTGGGCCTCCGCGGCCGCCTGCTTGAGGAAGTTGCGGGAAACGTAGCTGCGGTTGCCGGCCCGGTCGGCCGCCTCCAGCCGCAGGTTGTACCAGCCCGCCGGCAGGCCCTGCAGGTCCAACTCCTGCAGCAGAATTCCGCTGGAGTTCAAGGGCACCTCCAGCGAGCCGCGCCCCGGCCCCTGGGAAGCGGCCACGGGAGTGATGGAAACAGCAAGCGAAGTGACCGCGATGTTGTCCAGCGACCTTCCATCCAGTCGCAATCTTTCAGTGAACACCTGCCCGTCCCGGGGGGTATCCAGGACCAGCTCCGGCGCACGGTTGTCGATGTTGATGGTCGTGGTGTACAGCCCGACCGCCCCGGTGGAATCCCTGGCCTGGACCAGTACGGCGTGGGTTCCGTCGGCCATCAGGCGGGTGTCCAGCCGGTAGCGCCAGGCCTCGGTGCCGGAAGCCAGGTAATAGCTCAGGCCGTTGTCGAAGGACAGGCGCACCTCCGCGATGCCGTTCGGGTCCTTGCTGGTCCCGACCAGCTCCACCACGCCGCGCACCTGCTCGGCGATGCCGGGGGAAGCCAATGCCGACACCGGGTCGGAGGTGGAGGCCATGAAGGTGGTCCTGGCGATTTCGCTGCGCAAACCCCCGACGTCCTCGGCCTGCACCTCCACGGTGTGCTCGTTGTCGCCCACCTCGGCCAGCTTCACCGGGACGCTGAAGGCGTTGCCGGCCTCCAGCTCCCGGAACTCCCCGCCGTCCAGCCGCCAGCGGACGGAGGCCACCTGGTCGTCGTCGAAGACCATGCCCGAGATCACGAAGTCGTCGCGCAGCAGCTCTCCGGCGGCCGGTAGCTGCACCTGGACGACGGGCTTGTCCGCCTCCAGGTTCAAAGTCAGCTCTGGCCTGGCTTGCCCCACGTTGCCGGCCGCGTCCGTGCAGCGCAGCAGGAGCTTGTCGGCCGGCACCAGGGACAGGTTCAACTCCAGGCGGAACAACGCCTCCTGACTCACCTCGCGGAAGGTCTTCCCGTCCTCGCTCACTTCCACGCGCGCGATCCTGCCGTCGTCCCGCGCAACCCCGATCAGGCTGGTGAGACCGTTCACCGGATCCTGCGGGCGCGGGGCCAGAAGCTCCAGCGTCGGCGCGGTGCCGTCCTTGTGAAAGGCCACTTGGCGGAGCACCCCGTTGCCAGCCCGGTCGACGGCCCGCACCGTGAGTAGGTGGGGGCCTTCCGCCAGCGCGCTCACGGGCACGGTGGCTGCAAAACGGTCCTGTTTCCTGCGCCCGGCTGCAGGATGGCGATGAACTGCTCCCCGTCCAGGGCATATTCAAGCGAAGCAAGTCCGCTCGCGTCCGCGGCCCGCCCTTCCAGGCGCAGTTCCGCGGCCAGCCAATCCCCGGTAACTGGCCGCTCCAGCTCCAGGCTGGGGGCCTGGAGGTCGCTGGCGAAGCGGATCGGGTCGCTCGTGAGGCGGCTGCCGTCGGCGGCCGTGACCTGGAGACGCACCGGTTCGCTCACTCCCGGTTCGCCCGCCTCCACCCGGAACAGCGCGCCCTCGGCGCTCACCCGCACCTTGTTGGAGGGCGGGTCGACGGAAACGGCCTGGATGGCGCCCCCTGCCACGTAGCCCACCAGCGGGTTGTCCGGCTCCAGGCGCACGGGCCCGTCCCCGGTAAGACGCGCATCGGCCAGAATCAGGCCCCCCGTGCCCTGTTCCGCGCCGCGGAAGAAGAAAGACCGGCACTCCCCAATCCCCCCGAAGCCGTCGGTGGCCCGCACCACGACATCCACCCGGCCGGGTGGTAAAGCCCGTGGCAGAGGCACGTCGAATCCCTGCGCGTCCTTTGCCGTCCCTTTCTTCAAGACCAGCGGCTTGGGCGCGGCCCCCGCCAGGCTGTACTCGGCTTTCAGGATGGCGCCGGCGTACCGGATCGTGCCGGCGAGGCGTCCGTCCTTGTCCCCGGCAAAAACCACCCCGGGACTGAAGGGGGAGGTGGAGGCGGCAACCAGGGAATCGAGGACTACGCGCGGGGGCTGGCCCGTGACCGTGAAGCCAATCGCGACCGGGTTCCCGGCCACGCCGTTGGAGTCCACGGCCTTCACCGACAGCTTGTGTTCCCCGGGAGCCGGTCCCTCCAGAACGAAATCGAAAGCCGATGTGCAAGGCACTTCCTGGAACGCTCCGCCGTCCAGCGAATACTCTACGCGCGCCACCGCGTCGTCGTCCTGGACGAAGCCCGACACGAGCACCGGGGCGCCGGTCTTGGCCCCCGGCTGCGGTGTGGCCAGCGTGAGACGCGGGCGATCCGCCTCCGGATCCAGCTTCAGCCGCAGCTTCTCCGTCTGGCGGATGCCGGCGAGGCTTTCCAGGGTGAAACTCGCCTGCACCACCCCGGCCTTTCGGCCGGAAAAGTCCAACTCCTGGGCCCAGAAGGGGTTCCCGGGGGTGAGCGGCACGGTTCCCTGCTGCCCCCTCCCCGGTGTCGAATTGCAGGCTGCGCAACCCGAGCTTGTCGACGGCCCGCCCGACGATCAGCACCTTTCCGTTCACCGTCGCGTCGGCTGCGGGGGAGAGGATTTCCAGGACGGGCGCCCCGTTGTTCACGAAGAGCAGGAAGGCCTGCCGGGCCGTGGAGCCGGTGCGGTCGCCGGCCTGCAGCCACAGCACCAGGGGACCGTCGGGGCTGCCGCGGGTGTCCAGCTCCGCCTGGAACTCCCCGTGGCTGCCCGGCTTGTCCAGCGCCAGGCGCAACGGCTGGAAGCTGGCGCCGCCGTCGAGGCTCCAGGACAGGCCGGCCAGGCCGTTGGGGTCCTCGACCTCCCCCTCCAGCTCGCACCTGCCCGGACACCAGCGCCCCGCTGGAGTGGCTCGCCACCCGAATCACCGGGGCCCTCTTGTCGACCTGGAAGCGCACGGCCGTCACCGGGCCCTCCACGCCATTGACGTCCACCCCCACAGCGCTCAAGGTGTGCTCCCCGTCGCTCAAAGAGGAGATGTCCAGGGGCAGCGACCAGAAGTCGGTGCCCTTGGCCGCCACCGCATCCCCGTCGTCCAGGCGCACCTGCACGCTCTGAACCCCGTCGTCGTCGACGCAGGTGCCCACCACGTCCAGCTGGCTGGCCACCCGGGTGCCCGCCACCGGGTGGGAGATGCGGGCCACCGGCAGGTCGGAGCGGGGATCCACGAAAATGTTGAACGGCCCCTCGTAGCGCACGTTGCCCGCCTGGTCGCTGGCGCGCACGATGAGGTTGTACTTGCCCTGCTTCAGGCCTTCCAACTCCAGGCGCGTGTCCCAGTTCTCCAGCCCCTGAACGGGCTGGTACTTGCCCTTCTCGGGGTTGCCCAGGGCCCCCGCCCAGGCGATGGTCAGGGCCAGAAGGATTGCGGCAAGCAGGCTTCTTCGCATGGACACGCTCCTCGCATCGCCCTTATAGCTCGGGCAGATAGTTGCTGTACTCGATGACGTCCGAAAGGTAGCCCAGGGTCGGGTCGCTGGAAGAATCGAAGCCTAGATTCACCTGGTTGAACTGTGGCAACCCCCCCTGCGGCACGTCCTGAACGGGCACGGTCAGGCATTCCCAGGCCCCGGTCACGTTTCCGGAGCCGTCTATCCCATCCAAAACGGTGGGCAGGGTACCCTGGTAACGGGCCAGCTTGATGGAGTCCCGGGTGCCGTTCTCGGAGTTGTTGTAATAGGCGATATAGGGGACGTTCGCCGCGTTTGTGTGCACATCGGTCCACAGACCCACCGAGTGGAAGGCATCGACCCTGGCAATCGAGGGGGTGGTGTCCGTGTAGCTGTCCAGGTAGATGTACTTCAGATCCGCCTCCGCCGAATCGTAATAGGCGATGTGGATGCGATTCGGCCGCGTCCACGTGCAGGGAGACGTAGCTGCCGTTGTAGGTGGTATCCAGGTCCAGGGGGGCGGCGAAGCTTCCGCCGTACAGACCGTTGGCGTTCACCGGGGTCGCGTTGTAGGTGAAGCGCAGCTGGTTGGCGGTCTCGTCATAGTAGGCCGCTACCAGCACGCCGCCGGAGGTCCGCCCGATGTCGAAATACTGGCTGGCCGAGCCGGCCAGTACATTCCTGCCGGTGGCGGTGCCGTCCCCGGTGGCCTCCGCCTGGTTGGTCACCACTCCGCCAGTCAGGTTGCGCTGGGTGGTACCCGCCACCGTGGTACCGATCTGGAAAACCCGCACGATCAGGTCCTTGGTGGAGGGTTCGTCATCATAATAGGCCAGGTAGATCTGGGCGGTGGTGGTGTTGCCGCTGGCGATCAGCTTCGGGTAGTGAAAGCGGTTCAGCTTCGTGGCCGTTAGGGTCAGGTTGTCCAGGGCCAGGGCATTGTTGTTGTTCGCCGTGGATCCCGGGTCCGCCAAAGGATAGGCGTTATTCCCGAAGGCATTGTAGTACAGGGCCAGGTGCCCGTAATGCCCGTTGCCGAAGGCGTCGTGCAGCGAGACCTGGTAATAGTTCCCGGAAGAATCCGCGGCCAGGGCGTTCATGCGGTGGTACCACCCGCCGGCAATCGTCGCTCCGTCTCGCCGCGTGGCCCCTGTATTATCGTTGCTATATGCGAATACCGGGGTGTCCCCGTTCATGAGCATGGCCGGGTAGTAGCCGTTGGCATAGGTCGTCTGGGTGACCCGGAAAAGGGCGAGGTAGCGGTCGTCGGTGAGCAGGTAGTTCTTCGAATAGATGTCCGCCTCCTGGTTGTATGTCCTGTTGTTGTCGTTCACATTGTTGAGGCTGGGTATAGGCAGGCCGGCGGTTCCCGCCACCACGGCCAGGTACCCGGAGCGGTCGGAGTTCTTGCGCAGGGTAAGGGTGGTCCAGGGGTTGCCCGAGCTCTGCACCGTCAACGCGGCGCCCTGCAAAGTCGTGCCGACCAGCCCGTCCGGATCCGAGGACACCCTAACCCCATTGGCGATCGGGCGCAGGTTGTAGCCGGTCAGGGTGATCAGATCGGCAGCGTCCACCAGGTTCTGGCGGATGGAGTACTTGCCGGAAACCGCGCGGATGTTGCCATCCTTGATCCCGCCGATCTGGGTGGACACCTGCTTGATGTACGGAACCACGTCGTAGCCGCGGGCGTAGTTGCCCGTGCGGGCCGTGGGCGTGGCGAAGTCGGTGACCTCGAACAGGGCGTTGATGTCCGTTCCCGCCGAGTTGGTGATCCCCGCGGTGTTCCAGGTATAGGTCCAGGTGATCAGGTGACCGCCAGAGGCTCGTCAGCGACTGCGTGTCGATCGTGAAGTTGGAGCCGCCGGCGGCGACCAGAATCCCTCCGGACCAGGAGGCCACGGTGCGGGGAAGCCCCACGCCACTGCCGGCATCGAAGCTGGTGATCGCTGACTGTAATCGCAGCG
The DNA here is from genome assembly GCA_963736785.1 of uncultured Spirochaetota bacterium. Lineage (GTDB taxonomy): Bacteria > Spirochaetota > Spirochaetia > SZUA-6 > DRHE01 > MIBK01. Next base: position 32,907 of record CAVTQG010000012.1, on the reverse strand, counting down.
ATCCGCTGGTTGTCCGAGGCGCTGCCCTTGAGGGTGATCGTGCCGCTGACGTCGGGGTCCAGTCCGTTGTAACAGGCTCTCGTTTTCCAGCTCGATATGCCCGGCGACCGCGTCCGCCTGGGTCGAGGGTATTGATGGTGACCGCCGGGTCCACTGTGTCCAGATTCGCGATGGTGACGACAAGGGGCGCAAGGCGGGCCGATTCGGTCTGGATGCCGTCGGCGTCCGTGACCAGGCAGCGGAAGGTGGTGGCTCCTTCGCCGTAGCCGGAGATGTCCAGCGTCTGGGAGGAGGCGTTCGGGTCGGTCCACACCAAGGTGTTGGCGCCGCCCGGATCGTGGTATACCGCGTACTGCAGTCCGCCGGCGTTGTCGGAGGCGTTGATCCCGATGTACAGGCGATTGCGCGCCTGGATCGGAGCCGTGTAAGCGAAGCGCTCGTCGACCTCCACCACCCCGCTGGCATCCACGTCGCTGCCCACGTCGATGCCGCGATCGAGGGCTTGTGGTTCTTGATGAATCCGCTCTGCAGGTAGTGGCGGCCATTGCCGGCCTGGTCGTACACCACGAAGTGAATGTCGATCAAACCGTCGGAAATCAGGGAGGAATCGAACTGGGCCCACCAGTTGTACGTCGAGCCGGCCAGGGTGAAGCTCTCGTCGAAGCCATCCGCATCGCCGTTGCCTCCCGCATCATTGCCCAGCTCGTAGCGGTTGTCGATGCGGATGCGGTAGGCCGAATTAGCCGCGTAAGGCACGGAGCCGGAGCCGTCCCCGAAGTCCATGCTGCCCGCCGCGGTCGTCGCGCCATCGCGCGGGTTGTGGGCGACGGCCCCGCGGATGAAATAAACCTCCACGGCCTGCACCCCGCTCACCGAGCCGGAGTCGGCGGCGGTGCCCTGCAGGCGGGCATTGGTCCCGCTGCCGTAGATGTCGCCGGCCGCCCCCGTGTAGGCCCCCGTCGGGAACACGTTGTCCACGTTCAGGTTGAGGAACTCGATCTTCTGATAGTTGGCGTTGTCCACGACCTTCAGGCGCAGGTACAGGATGCCGCTGGTCGGGCACGTAGCTGGCGCTGTTGATGCTGAGGTGCAGGTCATAGTCGTTCGGCGAGTTCTGGGTGACTTTCGTCGGGTCGCCGGTGATGTTCGTGTAATTCACGCCGCCATCATAGCTGATGTAGATGCCGGTGACCTGGGTGTCGTCCAGCGCATCGCCGGTGAGGGAAAAGCTGCCCTTCACGTAGTCGCCGGAACCCAGGTTCAGGTTCTCGATGCGGGGAATGGTGTTGTCGAAATGGATGGCCAGCTGCTGGAAGTTGCCGGCTATGCCGGGGTTGACCAGGTCCTTGGTGTCGACCGCCCGCGCGCGAAGGTTGATGTCGCCGGTGTGGCCGGGTTGGGTTTGGTACAGCTCGCCGCTGCCGTTGAGCTCCTGCGTCCACAGGGTGGTGCCGGACACCGGGTACCACAGGCTTTCCTGCTCGAACTTTCCCTGGAAGTCGAAGTCGCCGTTCAGGTCGATGCTATCCAGAAAATCCCCGTCGCCGTTCAGGTCTATCTGCATCTCTACGTGGTGCACCGCGTCATCGTCGAAGGCGGTGCCGGTGACCAGGACCGAGCCGCCGATGTTCTGCCCATTGGTTGGCGATACGATGTTCACCGTGGGCTTGTCCAGGTCGTTGTCGATGAACAGGTAGTAGCTGGAAAGGGTGGCCAGGTTACCGGCCGCGTCCGTGGCCCGGGCCTGGATGGTCAGCTTCCAGACCTGGCTGCCGGGCGGGGTCTCTACCGCGTGGGTGGCGTTGGCGTAGCTCACGCTGTCGATCGAGTACTCCCAGTTGTAGGTGCCGGACAGCTGGATCCAGGGGTCGCTCGCCCGATCTTCAGCTCCACCTTGGTGACCTGGGTGTTGTCCGAGGCGGTGCCCCGCAGCAGCACCTCCCCGTTCACCGTGCTGGAGCTGGCCGGGATCAGGAAGTTGATCGAAGGGTCCTGGGTGTCGATGATGACCTGCAGGTTGGTATAACCGGATTTGCCCGAGGTGTCCGTGGCCATGACCTTGACGGTCCGGTTGCCGTCTGTGAGGCCGTCACCCGGCACCGCGGCCGAGTACTCCCAAGTGCTGAATCCCACGCCGGTATTGGCGGCATTATAGTAGTTAGCCCCGCCGTTGGTGCTGACCTTGACGCTGGCCACCCCTTCGCTGTCGAAGGAGGTGCCCTGCACCCAGAAGGTGGCCTTCTGGTAGCTGCCCTGGACCGGCGAGGTGACCTCCACGGAGGGAGCGCCCAGGTCGATGGAGAACTGCACCTCGTTGCATGTGGCCGGGATACCATAGATATCCTGGGCGCGCAGCCGCAAATACTGGGTTCCCCCTCCGAGGCCGGAAAGATCGTGCTGCCAACGCACGGAAATGCCGCTGCCGCCGGTCTGCGTCACGTCCACCCAGCTGAGACCCCTGTCCAGGGAAATTTGGATACTATCCGGGTCTACTCCGTCGTCGTCCAGCACCATGCCGATGGCATTGGCGTTGCTTCCGAGAACCCGCTCGGCGAGCGGAGCCTCCTCGTCCGGGTTGGAGATGATGAAGTCCGGCAGGTCCAGGGCCTGGTTCACGGTAAGAGTCAGCGCGCTCGGAGTCAGGGCGGTCTTTTTCAGGGCCGCCATGTCTGCCGGAAGGATGGTCAGGCCGCTGACGGCCACACCCTGGTCCAGGCTGTACACCTGTTCTACGGTAACGGTGCCGCCGTTGGCGGCATACACGTCGTCGTCGTGGTACAGGTAGGCATTCGTGTTGTCCGAACGATCGAAAGCGGTGATTCTCAATTGATAAACGGCGGTGCCGGAGGGCAGAAGGTCCTTGCTTTTGAACAGATAGCTCCAGCTCGACGTACCGACCACCACCTCCGGGCCTAGCAGGAGCGCCGTACCGGTGCTGTTCCAGATCTCCAGTTCGACCCTGTCGATGCCGTACTCGTCCGCCGCCTCGCCCTTGATGCTGAAGTCACCGTTGTACTGACCCGAGGCGTAGCCCGTGGGCACCTTGACCAGGACCACGGGGGCATGGTTGTCGACGTACAGCAGCAGGCGGCGCTCCAGGCTCTTGCCGGAGCCGTCCAACGCTCGAACGACGATTTCGTACTCCCCGTCGCCGTCCGGGAAGGCCAGGGCGTCCAGGGTTTCAAGCTCGTAGCTCCACGTGCCGTCACCCAGATCCGCATTCGCGAAGGTGGTCGCCGTCATCCAGGGAAACTTGTACCGCACTGATCCCCAAGTCGTCGGCGAAGGTGCCGGCCAGGATCTCCGTGGCATGCAGATAGTCGCCGTTCTGGTGGCTGGTGACTGCCAACTCCGGCGGCTGCAGGTCCACCTTGTCCCCCAGCCCGACCTGAACCAGCGGGTTGCGGCAGGTGCCCAGGACCAGGGTTGCGAACACGAACACGGCCGCCGCGGCGGCCAGCCTATTTGTGTCGATATTTGTCTTCATGTCGGACCTACTCCTTTTTCGGCAGAAGCTCCGATTTCGCGCAGCAATTCACCAAATCCAGGGCTCAATGAGAATCATTATCGCAATTCAGGGTGAAATTCAGTAACGAAATGGGCCCGGGGCCGCTGCTACCTGGCAGTGCGGATGTTGACCACGGAAGGCACGGTGCGCAGGCTCTTCATCACCTTGCCGAAGTCCCCGGCGTCGTCCAGCTCCACGGTGAAGAAGCCATCCAGGGTGTCCAGTCCGCTGTCCTCGAGCTTTCCTTCTATTAAATGCCCATGAAACTTCTTCAAGGCCCCCTCCACCTCGGAGAACAGGTTGCCGCCGGCGCGGGCGGTGACTTGGAAGCGCCGGGTGGCTTTGGGGGACACCGTCTCCCACTGCACCTCCACGTGCCGTTCCTGGATGTCGGGGATGTGCCGCACGTTCGGGCAGTCGGCCCGGTGCACGATGATCCCCCGCCCGCGCGACACGTAGCCGACGATCCGGTCGCCGGAGGCCGGCTGGCAGCAGCCGGCGATGCGGATCATGAGGTTCCTCTCCTCCCCGATGCGCACGCCGACCTTGCTCTGGTCCAGGATGCGGGTTTCCGGCTCGGCGGGCTTGCCGGCTGCCTTGTCGGCGGGCTTGGGCGGGGGGGGCGCCGGCGGCTCGGCCTTCTTTCTGGCCACGATGTTGCGGTCGAAGATCAGGTCCGGCTCGTGCAGGGCCAGCCAGTGGCGGATCTTGCTGCGGGCACGGTTGGTCTTGGCGAAGCGCAGCCAGTTCAGGTGCGGACGCGCGTTCTGGGCGGTGAGGACTTCGATCACCTGGGTGTTGGCCAGCTCCTCCTTGAGCTGGATGGGCACCCCGTCGGCCTTGGCCCCCGCGCAGTGGTGGCCCACCTCGGTGTGGATGTGGTAGGCGAAGTCCAGGGCGGTGGCCCCCTTGGGCATCTCGATCACGTCCCCCTTGGGGGTGAACACGTAGATCGAGTCCTTGAGCAGCTCGCGCTTGATTTCTTCTAGGAATTCGGGCGAGGCAACCGCGCTGGAGTCCCAGCTCTTCAGCATGTTGATGATGGTGAGCTGCTCGGCCTTGACCGCCCGGCCGGCCGCGTCCGGCTTGTACAGCCAGTGGGCGGCGATGCCCTCCTCGGCGGTGCGGTGCATGGCCTGGGTGCGGATCTGGATCTCCAGCATCTTGCCCTCGTGCCCCATGACCGTGGTGTGCAGGCTCTGGTAGAGGTTGGACTTGGGCATGGCGATGTAGTCCTTGAAGCGGCCCTCGATGGGCATCCACAGCTGTGCACCAGGCCCAGCAGCTCGTAGCACTCGCCCGTGGTGTCGCACAGCAGGCGCATGCCCACCAGGTCGTGGATCTCGGCCAGGGCCCGCCCCTTCTTCTTCATCTTGCGGTAGATCGAGTAGAAGTGCTTGATCCGGCTCTCCACCTGGATCGGGATGCCCGCCGCCTCGGCCTCCCGGCGCACCGCCTGCTCCATGACCGCCCAGGAACTCGCTGCGGTCCTGCTCGCCCTCCTGCACGAAGCGCTCGATCTGCTCCCAGGCCCTGGGGTTGAGCACGCGCAGGCAGAGGTCCTCCAGCTCGTCCTTGATCCGCGACATGCCCAGGCGGCCGGCCAGCGGCGCGTAGATCTCCAGGCACTCGGTGGCGATGCGCTTGCGGCTGGCCTCCTCCAGGTACTCCAGGGTGCGCATGTTGTGCAGCTTGTCGGCCAGCTTGATCATGATGACCCGGATGTCCTTGACCATGGCCAAGAGCATCTTGCGGATGGTCTCGGCCTGCTGGACGGTCTTGCTCATGCCGCGGATCTGCGAGATCTTGGTCACCCCCTCCGACCAGGGCTTCCACCTCCTTGCCGAACTCCCGGCGCAGCTCGCGGCGGGTCAGGCCGGTGTCCTCCAGGGTGTCGTGCAGCAGGGCCGCGATGACGGTCTGCGCGTCCAGTGCGCGCGTCCACCAGGATCTCGGCCACGGACAGGGGGTGCACGAAGTACGGTTCGCCGGAGGCCCGCTTCTGGTCGTGGTGCAGGCCGTCGGCCCAGCGCAGCCGCCGAGAGGATGCGCGCGCGGTCCTCCTCGGTGTAGCGCTCCAGCTTGTCGGTGAAGCGCTGCGATCAGGCGGTCTGCTGCTCGCTCACGGGCGTCTCCCCCGGATCACCCGCGGCCGGCCCCCCAGGTCCGGCACCACCTCCACCTCAGGAAGCCCGCAGTCAGCAGACGCTGGCGGACGATAGGCCGCCTGCGCCGGGTCGGTCTCCAGCAGCAGGAAGCCCCCCGGCGGCCAGGCGGGCCGGGGCCTGGCGGATGAGCGCGGCCAGCAGGGAGGTGCCGTCCGCGGCCGCCGGCCAGGGCTTCCCGGGGCTCGGGCCAGCCCACCTTCCGCATCTCCTCCACCTCGCCGTCCCGCAGGTACGGGCGGATTGGCCGTGATCAGGTCGATAGCGCCCGGCCACCTGCTCCAACAGATCCGAGCGGTGGAAGGGCAGCTCCCGGTCCAGCAGGCGCCGGCAGTTGAGGCGGAACACCTCCTCCGCGCCGGGCCGAGATGTCGGAGGCGGACACCAGCAGCCCGGGCCGGGAGCGCTGGAGAGCGATGGCCACGCAGCCGCTGCCCGTGCAGGCGTCGTGCACCGGGGGGCCTCCCGCCGGCTTCGCCGCAGGCGCGGTCCAGCAGGCGCAGCGCCTCCTCGACCAGCGCCTCCGTGTCCGGGCGCGGCACCAGCACCCGCTCGTCCACGTAGAACTCCAGGCCGAAGAACTCCTTCTTTCGGCGAATGTAGGAAACGGGGATGCCCCGGCAGCGCCGGTCCAGGAATTCCTGGAAGCGCCGCCAGCCTTCCTCCTGGACCGGGGCCTCGGGGCAGGCCAGCAGCTGCTCCTTGCTCAGGCCCAGGGCCTCGCCCAGCAGGACCGTGGCATCCAGCAGGGGGGTTTCAACTTCGGCGTAGAAGAGAGTGGACTGGCCGCGCTGCAGGGCGGCTTGCACGGTGATCATGATCCCGCGCTTTTCAGGTACTCCTCCCGGGCGTTGAGCTTCAAGGCCTCGATCACCTCATCCAGGTCCCCAGCATGACCTGGTCGAGCTTGTAGAGCGTCAGGTTGATGCGGTGGTCGGTGACGCGGTTCTGCGGAAAGTTGTAGGTGCGGATGCGCTCGGAGCGGTCGCCGGTGCCGACCTGGGCTCGCCGGTCCTGGGCCCGCTCCGCGTGCTTCTGCTCCTCCTCCTGCTCGAACAGCCGGGCGCGCAGCACCCGCAGGGCCTTGGCCTTGTTCTTGTGCTGGCTCTTCTCGTCCTGGCAGATCACCACGAGGCCGGTGGGGAGGTGGGTGATGCGCACCGCCGAGTCGGTGGTGTTCACGCTCTGGCCGCCCGGGCCGCCGGAGCGGAACACGTCGATGCGGCAGTCCTCCGGCTTGATGTCGATCTCCACCTCCTCCGCCTCGGGCAGCACCGCCACGGTCGCGGCCGAGGTGTGGATGCGGCCGCTCGGCCTCGGTCTCGGGCACCCGCTGCACCCGGTGCACGCCGCTCTCGTAGCTGCAGGTTCCCGTACACGCCCTTGCCGCTGACCGAGAAGATGATCTCCTTGAAGCCGCCGATCTCGGTCTGGTGCGAGGACAGGATCTCCACCTTCCAGCCGCGGCCCTCGGCGTAGCGGCGTGTACATGCGGAACAGGTCGGCCGCGAACAGGGCGGCCTCCTCGCCGCCGGTGCCGGCGCGGATCTCCACGATGATGTTCTTCAGGTCCAGGGGGTCCTTGGGGATGAGCAGGTTGCGCAGGCGGGCGGCCAGCGCTTCCTCCCGCTCCTTCAGCCTTTCAGCTCTTCACGGGCCAGCCCGGCCATCTCGCTGTCCCCTGCCTCCTGGGCCAGCTCGCGGGCCTGCGCCATTTCCTCCAGGAGGCGCCGGTAACGGCCGTACTCCTCCACCAGCTCGCTCAAGCCGCCCAGCTCCCGCATCAGCTCGGCGTACCTTTTCTGGTCGCGGATCACCGTCGGGTCGGCGGTCAGGACGGCGAGCTCCTCGTAGCGTTTGGCGCGGGCTTCCAGCATATCCAGCATCACTGCCAAGGTACCAAGAAAACGGGTGGCTGTTCAATCGACCACCCTTGCGCCGGTCGGGCGCCTGCGCTACGATGTAGCTGGAGCCCTCGATGCAGGACAAATCGATCATCCAGCCGGTGCTGCGGGCGGTGGAGCACATGCAATCCTCGCCGGAGGAGCTCTCCGCCCTGTACCGCGTCGTGGACCAGTTCGCTTCCGAGTGGCTGGGCCGGCCCCGCGAGGAGATGCGCTTCGAAGGGGACGCGGTCCTGTACCTGATCCACGACCTGCTGGGCGAGTACCTGCGCCTGGAGGAGAACCACAAGCGCCTGGCCTTCTGGCTGCTGACCCTGAACCGCTGCTGCCTGAACTTCAACGCCGACTTGAGTCAGACCCGCGCCGAGCTCCAGCAGGCTCTGGCCGGAACCGACCTGAGCCTGGACACCACGCTGCTGGAGCCGGTGTTCGAGACCATCCACGAGTACGAGGAGGGGCACCGCCTGGCCGTGCGGGAGAAACTGGGCCGGGGGGACCGGCTGGGCGGCTTCCTGCAATGGGTGGGGACCTACTGCGGCTACATCTACCCGGTGTACATCCGGGGCAGCGACCCGGTGAACCGCACGGTGATCAGCTCCATCACCTTCCTGACCGCCGAGTTCATCAAGCTGCGCTCCAACGTCTACCGCATTGCCGCGCTGCTGCTGGGCCTCAAGGAGGCCTGCGCCATCGGCACCGCCCTGCACCGGGCCCAGGCGGGGCCGCTCATCACCCCCGCCTTCAGCGCAACCGCCGCGGAGCCCCTGGCCGTGGAACCGGGCGACGAGGAGGCCTCCGTCATGGCCGGGCAGGACCGCGAGTACGTGGAGGCGCTGCTCGGGCGCCTCCGGCAGGAAGGGGGCAGAAACCCGTGAGCTTCGGGGTTCCCGTTCAGAAACTGGTCCACGACCAGCACCCCGGTGGCCAGCAGGGTGAAGGTCAGGATGACCGGCGCGTTGTAGCGGACCCTCACGGCCTCAGCTCCCCGCAATTAGCCGCTTTACCTCCTCGGTGCGCCTGTCCAGGGCCTCCCTGCTGCGGGCCTCCAGCCGCACCCGCAGCAGGGGCTCGGTGTTGCTGGGCCGGACGTTGAACCAGCAGTCCTCCAGCTCCACGCTGATACCGTCCAGCCGATCCAGGGGGGCGTCCGCGTAGTGTTTCTCCACCCGGGCCATGGCCGCCTCCTTGTCGTGGATCTCGAGGTTGATCTCCCCGGACTGCACGTAGCGGCCGGCCAGCGGCGCCACCAGCTCGGACAGCCGGCGCCCCCGCTTGGCCAACAGCTTCATGAGCACCACCAGCGCATAGGCCGCGGACTCGGTGTAGAAGCGGTCGGTGACCCTGAAGTACCAGTGCCCGGAGGCCTCGGCACCGAACAGCGCTGCCTCGGACACCATGGCGTCGTACTGGAAGGCGTAGCCTACCTTGGAAACAACGGGTTTTCCGCCCAGCTCGCGGATGCGCTCCGGCAGGACCCGCGATGAGATAAGGTCGAAGACCACGGCCCCCCCAGGGCGATGGGCCAGCAGCTCCTCGGCGATCAGGGCGGCGGCGAAGTAGTTCTGCACCGCTTCGCCCCGCTCGTCCAGGAACAACACCCGGTCGCCGTCCCCGTCCACCAACGCCGCCAGATCGGCCCCGGACTCGCGCAGGCGGCGGGCGGCGCCCTGGCGGCTTTCGGGCTTCAGGGGATTGGGGCTGCGGTTGGGGAACCGGCCGTCGGGTTCCTCGTTCAGCAGCACGGCGTCCAGGCCCAACCGTTCAGCCAGGCGGCGGAACACGCGCCCGGAGGAGCCGTTGCCCACGTCGATCACCACCCGCCCGGGGAGCCTCTCCTTGCCCGCGACCTCCTTCAGAAAGTCGATGTAGGCGTCGATGCGCTCGCCTTCCTCGAACTGCCCTCCGGGCCGCGGCGGCTCCTTTCCCAGGCCGGCCACCAGCGCCTCGATGCGGTCCAGCCCCTTGGCGTAGCTCACCGAGCCGCCGCGACCGTCGAACAGCTTGAAGCCGTGGTATTCCGGCGGATTGTGGGAGGCGGTGACCATGATGCCGCCCTCGTAGTCCTCGCGCATCTGGAAGAAGTGCAGCTGCGGCGTGCTGGCCATTCCTATGCCCTTGACCCGGCAGCCCTCGTCGCTCAATCCCCGGGCCGCGGCGCGGTACAACTCCGCGGAGTGCAGGCGCGCGTCGTACCCGATCATGTAGCTGTCCTTGGCCAGAAAGCGGGCGAAGGCCCGGCCGATCTTGTAGGCCAACTCCTCGTCGATCTCCGGGCCGTAGATCCCCCGGATGTCGTAGGTCTTGAAGACTCCCATTCGTCCATTCCCCCTTTTGCAGCGGGTTCATCTTAGCGAGGAACGGCGGGAGTGTGAAGACCGGAAGCCTAAGCCGGCCTGCGCGCCGCAAACGCGGGCTTCGCGCCGCTATTTGCGGAGCACCAGGACGCTCTGGTGGATCATGGAGGGAATGAACTCGTACTGGTAGCCGTACACGTGCAGGCTCTTACTGACGTCGTACCAGATCAGGTCCGCCTTGAGGGTCAGGCCCAGCCGCTCCAGGGCCCCGGCCAGCTCGGCGCTCAGGAAATGGAAGCGCCCGTCGTGGTACATGTCGCCGATGAACACCGCCACGTAGGCGCCGGGCTCCAGCAGGTCCAGGGCCGCGCCGAACACGGCCTGCAGGCCGATTAGCCACTCCTCCTTGCTGCGCGGCTCCAGATCGTTGAAGGCCTGCAGCTTGGAGGCCCGCCGGGGGCGCTGCGCCTCGCCGACCCTCTTGAAGGCTCCGGTGCTGCGGCGGGCCTTGTCCATGCGCCAGTACGGCACGTCGGTGAGCAGCAGGTCGAAGCGCAGGCCTTCGGCGGCCAGCTCACCCAGCATCTGGCGGCTGTCGCCGCACAGCAGGCGCTGCTCGGCCAGCCCCTCCAGCGCGCATACCCGGCGGTAGATCCCGACCCACTCGGGGTTCAGCTCGATGCCCAGCGCGCTGCGCCCGCACAAGGCGGCGCCCAGCAGGGTGCCCCCCACCCCGGCGAAGGGATCCAGCACCCGCCCGCCGCTCTTGGTGAAAAGCCGGATCAGATCGGCGCACAGCTCCGGGGGCTTCTGGCCCCCGTGGCGGGAGCGCAGGCGGTGCTGCAGGCTCGGGGGGTAGGGGCGGTTGATCACGCTCTTCGACCAGTAAACCCACTCCTTGCCGGTGAGCTCGTTCAGGCGGTTGCGGCCCGAGTAGAAGCCCCGGCTGCGCCCGTCCTGGTCGAACAGCTCCACCTTGTCGTTGCTGCCGGGCATTGCTCCCCCTAGGCTCCGGCCGCGCGGCAGTAGAAGATCCGCTCCCGGACCGTCCGGCGGCGCGCGCTGCCGGCACCGTTTCCGAACACGGCGTACTCCCGCTCGAAGACCTCGCAGCGGCCCTTGCGGGCCAGGATGGCCTGGATTTCCCGGTCGGCAATGATGCCCTCGCTGTTGTAGCTGAGGAAGATGTGATCGCACACCGCCGCCTCCACCAGCTCGGCCAGGGCCTGCGCCGCCTCCGGCCGGCGGGAATAGCGGCTCTTCAGCGCTCCGCGCGCGAACTTGCGCGTCTTGCCGTACAGCGGTGGCCGCTCCCAGCGCAGGATGTTCTCCAGCACGTGGTAGCAGTCGATGTACTGCCTCCCATTGTATGGAGGATCCAGGTAGAGCACCTCCCCGGCGAGGCGCCCGATGATCCGATTCAGGTCCTCGTTGTAAACCTGGTGGCCGCCCTCCCCCAGCTCCACGTCGGGAAGGCGCAGCCGCAGGGGTTTGTGCACGTTGCTGTCCACCAGGTGGCGGCCCTGGCCTTCCTGCGCTCGCCTCACCAGGTGCTTCAGGAAGGCGTCGTACTGCCCCACCGTGTTGGCCGCCTTGTCCGCCGCGTACAGCAGGCTGGCCAGCAGCAGGTAGCGCTCCTGCGGCGTGCAGCGGCCCTCCCCGGCCAGCTCCTCGATCCTCTCGCGCACCGCGTCGATGCGCCCCGCGTTGCGGGCGGTGAAGTAGCGCCCGCCGTACTGCTGGAACGCGTAGCCCCGCCGGGGCGGCAGGCGGTTCAGCCCGTCCAGCAGCTCCTCGACCCGCCCCAGGTCCACGTTGTGGGGAGTGGAGTTCAGGAAAGCCTGGTTCACCACGAAGTTCGAGTACAGCAGGTCGTTGGAGACGATCCGGCGGGCGTGGGCTCGGAAGTGCAGTCCCACGACCCCGGTGCCGGCGAAGCCGTCGATGAACACCCTTGGGGAGGACACGCGGGACAGCACGGTGTCGTGGATGAAATCCAGCAGGCGGTGTTTGGCGCCCAGGTACTTGCGGTTGTTCAGGCTGAAGGCTGCCGGCGCCGCGGCCCTGTTCGTGCTCCCCTCCCCGTCCGCAGTATAGCCTCCCACCGCCGGCGTCGCAACCTGGCCGGCGACTCGCTTCAGGCTGTATACTCGTGCCTACGAGCTCCATGGGGGCGCTAACCAGCTAACGGCAGGAGGCGACAAGGTTGGGCCGGACGTACAAGGCCGTCCTCTGGACGGCACCCCAGTGCGTTGAAATCGCGGAGAAGCCGATCCCCACTCCCGGACGGGGCGAAGTCCTGCTGCAGGTGAAGGCGGCGGGCATTTGCGGCACGGACCTGCATATCATTTCCGGGCATCACCCCCAGGCGCGCCCGCCCTTGGTCCCGGGGCACGAGTTCTCAGGCGTGATCGTCGAGCTCGGCCCCGAAGTCGATGTCTCGTATCTGAATGCCTCCGTGGGCGCGGACTCCTACCGGGGCTGTGGGCACTGCGACTACTGCCGGTCCGGCCGCGCGCAGCTGTGTTCACGGGGCACGTGCGAATACGGAGTCAACATCGACGGCGGGTGGGCGGAGTACGTGGTCCTTCCCGCCGCCAATATCTACCGCCTCCCCGAAAGGGTCTCCTTTCTCGAGGCCGGGGCTGGCTGCATCCTCAATTGCCCGATGGCGGCCGTGGAGCAAGTGGGCGTCGGCGCCGGCGAAGACGTTTTGATCATCGGCGACGGCCCTTCCAGCCTGATCATGGTGCAGCTGGTCCGGCTGAAAGGCAGCCCGGAAGGTGGTCATCAGCGGCCACAGGTCCCGCCGGCTGCCCAGGCCCGGGAGCTGGGGGTGGACCGCGCGGTAAAAGCGGATGAAGAGGATCTGCCGGCCGTTCTGAGGTCCATGGGCGTCACCCCCCAGGTGGTCATCGACGCCGTGGGGACCTCCGAGAGCTTTTCCGCCGCGCTGCAGGCAGCCGGCGTCGAAGGCCGGGTCCACCTGTTCGGCCTGCCCGAGAAGCCGTTTAGCGGCCTGCCCATGGAGCTTCTCCTGTTCAAGGAGCTGCGCATCACGAGCTGCACCGGGGCACCGCGGTTTTGGCCCGCGGCAATGACCCTCATCGAGCACGGGCTGCTCAAGGTGGCGCCACTGATCACGCATCGTTTCGACTTGCGGCGGGCACCGGAGGCGTTGGCCTTCCTTCGAGAAAACCGCCAGCTGGTCATCAAGGCTGTGTTCGAGACATGACGGCAAAAGAGCTGGTACGGCGAAGCCTGCAGGGAGAAAAAACGGAACGCGTGCCGGCGGGTTTGCATGGCTGGGGTCTTTACAAGTTCGCCTACGCAGGGATCATCTCTGACTACTTCGAACAGGACAAGGCCTGGTCGATGCACGGGCAGGAGCTGGCGGACGTTGAGATGCGTTTCCAAGACCGCTTCCGGCCGGACTACCTGCATCTGGCCGAGGCCTTCTTCGAATCGAAGAAGAAGATCATCAACGATCCCCTGCACCAGGGACTACGGGAGGCGGTGCGCCGGCTGGAGAGCAGGCGGCTCATCGACGAGTTCCTGGACCTGGTGTACGAGAACGCCGTGGTATTGGGAAGCCAGAAGAAATTCGACCATCTTCGTCTCCTGGTGGACAGGTACGGAGAGGAGATTTTCATCTTCCTCGAGACCTAGGGTCCCGTGCACGACATGCTCGATGAGGACGGCGTTCTGGGCTTCAATACGGGCATGTTGCTGATGGCGGACAATCCCGCAGGCCTGGCCTACCTGATGGAAGGGATGTACTCCGCCAGCTCATGTACGTTCAGGCGGTCAAAGAGCATGGCGCCCACGGATATGCGCACTCCGCGTCGTACTTCGGCGCCGACCTGGTTTCGCCGGACACCTATAGAAACCTCCTGTTCCCCCTGGAAAGAGATTTCTATCGCGAGGTCCGTCGCCTGGGCCTGGTGCCCATCATGAACTTCTGGGGAAACGTCACCCCGGTGGCCGAGCAGGTGAGAAACACAGAGGCCCAAGGCCTGCTGATCGACGAATCGCGCAAGGGGTATGTGCTGGACGTGGGCGAGATCAAGCAAATCCTCGGAGAGCGGATGGCTCTTTTCGGCAACGTAAGCAGCGAGACCACCCTTCTGCACGGCAGCGTAGAAGAGGTCAGGCGGGAGGTCAGCTCCCAGATCAAGCGGGCCGGGGGCCGCGGCGGCTTCCTTTCCTGTTCCGGACCCCCCATCTGTTTCGGCACGCCGGAGCAGAACGTGGAGGCGCTCATCCAGACCGCACGGGACTACCGGTGGGATAGATGAGGCGGCCTGATGCAGGAGCGCTGACCCGCTGCGCCGGCGCCTTGACACGGCGGCGCTCCCCCGCTACTCTGGCGCTCATGTACAAGATCGCGGTGATCCCGGGCGACGGCACCGGCCCCGAGGTGGTGCGGGAAGGCCTGAAGGTGCTGAAAGCGGCGGCGGAAAAGTTCAAGATCGGCTTCGAGTTCACGGAGTTCGACTACGGCGGCACCCGCTACCTGCGCACCGGCGAGACCCTGCCGGAAGGCGCGGTGGAGCAGCTGCGCGGCTTCCAGGCCATCTACCTGGGCGCCATCGGGCACCCGGAGGTGAAGCCGGGCATCCTGGAACCCGGAATTCTGTTGAAACTGCGCTTCGAGCTGGACCTGTACATCAACCTGCGCCCCGTGAAGCTCTACCCCAACGTCGAGACCCCGCTGGCGAACAAGGGCCCCGAGGACATCGACTTCGTGGTGGTGCGCGAGAACACCGAGGACCTCTACGTGGGCGTGGGCGGCTTCTTCAAGAAGGGCACGCCGGACGAGGTGGCCATGCAGGAGATGGTGGCCACCCGCAAGGGCGTGGAGCGCTGCCTGCGCTACGCCTTCGAGCTCACCCGCAAGCGCAACAAGATGAGAAAGCTCACCCTCTGCGCCAAGACCAACGTGCTCACCTACGCCAACGACCTGTGGTGGCGGGCCTTCAACGAAGTGGCCAGGGAGTACCCGGACGTCAAGCCGGACTACGCCCACGTGGACGCCACCACCATGTGGATGGTGAAGAACCCCGAGTGGTTCGACGTGATCGTCACCCCCAACCTGTTCGGCGACATCATCACCGACCTGGGTGCCATGATCCAGGGCGGCATGGGCGTGGCCGCCGGGGGCAACATCAACCCGCAGGGCGTGTCCATGTTCGAGCCCATCGGCGGCTCGGCGCCCAAGTACACGGGACAGGGGGTCATCAACCCGATCGCCGCCATCCTGGCCGCGCAGATGATGCTGGAGACCCTGGGCGAGGCCAAGGCCGCGGCGGCCGTGGAGAGCTCGGCCGTGCGCGCCATCGGCAGGATGAAGAGCATGAACGCCGGCCAGATGGGCTACTCCACTTCCGAGGTCGGCGACCTGGTGGTCGCGGGGATCTGAAGGAAATGGGCCGCGCCGCAAGCCGCTCGCCCGCCAAGCGGCTACGCCCCCGGGCCCCGCTACGTGGGGGTGATCGGCGGCCGGGACTGCACCCCGGAGGAGGCCCGGCTGGCCTACGAGCTGGGGCAGGGCATCGCCCGCGAGGGCTGGGTGCTGGTCTGCGGCGGCATGGGCGGGATCATGGAACAGGCCTGCCGGGGCGCGCGCGAGGCGGGCGGGGTGACCCTGGGCATCCTGTTCGGCAACTCGCGCGCCGAGGGCAATCCCTACCTGAGCTACTCGATCGTCACCGGGATGGGCGAGGCGCGCAACGTGCTGGTGGTGAAGTCCTGCCACGTGGTCGTGGCCGTGGCCGGCGCCTTCGGCACCCTGTCGGAGATCGCCCTGGCCAACAACGCCGGCGTCCCGGTGATCGGCCTGCGCTCCTGGCGCGTCGACCCGGCGCAGAACAAGGGGCAGTCCGTGTACTGGCGCGAGGCGGACACCGCGGGCGAGGCCGTGCGCCTGGTCCGGGAGCGCTTCGCGGCCCGCGGGCCTGAGCGGCGCATGCCCATCACCCTGGCCGGCTCCGTCAAATGGGTAATATTGACACACAATCTGACTATTTTGACGCACTGTGTTTATTTGACCCTCTTGGCGTCTAGGCTCCCCTGCCACCCGGCTCATAGCCTCTTCTAATTCTTTATATTATATAAATAATTAAATCAGGTTTGGCACGGACCTTGCATATATATGAGTGTGAGTAGAAGTGAAAACAAATAGTTCAGGAGGTATACGATGAACGGACTGATTCGCTACACCCGGCCGGCCGAGCTGTTCGACTGGAACCGCATGCTGGACAGCTTCTTCGACGACACGCCGGTCTGGAACACCCAGACCCCGGCGGTGGACGTGAAGGAAGAGGAGAAGCGCTACCTGATGGAAGTGGAGCTGCCCGGCCTCACGGACAAGGACATCGAGCTGAAGGTGGAGGACAACATCCTGACCCTCTCCTCGAAAAAGGAAGAGTCCAAGGAGGAGAAGAAGAACGGCTACCTGCTGCGCGAGCGGCGCAGCGCCGAGTTCTGCCGGACCTTCGTGCTGCCCCAGGACGCGGACCGCGCCGAGGTCAAGGCCGAGTTCAAGAACGGCCTGCTCGTGGTGGACATCCCCAAGAAGCCCGAGGCCCAGCCCCGCAAGATCGACGTGAAGGTCAACTGAGGGCCGAAGGTTCGACGCCGGATCGCGCAAAAAAAAGGCTCCCGCGAGGGAGCTTTTTTATTGATCCGCGCGCCGGGCGGCCTCAGGCCGAGCGCTCAGGCCGAGCGCTCGCGCGCCCGCGCAGGAAGCCAGCAGCTCGCGGACCTGCTCGCGCCGCTTCCACAGGGCGCAGCCGCCCTCGGTCTCCCCGAACATGTCGTGGTTCTCGCGCATGGCCGCGAGGAACGGCGACTTCAGCGCCTCCTAGCGGCACCTTCTTCAGGCTCGTGTCGGAGTACGGCGCGAAGGGGCACGGCTCGAGGTCGCCCGACGGCCTGATGTGCACGAAGCCGCGGCCCGAGGCCAGGCACCCGCCCTGCTCCTCCTCGTCCCAGGGCACGGCGATGAACACGGAGCGGAAGCGCCGGCGGAACCCCGCGACGATTCCCTCATCGCCCTCCCCTGCGCGTCGGTGATGACCCACTCGTCCGTGCCTTCCCGGATCGGCGTGTACTCGGCGAGGAAGAACAGCCTGCAGCCCGCGGCGACGGCCGTGCGGACGAAGCCCCGGTCGGTGACGGTGTCGAAGTTCGCCCGCGTCACCGTGAGGGAGAGCGCGAAGAAGATCCCCGCCGCCTTCAGCTCGGCCATCTTGCGCTCGAGCCGCTCGTGCACGCCCCTGCCCCGGCGCTCGTCCGTCTCGGCCTGGTTGCCCTCCAGGCTGAGCACGGGCACGGTGTTCCGCTGCTCGGCCAGGCGGGCGATCAGTCCGCGGTCGAGCAGCATGCCGTTGGTGAACAGCAGGAAGACGATGTGCGGGAACTCGCGGGTGATGTCCATGATCTCGGGCCGGGTCAGCGGTTCGCCTCCCGCGATCACGAAAAAGGACACGCCCAGCTCGTCGGCCTGGGCCACGATGTCGCGCAGCTCGCCTCGCTGAGCTCGTCGGGCGCGCTCCCCGGATGGCCTGGGCGTAGCAGCCCTTGCAGCGCAGGTTGCACCTGTTGGTGATGCTGAAGATCGCGATGGGCGGCACGGTGAGCCCCTCCTCGGCCAGGCGCGCGCGGCGCCGGGCCGCCCTGCGCTGCCAGAGGACGGTCCGGCCGAAGAACAGCGCCTGGGCCGGCCGCCGCAGGCTCACGCGCACGAACTCCGAGAAGAAGATGCGGATGCCCCGGTTCAGGGTGGAGGTATGGCCGTTCTGTTTTTCATGGTTGTTCCTAGTGTAACACCGGCGCGCGCGGAATCTGCCCCCGGCCTCTGTGGCGCGGCGCTTGACACGCAAGGCGGCCCCACCCACAATCGCCGCATGAAGGCCGCCGTCTTCCTGGGCCCCCGCCGCCTGGAGCTGAGGGAGCTGCCCCTCCCCGAGATCGGCCCGCGCGACGCGCTCCTGCGCGTGCTGGGCTGCGGGGTGTGCGGCACCGACGCGCACATCTACGAGGGGCACACTACCAGCGCCCGCCCGCCCGTGGTGCTCGGGCACGAGATCTACGGCCGCGTCGAGCTGGCCGGCGCCGAGGCGCAAGGCCCGGCCCCCGGGGAGCTGGCGGTGGTCGACCCCTTCGTCCCCTGCGGCGAGTGCCCGGAGTGCCGCAGCGGGGAGCGGCGCTTCTGCCGCCGGGAGAGCTTCGTGGGCTACCACCGCAACGGGGGATTCGCCCAGTTCGCCTGCGTGCCGGCCGTCAACCTCTACCGCCTTCCCCCCAACACCACCCCGGAGAGCGGCATCCTGACCGAGACCGTGGCCACGGTCGTGGCGGGCCTGCACCGCCTGGCCCCCCAGCCGGGCCGGCGCTTCCTGGTGCTGGGGGCCGGCACCGTGGGCCTGCTCTGGGCCCAGCTCCTGCGCCGCGCCCTGCCCGCCTGCCTCATCCAGACCGAGATCGTGCCCGAGCGCCTGGCGCGGGCCCGCGCCCTGGGGCCGGACCTGGCCTTCTCGCCCCGCGTGGAGGACCCGCAGGCGGCGGTGCGCCGGCTCTGCCCCGACGGGGTGGATTACCTGATCGACGCCACCGGCAGCTCCGAGGCGGTGGCCCAGGCGCTGCCGCTGCTGGCCAGGGGAGGGACCTTCCTCAGCTTCGGGATCTGCCCGGCCGAGGAGAGCCTGCCCCTGTCCCTGAACTGGTTCTACCAGAAGCAGGCGGTATTCCTGACCTCGCGTCGCCCGCCCGGCGAAATGCCGCGGGCCGTGGACCTGCTGGCCCGCGGCGCGGTGGACCCGGCCAGGGTGGTGACGGGCCGCTTTCCCTGGAGGGCTGCCGCAGTGTTTCCAGTGGTTCGCCGGGGCCAAGGACCGGCAGGTCAAGATGCTGATCGACCCCTGGGCCTGAAGCCCCGGCCTAGCCCTTGAGGGTCACGCGCTTGCCCCTGCCGCGCGCGGACTCGTGGCACTTGAGCACCAGCTCCAGGTTGTGCAGCCCTTCCTCGCCGTCCATGGGCCGCTTCTCGCGTATCGAGGCCGCGTGGGCCAGGACCAGGGCCTGGTAGACATTGCGGATGCGCCGGACCCGCACCGGCCCCGCGCGCCGGAAGCGGTCCAGCTCCAGGCGCACGGCCACCGGCTCGTCGCTGTAGCCCGAGAGCTGGAACAGGGTGCCGTAGCCGCGCAGGACCCCCTGGCTGCCGTAGATCTCGTAGCCCAGGTTGCCCAGCGTCCCGCCCGGGCCGCCGCGGGGCTGGTTGAAGGCCACCCGCACGCTGCCCTGCACCCCGGAGGCGGTCTCGAACTGGACGAAGGCCCCGTTCTCCACCGCCAGGCCGAGCGTGGCCGGCAGGTACACGCAGGCCAGGCTGCGGATGCGGCTGCCGCCCAGGTGCTCGGCCATGTACAGGCAGTGGCTGCCCACGTCCCCCAGCGGCCCGCCCAGCTGCTCCGGCCGGGAGCATCTCCAGCTCGCCCTCTCCTCCTTCGTGCTGCCGTACAGGAACTCCATGTGCAGGACGATGTCGTTCACGCTGCCGATCTCCCCGGCCCGCAGCAGCTCCACCGCCCTGGCGCTGTAGGAGTTGTGCACCATCATGTGGTCCACCCCCAGGCTCAGGCCCTGCTTGCGCGCCAGGGTCACCAGCCGGCGGGCGTCCGCCAGGCGCGTGGCCATGGGCTTTTCGACCAGCACGTGCTTGCCGGCCTTCAGGGCCCGCTCGGCCAGGGGAGCGTGGCTCAGGTTGTCGGTGGCGATGAACACCGCCTGGACGTCCCGGTCCCGCAGCACCGCCTCCACCCCGTCGTACCAGCGCAGGCCCAGGGCCTCGGCCGCGCCGCGCCGGGAGCGGTCCAGGTCCGTGGCCCCGGTGAGCGCCGCGGCGGGATTCGGGCGGAAGCGCCGGCCGTCCAGGCCGAAGCCTTCCTTGGAGATGCGGTTCTCGGCGATGCCGCCGAAGCCGATCAGGGCGTAGTTGATGCGCATGGCTGGTTAGCCTGTACCCGATCCGCGGGCGCCGTGTCAAGGAGCGCGCAGCAGCCAGCCCTTGAGGTATTCCCCTTCCGGATGGTCCAGGGCCACCGGGTGGTCGGCGGAGGCGGCCAGCGCCTGGAGCAGCTGCGCCGGCCGGCCGGCCTGGCGCGAGGCCTCCCGCAGCGCGTCGCCGAACTGCTGGGCGGAGACGGCGCTGGAGCAGCTGAAGGTGAGCAGCAGGCCGCCCGGCGCCAGGCCCGTCAGGGCCAGGCGGTTCAGCTCGGTGTAGGCCTTCAGCGCCCCGCCCAGGTCGGATCTGCGGCGGGCGAAGGGCGGCGGGTCCACGACCAGGAGGTCGAAGCTCCCGCCGGCGGGCCGCTCGGCCAGGTAGCGGAAGGCGTCCGCCTCGACCCAGGAAAGGCGCCCGGCGTCCAGCTGCGGGTTGAGCGCGGCGCAGGCCCGGCCCAGCTCCAGGGCGGCGCGGGAGCTCTCCACCGACACGGCCTCCGCGGCCCCGCCGGCGACGGCCTGCAGGGCGAAGGCGCCGGTGTAGGCGAACAGGTTCAGGACGCGGCGGCCCGCGGACAGCCCGCGGACCAGCAGGCGGCTGTCGCGCTGGTCCAGGTAGAAGCCGGTCTTCTGCCCGCGCTCGATGTCCACTTCCAGCTCCAGCTCCCCTTCGCGGATGCGCTGCCGGCCGTTGCCGCTCCCGCGCAGGTAGCCCGTGGGCAGCGTGAGCCCTTCCAGGCGCGCGGCCTTCTCGTCGCGCTTGAGGTAGATGTCGTTCTCGGGGAACAGGGCGCCCAGCTTCGCGGTGATCCGCTCCATGGCCGCCTCCACTCCGCGCACCAGGGGGCGGACCACGGTGGTGCGGCGGTACACGTCCACCACCAGCCCGGGCAGGAAGTCGCCCTCGGCGTTCACCAGGCGGAAGGCGTCGGAGTCCAGGCTCAACCCGCGGCGCAGCGCCGCGGCCTGCTCCAGGCGCCGCTCCAGCCAGTCCTCGGGCGGAGGCTCCGCCCCCCGGAGGCCACGACGCGCACGGCGATCAGGCTGGCCGGGGAGTGCCAGCCCCAGGCCACGACGCCGCCCGAGGCGTCCGCCACCGGCGCGAGCCCCGCTCCGCGGGTCCTGCCCTTCGACGCGCTCGACCGCTCCGCTGTACACCCAGGGATGGCGCCGGGCGGCCAGGGCCTCGGCTCGCCCGCTCCTTAAACCTTATCATGACTCGGGCAGGAGCACGACGCGCAGGTACTCGTCCAGCCGCACGGCCCCCGCCGCCAGCGCGCGCAGGGACTCCACGCTCAGGGCCTCCACCCAGCGCTCGTAGTCCAGGACGGCCCGCGCCGGCTCGCCGTTCATGGCCAGGAACTGCAGGCTCTGCAGCCAGTACTCGTTGGTCTTGATGTCCGTCTCGTAGCGGCGGCGCAGCCCCTCGCGGACCTTGGTGACGTCCTCCGGCTTGGGCCCGCGGGTCGCGAGCAGGCGCACCTTGTCCAGCACGATGCCGCGTCAGGCGCTCCACCTCCGCGGGGGCGCAGCCGAAGCCGGCGAACAGCAGGAACTCCTCCCTGGGGTAGCGGGTGACCTGGGCCCCGGCCCCCACGTCATAGGAGCCGCCCGCCTCCTCCCGCACCGCCTCCCGCAGCTCGATGTCCAGGACCTGGCCCAGGGCGTCGAAGCGCAGGCGGTTCTCCAGCGACCAGGGGAAGCGCCCGTGGAAGAGCATCTCCACCCGGCTCTTGGGCTCCAGCCCCTTGCGCACCGTGCTCTGCACCACGCCGGGCGGCGGGCGGATGCCCACGTCCCGCCAGCTCTCCGGCCTGCCGCTCCCCGGCAGGGTCCCCAGGTAGGAGGCCACCAGGGGCTCCAGCGCCTCGGGAGTGACGTTGCCCACGAACAGGAAGGTGAAGTCCCCCGCGTCCCGGAAACGCTCGCCGTACACGCTCAAGGCGGAATCCAGCGTCATCTCCTCCACCAGCGCGGGGCTCCAGGGGCGGCGCCGGAAATGGCTCTGGCTCAGGACCTCCTCCACCCGGTCCTGGAACACGGCCTCCGGCGAGGCCTGGCGGTTCCGCACCGCGGTGAGCACCCGCTCGCGGTAGGCCCGGTAGGCCTGCTCGTCGCGCCGGGGGGAGGTGAAGTAGAGGTTCACCAGCTGCAGCAGCACCTCCAGGTCGTCGGGCCGGGCCTGCCCGCTGAAGCCCTCGAACAGCTCCCCGATCCAGGGGGAGACCTCCACGGCCCGGCCGGCCAGCTTCTTGCGCAGCTGCACGGCGTCGAAGCCGTCCAGGCCGCTCTCGTCCACGATGGTCGCGGCGGTCACGGCGCTCACGTAGTCTCGATCGGCCACCAGGGAGTCGCCGCCGGGGCTGAAGGCCGCGAACAGCACCTGGTCCTCCTTGAAGTCGGTGGGCTTGATCAGCACCCGGGCCCCGTTGGCCAGGCGCCACTCGGTCAGGCCCAGCTCGCCCACCTCCGCCGCGCCGGACGATGGCCGCCGGGGCCGGCCGGCCGGGAAACAGCGGGGCGTCGGTCACCGCGTCCTGGTACGGCTCCAGGCTGCGGGTGCGCGCTCGCGGAACATGGCCAGCACCTCCGCCTCGGAAGGGACCTTGGCCCGGTAGCCTTCCGGGGCGTTGGCCAGCACCACCCGGTTGGACTCCGTGAGCAGGGTCGGGCCCAGCGCGTTCACCTCCTCGACCGCGATCCCCGGGAGCAGCGCCTCACCAGGCGGTACTCCTCCTCGATGCCGGGCGCCGGCTCGCCCTCCAGGAAGTGGTCCACGTAGGACCGGACCAGGTCCGCGGACTCCTGGTTGTCCCGCTCCCGGTAGGCCCGCTCCAGGTAGGTGGTGACGTCGGCCTTCTGCCGCTCCAGCTCGGAGGCGGTGAACCCGAAGCGGCGGACCCGCTCGGACTCGGCCAGCAGCGCCTCCAGGGCCTGGGCGATGCGGTCCTCGCGCACCCGCGCCGACAGCACGTAGGCCTGGCTGGGGCGCACGCTGCGGTAGGAAAAGGAATAGGCGCGGGCCAGGGGGCTGTCGGGTTTCTTGGTCAGCTCCTCCAGGCGGGCGTTGAGCAGTCCATTGTAGAGGCTTTCCAGGAGCTGCCGGCGGTAGTCGGCCTCGGTGGCCATCGGCTGCGCCGGGTGCTGGATGTAGATGCTCACGCGGCTGGCGGTCGCCTCGGGGTCGGTGGCCGGCGCGTACAGGGTCTCCGGATGCGGGGGCACCGGGTACTCCGGCCGTTCGGCCGGCGGGCCTGGCCACGGCCTCGGCCGGGACCGCGAGAAGTGGCGGCGGATGGTGTCCTGCATCCAGGCCGGGTCGAAGTCGCCCACCGCCACCACCGCCATCAGCTCCGGCCGGTACCAGCGCTCGTAGAAGCGGCGCAGCGCCGCGGCGTCGGCCTTCTCGATCACCTCCACCTTGCCGATGGGCTGCCGCTCGGCGTAGCGCGAGCCCCGGAACAGGACCGGGACCTGGCGGTCGAACATGCGGGCGTCCGCGCCGCGCCCCAGGCGCCACTCCTCGACGATGACCGGCCGTTCCTTGGCGACCTCCTCGGGATCGAAGCGGATGCGGTGCGCCCACTCCTCCAGGATCTGCACGCCCTTCTCCACGACCGCCGGGTCGTCGGTGGGGACCTCCAGCAGGTACACCGTCTCGTCGTAGTTGGTGAAGGCGTTGGTCTCCGGGCCGAAGCGCATGCCGATGGACTCCAGGTAGTCCACGATCTGCATCTTCGGGAAGCTCTCCGTGCCGTTGAAGGCCATGTGCTCCACGAAGTGGGCCAGCCCCTGCTGGCCCTCCTCCTCCAGCACCGAGCCGGCGTTCACCACCAGGCGCAGCAGGGCCCGCTTTTCCGGCTTGCGGTTGGGGCGCACGTACTAGGTCAGGCCGTTTTCCAGCCTGCCCGTCGAGACCTGCGGGTCCAGCGGCAGGAGCGGCGAGGCCTCGGCGGGTTTCGGCCCGGCCGCGCCCGGCTGCCGGGCTCTCGGCGCCGGCCCCGGGGCCGCTCGCGCACGGGCTGGCTGGCGCAGCCGGAAACGGCCAGCAGCGCCAGGAGGAGCAGCCAGGGCAGAATGTGCTCATGGGAAGAATAAAACGAATTTCCGTACCGGAGTCCAGCCCCCACTCCGGCCGGGGCGAAGCCCGGACCCGCCGTCCCGGGCCCGCCCCGGACCGGTAGGGCGAATCTTCCGCTCAACTGCGCTTCTCGGCTCCGACGCCCAGCTGCGAGGTGCAGTGCGGGCAGCGCGTGGCCTTCAGCGGCACCGCGGACAGGCAGAACGGGCAGTCCTTGGTCTCGGGGCCGGCGGCGCCTCCTTGGGCTTGGGCATCAGCCTGTTGACACCGCGAACCAGGAAGAAGACGACCAGGGCCACGATCAGAAAGTCCAGCATAATGTTGATGAAGGCGCCGTAGTTGATGGTCGCCGCGCCCGCCGCCTTGGCCGCGGCCAGGGACTCCATAGGCTTGCCCGAGAGGTTGATGAACAGGTTGGAGAAGTCCACCTTGCCCAGCAGCAGGCCGATGGGCGGCATGATGATGTCGTTGACCAGGGAGGTGACGATCTTGCCGAAGGCCGCGCCGATGATGATGCCCACGGCCAGGTCCAGAACGTTGCCCCGCAGGATGAACGCTTTCAGGTCTTTCCACATGGCAGGCTCCTTTCCCGAAGAAACAGGTTATACGAACCAGCATAGCGGATGGCCTGCCGCAGGACAAGGAAAGGACAGCAAGCTAGGCCGCGCTGCGCGCGAACCGGGCGGCCGCCGGCCTGCGGACGTCCAGCACGTCGGTCAGCATGGCGAGCAGCACCACGGCCAGGGCCAGCCGAAAGGGCTCAGCAGGTTTGCCGCGTGCCCAGCCGGCCGACGGCCCCGCCCCGCGCATCGCCAAAAGGCAGGGTTTTCGGCGGCCCGGCGCCTGCCACGATTGCGGTAGCCTGCCTGCCCGAATTCCTGATGGGTGCCGGCAGCCTGAGCATGCTATACTCCGGCTGTGAAAACGCCGAAGAAACGCGCGATCCGCCTGCTGATCGCCGATGACCATCCGGTCGTGCGCAAGGGCCTCAAGGTGCTGCTGGCCACGGAGCCGGACATGCAGGTCGTGGGCGAGGCGGAGGACGGGGCCGAGGCGGTGGAAATGGCCGCGGCCCTCAAGCCGGACGTGGTACTGATGGACCTGGTGATGCCCCGCATGGACGGGATCGAGGCCACGCGCCGCATCACCCAGGCCGAGCCTCCGGCCAGGGTCCTGGTGCTCACCAGCTTCGCCGCCGACGACAAGGTCTTCCCGGCCGTCAAGGCGGGGGCCCTGGGCTACCTGCTCAAGGACTCCAGCCCGGAGGAGCTGGTGGAAGCCATCCGCCGGGTATACCGTGGGGAGCCCTCCCTGGAGCCCGGCATCGCCCGCAAGGTGCTGCAGGAGCTCTCCCAGGGGGGCGGCGGCAAGCCCACCACGGATCCTCTCACGGAACGGGAGCTGGAGGTGCTGCGCCTCATCGCCCAGGGCCTGGCCAACAAGGAGATCGCCGCGAAGCTTTTCGTGGCCGAGTGGACGGTACGCACCCACGTGAGCAACATCCTGGGCAAGCTCCAGCTGGCCAGCCGCACCCAGGCCGCGCTGTTCGCGATCCGCTCCGGCATCGCCTCGCTGGACGACGTTCCTTCCCCGGAATAGACCTGCATGGCGCGAGCTCAACCCGACCTGCTGCCCCCCGAAGCCGAAGCCGCTCTGGCCAGTTGGCGGGGCCGGGCGCTGATCGTGATGCTGATCGTGGTCGCCGTCTCCGGCCTGCCCGCCTACCTGGCTCCGATCTGGAACGCCGTGCGCGCTGGACGCTTTCCCCCTCTGCTGTGGGTCTACTGCGGGGTGTACGCGGCTTTCGTAGTCCTGGCCTTCCTGCCGCGTCTGGCGGCCAGGCCGCGGGCCTGGGCTTTCTTCGCGTTGGCCTACGCCAATGCCGCCGCCAGCCTGGCCCGCCTAGGGCTGGCGGGCAGCGGGCGGCTGTACCTGCTGCTGCTGCCGGTGGCGGCCGTCCTGCTGGCCGGCGCCAGGGCCGGGTACCTGGCCACCGGGCTCAGCCTGGCCATGTACGCGGGATTCGCGGCGCTGGCCAGGCTCGGCGTCCTGGAGCGGTGGCTGACCCGCGCGGACAATCCCCGGGACCTGGGTTTCTGGCTGGAGGCCGGGGCGGCGCTGGCGGTGTTCCTGGTCACCCTGACCGGCCTGGTGCAGCGCTTCCATCGCCAGCACACCCGCACCCTGGCAGCCTCCTTCCGCGCCGGCGCCGACCGGGCCCGCCTGACCGACGAGCTGCGGGAGCGGCAGGAGCGCCTGGACCTGGTCGTTCAGGCCACCAACGACGGGATCTGGGACTGGGACCTGGCCACGAACAAGCTGTACTTGTCGCCGCGCTGGAAGCAGATGCTGGGCTACGCGGAGGAGGAGATCGCCGACCAATTCGATTCCTGGTACGGCCTGCTGCACCCGGAGGACCTCGAGCCCGCCCTGGCCGCGTTGCGGGACTTCCTGGACGGCCGCACCCCGGGCTTCGAGCTGGAGCACCGCCTGCGGCACAAGGACGGCTCCTACCGCTGGATCCTGGCCCGCGGCATCGCCCTGCGCGACGCCGCAGGGCCGGCCCTACCGGATGGTCGGCTCGCACGCGGAGGTCACCGAGCGCCGGCGGACGGCCGAGGCCCTTTCGCCGGCCTATGCGGCCCTGGAGCGGCGGGTGGAGGAGCGCACCCGGGCCCTGGGGCTGCTCAACTCGCTGGCGGCGGTGGTGAGCGGACGGGTGGATCTGCGGGAGATTACTCCAGGCCGCCCTGGAGCAGACGATGCGCGCCTTCGACATCGAGATCGGCGGGGCCTTCGAGCTGGAGGAGGAAAGCGGGACCTTGACGCTGCTGGCCCACCGCGGCCTGTCCGCGGAGTTCGTGCAGCGCGTAGCCCGGCTGCCGCTGGAAATGGCTCTGGCCGGCAGGCAGCTCAACCTCCAGCAGCCCCTTTCCTGGTCGGTGGAGGAGTACCCCGAGGGGGAGCTGAAGCGCTGGGTCGCCGCCGAAGAACCTGCAGCTGATGCTCGCCGTGCCGCTGGTGGCCAGGGGCAAGTTGATGGGCGGCCTGGTCCTCAATTGTCGCAGGCCGCGCAGCTTGAGTCCCGAGGAGTCCTCCCTGCTGATCGCGGCGGGCCAGCAGATCGGGTTGGCCTTGGAGAACGCCCGCCTGCTGGAGCTGGAGAGGTCCGGGCGCGAAGAGGCCAACCGCCGGCGCGAAGTGGCTGAAGGGCTGCGGGAGACGCTGCAGCTGCTGAACGCCGGCCGGCCGCTGCAGGAAACCCTGGACTTCATCATCCAGCAGGCCTGCCGCCTCATGGCGAGCGACGCCGCTTCCCTGCTGCGAATGCGTTCCCCGGAGGGACAGTACCGTATCCAGGCGGCTTGCGGGCTGGACCCGGCCTATGCCGCGGCCATCCGCTTTTCCCGGGCAAGGGCGGCGCGGGCAGGGCGCTGGCCGGCGCGGCGCCCCCTGGTGCTGCCCGACGCGCTGGCCTTTCTGCAGAGCCAGGAGCGCGAGCCGGACCCGGAGTATGTGGAGGAGAAGGCGGGGCTGGAGCTGATGCTCGGCCGCGGCTTCCGGGCGCTGCTGGCGGTGCCCCTGGTCGTGCAGGGCGAGGACTACGGAGGCATCACCCTGTACTACCGCGCGCCGCACTATTTCGCGGAAGAGGAGCTGCAGCTGGCCATGAGCGTAGCCGACCAGGCCGCCCTGGCCATCGAGAACGACCGGCTGCGCGGCCAGGCCGGGGAGGCCGCCGCCTCTGGCCGAACGCAACCGCCTGGCCCGGGAGCTGCACGACTCGGTGACCCAGTCCCTGTACAGCGTTTCCCTGTACGCCGAGGCGGGTTCCAGGCTGCTGGCCGCCGGCCAGGCCGCCGGCGCGGTCGACCACCTGCAGGAGCTGGGCGCCACGGCGCACGGAGGCGCTGCGCGAGATGCGCCTGCTGATTTTCGAGCTGGCCCCGCCGGCCTGGACAAGGCCAGCCTGGTGGAGGCCCTCCAGACCCGCCTGGACGCCGTCGAGTCCCGCGGCGGCATGACGGTGAGCTTCAAAGTGGAAGGCACCGAGACGCTGACCCCGCCGGTGCGGCAGGAGCTTTTCCAGATCGCCCGGGAGGCCCTCAACAATTCCCTGAAGCACTCGCGGGCCCAGAACGTGCGCGTGCTGCTGCAGTTCCAGGCGGCCTCGATGCGCCTGGAGATCAGCGACGACGGGCTCGGCTTCCTTCCCCGAGCGGGCCGCCAGAGCGGCGGCCTCGGCCTGCGGGGTCTCCAGGAGCGCGCGCAGCGCATCGGCGCCCGCCTGCAACTGGCCAGCGATCCGGGAGGCGGCACAACGGTGAGCGTCGAGCTGCCGGCCCTGCCGGCGCGCTGAGCACCGCGGACGCGCAGGGCCGGGTCAGCTCGGCTTGCTTTGGCTCGCCGCCATGCTCGACGAGCGGACCGTGGTCATCGGCCTGGGCCGCAACCGGACCCTGGCCAACCTGCAGGACAACCCTCGGGCCTGCCTACTGATCGCCGAGCCGGCCCAACCCTCCCCGAATGGAAAGGGCTGCGCCTGTACCTGCGGATGCAGGAGCGCCAGACCGGGGGGGAGAACCTGGCGGCCATCCGGGCCATGATCGCCCGCGCGGCGGGCGAACAGGCCGCCGGGGCATTCACGCCGCGGTCCTGTTCCGCGTCGAGGAAATCCGCCCCCTGCTGGATTCCGGGCAGCCCTGGGAAACGGGCATATGACAGCCGGGACCTGCGCGCGGGCCGCCTACCCCCAGAGGCCGGCTCCGCCGCCTGTATTAATTATCATACACCTACGCCAAACCGGACGCGAGAACGGCCTTGCCGCGGATGCGCGTTCGGCAGTAGGATAGAGGCTGTCACAATAAATGCAAGCCAATATGGGATTCAGATCCGTGGTCCAGGGGTGGAACACCGTCCGCTACGAGCTGCTCAACACGAGGGTGTGCGACCTCGCCCTGCGCATCGAAGGCTCCCCCCTGGAGCCCTTCACCCGCCGGCTGCACCGGGAGCTGGAGGCCGAGAGGCATCACTTCAAGCCCGAGTTCTACCTGACCGACGCCTGGGGCTGCCCGGACCGGGTGCCGATCATCGGCATCCCCTTCTACCTGGCCGACCAGCGCCTGCCGCGCCTCGAGGAGGAGCAGACCGGCGAGATCGAGGACTCGCCCACCATCATGAAGTTCCTGCGCCACGAGGCGGGGCACGCCCTCAACTACGCCTACCGTCTCTGGGAGCGCGAGGAGTGGGCGAGAGCTTCGGCGTGTTCTCCAAGCCCTACCGGGACGAGTTCCAGCCCCGCGACTGGAGCCGCAGCTTCGTGCGGCACATCGAGTCCTACGCGCACGGCCGCACCTACGCCCAGAAGCACCCCGACGAGGACTTCGCCGAAACCTTCGCGGTCTGGCTGACGCCGCGCTCGGGCTGGCGCGGCGCTATCAGCGGCTGGCCGGCCCTGCGCAAGCTGCGCTACGTGGACCGGCTGATGAAGGGCATGGCCCGCACCCCGCCTCCCCGCCACCGCACGCGACTGTACCGCCCGGTGGAAAGCCTGCGCCTCCTGCTGGCGGAGCACTACGGCCAGAAGGCCGAGCGCCTGCGCCGCGCCGCCCAGGGCTACGTCGACGACAAGCTGCGCGAGATCTTCCCCGCCTTCCCGCTCCAGGCCGCTGCCGCTCCGCCGAGGAGCTGCTGCGCGCGGCGCCGCGGCGAGCTGCTGCAGCGGGCCTGCCGCTGGTCCGGGCTGGAGGAGAGGAGGCCCGGGCCATCCTGGAGAAGCTGGAGGAGAGGGCCGCGGCCCTAAGCTGAGCTACCCGCGCTCCCGCGGCGCCGGGCGCATCCTGGACGTGGTGGCCCTGGTGGTCGCGCTGGCCATCGAGTACGCCACCACGGGCCGGTTCGCCGGCTGACCTGCCGCTACGGCTACTGCAGCAGCGAAGCTCCTGCGGCCCTTCAGCCCGCAATCGCGGGTTGCACCGCGCTCTTGCGCCTGGAGCGCGCCGCGTCGGGCCTTGCCGCGACCGGCGGGAAACCAGATCGGCAGGTCCAGGTCGAACGGCGGCCCCTCGAAGGCGGCCTTGATGATCAGCTGCAGCAGCTGCGGGTAGCTCGATCCCGGCCGTCTTCGCCGACCGGGCCAGCCCCACCCCGTCCTCCAGCAGCGGATTGCAGTTGACCTCCAGCACGTGCGGGCACGTTGTCCTCGTCCAGGCGGATGTCCACGCGGCCGTAGCCCCAGCCGCCGACCGCGCGGAAGGCGCGCACGGCGGTGTCGCCGATCGTCGCGGCCAGCTCGGGCTCGACCGCGGCCGGGCAGATCACCCGGATCTTCTGGTACTCGGTGGATCTCTCCATCCACTTGGCCGCGTAGGACATGATCGGCGGGATGTCCGGCGGCAGGCGGGAGTAGTCGACCTCGGCCAGCGGCAGCACCCGCGGCCGCTTGCCCCCGACGATGCCGACGTTGAACTCGCGCCCCGGCAGGAAGCGCTGGACCAGGGCGGGCTGGCGGTAGGTTGGTGAGGATGGTCCGCACCTTCTTGCGCAGCGCCGTCTTGCTGGACACGACCGAATCGCGGTCCAGCCCGATGCCCGCGTGCTCCTGGCTGGGCTGCACGATGACCGGGAACTGCCACTCGTAGCGGTCGACGTCGCCGATGCGCTCCAGCAGCGCGTGTAGGGCGGGATGGGGATGCCGGCCCCCTGCAGCAGGCTCGCGCACATGTACTTGTAGCGGCTCAGGCCCAGGCCGAGCGCCGGAGAGCCGGTCATGGGGAAGCCCATCATCCGCACCAGGGTGGCCACGCGCATCTCGTACAGGGCGCCGTGCACCACGTCGTCGTACTGGTTGAAGACCACGTCGGGCGCCAGGCGCAGGAGCCTGCGCTGGAAGGCCGCCAGGTCGTCGGCCAGCGGCACCAGGTCCACCTTGTGGCCCAGCCGGCGCAGCGCCCGGGCCATGCTGCGCACCAGCTGGCGCAGGTGCCACATGCCGCCGTGGTCCGTGCGGGACTCCTGGCTGGATTCCTCGAAGGCGTTGTAGATGAGCGCGATCCTGCGCTTAGGCCCCAGGTGCAGCTTCGCCGCTGGCGACATCTGCCTGAATGATACCGGATTGCGGCGCAAATGCAAGCCCGCCGGCAGCCGCGGCCCCGCGCCCGGCGCCGGCGGCCTCTACTTGATGCGCAGCTCGGTCTTTAGAGTGGCCAGCAGCACCTTGTGGTCGATGGGCTTCTGGAAAATTCCCGCCAGGCCCAGCTCCCGGGCGTCGATGTTGTAGCGCACCGCATCCCCCACCGAGGACAGCAGGTAGATCGGGGCCTGCGAAGCCCGCCACCTTGAGCTGGGCGGACACCTTGGAGCCGGCGTCCACGGTTTCCATCATGAGATCGAGCAGCACGGCATCCGGCCTGATGCGCTGGGCCACCTTCAGCCCTTCCGCTCCGGTGGAAGCCTCCCCCACGACGAAGCCGGCGCTCTCCAGCACGATGCGCGTGGCGGCGCGGATGTCCGGATCGTCGTCGATGATCAGGATCGTTTTTCCCAGTTCGCCTGTTGCCATGTTCGTCCCTCTTTCCAGTCTTGTATCAATCGTGTGATGAACTCCAGAGCGGCCCTGGAGTTGGCCTGGGCCCCGCAGGTGAGGCCCTCCGCGATGTCGAACTCGTACCCCCGCACCCCGACCAGCAGGGCCTCCGGCACACGGTGGTAGGCGTCCTCGCACACCGCCAGCACCGACTCCGGCCCGAAGGCGTGGGTGGAGAAGCTGATGGTGGCCGACGGTTCCAGACGCCGCACCTGGAAAGGCTCCGGCCCCTCCAGCGCGGCGTCCACGAACACCGCCTTGTCGGCTTCCGCCAGGTCGGCGGCCGCCTCTATGGAAAGCTGGTAGTCGCTCTCCGCGGTCACCCCCTGAATCCCCATCCTGGCCAACTCCTCGACGATCGCCGGCCCCAACCCGTCGTCCCGGCGCCCGGGGTTGCCGTACCCCAGCACCAGCAGGCGGCTGCCGGCTTTGTCAGCGCCCACTGCTTACCCGCCGCTGTCGCGGCGCGAAGCCCGACTCTTGTCGGCCTCACCCACGGGCGCGCTCCTGGATCAGGCTGCCGTCGGCGCCCTCCAGCCGCACCTCCAGGGGCATCCTGCCCAGCGCGTGCGTGGCGCAGCTCAGGCAGGGGTCGTAGGCCCGGATGGCCACCTCCACGTGGTTGAGCAGCCCCTCGGTGATCTCCTTGCCCTCCAGATAGTCCTTGGCCACCTTCTGGACCGCGCGGTTCATGGGCTCGTTGTTGCTGGTGGTGGACACGATCAGGTTGGCCATGGTGACCTGGTCGTGCTCGTCCACCTGGTAATGATGGAACAGGGTGCCGCGGGGGGCTTCCACGATGCCGATGCCCTCGCCGCGGTGCTTGCCCTCGCGCACCAGCTCCGTTCCCTGCAGGTCCTTGTCCTTCAACAGCTCCTGGATCTTCTCGGCGCTGTACAGCAGCTCGATAAGGCGTGCCCAGTGGTAGGCCATGGTGGCGTTCACCAGGCGGCCTTCGCCCAGCTTCATGAACTCCTGCCGTTCCTTCTCGGCCAGCGGGGCGTCCATGTAGTCGCAGTTGTTCACCCGGGACAGGGGCCCCACCCGGTACCAGCCCTTCTCCGGCCCCAGGCTCTTGATGAAGGGGAACTTCATGTAGCTCCAGGGCTTGACCTCTTCCTGGATGACCTTGTAGTAGTCGGCGGGCTTCACCTGGTCGAAGATGATCTTGCCGGCGGGGTCCTTGGCCCGGAGGTTTCCGTCGTACAGGTCGAAACGGCCGTCCGGCGGCCACGATGCAGAGGTGGTTGGAGTCGAAGGCGGCGAAGCTGGACATGCGCTTGAAGTCGTCGCGGTAGAATTTCTTCAATAAATTGAGCCCCGCCACCGACCACTCCAGCATCTGGCTGATGTCCTTGGCCA
>CAVTQG010000011.1:0-30552 GCA_963736785.1 uncultured Spirochaetota bacterium | reverse complement strand
CAGTAGCTGGCGGCCTTGTCCGCGGCGGCGAGGTCGGTTTCCGAGAGCGAGCGGCGGGAGTCCACCGCCAGGCGCATCTGGATGCTTCGGCCTTCGAAGCCGAACACGTTTTTGTGGTCGATCTCCCGCGAGGAGCGCACGCAGCGCCCGCACAGGATGCAGCGGTTGCGGTCGATGTAGACGTTGGGGTGGGAGCCGTCCACCTTCTTGGCGGGGAACAGGTAGGGGTAGCGCGGCGACAGCATGCCGAAGCGGTAGGCCAGGGCCTGCAGCTCGCAGTTGCCGCTTTTCTCGCAGCCCGGGCAGATGTGGTTGCCCTCCACGAACAGCATCTCGATGATGCTCTTGCGCCAGTCGTTCAGCTCGGGAGTGTCGTTCTCGATGACCATGCCGCCGCCCACCACCATGGTGCAGGCGTTGATCGGCTTGCCGTTCACTTTGACCGTGCACACCCGGCAATGCCCCCCGGGCAGCAGGTCCTTGTGATAGCACAGGTGGGGGATGTAGATCCCCGCCTCGCTGGCGGCCTCGAGGACGGTCAGGCCCGCGCGGGCCTCCACCTCCCGGCCGTCAATGGTAATCTTTACGGTCTCGCCGCTCATGCCCTAGCCTCCTCGTGGTCGACGAACTTCCGGCCGGTGACCGCGGCCTGTTCGGAAAAGGCGCCCTGGATGTCGAAGTAGGGGATGAAATCCTTGGCCGTGATGCGCTTGCGGTACAGCTCCGGCAGGTTCTGCAGGGTGGTCAGCACCGGATTGGCGGCGCTCTGCCCCAGACCGCAGCGGCTCATCATCTTCACGGTCGTGCCCAGCTGCTTCAACTCGTCCAGGTCCGAGGCCGTGCCCCTGCCCTCCAGGATCTTCTCCAGCTTCATCTTCATCAGGGTGGTGCCCACCCGGCAGGGGGCGCACCAGCCGCAGGACTCCTCCGCGAAGAACTCGGTGAAGTCCAGCACGTGCTTCAATAAATCCCGCTTGGGCCCGAACACGATGATCGAGCCGCCGGTGGGGATGTCCTCGAAGGAGATCTTGCGCCCGTAATCCTTGGGTGACAGACAGGCGCCCGAGGGTCCGCCCACCTGCACTGCCTGGGCGTCCTCGCCGCCGACCAGGTCCAGCAGCTTGTCCACGGTGATCCCGTACTCCACCTCGTAGACCCCGGGCCGCTCGCAGTCCCCGGACACGCTCAGCAGCTTCGTGCCCGTGGAGTCCCGCGTGCCGTACTTGACGAACCAGTCCGCCCCCTTCTCCATGACGCGGGCCGCGCAGCACAGCGTCTCCACGTTGTTGACGGAGGTGGGCTCCAGCTGGTAGCCGCGCTGCACCGGGTAGGGCGGCCGGTCGCGCGGCGCGCCCCGCTTGCCCTCCAGGCTTTCGATGAGCGCGGATTCCTCGCCGCACACGTACGCCCCGGCGCCCAGCTGGATGCGGATGTCGAAGTCAAACCCCTCGCAGCCGGCGATGTTCTGGCCCAGCAGGCCGTGGCGGCGCCGGCGGGAAAGCACCTGCTCCAGCCGCGGCTCCAGGTAGGCGTACTCGGCGCGCAGGTACAGCAGGCCCTCCGCCGCGCCCAGGGCGTAGCCGGCCACGGTCATGCCCTCGAACAGCAGGTCGGCCGCCTCGGTGAGCAGCAGGCGGTCCTTGAAGGTCCCCGGCTCCCCCTCGTCGGCGTTGCAGATCAGGAAATGCCGCCCCTTGGCCTTGCGGCAGAAGCTCCACTTCATGCCCGTGGGGAACCCGGCCCCGCCGCGGCCGCGCAGCTTGCTCTTGTTGATCTCGTCGATCACCTGCTCCGGGCTGAGGGCCAGGCTCTTGCGGATGGCCGCCCCGTTCTCGAAGGGGCCCAGCACCACGGGCCCGGCCTGGCGCAGGTTGAGCTGCACTTCGGCGTTGGGGAACAGGGCGCTGCCCCCGACCTTGCCATGCTCGCGCTTCAGGGCCTCCACGATGGCGGGCACGTCGGCCGGCTTGATGCCGGTGACCACCAGCCCGTTGATCAGGGCTGCCGGGGCCTGGTCGCACATCCCGGTACAGGAGGTGTAACGCAGGCCGATCTGCCCGTCGGGGGTGGTCTGGCCGAAGCGAATCCCCACTGCCTTCTCGAAGGCCGCGGCCACCTCGTCCATGCCGTTCATCTTGTCCACGACGCAGTTGGACAGGCGGACGGTGTAACGGGCCCCGGGGGTGCGATCGAAGAACGAGTAGAAGCTCGCCATGTCCGCCACCTGGACGCGATGGATGCCCAGGGCGCCGGCGATGCCGTCCACGGCATCCTCCGAGATGTGCCCCAGCTCGCCGTGCACCTCGCGGACGATGTCCATGAGGCGCTGCGGGTCCTTGCCGAAGCGTTCCACGACGCGGGAAATCAAAGCGGCATCAACGCTGGCCATGCCTTATGCCTCCTCGTCTGCAGGCGAAATGTTTGTCGGGGGTGACTTCACAAACCAACGTTATGGTTGATATGGGCATTTCGTGAATATCTTCACCAGTGCCGAGGCCAGGATAATGGCAGTTGTAGTTCCTGTCAAGTCGAAAATAAGGGGGGCAAAACGGGGCTGGGAAATCGCGCGGCGAAGCGCGATCAGCAGGTCAGGAAGGCCGGATTTACGGGGCTTTCCTTGTTATAGCGCAGGCGCCGGCGCGTGGGGTAGGCGCGCATACGCCGCCCCACGGCCTCCAGCACCGCCTGGGCGGCGGCGGTGTCCCACTCCATGGTTGTGCCGAAGCGCAAGTACAGGTCGGCCTTGCCTTCGGCCACCAGGCAGAGCTTGAGCGCGCTGCCCAGGCTGAGCACCACCACCTCGGCATAGACCTCCCGCAGCCGTTCCAGGTAGCGCAGCCACTCCTGGCTGGTGTGGGAACGGCTGGCCATGACCGTGAGGCGCGTCGCCTGGTGCCCCGCGGGGATGCGGCCGGGGAAGGTCGAAGGCCGGCGCGGCAGGACCCGGGCGCTGTGCAGCGCCCGCTCCAACTCCGGGCCGGGGCTCAGGCCCTCCTCCTTGAAGGCCCCCGCGGCACGGGCCGCGAAGTACAGCAGGCCGGAGGCGGGGGCGTAGACCACGCCGAGAACCGGCCGGCCGCGCTGGATCAGGGCGATGTTCACGGTGAACTCGCCGTTGCGCTTCACGAACTCCTTGGTCCCGTCCAGCGGGTCCACCAGCCAGAACCGGCGCCAGCGTCGGCGCTCGGCGTACGGCGCCTGCGGGCCTTCCTCGCTCAACAGCGGGTACGGAGAGCCGGCCTGCAGCTCCTCGGCGATCACCCGGTGCGCCCGCCGGTCCGCCTCGGTGATCGGCGTGCGGTCCTCCTTGGAGTCCACGGCGAACTGGCCGGAATACACCCCCAGAATTTCCTGGCCGGCCCGGCCCGCCGCCCGCAGCGCCAGGCCCAGCAGCTCCCGCGGCGGCCGGCGGCCGGCTGCTCCGCCCTCCATCTACTTCTTCGCCGGCCCCAGGCGCAGGGTGATCTCCGCGTCGGCCTCCACGCCCTTCAGGGACCGCACCAGCCCCAGCACCGTGTTCAGGACGACGGCCCGGGTGAAGCGGTTCATGGGCACGCGTTTGCCTCCGCAGGCCAGATCCAGGTCCCGATCCATGGGTTCCTCCCGGCGCAGTGTAGCTCAAGGCCCCCCGCTCTGTTAAGATGGGCCGATGCGGCGGCCGTTCGTGCTCTCCGTGCTGGGCTTGAAGGACAGCGGCAAGACCACGCTGGCCTGCGGGCTTATCGCCGGACTGGGCGCCCTGGGGGTGCCCGTAGCCGGTCTGAAGAAGACCCACGTCCCGACCCTGACCCTGGACGCCCACGGCA
Organism: uncultured Spirochaetota bacterium; assembly: GCA_963736785.1. Taxonomy (GTDB): domain Bacteria; phylum Spirochaetota; class Spirochaetia; order SZUA-6; family DRHE01; genus MIBK01. Next base: position 26,746 of record CAVTQG010000011.1, on the reverse strand, counting down.
CCGACTCCGCCGCGCTCTGGGAAGCCGGCGCCCGCTTCGTGGCGGTGCGCTCGCGCTTCCAGACCATGACCCTGGAGAGGCATCCCGGCGAGGACCCGTCCGCGGAGCTGCTGGACCTGATCCCCTCCTCCGTGGCCTTGGTCGTGGCCGAGGGCTTCCTGCCTCCCGGTCCGGAGAGCCCCCGGGCAATAGTGTGCCTGCGGCGCTTCGAGGAGCTGGGGGAAACGCTGGCCGTTCGGGGCATCCGGCCGGGGGAAGTGCTTGCCCTGGGGGGCGTGGCAGCGGGGGGCGCGGCGGCCGGCGGGTTGTCGGGCGTGCAACCCGGCCTACCGGCTGGGCCTCTCCCCGCCGCCTACCCGGTTTTCGACATCCGCGATTCCGGCTCCGCGGAGGCGCTCTGCCGGCTAGTGCTGGCTACCGCCGGGATTGCAGTTCCCGGTCCACGGTCTCCCAGCGGCTCGTGAGCTCTTCCTGGCGGCGGGTGTTGGCGGCCAGCTCCTCCTTGAGCCGTTTGACGCGGGCCCCGTCGCGGTAGACCTCCCCGTCGGACAGGACCAACTCCAGCTCGCGGCGCTCGGCGGCCAGGCGCTCCAACTCGGCCAGGATCAGTTCCTCCTCGCGGGCCAGCCGGCGCAGATCCCCCTGCAGGCGCTTGGCCTGCAGGCGGGCGGCCGCAGTAGCCGGGCTATCGGCCGGCCTGGCCGCCGATACCGCCGGCGCGGGGGCCGGCCCGGCCAGTGGGCCGGGGGGCAACTCGGGCGATAGCCCGGTGTCCTCGGCCGGCAGAATAGCCGGGCTTCGCCCCGCGGCTTCCTTCTGCTTGCGCCACAGATAATAGGCGTAATCCCCAGGAAACACCCTCGCCCGGCCGCCTTCCAGCTCCAGTACCCGCGTGGCCAGCTTCTCGATGAAGTAGCGGTCGTGGGACACGAACACCAGGGTGCCGGGGTAGCGGACCAGGGCGTCCAGGAGCACATCCTTGCTCAGCAGATCCAGGTGATTGGTCGGCTCGTCCAGGAACAAGCAGTTGGAGGGGTGCAGCAGCAGGGCCAGCAGCGCCAGGCGGCTTTTCTCCCCGCCGCTCAACACGCCCACGGGCTTGAACACCTCGTCGTCCCGGAACAGGAAGGCGCCCAGCAAGTTGCGCAGCTGGGGGATAAGGTGCGTGGGCGCCAAGCCTTCCACCCGCTCCAGCACGCTTTCCGTGCCGGATAGCTCATCGGGATAGTCGGGGGAATAATAGCCCAGGCTCAGGCCCGCCCCATATACCACGGCCCCTTCGCTGGGCGGCTCCTGGCGGGCCAGCAGGCGCATCAGGGTGGACTTGCCGGCCCCATTGGGGCCTACCAGCGCCAGCTTCTCGCCCCGGGACAGCTCCAGGTCCAATCCGCGGAAAAGGCGCTTCGCCCCATACGCCTTGCCCAGTCCCTCCAGGCGCAGGGCCAGATTGCCGCCGTGGGGTGGATCAGGAAAATGGAAACGGATGCGCTTCTGCACCGGCGGGGTCTGGATGCGCGCCAGGCGCTCCAGCTGCCCCAGGCGGCTCTGCACCTGGCGGGCCTTGCTGGCCTTGTAGCGGAAGCGCCGGATGAACACCTCCATGCGGGCGATCTCTTCCTGCTGCCGCTCGTAGGCCGCCTCGATCTGAGCCAGCTCCGCCTCCCGGCGCCGCTCGTAGGCGCTGAAGCCGCCGGGGTACAGGGTGAGCCGCCCCCCATACAGCTCGGCCACGGTGTCCGCGGTAGTGTCCAGGAAGTAGCGGTCGTGCGAAACCACCAGCACCCCGGCCGGGGTTTCGCGCAGGAACTGCTCCAGCCAGTTGCGGGCTTCCAGATCCAGGTAGTTGGTCGGCTCATCCAGCAGCAGGATGTCGGCCTGCTCGCAGAGCACCCGGGCCAGGCTGATGCGCATGCGCCAACCCTGGGAGAACTCGCCCACCGGCTTGGCGTGCTCCTCCCGGGAGAAGCCCAGGCCCGCCAGCACGCGCTCGATGCGCTCGCGGCGGCGGGAATAGCCGTTTTGCTCCAGAGCTTCGGCCAGCTCCTGGTGGCGTTCCAGCAGGCGCCGGGCTTCCGGCGATTCTTCGCGGTGCCCGGCCAGCTGCTCCTCCACCCGGGCCAGCTCCTCGCTCACGAGCCGGCCGGGTTCGAAGGCCTTCTCCGCCTCGGCGTAGAGGGTTGCCGAAAGGTCCAGCACGGAGGCGTTCCCGGATTGGGGAAGGTAGGACACCCGACTGCCCCGATCCCGGTGCACCCCGCCGCCGTCGGGGGCCAGCTCCCCCACGATCACGCGCATGAGCGTGGTCTTGCCGCTGCCATTCGCGCCGTACAGGGCGAAGCGCCGGCCCCTGGGCAGGGTGAAGGTGACGTCGTCCAGGATGACCCGATCCCCGAAGGCCAGGCTCACCCCGGAGAGGGTGATCATCAGGACCCGCCGAAGGTGAAGTAGATGACCAGGGGAGAGGCCTCCAGGCTCACCGCCTCGGCGTCCTGGATGGCCTGGGCCCGCAGGAACACCAGGCGCGCTCCGGGCCCGTCGAACTTGTAAAGGAAGCTGGTGCCCTGCGAGGGCCCGTATTCAGCGAAGCGGAAGGTGATGACCCCGTCGAAGCCGGCGGCCAGCTCCTTGGAGAGATGGTAGGCGAAGTCCACCACGCCCTCCCCCGCCACCGGGCGCAGGAAGGCCTGGTCGGCCAGCCGCCCGAAGCCTTCCCAGTGGAAGCGCATGCCTTCCGACAGGCGGATGCGCCCGTAGGCGTTGGAGGTCAAGACCGGCCCACGGCGCAGGAACTCCCGGAACAGCTCCTGGCGGCGGTCCTTCTCGGCGGCGATGAGCTCCTCCAGGTCGCCCGTGAAGTTGATGAAGACCTGGGCCAGCTGCTGCTCCTTGCGCGGGTAGGTGAGCACCAACCGGTCGGGCCCGGACATGGCCACCCGCAGCTCCGGCCCCGCGATCACGTAGCGGCTGGGGCCGACGTTGGCGATCTCCCGGTAGTCCCAGCTCTGCCGGAAACCGGGCAGCACGAGCAGGGCCTGCCTGCGGGAGGGATCCAGGAAGAAACCGATTTCCGGGCTGAAGCGCTCCAGGTCGATCCGGCCGTTGTCCACCATTTCCTGGAAGAACTCGGGGCGCCAGGGGGTGGCCTGCAGCGCCTCCAGCAGCGGGTCCTTGGCCTTCAGCGCCGCCGCCTCCTGCAGGGGGTCCCCCGCGCTCTGGAACACCGGCAGGAAGTAGCCGAAACTCCACCCCTCGTAGCCGTCGTCGGTGAGCACCCGGTACCAGTAGTCCTGGTAGGAGCCGACCTGCACCTGCTGTTCCTCGCGGAACAGCACCTTCACCACCTGTCCCTCCCGCAGCTTGTATACCCGGCGGGCCTCCTGCTGCGGGTCCTCGCGCAGCGGAAGGCCGTCGCGCTGGGCGTAGGCGTAGGTGGCCTGGTACGGGGCGTAGGCCTCGACCTCCGCCCGCAGCTGGTCGCGGGAGGTGGCCAGCCGCAGCCGCCAAGCCTCCAACTCCACGACTCCCTTGACCTCCCTGGCCCGGACGGTCGCCTTCCCGGACTCCTCCGACAGGCGCACCACGCTCACCTGGTCCCCGTTGGCCAGGGGCCCGTCCGGCGGCGCCCAGAGCACCACCCCAAAATTATGCTCCCGACTGCAGGAACCCAGGAGCAGCCCGAAAAGCAGGGTGCTGAACAGAAAGCTCGGCAAGGCGCGAGATCGGGTCATAATTAAGGCCAAGGATAAAATAGAACGGGAAAGCGAGTCAACGCTCGGGAGGGTCGATGATGATCAGGATCCGGCCGTCCCGCAGCAGCTCGCGGTTGTGCTGCCGCGAGAGCAGCTGCCGCGCCGCCTCGGAGGACAGCAGGAGGTCGGTGGCGTTGCGACCGAACACGCCGCGGGCCATGGTGCGCAGCGGCAGCTCGCCGATCCGGTCGCGAAAGGCCTCCAGCGCGGCCTCCTCCCCCGAGTAGGCGTAGCCGGCCACACCCCACTTGCGCAAGGCCTGCGGGTCGCACATCTCCGGGGAAAGCACGAGGTTCATGTCCTCGTCATACAGGCGCGGCAGGAGCGCCGGGCGGACCCGCTCGCGCAACTGCTTGCCGTGGCTGGAGAACTCGCCCTGCGCCAGGATGACCAGACCCGTGAAGCCGCGGGCAGGGGTGAAGCTCAGCACGCGCGGGACCGGGAAGGGCCGCTCGTGCAGCACGAAAGGCGCCGCCAGACCCTGCTCGCCGAACAGGGGGAAGCGATAGACCACGACCACGGCGTGCAGGTCCCTGGCGAAGGCGGCCGACTGTCTCAAGCCGCCGGCGGCGGCCTGCTCGCTCAAGGTCCGGAACAGCGCGCCGCTTGCCGCCAGGCGGTCGCCCACGCTGTCGTGGGAGTCCACCGGCACGTCCTGGACCGCCTCCATGTAAAGGTAAGGAAGAGCTTCTTCGATGCGTTGCTCCGCCTGGAAACGGGTGGCGGGAGCGAGGGGGCGCGAGGGGTCCACCTCCTTGCGCACCTCCAGCAGCAGCGCGCCCTCGTTCCAGAGAAGGCTGCGCGAGCGGGCCAGCTCGTCGAAGTCGGCGTTCGCGGATCCCGCCGCCATCCACAGGGCGGCCACGAGCAGCAGGCTCTTCATGGTTTTTCCGCCGGCACCTTCAGAGTGTCGCCGGGTTTCAGCGGATCGTCAAGGGAGCGGCCGTTGGCCGCGGCCAGCAGCTCCGGAGTCGTGCCGTGCCGGCGGGCGATCGCCCAGAGGGTGTCCCCGGCCTCCACCGTCCAGACGCCTCCGAACTCGGCGGGGCCGCCCGGGTACGGGGCTATCGCCGCCACGCCCGAAGACGGGGTGCCCGTACGGCCGCCGCCACCGCGGGCGGGCGGCCCGCGTCGATTACCGGGACGCGCACGATGCCGCCGACCGCCAGGCGCCGCGGGTCCAGCCCGGCGTTGGCCCTCTCTATCAGCGGCAGCGCCACGCCGTAGCGGCGCGACAGTCCGTACAGGGTGTCCCCGCTGGCCAGGCGATGGAAATGGTACTCCAGCAGCCGGCTGCCGGGGTCGGCCAGCAGTTCGCTCACCTTCCGCCCCAGTCCCGCGGGCACCTTCAGAAAGTAGCCCTGCTCGTAGACCGGGGTGACCGGGTACCTGAGCTCGGCGTTGGCTTCGCGCAAGCTCGCCGCGTCCAGGTCCAGGGCCCGGGCCAGCAGGCGCAGGTCCACGCTCTGTTCCAGGCGCACCCGCTCCCAGGCCGGCGAGATGTCCCAGCCGCTCGGAAGGCCGTAGCGCGGCGGGGAAGCCACGATCCGGGCCAGGGCAATGAAGGCGGGCACGAACTCGGCGGTCTCCGCCCTTAACAGGCCCCTCTCGCGCAGCTCCCAGAAGTCGCGCGCCCCGCTGGAAGCGATGAGCCGGGTAAGGCAGCCCGTGCCGCAGTTGTAGGCCGCCAGCGCCAGGTACCAGTCTCCGAACAGCCGGTAGTTCTCTTCGAGCTTGCGCAAGGCTGCTTCGGTGGATTTCCAGAAATCCCGCCGCTCGTCCAGCCATTCGTCGGAGCGCAGCCCCAGCCCCCCGGAGGTGTTGCGCATGATCTGCCACAGTCCGGAGGCCCCGGAGCGCGAAACCGCCCGCGCCACATAGTGGGACTCCAGCAGCGGCAGCGCCAGCAGCTCCGGCGGCAGCCCCCGCTCCCGGATGCTGGAGTCCACGAAGCGCCTGTAGCGGGCCATGCGGCCCAGAGCCGCATCCAGATTCTTCTTTTCCCGGCTGAGGTAGACCTCCAGGCGCCGCTCCACGGCGGGGTGCAGGGGCAGGTCCAGGAAGAACACGGGCGGTTCGGCGCGTCCATGCAGCGCCGGCAGCGGAGCATCGGCGGCCGCGGGTGTCCCGGTCGCAACGGCCGTTCCGGTCTCTGCCGCCTCCGCGGCCTGCGGCGGCAACCCCCGCACGGGGCGTTCGGCTCCAACCAGCACAGCGGCGGGCGCGGGCAAATCGGCTGGAGCCGCAGGGGCCGCGGCCGCCAGCAGCGCGAGCGCCAGCGCCCAGGGAGGCCGGCCGCGTCTCAGAACCGCTCGCCCAGGTAGATGCCGGCCCACTCCCAGCGCCCGTTGATATCCGGGTCCGGCGGGTAGTCCACCCGGCGGAAGTACAGGTACCAGGTGGGGATGCGGTAATTCCAGTTCGTGGTCCGTAGATAGGCCTCTCCGGAATTGGAGTAGACGTCTAGTTGATCATCGGCGATTACCCGCGACGATTGTAGGAAGGCGCCCAGCGCCCCCAGGTCGAAGCTGGTGGAGGCTTCCAGCTCCTCGCCGGAGGCCATGTCCTGCTGGGACCAGGACATGGTGAAGAAGTTGGCCTCGGCCCGGTACCTGGCCAGCTGCCGGACGTTGTGGGTCTGCAGGGCCTGGCGCACCTCGGACACCAGGTGCTCGAGGTTGTCCACGGTCCACTCCTTGTCGGAGTAGTAGAAGTCCACCAGCTCGCGGATCTTGGCGTGGGCCCGGGGGAAGCCGGGGATCACGGATTCGGGGTAATTCAGGAACTTCTGGTACACCCGGATGGCCTGTTCCCAGTCCCCGATGTCCTCATACGCCTTGGCCAGGTAATAGTAGTTGACGCCGGGGTCGATGGCGTCGGCGAAGCGGGAGATCAGCTCCTTGTAGTAGCCGATGCGCTCGCGCGGGTCCTGGACCAGGGCGAGCAGCTCCTGCAGGCAGCGGAAGTGCAGCGAGGCGCCGGAGATGAGCAGGTCCGGGTAGTTGCGCAGGATGCGCTGATAGTAGTGCACGGCCATGGGCGCGGCCTTCATGCCCAGGTAGGTGGCGGCCACAATGCCCAGGTAGTAGGCATTGTAGGGGTCCGAGGGGAATTCCCCTACGTAGGTGGTGAGAAAGAGCTGCAGCTTTTCCTTTTCGCCGGCGGCCAGCAGGCGGTTGGCGATCTGCTGGATGAGGATGAACCGGTTCTCGCCGACCTCTTTTTCCTGGCGCAGCAGCTTGAACAGGGCGCGCGTCTCCCGGTGCTCCTCCAATCGTCCCGGAAGGTAGAAAGAGTACTCCCTCATGCAGCCGGCGGATAACGCCAGCACCACGGCCAGCAGGCCGGCGAGCGGAAAACCTCGCGCACGCAGCGTCATAGGGATTCACCACCATAGCACGGATGCCGCGCGGCCGACAAGGTTGCCCGCTGCGGCTTGCCGCCTGCTTGCCTCCTCCTTGCCGCCCGCTCCCGATAAAGGTTAGAATTGAATATAGAAGAGAATCGGCTGCTATTATAGAAGGCGGGCGCCGATACCTGAAAGCGAGGCCCGGCCGGCCCCGGGGCCCGCCGGCCGAAGGCATGGAGGCCGAGGGGGCTCGCCGCTGGCAGCAGCCGAGCCGGCTCGCCGCCACGGAGGGCGGAAGCGCCGGCCGGATCGACGGGAACGTGGGGAGCGCGATGCGGAAAGCAGCGGGGATATTCATCGGCATTGCCAGCATCGCCCTTTTCGGGGGCGGCCTGGTCGCCCTCATGGCGGAACGAGACACGCGGAGCAGCCAACCCACCGCCACGGCAGCGCCCCCGGAGCCTCGCCCTGCGGATCTGCGCATTCAGCAGTCCGTCCGTACGGCCGGCGGGATAACGTACGCGCTGTCCGATGTGCGGGGCTTCCTGGTTTCCTTCGACCTGGGTTCGACCTGGATCGAGCGCAACCAGGGCCTGTCCCGCCGGGTGGTTTACCCGTTCGCCGAGGACCGCGTCCGGCGATTGACCTCCCTGGGGGTGGATCCCGCTCACGAGGCGCGCGTAGCCGTGACCGCCGCCAGCGAAGTGTTCCTCTCCGAGGACTACGGCTCTTCCTGGGTGAAGATACCCTGGGGCAAGCCGCTGCGCCCCAGCACCTACTTCACCTCCGTAGCCCTGTCCCCCCATGATCCGGGCCGCCTGCTCGTGGGCACCTCCTACAGCGGCTTCTACGAGACCGCCGACCGGGGCGCCACCTGGCAGGACCCTTCCCTTACGGCCACCGGTCAATTGAACCGCGGCGCCGGATTCTACGAGGAGATCTCCGGGGTCAGCTACGATCCGCGATCCCCGGCGACGCTCTGGTTCGCCTGCGGCTTCGGCAACGGGCTGTACCGCGGCGACCGCAAGAGCTGGAGCCGGGTGCAGTTTCCCGGCGATGCCCACGGCGAGCTGATCCAGGGCCTGGGCATGCTGCCCCGGGCGGAGGGCTGGGCCCTGGAGGTGCGCACCACCGGCACCACCTGGCAGCTGGGCCTGCCGGAAGGCCCCTGGAGCCTGGTGGAACGGCATGAGACGGCGCGCCTTCCTGACCCGTTCCTGCGCGAGCGCCAGCGCAAGGCCGCGGACCGCGTCGGGATCTATCTTTCCTCCTTCATGGCCCAGGGGGCCGACTTGGAAAAGCACCTGCGCTTCCTGCAGGAGCACGGCCTGAACTCCTTCGTGGTGGACTGCAAGGACGACTACGGCTGGATCACCTACGACACGGCTCTGGAGCTGCCCCGGCAGATCGGCGCGATCGAGCGGCGCTTCAAGCTGGAGGAGCTTCTGCAGAAGGCCCACGAGCGCGGCATCTACGTGATCGCCCGCGTGGTGGTGTTCAAGGACCGGCAGCTGTACAACTACGACGGCTTCAAGTACGCCGCCTGGAACGCGGCGGCCAACCAGCCCTGGCGCCACCTGACCCGCATCGAGGAGGAACCGGCTCCCAGCCCGGCGGCGGAAGCCACGGAGCAGGCAGCGCCGGAAGCCGCGCCGCAGCCCAGGTACTTCCAGCGCGAGTACTGGGTGGATCCCTACAACCCCTTCGTCTGGAGCTACAACGTCGCCATCGCCGAGGAGCTGCAGCGCCGGGGCGTGGACGAAATCCAGTTCGACTACATCCGCTTCCCCTCCGACGGGAACCTCTCCGCCATCCGCTACCGTCATCGGCGGGAAGGCATGGACATGATCGACGCGCTGGAGTCCTTCCTGGTCCTGGCCCGGCAGGCGATCCACATCCCGATCAGCACCGACCTGTACGGCTACAGCACCTGGCACCGCATGGGAAACTGGATCGGACAGAGCACCGAGATGTTGGCGGATTACGTGGACGTGATCTGCCCCATGTACTACCCCTCGCATTTCCCTCGGGAGTTCATGAAAAAGGAGGCGTACCTCCAGCGGGCCCAGCGCATTTACCTGGAAGGCACCCAGCGGGCCCGCGCCGTGGCGGACGGCCGCAGCCTGATCCGCCCTTATGTCCAGGCCTTCCTGATCGGCGGGGAGTTGAGTATGGGGGTCGCGGAATATCGCCAGTACCTGCTGAATCAGGTCCAGGGCTGCCTCGGCGCGCCTTCCTCGGGTTTCACGCTCTGGAACGCCTCCAACCGCTACTACATGGTGTCCTCCGGGCTCAAGCCCCTGCTGGAAAACGCCGCCCGCGCAGGGAGCGCCGCCGCGCCTCCCGAGGCGGCCGTGCCCGCCCCTCCCGGGCCGGCCGCGCCCGCGCTGGACTGAGGTACGGCGGGCATGAAGCCATCCGCACTCTCCGCCTGCCTCGCGGCCTGGCTGTTGGCCAGCTGCGCCGGCGGACCGGAAACCTCCGCGCCTCCGAGCCCGGAAGTCCAGGAAACTCCGGCCGTAACACAGCCGTCCCCGCCGGAGCCTCCTCCCCAAGGATGCGGCCTCGTATCGCAGGCTGGCCGAAGCCGCGCTGGCCGTCGGCCGGCTGGAAGCAGCCCAGGAGCACAGCGCCCGGGCGCTGGATCTGGAGCCCCACGACGCGAAGACCCAGCTGCTGCGGGCTCGGGTGCTGGCCGCCTCCGGAAGCTGGCCGCAGGCCCTGCGCCTGCTGGAGCAGGAGCCGGCCTCCGAGCTGGCCCAAGCCATCCTGCTGCGGGCCGAGATCCTGGCCGTGAACGCCCGCGAGGAAGAGGCAGCCCTGGAGCTGCTGCGCGGCGCCCATGCCCGCTTCCCCGACGACGCGCGCTTTCCGGAGCTGGAAGGGCGCATCCTGCTCGCCCTCGGCCGGGAGAGCGAAGGGCGTGAGCGGCTCCAGCGGGCCCTGGAGCTGGAGCCGGATCGCGAGCCGGCACTGCGGCTGCTGCTGGAGCAGGCGGTGCGCGAGGAGCGTTGGGAAGAGGCGGACGAATACCTGCAGCGGCTGCACGCGGCGGAGGGCAGCGAGACGGACCAAGCCCTGGCCTACCGCGCGCAGGAGCGCCTGGGCCGCACGGAGCAAGCACTGGCTATCGCCACCCGACTGTACAGCGCGCGACCTGAGGCCTACGCGGTCGAATACGCGTCGGCGCTGCTGGCCAGCGGGAACAGGGGAGAAGCCCTGCGCGTCGTGGACAAGCACCTGGCCGCCGCGGTCCCCCTGCTGTCCGGCAGGCTCCTGGTGCTCCGCGCCGAGGCCCTGGAAGCCCAGGACCCGGACCTGGCGATGGATGCCCTGCAGCAGGCCCTGGCCCTGGACCCGGCAAACTCCCCGGCGCTGGTCAGGCTAGGGGAGCTGTACGCGGCGCGCCAGGACTACCGCCGGGCCCGGCAGTACCTGCGCCTGGCTCTGGAACTGGATCCCTCCAACGCCGAGCTGGCGGCCCGGCTGGAGGGGCTAAACTATTGACGGTAAAAAGACGAATATGTTAGTGTAAAGCGGATGGCTTCCAAGTACGTGCAAGCGGTGACCAAGCACCTCCTGAAAGACGCCTCGAAAGTGTTCTGTGCCAATTGCACGCACTGCAAGCTGGTGCGCACGCCGGCCGGCAACGGCAGCCAGTACTACCTGCGCGTGCGCTGCGACGCCGGCAAGTGGAAAAAGAAGCTCGGGGAAGAGAAAGTATACAAGTACTTCACCGTGGCCCGGCGCTCGATCGACACCTGCCCGATGTACGAGCCCATGGGGGATGCGCGCGAGTACCTCAAGGAGCTCAAGAAGAACCTGCCGATCAAGGACGAGATCTACTCTTACTGATGAAGAAAGCCCTGCTGCTGTTGATGCTGCTCCCGATCCTGGTATGGCTGGGCGGCTGCAAGAGCGTCCCGGCCGAAGTCCCGCCGGACCTGAGCCCCGCCGACTACTTCCAGAAAGCCCAGGAGGCCTCCGACGCAGGGAGGTATGCACTGGCCCTCAAGTACTACCAGTCCTTCCTGGAGCGCTACCCCGAGGAGCGCGACCGCGGCCTGTGGGCGCGCTACGAGATCGCCCTGCTGCACAGCAAGATGAAGGACGAGGCGACGGCCCTCCGCCTGCTGGAGGAGCTGCTGGCGCTGTATTCCGGGGATGACGCCGCTGTGTTGCCTCAGGCTCCCCGCATCCTGGCCGAGAAGATCAAGGCCAACCTGCAGGCCGCGACGCAGGCGACCGACCAGCCGGCCCCGGCGAACTAGTACTCCAGAATCGCGGGGAAGGCGACGTCCGCCGGGCCCTGGCTGAAGGCCAGCAGGTTGCGCAGGCGACGCAGAAAAGCCTCCGTCCAGGCGCACCAGGGAAAAGCCTCGGATTCGAACGACAGGAACACAGTGTAACCCGTTTCGCCGGGCTCCACGTAGCAGAAGGTGAGGTTCTCCTCGCCGTCCAGCCGCAGGAGGGCCTCCTGCCTGCAGAGCGCCTTCCGCCACCCGGCGGGCAGCACCAGCGCCTCGCGCGTGAAATACACCTCGATCCGGGATGTTCCCGCCAGGTACTCGCCCCTATAAACCGCCAGGACGTTGGGCGGGAAGAAGGGAATGCCGCGGGAGGCCAGCGGCCCGCGCTCCAGGATCGCCTGGGCTGTCGGCCCGGGCCGCGGCGCCTGCGCCGCCTGCGCGCCCGCCGGGACAGCGGCCAGGCAGAGCTGGATCGTCAGCGCGGCGATCACCCCCCACGCGATCTTCGACCGGTTCGCCGACATGCGCGGCCTACTCCACCGTGACGCTCTTGGCCAGGTTGCGGGGCTGGTCCACGTCCCGGCCCAGCTCCAGCGCGGCGTAGTAGGCCAGCAGCTGGAGCGGCACCACCATCAGGAACGGGTAGAAAGTCTCGTGCACCCGCGGCACCTCGATCACCTCGTCGGCGACCTCCCGCACCTCCCCGTCCCCCTGGGCGCAGACGGCGATCACCCGGCCCCGGCGGGCCTTCACCTCCTTGAGGTTGCTCAGGATCTTATTGCGCAGCCCGTCGTCCGGGACCAGGAACAGGCAGGGGGTCTGCTCGCCGATCAGGGCGATGGGCCCGTGCTTCAGCTCCGATGCGCTGTAGCCCTCCGCGTGGATGTAGGAGATCTCCTTCAGCTTCAGGGCCCCTTCCAGGGCCACCGGGTAGTTGATCCCCCGGCCCAGGAACAGGAAGTGCTCGTACCGGCAGTAGCGGCGGGCCACCTCGCGGATCGAGCGGCTGCCGCTCAGGATGGCCTCGACCTTGGCCGGGATGCTGGTCAGGTCCTGGATGAAGGACCTTCCCGCGTCCGCCGACAGGTGCCGCATCCTGCCCAGCAGCAGGGAGAACAGGTAGAAAACCGTGATCTGCGAGGTGAAGGCCTTGGTCGAGGCCACCGCGATTTCCGGCCCGGAGTGGATGTACACCCCCCCGTCGGACTCCCGGGGGATCGTGGAGCCCACCACGTTGCAGATGCCCAGGACCGTGGCGCCCTTGCGCTTCAGCTCGCGCATGGCGAACAGGGTGTCGGCGGTCTCACCACTCTGGGATACCACGAAATGCAGGGTGTTGGGCTCCACCACGGGGTTGCGGTAGCGCAGCTCCGAGGCGATCTCCACGGTGCAGGGGATGCGGGCGATGGACTCCAGCAGGTACATGCCCACCAGCCCCGCGTGCCAGCTGGTGCCCGCGGCCACGATGCGCACGCGCTCCACGTTCAGCAGGTCGCGGTTGGACATGTTCAGGCCGCCCAGGTGGGCCGTGGCCTCTTCCGGATCCAGGCGCCCGCCCATGGCCCGCTTGATGGACTCCGGCTGCTCGAAGATCTCCTTCTCCATGAAATGGGCGAAGCCGCCCTTCTCGATCTGCTCCAGCTCCCAGGACACCGACTCCACCTTCTTCTGGATTTCCTGGTCCTTCAGGTCCGTGGTGCGCAACTCCTCGCGGGTGATGCAGACCAGCTCGCCGTCCTCCAGGTAGACCACCTGCTTGGTGTGGCCGATGATGGCCGTGACGTCGGAGGCCAGGAAGGACTCCCCGGCCCCGATCCCGACCACCAGGGGCGAGCCCTGACGGGCCCCCACCAGGCGGTCGGGGTGGTCGCGGTGCAGGCACACGATGCCGTAGGTGCCCTTCAGCAGGGCCAGCGCCCGGCGCACCGCCTCCATCAGGTCGCCGGCGTAGTATTTCTCGATCAGGTGGGCGATGACCTCGGAGTCGGTCTCCGAGGCGAAGCGGTGCCCCTCCGAGAGGAGCTTCTCCTTGAGACTCTGGTAGTTCTCGATGATCCCGTTGTGGGCCACGGCGATGCGGCCTTCGCAGTCCAGATGCGGGTGGGCGTTCTGGTCGTTCACCTCCCCGTGCGTGGCCCACCGGGTGTGGCCGATCCCGCAGCTTCCCGCCAGCCCCTCCGGGACCAGGGGGATGAGATCCCGGATCTTGCCCTTGCGCTTGAACAGGCTCAAGGCGCCGCCGGCCTGCACGCAGATGCCGGCCGAGTCGTAGCCCCGGTACTCCAGCCTCTTCAGCCCCTCCAGCAGCACGCCGGCGGCCGGTTTCGGACCGCAGTAACCGATGATCCCGCACATGTGTTGTCCCTTCAGACGCCCAGCGGCTCGGAGATAAGGTTCAGCCCGGCTTCGTCCGCCAGCTCCAGGGAATCGGAGGCAAAGCGTACGATGCCGGCGCGGTCGAACTCTTCCAGCACCCCGCGGACCGTGCCCGGGTCCAGCTCCAGGTTGCTGGCGAACTCTTCCACGGTGCGCTCCCGGTCCAACCCCCCGCCGCCGGCCGCCTGGAAACCCAGGCGCAGGTTCATGGCGATCAGGCCGCGGGCGTCCTTGCGGGCCAGGTGCCGCAGGTGCTGGTTGGCGTACGCCAGGCGCCGGCAGAGCTTGTCGATGATGTTCAGCGCGATCTTGGGGTTCTTGTTGATCATGCCGAGGAAGCCTTCCCGGTTGAAGGCCAGCAGGCGCACCGGCTCCAGCGTGGTGACGGTGGCCGTGCGCCGCTCCCGGGTCACCAGGGCCATCTCGCCGAAGAAGTCCCCCTTGCCCAGGACGGCCAGCACCTGCTCCTTGCCCGCGATCAGGCGGGAGACCTTCACGCGGCCGCCCTGGATGATGAACATCTGGTCCCCCTCCTCACCTTCCTTGAAGATGACCGTGCCGGCCTGCAGCTCCTGCCCAAAGCGGCTGAACAGGTCGGATTCGACGGGAACCATCCCTGCCTCCTGATCGCTCCAGGGTAGCGGATGCCCGAATGAAAAGCAAGAGATAACCCATCCCCGTTGTCCGGGGTATGAACCGGATGCTGCGCGCTTTGCTGCTGGGCCCTGCCGCCGCCCTGCTGGCCGGCTGCGGGCCGCTGGAGGACCTGCGGGAAAAGCTGGAACCGGACCTCAAGCCCCCGATCCTGCTGGGCCTGCGGGCGCGCGAGATGTCGCTGGAGCTGGATTTCGACGAGCCGCCGGTCTGCAGCCCCGGGCAGGTGCGCGCCGTGCCCGCCCTGGAGGTCGCCAGCGTGCAGGCCGAGGCCAACCGCCTGTGCCTGACTTGCCCCGGTCAGGCCGCGGGGCAGAGGTATGTGCTGGAAATCGAAGTGGCCGACGCGCGCGGCAACCTGCTGGAGCTGGCCGTGGAGCTGTACGGCTACAACCCCGCGGCGCCGCGCCTGCTGATCAACGAGTTCACCACCCAGGGCTCCGACACCCACCCGGACCTGGTGGAGCTGTTCGCCGCCGGCGGCGGGGACATGGCCGGCCTGGCGCTCTACCAGGGTACCGCAGGCAGCTGGGTCGACCGGCTGGTGTTTCCCGCCTTTGAAGTGCGCGCGGGGGACTACATTCTGGTGCATTTCAAGCCGCAAGGGCTGCCCGAGGAAGTGGACGAGCCCGGTGACCCGGCGCTTTCCGGAGGCCTGGACGCCTCGCCGGCGGCCTACGACTTCTGGGTGCCCGGAGGCACGGGGCTTTCCGGGAACAACGGCGTGTTGAGCCTGTATGACCGCCCGGGCGGGGCGCTGCACGACGGGGTGCTGTACTCCAACCGCACCTCGACCTCCGACACCCTGTACCGGGGCTTCGGCAGCGCGGACACCTTGGCCCGCGCCGAGGAACTGCTCCGCGAGGGAGGCTGGCTGGCGGCGGAAGAGGCGGTCCGGCCGGAGGATGCCGTCAACCCGGACAGCAGCACCGCCACCCGCTCGCTTTGCCGAAGCTCCGCCTCGACGGACAGCGACGCAGCCGACGACTGGCACGTGGTGCCGACCCGGGGTTCTACTTTCGGGACTGTGAACAGCGACGAGAGGTACGTGCCCTGAGGCGCAGTAGCGCGCTGAGGGCCGGCAGCAGCCGGCAGGCAGTCACACGTACTCTTTGATCATGTCCTCCAGCACCTTGCGGGGGGCGGCGCCGATCTGCTGCCTGGCCAACTGTCCCTGGTGGAACAGCAGGATGGTGGGGATGCTCACGATGTTGAACTTCATGGCCAGCTCGCTTTCCTGGTCCACGTTGATCTTGACCACCTTGATCTTTCCCTGGTGCTCCTCGGCCAGCTTGGAAAGCACCGGGCTGACCATGCGGCAGGGCACGCACCACTCCGCCCAGAAATCCGCCAACACTGGGACGGTGGACTCCATCACTTCCTTCTGGAAGGTGGCGGTGGTGATGTTCACTTCCGAACCCATAGTACCTCCGGCGCGCCTATTGCTTGCGCTTGAACTCCTTCAGGCGAAAATCCTGGATGATGCCCTGGATGAAGGTCTGGATTTCCCGCAGGCCGCCCCGCGAGCCCTCGTCCAACTGCGGGTAGTTGGCATCCACCCGCTCCAGAATTTCGCCCAGGTCGTGAAGGAGAAAAGCGCTCTCCAGTATATATTCCTTTTCCTCCCTGTCAATGGCAAGGTAATTGCGGGGAAAACGGTTGGCGTGGTACATGTAGCGGCTCAGGCCTGAGGGCACCCCGTCACTGCCGCGCGCTGCCAGGTGCCGCAGCTTTCCTTCCAGGTTGAGCATGGTCAGGGAGCTGCGGTAGTAGGCGGTGTTGCGCAGGCAGGTAGTCAGCACCTCCCAGTGCGTCTCCTCCAGCTTGCACATGGCCCCCAGCAGGCGCCGCAGCTCCTCGCTGGCCACCGGGTGAAAGGGCACCTCCGGGTACTTGCGCATGCGGGCCAGGTTCTCCTCGACGATGCGCTCCACCCGTTCGGTGACGCTCTCCTGGGCGGGCTCCTCCGCCTGACCGGAGCCGACCCGCTCCTCCTCCCGGCGGATCAGCTCCTCCACCGCGCTGATCTCGGCCATCAGGAAGTTGGAGATGTCGGTGGAGGCCTTGATGGCCTCGATGTAGCGGTCCTCGAAGGCGTTCTTGATCGAGCGCGGCTTGAAGTACTTGTAGATGTACTCGTCGTAGCGCCGGCGGATCTTTTCGACAGCCCTGCTGATCTCGTTGGGGGTCAGCTTTGGCGGGGCCATGGGTCCATTATGAGCGAAACCGCAGGGCTGTCAATCGAGGCTCAGGCTGACGCGCGGCTGCCCTCCGTCTCGATCGCGGCTTCCTCCCCGCCGGCTCCCTGCGCCGCCTCCGTCGGGTTTCGCCCCCTCGTCGGGCTTCTCGGCCGGGCGCGGCTTGAACTCCACGTGCTCGGCCACGATGTGCACCTTGGAACGGGTCTTGCCCTCGGGGTCCTCCCAGCGGTCCTGCTTCAGCCGCCCCACCACCCGCACGCCCCGGCCTTTGGCCAGGTACTCCTTGCACACCTCCGCCAGGCGGTTCCACACCGTCACGTCGAAGTAGGACACCTCCTCCTCCAGCTCCTCCCCCTGCTTGTAGTAGCGGTTGCAGGCCACGGTGAAGCTGCACACCGGCGCGCCCTTGGGGGTGTAGCCGATCTCGGGGTCCCGAACCAGGTTGCCCTCCAGCAGGATCGAGTTGAGATTGTTCATGCGCTCCTCCTATAACGGTTTCGATGGGATTGGCCTTTCGGCCCCCGTTGAGAACAACGCCCTGATGGTGCGGCCTGCTTTGTTGACACGAACCCGGGCTGGCCTTAAGATGCTGCTGCCATGAATGTCCGGAAGGGATTTTGTGGAGTGCTGGTATTCTGCGTGGCTGCGGGCATTCTTCTCGCCGGCTGGGGCGTCGCGACGGTATACGTGCCTTGCACCGCTTTGAGTTCTCGTTCCAACTCTAATCCTTGAAACTCTTGCTTCTTCTCAGCCTTGTGGCAGCTGTGCTCAGCGGATGCGCGGGCCTGCCGGCGCCTGAAAACGAGGACGATTCGCTGATAATCGGCAGCCTAGTCCTGGATTTCCCGGATGGATTTTTCGACTGGCCCGGGCGGAAAATCGACAGGGAAGTCATGGTTACCGTGCACAACGTAACGAGAAACAAGAATTTCACGCTGATGACCTCGCGGGGCTATTTCCATTTTCTCGGCAACGGAAGCGACGAGTATGTCCTGAAGAACTGCAAGTATCGCACGCGGGAAGGCGGTGCCAGCTATACGCTTGGGGAGAGGGCGCTGGGGCTGAAGATCGTCACCACGCCGGGCAAGGTGCTCTACGTGGGACACATCGTCCTCACCTACAAGAAGCCCGGGGGCCCGGGACGAAAGGATCTAGGCGCACGGAGCATGTTCCGTGGGGACTACAAGATTCCTGCAGATCGCCAGGGCAATCGAGCCGTCCTGAGACTTTTTATGGACGCAACCAGCTGGGACTATCAGGTTTCCGTCGACCGCTCATGGGACCGAGTTGGCCTGCGCCAATTCCTGAAGGAAAGGGGCGCCGATTCCCTTTGGCTTGCCCGCGAGATCGTGGAGTACGCTCAGTAGAAAAGAGGAGCTATCGCCGAAGGGAGAGCTCCTCTGTTTTCCGTTGCTGCTGCGCTGGCTCGATACCGCCATCACCCTATATGAATGGGGCAATCCGGCGGATTGCTTTTCTTGGCTTTCTGTACCGCTGCGCTGAAGACCCCAAGAGACGAACTGTGAGGAAAACAGACAACTGGTTCGAGGCATCGCGATAAATTTGAATTCGCCGGACACCATCGCCTATAGTTTGACTAGACGCTCCTGACTAAGGTTCTTTTAGTTGGCCCGAGCCAGGGGCTCAACTTCAAGCTTATGGAATCGTACTCCTGGCCGGCTACGGCATCGATTCCGCAAGCAGGGAGAGAATTCAGAGCAGACTTAGATAAGGAGGGGCACAATGAAGCGATTTTTCTCTGCCGCAGGCGTCATCGCCCTAGTCGCCACACTCTTGTCGTGCGCGGGGTTTCCTGAGCCGCAAAGCGCCGGCAATTCCCTTGTGATCGGATCTCTGATCCTCGACTTTCCGGACGGCTTCTTCGATACCCCCCCGCAAGAGTTCGACATGAATGTGAAGATAAATTTTAGCAATACCACAAAGGGCACCTCCTTTTCTCTTTACACCACCCGGGGCTATTTCTACTTCCAGACGAATGGCACCGATGAATACGTCTTCGAGGATTTCGGATTGCAGGACGTAGCTATCGGCGACTCCAGGTATTCCTTCGGGGGAGCTCGACTGAGCATGCCCGTAGCGACGACGCCAAACAAAGTGATCTATCTCGGTCATATGGTTTTGACCTATTCGACACCTCAAGCCACGAAGCGCAGCGATAGAACCACCTACTACAACTATAAGTCTTCAGTATCCGTAGACTGGGACGAGAACGTGATGATGCGATACATCAGGCAAAAGCAGCCAGACAGCCCCTGGCTGGACATGGCGGTCATTGACTACGGAAAAAAATAATGACCCGGTTCCGAGTCGCCTGATCGTTACGTAGAGCAAGACCACGCTCCCCAGCTTCAGGGCTTTGATCTTCATTCCAGTTTGTGGACAAGATCCTGCGAAATGTTGCAGTATATTAGCAACATCCTTGTTCGGTGAGGAGGATTCGGTGAAGAATCTACGTGCGGCCGGGTTGGCCGCGATTGCGGTTTCTCTGCTTCTGTCGTCAGGATGCCTGACGCCGCCAGTCCCGCTCGATCCCCAGGGCAGCCCCATGCAGACAGCTGCTACCGAGGACCTGCAGGCGACAGCCCGCTTCATCGACGATGAAACCCTGGTTCATAAATTCGGGAAGTCGGCGAATCCCTACCTGAGCGATTACGCCTCGGTGCAGCTGCGCAGGTTCGTGGTATTCGAGCTTTCGGTCGAGAATGCCGGGACGGAG
This sequence comes from uncultured Spirochaetota bacterium, assembly GCA_963736785.1. Lineage (GTDB taxonomy): Bacteria > Spirochaetota > Spirochaetia > SZUA-6 > DRHE01 > MIBK01. Next base: position 7,430 of record CAVTQG010000011.1, on the reverse strand, counting down.
CCTTTGAGATTCTTCCTCAACCGGCTGGAGCTGCAGTTCGGGTCGCCCTGGCGTCTTTCATCGGCTTGATTCCCGCCTCGTACATTGAAGCGGTACTCGGCAGCTCGCTCGGCAACTGCCGCTCGCCGGAGTTCATTCTTGCGGCTATTGCCTGGGTGCTGATGACTACGATCCCTCTCCTGTATAAAAAATGGGCGGTCCCGGCGAAAAAAGACCGGTCTCCAATCCCATCGCGATTCCGGACCGGCCGGGACGGATCGATCAAATCCGAAATATCGCGAAAATCACCGTAACCGTCCGACCGAGTCAATATAACACTCAAGGAGGTTTGAAATGCAGACACCGGAACGCCAATTCACGTTTCTCCGTCCATCTGCATCCTGGCGGCGCATTGGTATTTTCCCATTGCTCCAATCAACCCTCCGGGATCAAACGGCCTTTCAATTCCCCCTACACCGGCCGCCACCTCGACCGGATCGCCTTTCCTCTCGGCGGCATCGGCGCCGGCATGATCTGCCTGGAAGGCACGGGAGCGATCTCGCATGTATCGGTCCGGCACAGGCTCGAATTGAACAACGAACCCTGGCGTTCGCCGCCTCTGTGTCAAGGGGAAGGGACGGCAACATCGCGCAAAGATCCTCGAAGGCCAGGTGCCCGGAATGGAAGATGTTCGGCAAAAAGGGATCGGGAAACGGCCTTGGCGAAACAAGCTACGGCCTTCCGCGGTTTCAGGAGGCCGAGTTCGAGGCAAAATTTCCCTTCGCCTCCGTCCGGCTTTCGGACCCGGAAATTCCCGTGAAGGTCGCCCTCACGGGTTGGAGTCCGTTCATTCCGGGCGACGCGGACAATTCGAGCCTGCCCGTCGGAGCCCTGGAATACGCTTTCAGCAATTCCTCCCCCGACGCCGTGGACGCCGTTTTTTCCTTCAATTCGCAGAATTTCATGAGCATCGACCGGCCCGCGAATGAAAAGCTCGAATCGATCCGTCCCGATCCGAAACGGCTTCATCCTCCGCCAGCAGGCGACGAAACAGAATCCGGAATATCGAAGGCGCATTCGCCGCGTTCGTCGATGATTCCGTCCGCGGTCGTCGTGGACCATTGCTGGTTCCGCGGCGGATGGTTCGATCCGCTGACTGTGGCGTGGAAGCACATCCAGGAGGCCTCATTGGTTAAAACGCCTCCCGTGGAGGGCAAGGCTCCGGGCGCTTCCCTGTTCGTCCCGTTCACGCTGAAGCCGGGTGAGACCAAAACCATCCGGTTGATGCTGGCCTGGTATCGTGCCGAACACGACGCGTCCGGCTGGGCGAGGATCCGGTGAAGCCGGTGCCGTGCTGTCCGGCCGGACAAACCTGCAGCGCGTCCAAAACCTACGTCCCCTGGTACGCCGGACGTTTCGGCTCGATCGAACAGGTCGCCGATTTCTGGAAGACGAAGGCGGACACCTTGAAACTCGAAAGCGCGAAATTCCGCGATGCTTTCTATAAGAGCACCCTTCCGCCCGAGGTGATCGAGGCCGTGGCCGCCAACCTGACCATCCTGAAATCGCCCACCGTGCTGAGGCAGACGGACGGACGGCTCTGGAATTTCGAGGGATGCGGCGACGACTGGGGCGGATGCTGCCACGGATCCTGCACCCACGTGTGGAACTACGCGCAGGCGATCGCCCACCTGTTCCCGTCGCTCGAGCGCACGCTCCGCGAAACCGAGTTCCTCGTCAGCCAGGACGAGACCGGACACCAGCAGTTCCGCTCCAACCTGCCCATCCGGCCGGTGCTGCACAATTTCTACGCCGCGGCCGACGGACAGCTCGGCGGCATCATGAAGGTCCACCGCGAATGGCGGATCTCCGGCGATACGGACTGGATGGCGAAGCTGTGGCCGAAGGTGAAGCAGAGCCTCGACTACTGCATCCGCACGTGGGATCCGCGGGAACGGGGCGTTCTCGAGGAGCCCCACCACAACACCTATGACATCGAGTTCTGGGGCCCGAACGGATTCTCGACCAGCTTCTACCTGGGCGCCCTGGACGCCGCGATCCGGATGGGCAAAACTTTGGGCGAGGACGTTTCCGCGTTACGAGGCGCTTCTGGCCAAAGGGCGGAAGGCGCTGGAGTCCGAACTGTTCAACGGCGAATACTTCATCCAGAAAGTCCGATGGGAAGGCCTGAACGCGAAGAATCCGGTGGAACTCGCCGCGGGAAAATGGAACGTGGACTATTCTCCCGAGGCGCTCGAACTGCTGAAAAAAGAGGGACCGAAATACCAGTACGGAAACGGCTGCCTTTCGGACGGCATCCTCGGCCTTGTGGATGGCCCGCATGTGCGGAATCGAGGATCCGATCGTGGATCCGACAGAAGGTCAAAAGCCACCTCGAATCGGTCTACCGGTACAATCTGAAGCACGACTTGCGGAATCATTCGAATCCCCAGCGGCCGTCCTTCGCCATGGGGAGCGACGGCGGCCTGCTGCTGTGCACCTGGCCCAAGGGGGACGCGCTGACGCTGCCCTTCGTGTACAGCAACGAGGTCTGGACCGGCATCGAATACCAGGCCGCCTCGCACATGATGCTCGAGGGATTCAGTGGACGAGGGACTGGACGTCGTGCGCACCTGCCGCGACCGTTACGACGGAGAATCCGCAATCCGTTCGACGAATACGAATGCGGCCACTGGTACGGCCGCGCGCTGTCGAGCTACGGTTTGCTGCAGGGGCTGACCGGCGTGCGTTACGACGCCGTGGACAAAGATGCTGATCATCGATTCGCAGCACGGAAGGCGATTTCACGTCTTCCTGGCGACGGAAACCGGATTCGGTAACGCGGGGCTGAAAAACGGAAAGCCTTTTCTGAATGTCGTCACGTGGGAAAATCGACGCAAAGGAAGCGGTGGTCTCGGGAAGGAGAATGGCGATTGAATTAAACCTTCATCACACTGAGCCAAGTCCGGGTTTCCCCGCCCGGGCCTTCGGCTTTTCAGCCGTTTAGGAAATGCGGCCTCGAAGACTTTCGAAGTCCCGGCTTTTCTTTCGCGGCTCCAGAGTCGCATCATCCGTTAATGGATCTACCGCATCACCAATTTCTCCCCTTTGACGACGATGGTCATCGGAATGGTCATGGCCTGCGGCCCGCTGATTTGAACGGTGTTTTCCATCGAGGCCTCGCTGGACGATTTGACGAGAATGCCTTCCTGGACCGCGAAAAACCAGATGCCGGAAGCCCTTGATCGTGCCTTCGATGGTAAACTTGGCCCCCCGCTGTTCACCCCGATCCTTTCATGATCCCGGTGGATTCGGTCTGAATCCGGACGCAATTCAATCCCTCAATGTTCTCGATCGCCTTGAACGTGTGCAGGTTTTTGAAAACAGCTGCGTTTGACTTCCCGGCTGGTCCATATTCAGCGTATCGCGACTCGTCCAGGCATCACCCTGCTTGACCGGCTTCCCGGGCAGGTCGTCAAAAAACGCCTGCGAACTCGGATTCGAGCGTTCGCTCCCCAGCCTGGCCCAAATCGTACTTGAGGGTCCCGGCCTCCGAAACGTCGATTTCCTTCCCCAGGTTGGAAAAAGTCATGTCGAATCCCTTGCCGACGATCGAACCCATGTCCGGGAGACAGGTTCCCCGCCGGGGATTGGATGTCTAGGCGTGCGGAATCCAGGGTCACATGGATTTGCAGGGCGGTTCCGTCTTTTCCCTTGGAACGCATAGGACAGGACGACTCCGGTTGTCGATTCGGGTGACCATGGATTGTTCGCCGAATTTCATGGTCTGGGCCATCTGGCTGGAATTCCTGTACTTTAGGGCCGCATTTTCCGGCATGCGGTATTCGAGAACCACGCCGCTTCTTCATATCCATCCAGGCGGGTTTTCGTGCCGCGCATCCGCTGAACGACCACACCATGAGAAAAACCCATCCTGATAGGATAAAAATTTTAACGCGTCTTAGTCTTGAAACATGGTCCTTCCTCCTCTTTGTTGTTCAGGATTGTATTATAGATATACGTCAAAAAACAAATTTGTTTTAACATTTACGATAAAGCCTGCCGAGTCTCTGGTTTTTTCCAGTTCCGGAGAATCTCCCTCACAAAATCACTTGACTTTTTCAAAAAATTGCCTCATTTTAAAGTCCAAGACAGTATAAATTCTGCGGTTTCAATCGAATTCCCGCACAGGTAACATTTTATACCCGCAATTAAAACGGGAGAAGGTTTGGTGCGGGGGATTCCGCATCGACCGGGGAAGAGGAGCCGTCCGGATGTTTTCCATTCCGTTGGAAAAGATGGTCTCAAATTATGGATACATCGCCATCGTCATCGGTACTTTTCTCGAGGGCGAGACGATCCTCGTGCTCGGTGGATTCCTCGCCCACCGCGGATACCTGAATCTGCCCTGGGTGATCCTGTCCGCGTTCGCGGGAACGTTCGCGGGCGACCAGTTGTTCTTCTTTTTGGGACGTTTTAAGGGCACGAAGTGGCTCGAGAAACGTCCGGAATGGAAACGGCGGTCGACGAGAGCCTTCCAGCTCCTGAAAAAACATCAGCTTTGGGTAATATTGGGATTCCGTTTCATCTACGGGGTGCGAACCATCACGCCCTTCGTCATCGGGGCCAGCGGCGTCAAACCGCTCCGTTTTCTGGCGCTCAACGGCAGCGGCGCCGTGGCCTGGGCCGCTGGGCGTCGGGATTCTGGGGTACCTGCTCGGCGAAACCCTCCAGCTGATTTTGGCGAGGTCAAGCGGTTTGAGCTGATCGTCCTGGAGTCCTGGTCGTGATCGGCTTGATCATCTGGCTGGCGTATCTGTGGCGCGAGCGCAAGGAAGTGAAGGCTGACCAGCCCGTTGATCCCGCTTCCTGAGGGTTCTTGGTGATCTGCATTGATGTCCCTCCGCCGGTACCTCATGAACATCATTTCCTCTCCAATTTTTTAAATCGAATCCATCCTTCCGCGGTTTTTCGAAAGGCCAGACCATGCCTCATCCTCAACTTCGGCATCCACGGACCCAAGCACGAACAGACATGGCTGGGCAGCGCCTCACGAAACACGTTCCCCCAGTACTACAAGACGGATTGGGTGCTTGTCTGGGCGAAGGATTTAGTCATCCCGTTCCCCTCCCCTGGATCTTTGACTGGAGGATCGTATGAGTCGTCACCGAGAACCCTATCCCAAAAACCGCCGCGATTTTCTGAAGATAGTCGGCACGGAGCGGCATCATTCCTGATGTTCCCGCAGACGGTTCATAGCGCTGAATCCGGGGAGGATGAAAAGCTGAACGTGGTTCTGGATCACATGCGAGGACATTTCCCCGGCCCTGGGATGTTATGGCGACCGTTATGCCCGCACCCCGAATCTGGACCGCCTGGCCGCCGAAGGCGTGACGTATGCGAACGCCTTCGCGACCGCCCCGATCTGCGCGCCCGCGCGTTCGTGCCTGATCACAGGTGTGTATGCGACCTCGCTTGGCACCCAGCGCCTGAGATCCGAGATCCCGAAACCAGCCTCGGTCCCATGCCTTCCGCAGGTTCTGAGAACGCATGGCTACTTCTGCACGAACAATTCCAAGACCGATTACAATTTCAATCCTGAAGGCGTATGGGACGAGAACGGCGCTGACGCCCACTGGCGGAACCGTCCCGCTGGCAGGCCGTTTTTCAGCGTTTTCAACATCACCGTCACCCATGAGGGAAACGCGAACGGTTCCGACGAAACCATGCTGAAAGATCTCGATTCGAGGCACGATCCCGCGGACGCATCACTCCCTCCCTATTTCCCCGACACGCCCGATATGAGGCGCATTTGGGCGAAATATTACGATCTCGTCTCTTCGATGGACACGCGGGCCGGTCTTATTCTCCGTCAGATTCAGCCGGACGGCCTGGCAGACTGCACGGCGGTCTTTTTTTTCTCGGACCGGCTTCGGCCTTCCGCGTTACAAACGCTGGCCGTATGACACCGGTCTCCGTGTTCCGCTGATTATTGAATACCCGTCGCGATGCATGCCTCCCATATGGGCACACCGGGCTCCATGATGGACCGAATGTGTGAGCTTCGTGGATTTCGCACCTACGGTTCTGAGCCTGGCCGGCGTTCCGGCGCCTTCCTCCATGCAGGGCAGCGCGTTCCTGGGACGGGCCGCAAAGAAACCGGTCAATACCGTATATGGGGCCAGGGACCGCGCCGACGACGTGTACGACGTATGCCGGACCGTCAGGGACGGCCGGTACCGGTACATCCGCAATTACATGCCGCACCTGCCCTACATCCAGGAAGCATTGATCTTTGACGACGAAAAGTCCTCGTTTCGCGAACTTCGCAGAGCGAGGAACATGGACTTCTTTCGGAATCGGGCGAAGCCATGTTCAGACCGAAGCCCATCGAGGAATTGTACGACATCGAAATCGATCCGGGTGAGCTTCACAACCTCGCGGAATCCGGCACGCATGGAAATATCTTGCGGAAAATGCGCGAGCCGCCTCCGCGAATGGATCATCAAACCCGGGACACCGGATTTCTGCATGAGTCCGAAGTCATGATCCGGAGCAGGGTCAACACCGTCGAAATATCGCCGGGATCCCCGGCGGTACGACGTCCAGCGTATACTCGCGGCCGCTGAACGAACCGGCGATCCGGTGGTGCCTCCGGGCGAGTTGATCGCGCTTCTCGGCGATACGGACAGCGGCGTCCGGTTCTGGGCGGTGCAGGCTTTGATCGCAAGGGGAAAGAACGCGGAGCCCGCCGTGCCGGTACTGGAACAGGTCTTGACCGATGCCTCTCCATGCGTGCGCATCGCGGCAGCCGAGGCTCTGTGCAGGCTCGACCGGTGCGAAAAATCGCTGACCGTGCTGGCCGATGGGCTTCGGGACAAACGGCTCTGGGTCTCCTTGCAGGCCGCAACAGCTGTCCGTCTCATCGGTCCTAATGCGCGCCCGATTCTATCCACCGTTCAAGAGGTGCTGAGGGGTTGTCTCGGCGACGCCTCGGGCAGATACAAGGACTGGTCCTACCCCATGTTCACCGGATTCGCGCTGGACCAGACCTTGATCAACTGCGGAGAGAATCCGCTCACCGTTCAAGGGATAAAATAACCGTAGCCGCTCAAAGAAGCTCACCTTGCGGGCCGCATCTTCCGGGAAGTGATATTTTTTCACAATTTTCTTGACATCCTTTTATCTGCTTCGTATATTTACTATATCTATAGTAACAAAACGGTTCAAATAGGAGGCTTCATGCCGGCGAAGAAACTGACCCCGGTCGAATGGGAAATCATGGAAACCGTTTGGAAGATCAGAGGTTCTCCGTCGGTCCGGCAGGTTCTGGATGCCGTCTACCCCGACGGTGAAAAAGCCTATACCACAGTGCAGACCGTCATGAATTTGCTTGAAAAAAAGGGATATCTTCGCAGGGAGAAAATCGGTCTGAGGTCAATTTTTACGGG
>CAVTQG010000010.1:0-54692 GCA_963736785.1 uncultured Spirochaetota bacterium | reverse complement strand
CGGGCAAGTCAAGCTCAACTATTCCATATTCTTCCCGGCCTCGCACAGGAACAGCGTCCTGGCCGCGGAGTGGGCCAATGAAGTGGAGAAGAGGACCAACGGCAAGGTCCAGATCACCCTGTTCTACGGCGGGACCCTGACGCCCGCGGACAAGTGCTACGACGGGGTGGTCAAGGGAATCTCCGACCTGGGCATGTCCTGTCTTTCCTACACGATGGGCAGGTTTCCCCTGTCCGAGGTCCTGGACCTGCCCCTGGGCTCCAAGAGCGGTCTGGTGGCCACCCGCCTGGTCAACGATTTCTATGACAAGTTCAAGCCCAGGGAGCTGGACGACGTGAAGGTCATGTACCTGCACGGGCACGGCCCCGGCCTCCTGCACACCAAGACCCCGGTCCGCGCGCTGGAAGACCTGAAGGGCCTGAAGATCCGCGCCACGGGGACCTCCGCCAGGATCGCCTCGGCCCTCGGCGCTGCCCCGGTGGCCATGCCCATGAGCGACAGCTACGACGCCTTGAGCCGGGGAGTCACCCAGGGCATCTTGTGCCCCACGGAATCCCTGCAGGGATGGAAGCTCGGGGAAGTGGTCAAGTACTCGACCCAGGACTACGGCGCCGCCTACAGCATCACCTTCTTCGTGGTGATGAACAAGGCCCGGTGGAACGCCCTGCCCGCGGACGTGCAGAAGGCCATCGAGCAGGTGAACACGGAGTGGATCGACAAGACGGGCAACAGTTGGGACGAGATGGACAAGGCGGGGAACGCCTTTGCCGCAGGCCTGGGCGACACGATCATCCCGCTGTCCGCCGAGGAAAACGCGCGCTGGGCAAAGGCCGTGGAGCCAATCTTCGACGAGTACGTGAAGGACAAAACCGCGAAGGGACTGCCGGCGGCCGAAGCCCTGAAGTTCTGCAGGGACCGGCTGAAAGAGCTCCAATAGACCGCGCTGGATGAAGAGCTTCCTGGCGGCAGTGAAGGGGGCCAGCTCCGCCCTGGCGGCGGTCGCGGGCGCGGCGCTGGCCCTGCTCATGCTGCTGACCATCGCCGACGTGGTCCTGCGGATCCTGGGACGGCCCATCGTGGGCACCTACGAGCTGGTGGGCCTGGGCGGAGCCATCGCCATCGGCTTTTCCCTGCCCCTCACCTCGTGGGTGCGCGGGCACATCTACGTCGACTCCTTCGTATCGCGGCTTCCGCGCCTGCCCCGCGCGATCCTGAACATCGCCACCCGGCTCCTGGTGCTCGCCCTCTTCCTGCTGCTCGGCTGGAATCTGGTCAAGTACGGCCTGGACCTGCGCAGCGCCGGGGAAGTCACCCCCACGCTGCGCGTGCCCTTCTTCCCCGTCGCCATCGGGGTGGGGGGCGCCTGCCTGCTCGAGTGCCTGGTGCTGATCGCCGACATCGTGAAAATATTCAGGAAAGAGTATGAGTGAGGTCCTGGTCGGCATCATCGGCCTGGCCGCGCTGATCGCCCTGTTCCTGACGGGAATCGAGCTGGGCTTCGCCATGGCCCTGGTGGGTTTCGTGGGCTTCGGGACCATCGTCTCCTACCCGGCGGCCATGAACCTCCTGGCCAAGGACATCTACGACGTGTTCGCCTCCTACGGCTTCACGGTGATCCCGCTGTTCATCCTCATGGGGCAGGTGGCGTACAACGCGGGCATCGCCAAGCGCCTGTACGACAGCTCCTACAAGTTCATCGGCCACATCCCCGGGGGGCTGGCCCTGGCCACCGTGGCCGGCACCACGGCCTTCAAGGCGATCTGCGGGTCCTCCCCGGCCACCGCCGCGACCTTCGCCAGCGTGGCCGTCCCGGAGATGGACCGCTACGGCTACGACAAGCGCCTGTCCACCGGGGTCGTGGCCAGCGCGGGGACCCTGGGCATCCTCATCCCGCCCAGCGTCACGCTCATCGTCTTCGGCATCATCACCGAGCAGTCCATCGGCAGGCTGTTCCTGGCGGGCATCGTGCCGGGCCTGCTCATCGCCGTGTTCTTCGCCCTGACCATCTACTTCTGGTGCGCCATCAACCCTTCCCTCGGGCCCAAGGGGGCCAGATCGAGCTGGAAGGAGCGACTGGCCTCCCTCCCCGAACTGGCCTGGGTCCTGCTCGTGTTCGTGGTGATCATCGGCGGCCTGATGAAAGGCTTCTTCACGCCCACCGAGGCGGGGAGCGTGGGCACCTTCGCGGTGATCCTGCTCTCGGTGGCGCAGCGCGGTCTGAACCTCCGGGGCTTCGCCAAGTCCCTGTCCGAGGCCCTGCGCACCGCCTGCATGGTCCTGATGCTGATCGCCGGCTCCACCGTGCTCGGACATTTCCTGGCCGTGACCACGATCCCCATGATCGCCTCGGAGTGGGTGGTGGCGCTGCCCGTGAACCGGCACCTCATCATGGTGTTCATCGCCCTCATCTACCTGCTGGGCGGCTCCTTCCTGGACGACCTGGCCTTCATGATCCTGGCCACGCCGATCTTCTTCCCCGCCGTGGTGAAGCTGGGCTTCGACCCGCTGTGGTTCGGCATGCTCATCGCCATCACCGTGATGATCGGGGTGGTGATCCCGCCGGTGGCCATGAACGTGTTCGTGGTGAAGAACATCACCAAGGTCCCCTTCGGCGTGATCTACCGCGGGGTGGTGCCGTTCCTGGCCGGCCTGGTGCTCTGCGCCGCGCTCCTGTTCCTGTTCCCGCAGCTGGCCACCTTGCTGCCCAGCCTGCTCATGAAGTAGCAGCTTCCTTGGGCGTGTCCCTCGCCGCCACACCCGCAGGCGCGAGCCACGCCGCCGGCCTACCCGCTGCGGGTGTGGCGGCTCGGGTCGGGCCCGTCGGGGGTTCCGTCCCCCGCGCCCGCTCACCGCAGGCGCGCCGGACCGCCCTGCGGGCGCCCCGCCGGTCCCTCACGCGGCGTGCGGGCAACCAGGCAACACGATCGTCTGAAAGCGCCCTGAGGCATTCGGCCGTCAGTCTATTCTGTGGCCGATGCGGCGGCCCTCGAGCTTCAGGCCGCAGCCCCCGGGCACCTACCGGCAGCTTCCGGGGGACGAGGCCGGCCTGCGCAAGCTCGGCGTGAACCTGACCTGCGACCCGAACTTCGCCAGCAAGGACCTGTTCGTGGACTAGGCGCGCAGGCGCAGTCCCGCCGCGACTGCCGAAACCCACCCAAAAGCCACCGCTCCGGCCAGAGCCACAATCACCCCCGCCCAGCTCATGAAGACGTTGGGAAGCGCGATGAGGGCAACGGTAGCGACTGCCGACACCACGGAGTAGACCAGCCAGCCGCGCTGTCCCGTGGAGCCGAACCGGCGAACGAACACGAAACAGTTGACGATCAGGGAAAGCATCGAGAGGAAGAAGCCCACGGCGTGCAGGGTCGCGTGGCCGCTCATGGGCATGGCCGGACCTTCCGGGGCGCCCGGAGGAAAGCCGAAGCCCGGGTCCGCCGGGAAGATACCGGCCACGAGCAGCCCCAGCCCGAAGGTGCCGATGAGCAGCGCCCCCCAGGTCCCGCCCTTCTGCCCTTTGAGCAGGCGCCGTACGCCGATGGCGCAGGCCACGGCCAGCAACCCCGTGAGCAGGAAACTGGCGATCTGGATCCACCCCAGATCCCCCAGGCTCAGCTGGCTGATGGCGTTCAGCCGGACCTTGAACCCGGGACGCGTGACGGCCTGGATGATGGCTACCGCGAAAAACAGCGGGCCGGTGAGGGTCCCGCAAAGAATAAGCGCCTTGGTCAGCTTGGAATTCATTTATGCCTCCATGTCAGGTAGTCGATTTCGGAGGCGCGAAATCGACATCTGCCTTGCAGCCGCTCCCGGCTTGGCCTATGCTAGGTAGGCAGCGGCCGCCATAAGCCGCGGGTTTCCGCGAAAGGCATGATCCGCCGGCGAAGGGACTCGAACTCCAGAATGGCCTTGCGCAGAAGCGGCGCGTCCAGTCCTCGCTACCTGGCATCCGCGAGGCGATTGGTACCGGCCAGCACGTCCTCCCGCAGGATCCGCAGCATCTTCTGCGGCTCCTCGTGCGCCGGGCAGTGGGCCGACTGCTCGAAGGTATAGAAGCCCTTCAGCGGCGCGCGCAGCTTCCCGAAATAGTCCCGGGTCTCGTTGTAGGTGATGGTGTAATCGTAGATCCCGTGACAGAAATAGACGGGAAGGTCTAACTCCGGCACCGCGACCGACAGGTCCGTCATCAGCATCCGGTCCCACAGGTGGCGGCGAGAAAAGGCCTTGCCGGGCCAGATGTTGATCTTTTCGCGGACAGTGTACTCCGGAAAACCCATCACGGGGAGGAAGATGCCGGTGATCACCGATTTCATATCGCGCGTCGTGCCGACCCCCAGGCCGTGCATCAGGGGGTCCCGCAGCTTCATGTAGGCGAGGGGCAGAGGGGCCTTCATGGTGATCGGCGTTTTCTCCATCTTCCGCACCATGCCCTTGTTGCCGAGCTCCCGATACCGCCCCAGCATGTATTCGTAGGCCACGTTTTCCGAGCGGATCTGATAGCTCAACTGCGCCATGCCGATGTAGGCGTGGTACAACTCCGGAGCCCGCGCCGCCACCTGGATGCCCAGATAGCTGCCCCAGGAATGCCCCAGCAGGTAGATCTTCTCCTGGCCGAAGCGCTTCCGCAGGTAGTTGGTCACCTCGATGGTGTCCGCGATCAGCTGCTCCAGGGTCATCGTCTCCGGCGGAATGTCCGCGCTGTAGGACATCCCCGCGCCGCGCTGCTCCCACCAGCACACGGTGAACAGGTCCTCCAGGCCCGCCGGGTACTTCCGGTTCAGGAAGTAGGTGGGCATGCCCGGCCCGCCATGGAGGAACAGCAGCACCGGCTTGGTTTCATCATCACTCTGGATGAACATGCCCTGCGACAGGCCATTGACGTCGACCCGGATCTTTTCGGAAACCTTCGACTTTCCGGGGCTCACGGCGAACAGCGCAACCACAAGCAGGAGAATGGCGCCCACCAGAACGGCCAGTACTATCAGCACGATACGACCGATCACGAGATTCCTCCAAGAGAGCGTTTGATTACTTCAACGCTGAAAGAGGAACGAATTTGCACCCGAAAATCAAGTACTTGGCGGTCAGCGGCCCGAGTTCACTTCCTTCAGCCGAAAGGCGACGATCTTCTTCACCAGCTCGTAGGGAAGCGGCTGATCCAAGGGGAACTGTATGGAGCCCTTTCCCTGCACGTAGGGGGCCAGCTCCTTCCTGAAGGCCGCAACACCGGAAGGCACCGGGTAGAAGCCGATGTGATGCTGGTACCCGGCGAAATGCACCAGGTTGGTGCCGTTGAGCTTGAAGGTGGGCATCTGGTAGCTGATCGCCTCCACGGCCTGCGGGGCCGCTTTGCGGATGGTCTGCCTCATCTTTTTCAGCCGGATCTGCACTTCCTTCGGGAAGGTCCCGATGTATTCGTCGATCGACCCGAGCTTCTTTGCCGCTGCTTTCATGTCGCCTCCTCCATGCCAAAAAGCTACTTCACCCGATAGTCGTACGGGAAGCCCGGGAATCGACAGCGCGCAGGGACTTTATCAGTTGGATAGACTCAGCCAAGCAACCGGAAACGCGCACGGGCCGGATCGAGAAAGTCTGCACCATGCTTGCATCTGGAAAGCAACGACCCTGATTGTTTTTTGCACAGCGTCAGGGATTTCAACCGGAATTGCCTGCTGCCCGTCCTGACCTGTCGATTTGACAGGCCTCCGATCGACTACATTGTGCAGGCCTGCAGCACCGACACCCGACAGGTGACCCGATGCGATGTCAGTACGTTTCAAGACAAAGGAGTGGTCGATGAGAAAACTGATTGTCTGAGTTCATGACCCTGGACGGGGTGATGCAGGCGCCGGGCGGCAAGGATGAGGACCTGGATGGAGGATTCGAGCATGGCGGCTGGACGCTGCCGTTCTGGCACGATGACATCGGAGTGAGCTTCTTTGCGCTGATGAAGGAATTCGACGCCTTTCTGCTGGGTCGACGCACCTACCAAGAACACGCCGCGGCATTCGAGCCGAATGACGGCGACCCCTTTGCGGATGCGATGAATGCCCCCCAGAAATACGTCGTATCCAAAACGCTGAAGGAGCCGACCTGGCGGAACACCCGGATCATCCGGGACAATGTGATCGAGTCATCGCCCTGATCTACCTGCTGGGCGGCTCCTTCCTGGACGACCTGGCCTTCATGATCCTGGCCACGCCGATCTTTTTCCCCGCCGTAGTGAAGCTGGGCTTCGACCCGCTGTGGTTCGGCATGCTCATCGCCATCACCGTGATGATCGGGGTGGTGATCCCGCCGGTGGCCATGAACGTGTTCGTGGTGAAGAACATCACCAAGGTCCCCTTCGGCGTGATCTACCGCGGGGTCGTGCCGTTCCTGGCCGGCCTGGTGCTCTGCGCGGCGCTCCTGTTCCTGTTCCCGCAAATGGCCACCTTTCTGCCCAGCCTGCTCATGAAGTAGCATCCTGGCCGATGCGTTGCCCCTTGAGCTTCAGGTCGGCGCCCAGGAATCCGAGCGCCAGCAGGATGAATCCCGCCTGCTCCTGCGCCCGTCCTGCAAACGCGTCGACGTGTGCTCGGAGCCTTCGATGATCCGGAGACTTATCAGGGCGCCGTGCCCAGCGACGCTTATCTGCGTTCGCGCTGGACAGCCCGCATGTGCCATGAGCTTGCGGCCGATGCGACAGGGTGGTCGGTTGCTGGCCGCCTAGGTGAGAAATAAACTGTCGAGCGTCCTCCCCGAGGACTCTCCGCCGGATCCCAGCCGATGCCCTATTCCTCAACCCACTCTTCCATCCAAACCCACTGGCCGTTGGGGAGCTTCTTTTTCTTCCGGACTTTCTGCCGTTTCTGGGAACTCTGGGGCTTCTGCTCCTTCGGCGCCCGCTTCATCTCGGGAAGCCTCCGCCCTTCCTCGTTCCGCACGGCGGCCTTTCGCTGCTCCGTGCGCTCGGACTCGCGGCGGCCGGGATGCTGCCTGATCTCCGTTCTCGCGCGCCTGGCTGAAGAGTTTCCGGAGCACCTGCGTGAAGGCCTGGGGCGCGTCGAGATCGGAATACTGGACCTTGGAGGCGTCGATCGTCTCATGGTCGCCGATCCGGACGTGCCGGAGGTTCACCTTCTGGATGTACTCTCGGCTGGCCTGATAGGGCGGGACGTACACCTCCCCCGGGCCCAGGGGGAACCACTCGGATTTTCCCGTTGCGCACCGCGCCGCCGGGGCCGGCTCCGACGAACACCACCAGCGCCGGCGCGTACACGGGCCGGTGCAGGATCGATCCCGGCACCCAGACCCAGACTCCGCGGAAGAGGGCCCAGCGGCCGTAGTGGAAGGGGGCGAACCCCCACGGCATGTCGTCGATCCAGGTCCAGCCCCAGGGCTGCACCCACGCCCAGCGGCCGAACTTGTAGGGCGCCCACCCCGCGGGAAGCGACGAGGGGATCCAGACGGGGCCGTATTCGGGGGTCTCGTTCCAGTTCCCGTACCAGTCCAGGTCCTCGCAGCCGACCATGGACCGCGGCACGTACCTGACCGAGGCCAGACGGTCCTCGCGGCTGTCGCGCCCGGCGCACCACCTGTCCCATTCGTCCGCCGCAGGGGCTCTGCCCAGCTCGAGGGACAGCCAATCGGATTGGGCGACGAACGCGCTCTGGCGCGCGCGGATGGCGTAGGACTGCCCGCCGACGAGGGCCTGCATCCCGCCCTCGTTCACCGTGGCCTGGGTGTCGCCCCACTCGCGGACCTCGACGCGGTAGCTCCCCGGGCCGAGAAGCAAGACGCTCATCGTCGGGGTGTCGATCTGGAAGGACTCGTCGGGGTCCAGCTCGCGCAGGCGCACGTTCAGCAGGCCCTGCGGCAGGCTGATCCGAACGCGCCGATCGTCGAGCTCCAGGAAGCAGAGCTCGCTTGCCGGTCCCAGGCGGACCGCGGTGGAGCCGACGTGCACCTCGGCGCGGGAGGCATCGTCCGTCCACAGGCTGTCGCCCGCGGTGAGCGGGTAGTTCAGCGTGGCGGAAGTCCAGCCGTCCGTATCGCCGGGCCGGAAGGAAACGCCGCCCGCAATGAGGTTCAGCCTCCCCACCCGGTCCGGGGGGTCGGCCGCCGCGGCCGAGCAAACGACCAGCGCCGCGACCATGCAGGCGACAAGGATCTTGTGTGTTCGTGTCATGGTTCACTCTCCCAATGAATAGAACACCGCGGCGCAGCCGTTGCGTTCCCTGCGAAAAGCGACCGTGCTCCTGGGCGAGCACGACCTAGCCTTATCCGCCGGGTGAACCCGCGCGATCGGGCTGCGCCGGGTAGGCCGCTGTTGCAGGGTCGCAGCCGCCCTGATACAATCTGCCACATCTGTTCGCGCGAAGGAAAGCAACATGCCGACGAGACTGCATGAAGAGATCCGCAACGCCTACAAGTCCGCGATCGGAAAGCGCCGCGAGGAGATCGTCACGCCGGCCTTGATTCTCGACCTGGAATTGGCACGCAAAAATCTTTCCCTCATGGTCGCGAGATGCAGGGCCATGCAGGTGAACCTCCGACCGCACATCAAGGTCCAGAAGTGCGCGGAGCTGGCGCTGCTGGAGGTCCAGGCCGGGGCGATCGGGGTGTGCTGCGCCACCGTATGGGAAGCGATCATCATGGCCAGGGCCGGCATTGCAGACGTTCTGATCGCGAATCAAGTCGGGGGCAGGCAGAAGATCAGGGCCCTGGCCCAGGCGGCCAAAGAGCACCACCTGACCGTGGCCGTCGACGATCCCGGCAACGCTTCCGAGCTTTCCGCGGCCGTCAGCGAGGAGAAAGCGAAGCTCGACTGCCTGATCGAAGTCGACGTCGGCATGGGGCGGGGCGGGGTGCGTTCGGTGCGGGAAGCCGTGGAGCTGGCCCGGCATATAGCGGTCCAGCCGGGCTTGAGTTTGCGCGGTGTCCAGGGATATGAGGGCCATTGCATGCACGAGCGCGAACGCGCCGTGCGGGCGCTCAAGGCCAAGGCCGCCATGGACCATCTCTCCGAAGTGGTGGAAGCGCTGCGCAAGGACGGCCACCGCTGCGAGGTGGTGTCAGCGGGCGGCACGGGGACCTACGACATCACGGGAACCGACCGGCGCGTCACCGAGCTGCAGGCCGGATCCTTCATCTTCATGGACCTCTTCCACGCCGGCCTCGTGCCGGGCTTCGAGCATTCCCTCACCGTGCTTTCCACGGCAACGATCCGGCACGGACAGACGATCGTGTTCGACGCGGGGCGCAAATCGATCGGCATCGATTTTGTTCCGCCCGTCATGGCTTCGCATCCGGAATGGCAGGCGCGCTATTTTGCCGAAGAGCACGCGCTTTTCGACGTCGATGAGCGCTGCACGATAAGACGCAACGATGTCGTTGAGTTGCTCCCAGGCTACGCGCCAACGACGGTGAATCTCTATGATGTGTATCACGTCGTGGAGCAGGGCGTGGTCGTGGACGTCTGGCCCATTGTCCCGCGCGGCGCGGGCCACGGCGGCATCCTATGAAGAACAAGGCCCCGTTCGTAACGGCTCAGGAGTTCGAGTCGATCTGGAAGAAGGTCTGCAATTGGGGACGCTGGGGAGAAGATGACGAACGCGGCACGCTCAACTACATAACACCCGAGCATGTCCAGGCCGCGGCCCGCCTGGTGCGCCTGGGTGCCAGTGTCTCCATGGCCATCCCTATCAACACCACTGCGGGTCCGGACAATCCTCGACCTCCGGTGCGTCATATCGTGCGCAGCCATGACATCCCCGTGCCCCAGGGTGAGCCTCGTTTCGCCGGAGACTACCTGGGCACGGAGTTCCATGGCGATTGCCACTCCCACATCGACGCCCTCTGCCATATCAGCTTCAAGGGCAGGCTCTACAACGGCAAACCGGCGACCAGCGTTACCTCCCAGGGGCCCACGCTCCAGGACATCACGGCCTACGCGCATGGCATTGTGGGTCGCGGCGTGCTGCTGGATATTCCGCGCCTGCGCGGTGTGGCCTGGGTAGAACCGGGGGAGGCGATCATGGTGCCGGAGCTCGAGGCCGCAGAACGGGCCGCCGGGGTCACTCTTGGCCAGGGGGACATCTTCGTGTTCCGCACCGGCCACCACCGCCGCCGTCTTGAACTGGGCGCCTGGAACAACGACTACGACGGTGAAGGCAAGGCCGGCATCCATCCAACGGTCATTCCCTGGCTGCACGAGCGCAAGGTCGCCGCCTTCTTCCCTGATGGCGACGGCGAAACCGTTCCGTGCAATACCGAGAACATGTCCTATCCCATCCATGCGCTGCAGATCGGCGCCATGGGCATGTGCTGCGCGGACAGCCTGCAGTTCGAAGAGCTGGCGCCGCTCTGCGAGCGGGAGAAACGCTGGGAGTTCATGGTCGTCGCCTCCCCCCTGCGCCTGCCCGGAGGCACGGGTTCACTGTTCAATCCGATCGCCATCTTCTGAAAGGAGGAGAATATGCCTGTACCGGAAAAGATCTCTCAGATCGCGGTGGTAGTGCACGACCTAGAGAAGGCGATGAAGGCCTATCACGAGCTGCTGGGCTGGGGCCCGTGGAACGTCTACGAGCACGTCCCGCCCGCCCTGCACCATACCCACCTCCGGGGCGTGCCGACCGAGTACTCCATGCTGGGGGCGGAAACGAGCGTCCACGGCATGGGCTTCGAGCTGATCCAGCCCCTGAAGGGCCCGAGCATCTACCGCGAGTGGCTGGACAGGTATGGGGAGGGGTTTCACCATCTTGCCGTCATGAAGCACACGGCGGAGGAGTCCGAGCAGTTCAAGAAGGAAATGGCTGCCAGAGGAGCGGCAGTGCTCATGGGCGGCCGCATCGGGGAAACGATCGAGTTCTACTACCTCGATACGGTCCCGGCCCTGAAGATCATCATCGAGTCGGGCAGCGGGCACGCGATCGACCTGAAGCCCTCCCGTGTGTACCCATAGGGCCTGCCGCCAGGGAGGTCTGCGGTGAGCTATGTCGTGAACGTCGATGTCGGCACCGGAAGCGGGCGGGCCATCGCCTTTGATGAGCAGGGGCGGCAACTGGCCTCTTCCCAGCGCGAGTGGCTTCCGCTGACGGATCCACGATACCCGGGGGCGCAGGATTTCGACTGCGACCGCTCCTGGGGGCTTCTGGCGGAGTGCCTGCGGGAGGTGGTCGGGCAGCTGGGCCAGCGGGACAGGATTGTCGCGGTCACCTCGACAGCCATGCGCGAAGGGATGGTGCTCTACGACAGCGACGGCCGCGAAATCTGGGCCTGCCCCAATGTGGACGGCCGGGCGACCGAGGAGGCCGCGGAGATGATCCGCCGCGGTCTTGCCGACCGGATATACGAAACGGGTGGAGACTGGCTCAGCATCATCAGCCCGCCGCGCTTCTGGTGGATCCGGAAGCACATGCCGCAGATATACAAACGGGTCACCCGGATGAACATGCTGAGCGACTGGGTGCTGTACCGTCTTTCGGGGGAGCTGGTGACGGACCCATCGATCGGCTCGAGCTCGGGCATCTTCGACCTGCGCAAGCGGCAATGGGCGCTGGATCTCATAAGGGACATCGACCTCCCGCAGGGCATCTACCCTCCCGTGGTCGAAAGCGGGACTCAGGTGGGCGCGGTGACCGCCGCCGCCGCCGAGCAGACAGGTCTGCCGGCAGGAACCCCTGTGGTCACGGGCGGCGGCGATACCCAGATGGCCCTCGTTGGCGCGGGTGCGGTCTCCCCCGGCGCCTTCACCGTTTGCGGAGGGACCTTCTGGCAGACGACTCTGGTGGCGGGCTCCCCGCTCATCGACGCGCGCAGGCGGCTGCGGACCCTCTGTCATGCCGTGCCGGGGCAGTGGATGACCGAGGGTATCGGCTTCTACCATGGGTTCACCATGCGCTGGTTCCGCGACGGCTTCTGCGACAAGGAGCGGGAGATCGCCTCCGCCCGGGGGGTTGACGCTTATGAGGTCATGGAAGAGCGCGCCGGCCTGATCCCCCCCGGCTCGAACGGCGTGCAAGGGATCTTCTCCAATATCATGGAGGCAAAGCGCTGGCGGCATGCGCCGCCCGCGCTCGTCGGATTCAACCTTCTGGATCCGGTGGGCTCCGGAAAGGCGGCTTGCATCCGCGCGATCGAGGAGAACGCGGCCTACGTCACGAGGGGGCACCTGGAGATCCTCAGGGAGCTCTCCGCGCAAACCCCTGAAGAGATCGTGTTCGTAGGAGGAGCCTCGAAGGGGAGGCTTTGGCCCCAGATCGTGGCCGATGTGACGGCCTGCCCTCTGCGCATCCCGGCCATCAAGGAGACGACCTCCCTCGGAGGCGCAATCGCCGCTTTCCTGGGGGTCGGAGTCTTCCGTAGCTGGCCGGAGGCGGTGGCAGCGGTGGTTCGCCCGGATCGGCGCGTCGAGCCGCAGCCGGATGCGGTGAGCGCGTACCGCGAAGCCTATGAGCGATGGCTGAAGGTGAATGACCGCCTCCTGGGGCTTTCGGATGACGGAGTCCTGCCTTCGCTCTGGCGGGCGCCGGGGGTGTAGCGAGGACGGCCACAGGTGTACGAAGCGGAAAAACAACAGATCATTGACTGCGGGATAGCACTGGACCGTTACCGGCTCATCAGCCTGTCAGGCGGCAACGTGAGCATGCGCATCGCAGGACACATTCTGGTCACGCCATCTGGGATGTCATACGAGACCCTCGTCCCGGCAGATGTGGTGGTGATGGACCCCAAGGGAAAGCTCATCGAGGGGGAGAGGCGCCCCTCCGTGGACACCGTCGCATTGCTCCACATCTACGCCAACCTGCCGGAGGTTAACGCCGTCATCCACACCCACCAGCCCTACGCGACCGCGATCGGACTCTTGATGGACGAGCTCCCCGCGTTCTGTACCACTCTGGTGAATGCCACCCTGGGGGCCGTGGTGGTGGCGCCGTACAGCTCCGCAGCCAGCCTGAGCATGGGAGAAAAGACCGTGGAGCATATCGGAGACAAGCGTGCTGTCATCCTGCGCAACCATGGCGTGGTGACCGTCGGGCCGACCCTGAAGGACGCGCTGTACGCGGCCGTCTACCTCGAAGACGCCTGCCGATCGTACATCGCAGCGCGCTCCATGGGTCTGGGGCTCCCCGCACCCTGACCCCCCTGCAGGTGGAGGAGGCTGTGGAGGTCTTCCGGCACTACGGCCAGGGCAAGAAATGAGCGAGGGAGCGCCCGAGCAGCGTAGCTACTTCTCCGCGTTGACAATGAAGCCGGCGTCCGCCAGGAGCGCGGCGCTCGTGACGTAGCTGGCGGCATCGCTGAGAAGGAAGGCAATGACGCTCGCCATCTCCTCGGGTTCCCCGATCCTGTGAAGCGCGATGCGCTCCATGTAGTACTTGTCGGACGGCGGGATCGGAGAGCATCCCTGCGCTCATCTTGGTGCGGATCGATCCCGGCTCCACCACGTTCACCCGGATGCCGATATCGCCCAGGACGGCGCCCAGCGCCTTCCCCAGCATGCTGATGGCGGCCTTGGTGCCGCAGTAAGCGACCTGGTCGAGGGCGCCCACATGCGCGGATATCGAGCTGACCACCACCATCGAGCCGCCGTGCCCCTCCTTCCGCATCTGCTTCGCACCTTCGGTGCAGACCACCCACATGCCGCGGACGTTGGTCTCGAAAAGCTTGTCGAACTCTGGAAGCGGGGTCTGGTCCCATTTCATGAAGGGATTGATGGCGGCATTGGAGACGATGTGATCCAGGCGCCCGCCCCGCCGGGCGGTCTCCTTCACCATGGCGGTCACGGCCGCTGGATCGCGCATGTCCGCCACCACTGGGAATCCTTCGCCGCCTGCCGCCTTGATGCGGCGCAGAGTTTCCCGAGGATCGCCCGTGGGGCGTTGGTTCACGGCGACCACGGCCCCTTCCGCAGCCAGGAGCACCGCCGTTGCCTGTCCGATGCCGTTGGTTGCGCCGGTCACGAGCGCTACCCTGCCGGAAAACCGCTTCTCCATCACCACAGTTTGGTGAAGAAGCTATGGGATGTCAACAAGCAAGCGATTCCCCAGCGCACTGCGATTCCTTGACAACCGGAGGGCTGACTTCTACAATCCTCGCAATGGTGGGGGAGTGAGTTTCCATGCATATTGATGACTTCACGCTCGCCGGCGGGTTGAGCAGCTCGCAGATCGACCGAATGCACGAAGAAGCTCTCTCCCTGGTCGAGGAGGTGGGCATCCAAATCCGTCATCAGGGGATCAAGAGGATACTTGCGGAGTACTCCGGCGTATCGATCGAAAAGGACACCGTACGATTCAGGAGCGAGCTCGTGCTCAAGGCCCTGCGGGAATCGCGCTACGACCTTCCACCGTACGCGAAGGATGGCTGGGTGCTCGACGCCGGAGCCCATCAGACCCTGTACTACGACCTGGACACGCGGAAGATCCGGCCGACGACGACGCAGGACCTGGTGGACCTTACGAAGCTCGGCGACGCGCTGAACACGGTGGGCTCGGCCCCCGTGGTGCCGATGGACGTCCCCCCTCACCTGCAGCTGATCCTCATGCACAAGGTTTCCTACGAGCATTCACGCTTCCGGTGCAACGATATCTATGAGCACATGGACAAGCCCACCGCGGAATGCGCCGACTACGTGTACGAAATGGCTCAAGCGGCGGGCAAGAGGTTCACCTACGGGGTGTGGATGATCAGCCCGCGGTCCTTCGACGAGAACGCCCTGGAGGTTGCCTACCATTTGCTGGACAAGGGAGTCCCGATGTGGATCTCCACGATGCCCGTTGCCGGGGTGAGCTCTCCCATCACGATGCTGTCCAGCCTCGTGCAGAGCATGTTCGAGCATTTCGCGGGCCTGACCATGCTCTCGCTCGTCAACACCAAGTCCTTCAACTACATCGCCCCCGACGACGCCTTCGAGGCGGATCCGTTCGACATGAAATACTGCACCTTCGTCTACGGGTCTGCCGAATACACTCGCGCCACCCTCCACAAGATCGCCCTGTGCAGGCACTACGGCATTCCGGTAATCGCCAAGTCCCTGAATACGGCGGGGAAGGAACCCGACGCCCAGGCGGGCTTCGAGATCGGCGCCCATACCCTCATCGCGGCGCTTGCCGGCGCGCGGGCCTTCAGGACGGCCGGACTGCTTTCCTGCGCAGAGATCTATTCCGCGGAGATCCTGGTGATCGCCGACGAGATCATGGAGTTCATCCGCCGCGTGCTCAAGCCCGAGGAGTTCAGCGGCGAACGGCTCATGGTGGACGAGATCCGGGCGGTCGGGCCGGGACAGAGCTACATCGGGAGGGACAGCACTTACGAGAACTACCGCAATGAGTACTGGATCCCTGAGCTGTTTTCCCACGCGAACTTCGGGCAGTGGACGGGAGCGGGATCGAGGTCGATCTGGGGGCAAGCGAACGAGATTGCCAAGAGGAAGATTCGCGAGCACACGTACCGGATCAGCGATGACGTGCAGAAAGAGCTCGACCGGATCTACCAGCGGGCGGTGAACGATGCGAAACTGCTCGATTCGTTCCGCTTCGGGCGGTAGCTGGAGGAGCGAGAGTCATGGGTCGGACGAGCGCGCTCGTGCTCAAGGGCATCACCAAGACCTTCGGGAAGGTAACAGCCGTCGACTCGGTCAGCCTCGAGGCCAAGGACGGCGAGTTCATTTCCCTGCTGGGGCCCAGCGGCTGCGGCAAGACGACGCTCCTGCGCATCATCTCGGGCTTCGAAATCCCCGATACGGGGGAAATCCTGCTGGACGGCAGGGAAATCCTCAACGTCCCCGTCCACAAGCGGCCCATGAACATGGTGTTCCAGCGCTACGCCCTGTTTCCCCATATGACGATCTACGAGAATATCGCCTTCAGCCAGGCCTTGAAGAAGAGGCCGAAGCAGGAGATCCAAGGCAGGGTGAAGGAGATGCTCAAGCTGGTGCAGCTGGAGGGCTACGAGGACCGCAAGCCGTCTCAGCTCTCCGG
Organism: uncultured Spirochaetota bacterium; assembly: GCA_963736785.1. Classification (GTDB taxonomy): domain Bacteria; phylum Spirochaetota; class Spirochaetia; order SZUA-6; family DRHE01; genus MIBK01. The sequence goes on along the minus strand of CAVTQG010000010.1, from coordinate 38,730 downwards.
CGGGCAAAGCCAGCGGATCGCCCTGGCGCGCGCGCTGATCAACGAGCCGCGGGTCCTGCTCCTGGACGAGCCTCTGGGCGCCCTCGACCTCAAGATCAGGAAACAGATGCAGATCGAGCTGAAGAACATTCAGAGCAAGCTCGGGATCACCTTCATCTACGTGACCCACGATCAGGAGGAAGCCCTGGTCATGTCCGACCGGATCGTCCTGATGAACCACGGGAAGGTGATCCAGGACGACGAACCCGCGCGCATCTACCACCACCCGAAATCGCGCTTCGCCGCGACCTTCATCGGAGAGAGCAACATCTTTGACGGGACGGTGGTGGGGTCCCGCGCGGACCGCCTCGAGGTCGACTGCGGCGGTTGCCTGTTCTCGGTCAAGGCGGTGGAGGGGGCGCAGAAGGGGGAGCGGGTGTGCCTGGCGGTGAGGCTGGACAAGGTGAAAATACTCAGAGGTGGCGCCGCCGGCTCGTTTGACAACGTGGTGAGCGGAAAGATCGAGGAGGTCGTGTTCTACGGCTCCATCATCAAGCTCTACGTCTCGGCCGGACAGGGGCTTCGGTTCCTGGTGGAGGAGAGGATGGAGGACGAGCAGGAGAGCGACGGCATCGCGGAGACGAATATCGGAGAAACGGTCCGCCTGGGCTTCCAGGCCCGGGACGCCGAGGTCTTCCGCGAGGATGCCAGGCGAAAGCGGGAAAAAGGACCCATATCTACCTCCTCTCGCCCCTGCTGCTGTACTTCGCCCTCTTCTTCTTCGTCCCCATGGTTGTCCTGTTCGTGTACAGCTTCTGGACCAAGACCACGACGGACCTCGTGCCGACCTTCACGTTGAGGAACTATGCCAACATCTTCTCCAAGGCGCTGTACCCGCGGATCATTTGGAACTCGCTACGGATCGGTCTTGTCACGGCCGGCATCTGCGTGCTGACCAGCTACCCTGTCGCGTATGCCCTGACCTTCAAGTACAAGAGGCTCCAGGATTTCGCTCTCTACCTGATCCTCATCTCCCTGTTCTCCAGCTACCTGGTGCGGGTGTACGCCTGGAAGACCATCCTGGGGACCAACGGGCTGATCAACCAGATCCTCATCACCCTGGGGCTCATCGACGAGCCGGTCACCTTCCTGTTGTACAGCCCCACCTCGGTGATCATCACCCTGGTTTTCATCCTGATCCCTTTCACGGTGCTGCCCATCTTCTCTTCCCTGCAGAACATCAACCTCGATCTCCTCGAGGCGGCCAGGGATCTGGGAGCGAACTCGGCGCAGACCTTCTTCAGGGTCATTCTGCCGCTCAGCATGCCGGGGATCGTCTCCGGCTTTACGTTCAGTTTCATCCTGGCAGCGGGAGACTACGTGACCCCCCAGATGGTGGGGGGAACCAGCGGACTCATGATCGGGAGAATCGTGGCTGACCAGTTCGGAATGATCTACGACTGGCCTTTCGGTTCGGCCCTCTCCTATTCTACCATCCTTCTTCTGATCCTGGTCGTGGCCTTCATCAATTGGGCGCTGCGGGCGACGAAACTGCGGAGAGACTTCTAGATGAAAAAGCCTGTCCACAGGAGGAAGGCCCGTTTCAGCTTCCTCGATGTTCTGAACATCCTGGTCATGGTGTACCTCCTGCTTCCCATCGCCATCATTTTCCTCTTCTCCTTCAATCCCAACTCCGCCGGTGTCTTCCCCATGCAGGGGTTCAGCGGCAAATGGTATGTGAACCTGGTTCAGAACAGGAACTTCCTCGTCGCGGCCAAGAACAGCGTCTACGTCGCTCTGGCGGTAGCCGCGCTGTCCACCGTCATCGGCACCCTCGCCTCCTTCGCGCTGACCCGGTACAGTTTCCCGCTGAAGAGCGGTGATCTCCGCCGCCGTGCTCATTCCCATCGCCCTGCCCGGGATCATCCTGGGCATCGCGCTCCTGTCCTTCTTCTCCTACCTGGGACTCACGCGGTCGCTGTTCACGGTGATCGTCGGACACGCGATCTTCTGCATACCCTTCGCCATCATCATCATGAACTCCCGCCTCGAGGGCTTCGACATCTCGCTTCGAGGAAGCGGCGCGGGACCTGGGGGCGAACGGTTTTCAGACCTTCCGCCTGGTCACCTTCCCGCTCATCACGACCCTCCATCATCGGGATCCTGATGCTGACCTTCGCGCTTGTCCTTCGACGAGTTCCTCGTCACCTTTTTCGTCATCGGCAGGGACAACACCCTGCCGGTCGTGATATGGTGCATGCTTCGCCGGGGGGTGTCCCCTACGATCAACGTGATCGCGACGATGATTCTCGTCTTGTCGATCACCCTGATCGTCATCGCGAACCGGCTGGTCAAGATCCGAAGCCTCCGTTGACCGCGAAAGGAGGTGAGAGGAGCACAGAGGAAGAGCAGACATATTCGAAAGGAGGCAGCGTACTTTCACCCGATCATGTCAATGTTAACAGAAGGAGGAAATCTATGAGCAAAAAAGAGATTCATTCTTGTTTCCCTGCTGGTCTGCCTGGCCCTCGTCGCTGTCTTGCCCCTTGGGGCGGGAGGCGCGCAAGGAGGGACCCGCGGGAGGCACGATCCCAAGCCGGGAAGCTCCATTCGGCTGCTGTGCTGGGAGGGTACGAGTTCCCCGACCAGTTCAAGGCCTTCGAGAAGAAGTACAAGGTCACCATCAATCCCACCTTCATCTCGCAGCAACGACGAGATCTTCGCCAAGCTGAAGGCTGGCGACGAGTACGACATCGTCACTCCGATCCAGGCGCACATCAACCAGCTCGTCGAGAACAAGCTCCTCCAGCCCATCGACGTCACGCAAGATCCCGAACTACAAGAACATCCACCCGAAGATCCTCGAGGCGCTGAAGCCCTTCAACTACGACGGCAAGGTGTACGGCGTGCCGATCACCTTCGGGAAGAACGATTTCGTGTACAACGCGGACAGCGGCGAAGCCCATCGACTCGTGGTGGGACGTGCTGAAACCGGAGTGGCAGGGCAGGTATATCATGCTCGACGACGCGATCGGACAGGTCACCCAGGCTGCCCGGGCCATCGGGAAGAAGCATGACGTCAGCCTGCTTACTCCCGCAGGAGTTCGCGCAGTGCAAGGACCTGCTGCTCAAGATGAAGAAGGGTGCGAGAGCCATCGTCACCTCATTCGGCGAGGCCAAGTCGATGCTCATCAGCGGGGAGGCCGACGGCTGGTTCAGCGCCAACATCATGATCGCTGCCCAGGCGACCAAGGAAGGGTACAACATCAAGGGCGTGATTCCCAAGGAAGGGACCCTGATCTTCATCGACAGCTACCTGCATCCCCGTCAAGTCGGCCAACCCGGCGGGGGCGTACGCCCTGTGCAACGAGCTCCTGACCGATGAGGTGCAGATCAAGGGGGTCGTCGACAACCTCTACTGCGGGGCGGTGACCACTACGGCGATGGCGAAACTCAACGCCGAGCAGAAGAGCCTCTACCCGTACGATAACCTGGACAAGTTCTTCACCCAGAACGAGCTCAACGGGCCCGTGCCACTGGAGCGGACGGACAAGTACGTGTCCTTTGCGGACTGGGTGGGCATGTGGGAGGAAGTGAAGGCGGCCAAGTAGAGCAGGCGCGTGACGGCATGCGAGAACGCCGTTTCTCGCATGCCTTTCTCAGGAGCTAGGGCGATGGAACTGAAGGGCAAGACGGCCATCGTGACGGGTGCCGGTACGGGCGTGGGGCAGCAACTCGCTATCGAGTTCGCGCGCGCCGGGGCGAATGTCGTCTGCTGCGGGAGGAGAGCAGGGCGACTCCAGGAAACCGTCGGGCTCATCCAGAAGGAGAGCGGGAGCGGCAGGAGCCTGGCCGTCGATGTCACGAAATGGGATGAGGTCCGGAGAATGGCCGAGACAACCATGGAAGCATTCGGTGGGATCGACCTGCTTTTCAACAACGCGGGCAGCTTCCGCTCGGTGGGGCCGGTGTGGGAGGCGGATCCGGAGCTCTGGTGGCAGGACGTGAAAACCAACCTCCTTGGCTCGATGCTCTGCTGCAGGGCGGTGCTGCCGCACATGATCAAGGCGGGAACCGGGGTCATCATCAACATGGACGGCGGAGGCGGCTCTCTGGGTCCCAACGTGGGTGGGTCCGCCTACGGGTGCTCAAAGGCGGCGCTGCTCCGGTTCACCGAAGGCCTGGCGGCGGAGCTGGAGCGAGAGGGACATCACGTGCTCGCCTTCTGCATGATGCCGGGGTTCGTCAGATCGGAGATGACCGACTATCTCACTGAAACCCCGGAGCGCAGACGATGGCAGGCGCACGTCGAGGGGCTTGCGCGGCTCGCCGTCGGACTTCCCGCCCGACGCCTGTGCGAAAGCGACGATGAAGCTCCTCGCAGATCGCCTCCCCGGAACTGAACGGGCGAATCTTCTACGTGGACACGGACTTCCGGCGGATCAGCGAGAACAAGCAGAGAATACGCCAAGAGGACCTCTATGTCCTGCACCGGGTGACCCTCCGCGGCATCCAGAGGGAGTGGCCGCTCCTGGATTCCGATGCTCCGGCCAGCTCGCCGGAACACTCTCGAGCATAGTCCGATCCGCTTGGGCGGCTTCTTCCTGGACGACCTGGCGTCCGCTCAGGCTCTCTTTTTTCCCATGTTGGGCAAGAAGGCCGTGATCAGGCCCAGCAGCGGCAGGAAAGCGCACACCCGGTACACGAAGGCGATGCTGGTCTGGTCCGCCAGCCTGCCCAGCACGGCCGAGCCGATCCCGCCCATGCCGAAGGCGAAACCGAAGAACAGGCCGGAGATCATCCCCACCTTTCCCGGAATCAGCTCCTGGGCATAGACCAATATCGCGGAGAAGGCGGATGACAGGATCAGGCCGATCAGGATCGACAGCACCGTCGTCCAGACCAGCCCCGCGTAGGGCAGCAGCAGGGTGAAGGGCGCGGCCCCGAGAATGGAAAGCCAGATCACGTACTTGCGGCCGATGCGGTCGCCGAGGGGTCCGCCCAGGAAGGTGCCCGAGGCGACCGCCAGCTGAAAGAGGAACAGGTGCAGCTGGGCGTCGCGCACGGCGAGCTGGAACCTGTCCATCAAAAAGAAGGTGAAGAAGCTGCTGATGCTGGCCATGTAGAAATACTTGGAAAAGATCAGCACGAGCAGGATCAGCACGGAGAATCAGGATCCGCTGCGGCGACAGCCCCGCGGCGGCGGTCTCGCCCGGCCTGCCTCCGCCTCGCCCGGCGCGGGCGGCATTGGCCTTGGACCAGCGGCCCACCCTGGCCAGGACGAGCATGGCCAGCAAGGGCAGCAGCGAGAACCAGGCCAGGCGGCCGCGGCCGCGGGCCCCGATGACCAGGGCCGCGAGCAGCGGGCCCAGCGAATAACCGGCGTTGCCGCCCACCTGGAAAATGGACTGGGCCAGGCCGCGCCTGCGGCCGGCCGCCAGGTAGGCGACGCGCGAGGACTCCGGGTGGAAGACGGCCGAACCGGCCCCGGTCAGCGCCACGGCAACCAGCACCAGACCGAAGCTGCCGGCCAACGACAGCAGCAACAGCCCCGCGAGGGAGAAGCCCATGCCCACCGACCAGCAGGAAGGGCTGCGGCCTGCGGTCGGTGGCCAGGCCGATGCCGGGCTGCAGCAGGGAGGCGGTGAGCTGGAAGACGAGGGTGATCAGCCCGATCTGGGCGAAGCTCAGGGCGAAGGACTGCTTGAGGATGCGGGTACAGCGCGGGGATCAGCGACTGGACCGTGTCGTTGAGCAGGTGCGTGGAGCTGATCGCCAGCAGGATGGCGAAAACGGTGTCCGTGCCCGCGCCGGCTCGCCGGCGGGGCGGTCTTCCGGAGCCTCCTCACACCGCCTCGATCGTGGAGGGCGGCTTGGGGGTGATGCTGTAGGTCACGCTCACCACCCCGGGCACCTCGCGCAGGATCTCCGCGGCCAGGCGCTCCAGCAGCTCGAAGGCCAGGCGGGTCGGGGTCGCCTTCCGGGCGTCCAGGCTGTCCCAGCAGCGCACCTCGATCTGCTGGCCGAAAGCCCGCTTGCCCTCCACGCAGGCCGGTCACCCGGTCCTCGTGCAGGATCGCCAGGTACTGGAAGGCCTTCGTCCCGGAAAGCAGCCTTTCCACCACGGCGGTGGCCTGCCGCACCGTCTCGATGCGCTCCGGGGTGGCCTCCCCGATCACCCGCGCCGCCAGCGCCGGGCCCGGGAAGGGGATGCGGCTGAACAGCTCCGCCGGCAGCCCCAGGGCCCGCCCGAGCTTGCGCACCCCGTCCTTGCGCAGCTCCAGCAGCGGCTCCAGGATGCGGTAGCCGAAGGCCGCCTGCGGGTCGATGCCCAGCTGCTCGAACACGTTGTGCTGCCGCTTGATCCCGGCCACGGTCTCGTCCACGTCGGTCAGGATCGTGCCCTGCAGCAGGAACCTGGCCCCGCTCTCCCTGACCAGACCGTCCGAACACCTCCTTGTAGAAGGTCTGGGCGATGGCCTCCCGCTTGGCCTCCGGGTCGGTGACGCCCCGCAGCGCCGCGAAGAACCGCTCGCGGGCCTCCACCACCTCCACCTCCACGCCCAGGCCGCGGAAAAGTGCCCGCACCCGCTCCGCCTCCCCGGCGCGCATCAGGCCGTTCTCGACGAACACGGTGCGCAGGCGCTTTCCCAGGGCCCGGTGCCCGAGCATGCGTGACCGTGGAGGAATCCACCCCGCCGGACAGGGCGTTGATCGCCGTGCCCTCGCCCACGGCGGCCTGGATGTCCCGGACCTTGGCCTCGATGAAACGAGCGGCGTTGAGCTGTTTGGCGCGAATCTCCTGGATCATGTGACCCGTCCCCTCGGAACGTGTCCCTCGCGTTGCGGAAATCGTCCTGCTGGTCACCCAGGCGCGAATAGTGGCTGGCCAGGTATTCGGCCGCTCCGTCCATGGCTATCTCCCGTCTGAGCCTTGCGTTGGCCCTTTGAGGGACCCACTGTAGCACAACGCTCTTCTTACGTACACGTCCTGCCGGGAGGCGGCTGGAGACTGGATCCGTATCCCCGGCGGAAACGCGTGGCGTCGTACTTGGCCAGCTTCCACTCGGGTATGGCGCATTCCGGGCAGGTCTTCCGGAACCACTTGTTGCGCAGCCAGCGCGCGGCGCGGCTGTTGCGCGAATTGCCCACCGTGAAGTATCGATTGCAGTGCGTGGTGATGAGCGCTTGGTCGGGCCCGCGCGCCTCCACCGACTTGATGCCGTGCAGCACCCCGGTGCGCGAGGGCCAAAGCTTGATCTTGTCGATCAGCGCGAACAGCTCCACCCGCTTGCGGTAGTAGCGGACCTCCGGCTTGTCCTTGCTCACGAGAGCAGCGCCTCCACCAGCATCACCGCCGTGCCGATCTGCAGCGGGTCATGCACGACCCGCGGGCCGGCCGCCTTCAGGGCCCCCGCGCTCAGGCCCAGCGGCACCCCGGGGGCGGCGATCCGGGTGTCCGGGGCCAGGTGCCGCTCGCGGATGAACCCCAGGGCCGGGGTGGCGTCGAACAGCAGCCGGTGCCGCAGCAGAGCCTGCTCGAGGTCCTCCTCGACGCGGATGCCGTTTCCGGACGGCATGGCGGCCGACAGCTCCGCAGCCGCCTCCCGCGCGCGCTCGCTGCGAATATCGCACAGGCTCACCACGGCTCCCCGTTCCAGAAGACAGCGCGCGGCCGCCCGGCCCACCGCACCCGCGCCCAGCACCAGCGCCGGCCGGTCCGCCAGACCGCCGGCCAGCAGGCCCAGGGCGGTGACGAATCCCAGGGCCGTGGCCTGGTTGTTGTCCGCCACGCCTCGGGTGCGCAGGTTCACGGCGATAAAGTTCGACTCGTCGGCGGTCACCAGGATGCCCGCCCCTCCGCGATAGGCCTCGGCCAGGCCGCCGGCATCCGGCGCCGCGGTGACCCAGGCCGGGAAACCCAGGTGAGCGGCGATGGCCCGCACCGCCTCCGCGAAGCCGGGCAGGACCCCCTGCCCCGCGTCCAGCGGGACCACGGCCACGCGCGCATCCCGGGCCAGCTCCGCCAGGCGCTGCTCCTCCGCCCCCGCGGCGCGGCAGGCCAGCCCCCGCAGCGTGCAGCCGGTGCGGGAGGCCAGCTCCTCGTCGTAGGCGTCCAGCCCGGCGGGGATGCCGCGCAGGTCCTCCGGCGTCAGGCGGGTCATTGCGGCGGCTCCGGGTCCTGGCATTCATCGAGGCCGTGGGCGCTCCGGATGGCCTCGACGGCTTCGCAACGCCGGCGCCAGGCCTGCCCGGCATCGCCGCCCGGTGACCAGCAGCGTGGCCACCCAGTCGCTCCTGCCGGGGGCCCGGTCGGTGATGGCCTCCTCCGCGCCGAAGAAGTCCCGCTCCACGCGCAGCGGCCCCCGGCGGGCCAGGACGTGCTCGCCGGTCACCTCCAGGCGGTTTCCCGAAACGTGGACGTGTTCCAGCACCGCCGCCCGCCAGCCCGCAGCGGCCGGCAGCGGCGCCGGGGGAACGGGACCCAGAAACAGGGAGGCAAGGGCGGCCACCATGTTGTAGCCCGTGGACCAGAGCACGGCGATGGGCGTCTGGCTGGGCAGGCGGGCGTCGATCTCCAGGAGCTTCAGGCGGCCGTCGTGCAGGATCACCTCCACGTCCATCAGGCCGCGCAGCTGCACCGCTTCCGCCAGGCGCACGGCCAGCCGCTGGAGCTCGCGCCCGGTTCCGCCTCCAAAGGCGCGGGTGCGCGCACGCGCTTGCAGTCGTAGCCCGCGTCCATGTCCAGCGCGGTGACCTGCAGGGGCCGGTAGGCGCCAGGTGAGCCCAGAACCTCGATCGAATAGGAAGGTCCTTCCAGGTACTCCTGCGCCACCCAGGCCTCCGGGTCCCTGGGGCTCGCCAGCCAGGACCGCAGCGCCTCCTGCTCCCGGAACACCCGCACCCCGCGGCTGCCGCTCAGCCCGTCGGGCTTGACCAGCACCGGAAGCCCGCACTCCGGCCACTCCCGAGGGAGCTCCAGCCCCAGCTTTCGAAACAGGCGGTTGGAAGCCCGCTTGGAGGAGGACACCGCGTAAGCGGACGGGTCGAAGGCCAGCGGGACCTCGTTCCATCCCGCCCAGCGGGCGAGGGCTCTCCAGCGCCGGAGTGTCCTCCAGGGCCGGGAGCACCAGGTCCACCCCGCGCATCTCCCGGTCCAGCACCGCAGGGTCGGCGGCGTCACCCTGCACGAAGGAGTCCGCCAGCCCTTGGGCCGGCACCTCCGGCCGGCGGTCCAGCAGGCGCACCTCCCACCCTGCCTTGCCGGCCAGGTAGGCCGCCTCCAGGCCCTGCAGTCCGCCGCCCACGATGCCTAGCCGCACGGGGCCTCCCGCGCCGCGCCGGACAGCGCGCTTTTTCGCCGGTCCAGCCACTGCCTGTACTCCGTGCGCGATGCGGGCGCCAGGCCGCAGCGCTCCAGCACCTCCCCCACCTCCGCCGCCGTGCGGCGGCCCTCCTCGATATCCAGCTCGCTCTGGGCCACCCCGGCCAGCCCCTGGCCCGGCGGGATGAGCGAGGTGACCACGTTGGCCCCGGCCGCCAGACGGCGCTCCAGGCCGGCCAGGCCGTCCACGTCCAGGGAGGCGGGGATGAGCCGGTCGGGAAAGGCCAGGCGCAGCACGGCGATGGCGGTGAGCTCCCGCCCCGGGTCCCCGCGATGCTGGACAGCCAACGGTATGCCCTGGCGGGGCACGAAGCTCATGGCCCGCACCTGCTCGGCGCCCAGCCTGCCCATGGCCCGCGCGGAACGCGCCAGGTCGCGGGGGTTCTCCCCCACCCCGCACAGGATCCCCTCTTCCAGCAGCAGCCCGGCCTGCCGTGCCGCCCGCTTGGCCCGCATCCTCGCGTCGAAGCTCTGCCCCGGGCGCAGGCGCCGGAAAAGGCCGCGGCTGTGCGACTCCTGGTAGCAGGCGTACCAGTCCGCCCCGGCCCGCTTCAACTCGCGCAGCAGCCCAGCGGGCACCACCCCGGGGGACAGCATCAACGGCAGGCCGGTGGCCTCCTTCACCCGGGCGGTGAGGCGCGCCAGGCCGCTAGCCCCTCGGCGGTGCGCATGGCGGGGTCCTCGCTCAGGGTCAGGTCCAGGAGGTGCACGCCGGACTCGGCCAGCCGGCCGGCAGCCTCCAGCACCTCCGCCTCGCTCTTGCGATACCGGCGGCAGGACGGATTGGAGCGCCGGTACCAGCAGAAGAGGCAGTCGTTGCGGCAGAAGGTGCTCAGGTACAGGAAGCCGTACAGGAATATCCGGTCCCCGAAGTGGCGGCGACGCAGCTCCCGGGCCGCGTGGAAAAGCTCCTCGCGCTCCCCACCTTCCGCCGCGAACAGGCGCTGCAGCTCGCGCGCGGACGGTGGTTGACCCTGCAGGGCGCGCGTCAGGACGACTTGCATCGCGCGCCTGTTCTACACCCGCAGCGGGCGGCCGTCCAGGTGGCTCAAGCTGCGCCCCCAACGGGCCAGGCTGTCGCCGCCCTCGGCCACCATCACCAGGCGCTCCAGCCCCAGGCCGATGCCCACCCAGGGCTCCGTGATATGCCAGGGGCGGTCCAGCTCGTGCGGGCCGATCGCCGCCGAACCCAGCTCTACGCCGCGGGCCACCAGGTCGACCGTCTGGCCATACACCACTGAAGTCTCGCTCTCCAGAACGTATCCCTCGATCCCGGCGGTTCGCATCAGGAGCGCGGCCAGCTCCTCCAGCCTCGCCCGGCAGCTTTCGGCGGGCAGGCCCATCTCGCACAGGTTGAGCATGGTGAACTCGGCCGCGTGCTGTGAGCCTTGAGTCTCCCGGCGGAAGCAGGAGCCCACCTCGAAAATGCGCACCGGCTTCTCCCAGACGCGCAGCAGGTCCACCAGCAGCGAGTACAGGTGGGGGGCCAGCATGGGGCGCAGGCAGCGCCGCTCGTCGACCCAGAAGATCTTGTCATGGAGAGAGTGTCCGGCCCGGATGCCCATCTTCGCCAGCATGCCGCGGCTCATGAGCGTCGGGGTGAGCACCCGGGTGAAGCCGGCTCCGGCCAGCAGGTCGGAGAGGCGCCGCTCCAGCCGGCACAGCGCGGGCGAGCGGGCCTCTTTCTGCAGGGCGGCCAGCTCCGTCCGGCGCGCCTTCACCAGGCTCTTTTCCAGCTCCTGGAAAGCGGCGTCCCGCTCAGCCTCGCTGCCGAAGCGGGCGTCAGAATCGGTGCCGGCTGCGCCAAGCTCTTCCAGGCGCCGCTGCTGTACGGGGGACCAGGGGATGTCCATGGTGTCGAAAGCCGGAGCGCGCTACCTGCCGACCAGCTCCAGGGCTTTGCGGGCCGCCTCATGGGCGTTCTCCCCGAAGGCGTCCGCCCCGATGCGCTCCGCCCACCGCTGGGTCACCGGCGCCCCGCCCACCATGGTCTTCACCCGCCCCTTCAGGCCCGCCTCTTTGAGAGCTTCCTCCAGCTCTTTCTGCTTGGGCATGGTGGTGGTCAGCAGGGCACTGGTGCCGATCAGGTTGGCGTTGGTTTCCTTGGCCTTGGCCACGAAGCTGGCCGTGGGGATGTCGCGGCCCAGGTCGTGCACCGTGAAGCCGTGCACCCCCAGCAGGGTCACCACCAGGGTCTTGCCGATGTCGTGGATGTCCCCCTGCACCGTGCCGATCACGATCACCCCGGGGCTCTGGCCCGCCGCGGCCCCCTTGGGCAGGGCGGCGCTCACCTCGGCGGTCACCTTCTTCATCACCTCCGCGGCCTGGATCAGCTCGGGCAGGAACATCTCGCCCATGCTGAACTTCTCCCCGATCTCGTTGATCGCCGGGATGAAGGCCTGGTTCAGAAGCTCCAGCAGGTTGTCCTTGTGGGCCGCGGCCTGCTGCACGATCTGCACGGCCTTGGCCTGGTTGAAACCGAACAATGCCTCGTGGGCCTCTTGGATGATTTTCGCATCGATCATGAGTCTCGCGCTCCTTATGAAAACGGCGAGGAGCCCGGGAGTCGCACCCGGCTGCGCGGGTTTAGAGCCCGCGTGATCACCTTCCGATCCGCCCCCCGCGTTATTCTCGCTTCAGCCCTTCCAGCCGACCCTCTTCTTGAAGAGGTTCACGCAGTTGATCTCGATGCCCAGCACCTCCGCGATGCGGAACTTGGCATCGATCCCCTTGGCCGCGCCGGGAATGGCGTTCACCCGCCCGAGGTTCAGGTCCTCCCGGATCTCGTCCATCTTCACCGGGTCGGCGATGTCCTCCACCGACGCCCCCAGCTTCCCGGCCACGTACTTCTTGGCTTCCGGCAACCGCATGCCCCTGGACACCTGCATCCGCGCGACCAGATCTCCGGCCGAACGGATTCCGCCGATGCCCGAGGCTACGCCGTGAGCCACGGCCATCCCGAAGGGATCGCCTACGCCTATCTACAACCCGTCCAGGCGGCAGATGTCCACCAGCGCCTTGGAGGCCCTGGTCAGGGCGTCGATCGGCACGGTCAAGGTCAGCGGCACCCCGCACACCCCCATGCCCACGCAGGCGTGCACCGGGATTTTGGCCACGTCCGTGCAGGCCTTGATGAAGGTGGCCGTGCGGGCCGTGTTCCAGGCCAGGCTGCGGCTGGGCACGATGTTGATCGCCGGGCCGAAGATGCTCACCCCCACCTGTTGGGCCAGCTCCAGCTGCTTGTGAGGGTACAGGCCGGCCAGGCGCACCCCGTTGTAGGAAAGCTCCCCGTGCATGCCCAGCACGAACTCGGAGGCCATGCCCATCTGCACGCACAGGGCCGGATATTTCTTCTTCAGCTGTTCGATGGCCTTCAGCGTGGCGTAGAACTCCGCGTCCCCGGCCGCGGCCGTGGTGTCGAAGTTGATGCCGTCCGCGCCGGCCTCGTACATCGTGCCGCCCACGTAGGTCATGTCCTTGACCGAGTGCTCGATCTGCTCCGCGTAGGAGGCCCGCGCCTCGGCGATCAGCCCCTTGGGCAGCAGGTCCCCCGGGTTGGGGCAGGGCCCATCCGGCTGGCTGTACAGCCCCAGATTGGGCATGGCCCCGTAGAACAGCGGCGGGATGGTCATGAGCAGCGCCTGTTCCAGGATGGGCTGCTCGAACACCACGATCGGCTTGACCGGCTTGAAGGAGTAGTCGATGTGGGCCAGCTCCAGGATGTCGGCGCCCAGCAGGCGCTCGTAGATCTGCAGGGACTGGATCTTGCTCACCGACACGTTGCCGCGCTTGAACTTGGTGGTCGCGCTGTCGTAGCTCAGGATCACCTCGTTGCCGCGCATCCACGCCCACGGCCCGATCCGGGCGCTCGAACAGGTCCACCAGGTAGCGCACGTGGTCCGCGGCCAGCGGCTGGATCTTGGCGCGTTTGACCGCGTCCGCAACCCCCTCCTCCACGTCCTTGCGGATCTCCGCATCGGTCATCTCGACGGGAAACCCGTCGCCCGTGCGGGTGAAGAACTTCGACATGTGCTGCACCTCCTCGCCAGACAACGCCGCAGGATTCTGCGGCCGATTATAGCAGAACCCGGTGGCCTTTCAAATATCTTTTTAATTGCCTTTCAAATTTCTGATTGACACCCCGGCGGACTGTGTTAGAATCAATCAGCTGCTGCAACGTGGCCTTCCTTAGCGCTTTAATACTCTTCAAGGAGGATTGAATGAAAAGAGTCGCGAGGTATCTGATCGTGCTGGTCGTCCTGCTGCTGGCCGCCGCCCTAACATGGTCGGCCGGCGGTCAGGGGGAGAAAGCCGGCGGCAAGGTGATCAAAATCGGCTACACGGCGCCGTTCACCGGCTCGGCCGCCGAGTTCGGCACCAACGGCTGGCGCGGCATCCAGCTCGCCCTGGAGGAGATCAACGCCGCCGGGGTGAAGGTCAAAGGCGAGACCTACAAGGTCGAGATCGTCCGCTACGACAGCAAGTGCGAGCCCACCGAGGCGGTGGCCAACATGCGCAAGCTGGCGCTGGAGGACAAGGTCGTCGGCGTGCTGGGTGACCACTGCAGCTCCTGCTGCCGGGGCATCGCCCCGCTGGCCACCGAGTACAAAATCCCCTCGATCACCATCGAGTGCGCCGCCGACAACGTCACCAGCCCGGGCCAGGAATACTACTTCCGCATGCGGCCTTCCATGGGCCTGATGGCCCCTCTGGCCGGCCCGAAGATCCTCAAGCTCACGGGCGCCAAGAAGGTCGGCTACCTGGGCGTGAACGACGACTACGGCCGGTCCTTCAACAAGAGCTTCCAGGACCAGTTTGCCAAAGTCGGCGTGTCTACGGCGGTAGAAATCTATTTCGAGCGCGGCAACACCGACTTCATGGCCTTTTTGAACCAGCTCAAGGCGGCCAAACCGGATATCGTGCTGTACGTCGGCACCGCTTCCGAAGGGGCCATGATCTTGAAGCAGGCCCAGGAAATCGGCATCACCCCGGGCATCAAGTTCATCGGCTCTGAGGAAATGGGCGAGATGGAGCTGGTGAGCCTGGCCGGCGCCGAGGCCGTGGACGGCACCTACGCCGTGGCGCTGTGGGGCGCGGTGGCCTCCGACTTCGAGAAGAAGGTCAAGGACAAGTTCAACGCCCCGATGCACTATGCCATCATCTTCGGCTACGACGCGCTGAAGGTCATGGTCGACGCCATCGTGCGGGCCCAGTCGCTGGACACCGTCGCGATCAAGGACGCCCTGCTGAAGACCGACTACCAGGGTCTGGAAGGCCAGATCAAGTTCGAGACCTTCGAGAACTTCCGCAACCAGGGCCGCTACGTTCCTTCCTTCATCCAGTGGAAGGACGGCAAGCGCGTGGCCATGTAGGCGCCTGGCATCCGGATAGACAGCAAATGCGCGGACACCCGGGGAAGTCCCCCGGGTGTCCCAATTTCCGAGCGAAAGGATTCCCCATGCTGCTGCAACAGATCTTCAACGGTATCATCGTAGGCGCCTCCTACGCCTTGATCGCCCTGGGGCTGAACCTGATCTGGTCCATCACCGACATCGCGGACTTCTCCCAGGGGGGCACCTACGTGTTCGCCGCCTATGCCGCCTACTTCGTGGTGACCCTGTTCAAGATGCCCTTCGTGGTGGCCCTGCTGGCGGCCATGGTGGTCGGCGCGGTCCTGTCCTACCTGTTCGAGCGTTTCCTGTACCGGCGCTGGACGGGCTATGAGCCGCATCCAGCTGCTGTGCGCGATCGCCCTGTTCTTCCTCATGGCCAACCTGGCGATCCGCTTCTGGACGGCGAAGCCGAAGATCTTCCCGGCCTACATCAAGGGGTCCCTCAAGTTCGCGGGCGTGATCCTGAGCTACCAGCGCGTCGTGGTGCTGGTGGTCGCCGCCATCCTGTTCGTGATCGTCTACTGGTTCATCCAGAAGACCAAGATGGGCAAGGCCATCCGCGCCGCCTCCCAGGACCGGGAGGCCGCGGCCGTGGTGGGCATCAACATCAACACGGTCAACTCGGTGGTCTTCGTGATCGGCGGAATCCTTTCGGCCACCGCCGCCGTGCTGATCTCCCCGCTGTACTCGGTGTTTCCCGCCATGGGCGACCTGCCTCTGCTGAAGAGCCTGGTGGTGGTGATCCTGGGCGGGTTCGGCAGCGTGGCCGGGGTGCTGGTCGGCGGCCTGGGCCTGGGGCTGGTGGAGAGCCTGGGAGGGGTGTACATCTCCTCGGCCTACCAGCACGGCTTCGCCTTCATCGTGCTGATCCTGGTCCTGCTGTTCTTCCCCAAGGGCCTGTTCGGAAAGGTGTAATCCATGAGCAGCGTAACCCTCAATACTAAAACCAAGCGCAGCCCGCTCGTCTCGTTGATCATTCTGGCCGTGGTGCTCGTCGTGATGCTCCTCCTCCCCCAGGTGACCTCGGAGTACATCACCTACGTGGCCGTGCTGGCCATGCTGTACGCCGTGCTCACCGGCAGCTACGACATCCTGACCGGCTACACCGGGCCGCTCACCTTCTGCCACGGCGCCTTCTACGGCGTCGGGGCTTACACCTCGGCCCTGCTCACCCTGAAGGCCGGTTTCCCCTTCTGGGTCGCCTTCCCCGTGAGCGGCGTGACGGTGTTCCTGTTCGCCGCGCTCATCGGCTACCCGGCCCTGCGCCTGCGAGGGCACTACTTCGCGGTGACCACCTTTTTCTTCGCCCACTTCGTCTACCTGGTCATCCTCAATTCGGTCAACCTCACCAGCGGGCCGCTGGGCCTGGGCGGGATCAAGCCGCCGGAGGGATTCCTGGGCATCAACTTCGCCGGCCTGAAGGCCAGCTACTACCTGATCTTCATCTACGGGGTCATCGTCATCGTCGGGCTGTGGCTGTTCATCCGCTCGGGGGTCGGCAAGCTGCTGGTGACCATCCGGGAGAACGAGGAGCTTTCCGAGGCCATCGGCGTGAGCACCTCCTTCTACAAGGTGCTGGCCTTCAGCATCGGCGCCGGGGTGGCCGGGCTGACCGGCAGCCTGTTCGCCCACTTCTTCCGACTCCTGCACCCGACCACCTTCGCCTGGATGACCTCGGAAATGGTGGTGATCATGTCCCTGGTCGGGGGCCTGGGCACCCTGATCGGGCCGATCATCGGCGCGGGCATCGTCACCCTCATCCTGGAGCTGATGCGCTTCGCGCCGGAGCTGCGGATGATCATCTGGTCGGTGGCGTTGATCGCCATCCTGATCATCGAGCCCCGGGGCCTGATGGGCCTGGTGCAGCGCATCAGGGGAGGGCGGAAATGAGCGCGATCCTGGAAGTGAAACACCTGCGAAAGGCTTTCGGCGGGGTGGTGGCCGTGGACGACAACAACTTCGCCGTGGAGCGCGGCACCCGCTTGGGCATCATCGGCCCCAACGGGGCCGGCAAGACCACCACCTTCAACATGATCGCCGGCTTCTTCAAGCCCACCGCCGGCACCATCGAGTTCGAAGGGCACCGCATCAGCGGCCTCTCGCCGCACCGCATTTCCCAGCTGGGCATCGGGCGCACTTTCCAGAACGTGCGCGCCTTCCGCGAGCTCACGGTGTACGACCACGTGATGGCCGGCGCCATTGCCCACGAGATGCACTACAAACCCACGGCCAAACAGGTGGAGGAGGTGGAGCGCATCCTGAAATGGGCCCACCTGAGCGAGCACCGGGACACCCAGGTCAAGAACCTGACCCTCGCCGCCCAGCGGCAGATCGAGCTGGCCACGGCGCTGGCCACCAAGCCCAAGCTGCTGCTGCTGGACGAGCTGATGGCCGGCCTGACCTTCGTGGAAATCGACCTGATGCTGGACCTGCTGCGCATGATCAACCAGGAAATGGGTGTCACCCTGATCGTGGTGGAGCACGTGATGAAGGTGATCATGACCCTCTGCCACCGGATCCTGGTGTTGAGCTACGGGAAGATCATCGCCGAGGGCAACCCCAAGGAGATCTCCACCAACAAGACCGTGATCGAAGCCTACCTGGGGGAGGAGAAGACCCATGCTTGAGGTGAAGAACATCTGCGCCGGCTACGGCGGCATCCAGGTCCTGTGGGACGTCTCCCTGGAGGTGAAAGAAGGCGAGTTGGTGGCGCTGGTCGGGGCCAACGGGGCGGGCAAGTCCACCCTGCTGAAAACCATCGCCGGGCTGCTGCGGCAGACCAGCGGGCAGATCGTCTTCGAGAACAAACCCATTGAGAAACTGCCCGCGCACGCGGTGGTGGCCCGCCGTCTGGCCCTGGTCCCGGAAGGCCGCCGGGTGTTCCCCTACATGACGGTGCGGGAGAACCTGGAGATGGGGGCCTACAGCGTGAAGGGCGCGGAGCGGGTCGAGCAGAGCTTGCAGCGGGTGTTCGGCCTGTTCCCCAAGCTCAAGGAGCGGCAGAAGCAGCTGGCCGGCACCTTCAGCGGCGGGGAGCAGCAGATGCTGGTCATCGGCCGGGCCCTGATGTCCGAGCCGCATTTCCTGATGCTGGACGAACCCTCCCTGGGGCTGCAGCCGACAATCGTGGCCAACGTGTTCGAGTCCCTGAAGATCCTGCACGGCCAGGGAGTGACCATCCTGCTGGTGGAGCAGAACGTGCGCAAGAGCCTGGAGATCGCCCAGCGCGGCTACGTGCTGGAGCACGGCCGCGTCGCGCTGGCCGGGGACTCCAAGAAGCTCCTGGCCGACGAAGGGGTGCGCCGGGCCTACCTGGGCATCTAGGCCGGTCGTGCCGCAGACGGTGGACGCCTGCTTCCCCGACAAGTCCTCGTAACTGCGCTCCAAACTTGCCCGCCGGACCGCCTGCCTTTATACTGCGGAGGGAGGAAGCACCGTGGAGATCAGAACAGTGGATTTATCCGAGCAGGCCCTGAAGGGCATCGGCCAACTGCTCACGCCCGCCAAGCGGGTGGCGCCGGAGCCGGACGCGGAGCACTCGTACTTCGACACCGTTGCCGACCTCCAGCTGGGGGCTCCGTGCTCGGCCGGGGTGGTCGAGTGCCGGCCGCGTCCGAAGACGTTGCGCCGAATGGAACGGCACCTGCACACCCGGGAGGCGCTGGTGGCCTTGGAGGGAGAGGTGATCGCCTGCCTGGCTCCGCCCCAGCAGGGCTCGGCGGCGGGGCTGGAGGGCATCGTGGCGGTGAGGGTGAGAAGCGGGCAGGCCTTCATCCTGGAGGTAGGCGCCTGGCACGGCATCCCGTTCCCGGTCGGAAGGAAACCGGCCAGGCTTCTGGTGATCTTCCGCAGCGGAACCGGCCGGAACGACCTGGAGTTCCACGACCTTCCCCAGGGCCGCCCGGTTCGCGGCTGAGCTCCATGAAGCGCGTGTTCCTGGGAAACAGCGGACTGCTGGTCTCGGAGCTGGCCATGGGGACGCAGACCTTCGGCTGGGGCGTGGAGGAGCGGACGGCCCAGGCCATGGCCGACCGCTTCGTGGAGCAGGGGGGCATCCTGTTCGATACCTCCAGCACGTACAACGACGGGGTTGCCGAAGCGATGCTGGGCTCCTGGCTGAAATCGAAGAGCTCCCGGCACTCGGTGGTGGTGGCCACGAAGGTGTTCTTCGCCACCGGGGAGGGAGCCAACGACTCCGGCCTGTCCCGGAAGCACATCCTGCGGACCGTCGAGGAAAGCCTGCGGCGCCTCGAGACCGACTACATCGACCTCTACCAGGCGCATTGCTACGACATGTCCACCCCGCTCGACGAGACCTTCCGCGCCTTCGACGACCTGGTGCGCTCCGGGAAGGTCCGGTACGTCGGGGTCTCGAATTTCACCGCCTCCCAGCTCGTGCGGGCGCTGTGCCTGACCAGGGCCAACCTCTGGTCCGCGCCGGTGGCCCTGCAGGCGGAATACAGCCTGCTGGTCCGGAGCACGGAGTGGGAGCTGCTTCCCGTGTGCGAGGAGGAGGGGCTGGCGCTTCTGGCCTGGTCGCCGCTAGCCGGCGGGTGGCTTTCCGGCAAGTATCAGAAGGGGCAGGCGCCGGACCCCGGGAGCCGGGTCGGGCGCGGGGACAGGTGGGACGACCTGCCGGAGCAGAGGGAGAACGAGCTGACCTGGCGGGTGATCGACCGCCTGCGGGAGATCGCAGCGGACCGGGGCAAAACCTGCCCCCAGGTGGCGATCAACTTCCTCTTGCGGCGTTCGCCCCGCGTCATCCCGATTTTCGGGGCGCGCACCCTGGAACAGCTCAGCCAGAACCTGGGGAGCGCGGGCTGGGAGCTGTCGCCGGAAGAGGTCCTCCTCCTCGAGCAGGCCTCCAGCACCCCCCTCCCCTACCCCTACCGGTTCATCCAGCGCTACACCCGGCGCAGAATCCCCGTCGTGCCTTCGTAACGGATCGCGGCTTACGCCAGCAGCGCCCGATATTTCCCGAACGCCTCATCCCAGGGGTCTCGCGCTTTCGGCTCGTAGCGGGTGACCTCCGAGGAGCGCAGCGAGATTTCCCGCCCCTGCTCCAGGGTGGAGATTTCCCCCGAACACTTCAGCTGCATAAGGAGGTTCCCCACGGAGGTCGTCTCGGTCGGTCCTGCAATCACGGGAATGCCCATCGCGTCGGCGGTCCACTGGCACAGGGTTTTGTTCTGGACGCCCCCGCCGACCAGGTGCAGGAGCTCGAGCTTGCGGCCGGTCAGCCGCTCGAGGGTCTGTCAAGATTCTTCTGCGACCCGCAAATTTGCCAGGCGGGGCCGCGATTCATGATATTTGGTACACCGCGATGGATATTGCCCGGACCAGGTTGTCGAATCAGCTTCTCGGCAGCAATAAAAGAAAAACGCCCGGCGAAGTGGTCGCCTGGCTGGGCGCGGTGCAGGCGCAGGACTTCGCGGCCGCCAAGTGGGCCCTGGGGCTGCGGATGCATCAATCCACAGATGCCGGAATCGAAAAGGCGTACAATGACGGGGCGATATTGCGCACCCACGTCATGCGCCCCACCTGGCATTTCCTGGTCCCGCAGGACATCCGCGCCGTGCAGGCGCTTTCTGCGCCGCGAGCCCAGGCCGGCAACGCCTCCGGGTACCGCAAGCTGGAACTGGACGGAAAGCTCCTGTCGCGCTGTCATCGGGCGCTCGCCAACGCGCTTCGCGGAGGCAGGCATCTGACCCGCTCCGAGCTTGCGGCCTGCCTGGCGGAGAAACGAATCGAGGCATCCGGCCAGAGGCTCGCCTACATTCTGATGCACGCGGAGTTTGAGGCCCTGATTTGCAGCGGGCCGAGGAAAGGCAAACAGTTCACTTACGCGCTGGTGGAAGAACGCGCGCCGAAATCAAGCGTACTGCCTCCCGAGGAAGCCCTGGCGCAGTGGACGATGCGGTATTTCCTCAGCCACGGGCCCGCGCAGCCTAAGGACTTTGCCTGGTGGTCCGGACTGACGCTGCAGGACGCGCGGCGGGGTCTTGAAATGACAGATGGGCAGCTGCGGCGCGAAACCATCGATGGCGACACCTACTGGCTTTCCCCGAACAAAGGGATGGAAAAGCCCAGGACGCCCGAAGCCCTGCTCCTGTCGATATACGACGAATACGCCATCGCCTACAGGGACCGAAGCGCGCTAGGCCCGGAACGGCACATCGAGCGGCTCATCTCGATGGGCAACGCGCTGACCTCGGTGCTGGTTCTTGACGGCAGGATCGCCGGCACCTGGAAACGGATCATCGGCAAGGCGCGGGTCGAGATCCTGGTCGAGCCGTTCAGAAAACTGCTGAAGGCGGAGAAAGAAGCGATAGAGGCGGCTGCTTCCGGCTACGCCGCGTTTCTCCAGTTGCCCATGAGCCTGCGCCTGGCCTAGGGCTGCTCCTTGGCGGGCTCCCCGACCAGGTCCGGGTACTCTGACGTGGCTGTTGAAGCCGGGTGCACCACGCGCAGGCGCTGGAGCAGCCGGAGGGCTCGGCGGTCCTCCGGGCGGATTTTCACAGCCGCCAGGTACTCCCGAGCCGCTTCCGCGAAGCAGCCCTGGCCTTCCAGAGCGATACCCAGATTCTTATGGGCGTTGTGGCGGGCAGGGTCGATGGCGATGGCCTTCCGGCACAGGCCCTCCGCCTCCACGTGCAGCCCGAAGCGGTTCAGGCAGTAGCCTAAGTTGTTGTGCAGAAGGTACCAGGTGCCGTCGGTGCCGGGGTGCAGGCGGAAGGCTTTGCGGTACCAGTGGATCGCGGCGGAGTAGTTCTCCTGCTGCTCCTGGAGCTGCCCGATGGACAGAAGACAGTAGGCCTTGAGCGTTTCGGCCTGGTTGTCCGCGAGGAGCATCTCGAAGTATTCCTGGGCGGGGGCGAACTTGCCCTTGGAGGCGCACTCCAGAGCCAGCGCGGACAGGAACTCCAGCACTTCCTGCGGGCTCTGCAGCCATTTTCCGGCCTGTTCATGCATCCGCTCTGTGGCATCGATGGGGATGAACTCCCCGTCCGGCAGGATGAAACCGTCGGCGCGCGTGTGCTCCATTTGTCCACCCCTTGCCTATTTAACGGCCCCGCGCGATCTCGCGCTTTGCGGTCCAGCGCGCCTGGATGAGCGGGGGGCATCCGCTGGAGTCCGCGCTTGCATTGGACTACAATCCAGACAAACCGTGAAACCTGCGATCGCGGTGCCCAAGAGCCGATGGCGGTCTCCAACAGCCAGGCTGCTGCTCTTCGGTGCCGCCTTCATTCTTTTCGTCGCGCTGTTCACCCTCGGCAGATTCGTGCTGGTCCACAGGATCGTCGAGGCTCACGTCGTGCTCCGCGCGCTGCTCGCCGACCTGATGATGGGGGTCTGCATCGCGGTGCTGGCCAAGGCGCTGCATGCCCTGCATTGGTCGGTCTCCGCCGGTCTTCTTCTCTTCGTGAGCGTGCTGCAGCTCGCCAACATGGAGCTGGCGGCCGCCATGGACACGTTCATTCGTTTCACCGATCTGCGTTTCGCCATGGAAGGGGAGTTTCTACGGGGAAGCCTGCGGGCAAGCTTCCCCTGGTACACCATCGCTCTGCTGCTCGGCTCTGCTTTGTATCTGGCGGCCATTTTCCAAGTGGAAAAGCGCGCCCCGCTCCGGCCCAGGTACCTGTGGATCGGCGCAGCGGCCTGCCTGTTGGGGATTCATCTGCTGTGCGCAGGGGAGGCGGACTGGAGCACGGCCAATACGATCTGGCTTTCCGTGTCCCGGTCGCTCCGAGCCGCAATCCCTTCCTCCCAGGCAGCTCCCCGGGAGGCGCGCTCGAAGCCGGCGGCGAATGAGGCGGGGGAACCCTATTTTCGGAAGGCCGCGGATACTCGCAGGAACGTCCTGTTCGTGGTCCTGGAAGGCATCCCCGGAGCCTATCTGCGGCAGGTTCAGGAGTGGACGGGGGTGGAGTACCCCATCCGGATGCCGGCCCTGAGCCGGATTGCGGAGCAGGCGATCGTGGTCCCGAACTTCGTCAATCACAACCGGCAGACGATCCGCGGGCTGTATTCCCTCCTGTCGGGAGATTACTGCAGGCTGTCGCTGGCCACACCGAAGATCTACGAGTACATGCAGCTTGACCCCGGCTCCCGCCGGCCCTGTCTGCCGGAGATCCTGGCGGGCAGAGGATACACGACGGCATACCTGCAGGCCGCGGAGCTGGCCTATATGTCCAAGGACCGCTTCATGCCCGAGGCGGGCTTCCAGCAGGTGCTCGGAAAAGATCATTTCCGCTACCAGCACGTCCCCTTTCACTGGGGGCCGGATGACAGGGCCTTCTTCGAGCAAGCCGCGGATTTCATCGGCGGGCTCGAGCGCGGGACGAAACCCTGGTTCGTCACGCTTCTCACCGTGGGCACGCATCATCCCGGAGCCGTCCCCGAAAAGTTCGCGGCCCGCTTCGGCAGCCGCAAGGAGGCGGCGGCCGCCTATTTGGATCAGGCCCTGGAGGATTTCATGGAGCGCCTCGAGCGCGAAGGCATTCTGCAGGATACCCTGGTGTTCCTGACCGCCGATGAGTCGCACGGCGTGTCGGGACAGCCGTACGGCAGGTTCTGGGGCCTGGCAGTAGCGCGCGCCCCCGAGGCTTTCGGGGCCGTCAATCCCGGGGTGTTCGGTCTCATCGACATACCCTATTCCATACTGGACTATCTGGGTTTTGCCGGCCGAACCGGGCGAAGCGGCCGGCGAAGCATCTTTCGCAGGTACGGCACGGAGCGGACGATCCTCTTCGAGTCCTACTTCTCCGAGCGCAAGGGCGTAGTCCAAAGGCGCCTGGACGGCGGCCGGGTGGAAATCCTGTCTTCCTCCAACGGCGAGCTGTTTTCGCAGGGCTATTCCCGCCAAACGTTGGATGGCGAGGAAGGTCGAAGAGTTTCACGGCAGCTCGCGGGCCTTCAAGCCGAAGCCGACAGTTCCCTGTTCGACAGCGCGCGCAAGGACCGTCTATACGTCTTATTGGAGAAAGAGGATTTCCCCCTGGGTCGGAAGGAGAGCAGGGTCCTCTCCTGGGGACAATACCTGGAGATTCCTCGGGGCACCACGGCAACCGTCGAGCTGCGCGTCGCGGCGCAAGCGGAGGCGCGAGGCGGCGGCAAGCCGGGCAGAGGCTCCTGAGCTCGACTGCGTCGATCTGCTCCTGTTGATGATGCAGGAGGGAGAGAAGCTGCCGCTCCCGGAGCTGCGTATCCCCGTCCTCAAGCAGGGAGATTCCCTCGATCTGTCGTTCAGCTTCCAGGCCGAGGAGCCCATGACGCGAATCTGGGCCTACCTGGAGGCAGAATCGGTCCATCCCACCTCCGGCACATTGCTGAGAGTCGAACGGTTTTCCGTAGAAATCAGCGAGCAGAGCACGGGTCACCCGTTTCGGATAAATCGCCTGCTCGTTGCGAGTGGAAAATCCGCCCAGTGATATCCCGTGAAATCCTTCCGCGTTTCCATTAGACTATATGGGAAAGTCAGAGGAGGACACGATGGCAACCTTTTTCCTGTTCGGCAAGTATTCGGCAGCCTCGCTGAAGGAGATCAGCGCCAAGCGCACGGATGCGGCCGCAGCGACCGTAAAGAAGCTCGGCGGGGAGTTAAAGTCCTGCTACGCGCTTCTCGGCGAGCACGACCTGGTCCTGATCGTGGAGCTTCCGGGGATCAGCGAAGCGATGAAGTGCTCCCTGGCGCTGTCCAAGCAGGCCGGAATTGCCTTCACAACCGCCCCGGCAGTTACCGTGGAGCAATTCGACCGGCTTTCCGCGGAAAAATAAGAGCAGCCTGGCAGGCGGCAGCCCCGGAACGCATTGACGCTCGAAGCGGCGTGCCCTACTTTGGGGGCATGGCCCTCAAGCTTAAGACTTTCCGGATCGGCGGCGAACCCAGGCGCGGCGAAGGCTTGCGTCTCGGGGTCGTCCGGTTTCTGCCGCGAGGCGTTCTGAAGAAGGATTACCAGCGGCTAGGCCTGTTCGACCTGTGGTTTCCGGCTCTCGCGCCCAGCAGGAAGCTTCTGGAAAAGCGGGATCAGGGACTGTTCCGCCGTTACCGCTCCGAGCTCCTCAAGAGCTCCGAGAAACGACAAACCCTCCTGCTGCTGGCGGAGGTCGCCAAAAAGATCCCGATCTCCATCGGCTGCTATTGTGAGCAGGAAAACCAATGTCATCGAAGCGTCCTGGCTTCGCTCCTCGAGGAGGCGGGAAGCGGAAAGCTTCCCGAGAAATAGCTGCGCTTCAAGCGCGCGCGGCCCGAAGGTTCGCTCATCGCGGCCCGCTCTACCCGAGCCGCCACCGAAGCGCTACATTGCGTTCATGGCGCTCGCGGACCCGCGCATCATCCTGGGCCTGTACCTGGGCCTGTTCGCGCTGCACTTCGGGGTCGAGCAGCTTCTGCTGGCGCTGAGCCTGCGCCAGGCTCGCGCCTGCCGGGCAAGCCCCCCGCCGGAAGCCTTCGAGCTGATGAGCAGCGAGCAGTACGAGCGCAGCCAGCGCTACGCCTCGGCCCGCAGCCGGCTGGGGCTCTGGGCCAACACGGCCCAGGCCGCAGCGGCGCTGGGCCTGCTTTTCTTCGGAGGCCTGGGGGCGCTGGAGCGGCTGTGGGGCCGCGCCGTGCCAGGCCCGGAGTTAGCCGGAATCCTGCTGGTGTATTCCGTGTCCCTGATCTTCGCCGCCGCCGCCCTGCCCTTCTCGCTGTACGGCCAGTTCGTCGTGGAGGCGCGCTTCGGTTTCAACCGCATGACCCCCGGCCTGTTCGTACTCGACTTATTGAAGGGGCTGGCCCTCTCCCTGGCGCTGGGCGCACCGCTGCTGTACCTGGTCTTCCGCCTGGTGCGCGTCAGCCCGCTGTGGTGGCTGTGGGCGTTCCTGGCTGCCTCCGCCCTGCAGCTCCTGCTGGCCGTGCTGTACCCGCGGCTGATCGCACCCCTGTTCAACCGCTTCACTCCGCTGCCGGAAGGCGAAGTGCGGGAGCAGGTGGAAAGCCTGGCGCTTCGGCTGGGTTTCCGGTCGCGCGGTATTTTCCTCATGGATGGCAGCCGGCGTTCCTCGCACGGTAACGCCTACTTCACCGGGCTGGGGCGAGCCCGGCGCATCGTGCTGTTCGACACCCTGCTGGAGAGCCTCTCCGCCGGGCAGGTGGCCGCCGTGCTGGCGCATGAGATCGGGCACCAGAAAAAGCTGCACGTGCCCCTGCGCCTGGCAGGCACGCTGCTGGCCGGTTTCGCGGCTTTCTGGCTGCTGGGCCGGGCCCTGCAGTTCGAGCCGCTGTTCCGGGCTTTCGGCTTCGCCGGCGGGGCGGGGGCGGCACCAGCCGCTGTCGTGTTATTACTGTTCTTCGCCGGGCCGCTCGCGCTGCCGCTGCGGCCGCTGGGCTCCTGGATTTCGCGGCGGCAGGAGCGCGCGGCCGACCGCTACGCGTATCACGAGGCCGGCTGCGGGGAAAGCTTCGTGGAGGCGCTGCTCGCCCTGGCCCGCGGGAACCTGGCCAACCCGACGCCGCATCCCTGGGCCAGCTTCTACTTCGCTTCCCACCCGACGGTGCTGGAGCGCGTGCGCGCGCTGCGCGGCGGGTAGGGGAGGGTGTTGCCGGGGGAGTCTTACTTCGCCGGTCCCCGGTACAGGACCCGGATCCGCTTGTACAGACCGTCGCCTTCGCTGGCGGTCTCGATGTCCCCTTCCTCGGCCAGGGCGGTGTGCACCAGGCGCCGCTCGAAGGGGTTCATCGCCTCCAGCAGTCGAGACTGCCGCGTGCGGCGCACCTGCTGCGCCGTCTGCCGGGCCATTCGAATCAGGCTCTGCTCATGGCGGCTGCGGTAGTTCTGGGTGTCGACGATGATCCGCTCGGCCCCTTCCTTCATCCGGCTGGCCGCGATGTTGGCGATGACCTGCAGGGCTTCCAGGGTCTGGCCTTTCTTGCCGATCAGGATCCCTGAGTCCGGAGTGTCGATGTTCAGCCCGATCTTGCCTTCCTCACGGAAGCCGATGCCCACCCGGCCGGGGATGCCCATGCGCTCCACCAGGCCCTGCAGGTACTCGACCATGGCCTTCTCGAAATCCCCTTCCGCCGGCAGCGGTTCGCGCGCCGGCTGTGCCGGCTGTGGAGATGGGCGCTGGCGGGATCCCCGCCCCCGTCCCTCTCGCGGCTGCCCCGGTTGCCGTGGCTGCCGTTCCTCCCGCTCCTCCAGCTCCGGCTGGCGTTCTTCCTCCAGGTGCACACGGATGCGCACCCGGCCGCCGCCGAACAGAAAGGGGGCCTTCCTGGTTTCCACGATCTCCACGTCGATATCGTCCCGGTCCAGGCCCAGGCTCTCGATGGCCTTGTTGATGGCCTCCTCTTCGTTCTTTCCTTCGAACTCTTTGACGCTCATATCGGCCGCTCCTTTGGAGGGTTACTTGCGTTTCCTGACGACCGCGACCTCGGCGCCCCCCTCTGCTTGCTTTTTCTTGCGCTGGGCGTTGTAGAAAAGCTGCTGCACGATGCCCAGCAGGTTCTGCGCGGTCCAGTAAAGCACCAGCCCGGAGGGCATGTTGTACAGGATGAAGAAGAACACGATCGGCATGGCGTAGGTCATGAGGGCCATGTTCTTGTCGGTCGGGGTGGTGCTCTGGCTGACCTTGGACTGCAAAAACGTCGTGGCCAGCATGAGGAAGGGCAGCAACCGCAGGCTGCTGATTTCCATCCGTAACAGCGGAATGGTGAATGGCGCGAAACTGACCACGGCGTCGGGGGCCGACAGATCGCCGATCCAGCCGGCGATGAAGGAAGCGCCGCGCAGCTCGAAATGGGTGGACAGCAGGTTGTACAGGGCGAAGAAAATCGGCATCTGCAGCAGCAGCGGCAGGCAGCCGCCCAGCGGGCTCACCCCCTCCTTCTTGTACAGGACCGCCATCTCCGCGTTCAGCTTCTGGGGATTCTCCTTGTACTTGGCCTGCAGCTCCTTCATCTTGGGCTGCAGGGCCTGCATCTTGGCCGTGGACTGGAAGCTCTTGTTGGTCAGGGGCCAGAACAGCAGCTTGATCACCAGGGTGAGCAGCAGGATGGCCACGCCGTAGTTGGGGATCAGCCGGTAGAACAGGTCCAGCAGAACCCTCAGGATCTCGGCCAGCCAGCCGATGAGCGGCGCGCTGGGGACCGTCTGCTCGAACTTCAGGTCGGCCAGCTTGAAGCCGTTCTTCTCCGCGTTGCTGTAACGGGCGAGCACCTCGCGCTTCCTGGGGCCCACGTAGAAGCGGTACACGTCCGTGTTCTTGGAGCTCTTGATCTCCGGCCGGCTGAAATAGATGCTGGAGCTGTCCTTCAGCCCGTCCAGCGGCTTGTTCACGTAAGTGACGGCGTAGGGGGTGGCGTCCGGAACGACGATCACCTCGAAGTACTTGCCCATGATCGCCGCCCAGGTGACCCGGCCTTTCAAGGCCAGCTTGCCATCCTTGGGGATGTTGGCGTTGCGCGCCTTGCCCTCCGCGTAGTACATGTACTGCCGGGTCTCGTTGTAGCGGTCCAGCTTCTCAAAGGGCGGCCCGATCTGCGGGCCGAAGCCCAGGGTGTAGGCGAAGTCGCCGAATTTTAAGTCGGGGTACTCGTTCACGCTGTTCTCGATGGACACGCGCAGCTCGATCAGGTAGTCGCGCGGCTGGAACTGGTAGGTCTTGCGCAGGACGAAGGGAACCCCGGAAGGGGAGACGAAGGTGCGGAAAAAGCTGACCGCGTTGCCGGTGGAGACCCGCTCGAACTGGAACAGCTCGTCTACCGGCGGGGCGTCGGCGTCCCCGAAGTGCAGGCTGAACGGGTAGCGTCCGGTTTCCTTGGAAAACACCATCTCCACCGGGGAGCCGTCCAGGTTCTTGTACTTCTCATCCTTCAGCAGGATGGAGGTCACCACGCCTCCGCGGTTGCTGAAGGTGACCCGGTACACCTCGGTCTCCAGGGTAAAGGACTGCGCGGCGACCTCGGGGGCGGCCACGGCCGCCACGGCCCCGGTCGCGGCCGGGCTCGGTGCGCCCGCCTGAGCGCCCCCGGCTGGGAGCCGGCTGCGCCGCCGGTTCGACCGCCTGCACGGCCGGCTGCTCGGCTGCAGGCTTCACGGGGGCAAGGGCGGCGGAGGGCTTGTTCTTCGCGGCAATCGCGTTGTTGATCAGCATGCTGGCGATGATGACCATCACCGCCAGGACCACCGCGATAACTGTTTTTCTATCCATCTGGTTGTGCTCTCTCTTCCTGTTAAGGTACGGGGTCGTATCCCCCGGCGTGGAAAGGGTGGCAGCGGGAAAGGCGCCTGACCGCCAGCAGCAGGCCGCGGAACAGGCCGTGCTTCAGCAGCGCTTCCCTGGCGTACTGGGAACAGGTCGGGGTGTACCGGCAGGAGGGCGGCAGCCAGGGGGACAGGAGCTTCTGGTAAAGGGTGATCAGCATTACCAGCACGTACTTCATCGGCTCAAGCCCGCTCGCTGCAGCACGGTCTGCAATTGCCGGCGGCGATCGTGGAAATCGTATTCCCCGGGATACAGCACGAAGGCCAGGTCCAGCCCGGGCCGGATTTGCTCCTTCAGCTGCCGGTAGGCCTCCCGGCAGGCCCTTTTCTGCCGGTTGCGGTCCACCGCCCTGCGGAAGCCGCGGACCGGGCAGACGGCGATCCGGTTCCACGGCAAGGCATTCTCGATGTACAGAAGCTTGAATCCCTTGGTCTCGTAATTCGCGGCTCGGGTGAAGACTCTCTGCAGATCCGCTTTCGCTTTCAGTCGCTCCCGTCTAGAAAGGTTTCTTCTCATCCGTCACAGTGAGCTTGATCCGGCCCTTGCGTCGGCGGCGTTTCAGCACCAGGCGTCCTCCCTTGGTGCTCATCCGGGCCCGGAATCCCAATGTTCTCCTTCGCTTTGTTTTGCTCGGCTGGAAGGTACGTTTCATAAGTAATTCTCCCTTATCGAATAGGACAGGGGAGTATACTTATTTATCTTCGGCAGTGTCAATCCGGCGCTCCAGTTCCTGCAGCAGCAGGCGCAGCTTCTCCCGCAATTCCGGGTCGCTCACCGCGGCCAGCGCCTGCTCGGCTTCGGCGCTGGAAGGCGCGGCCGCGGTCTGGCCAGCGGCGGTCCGGACCCCTCGGGCCTGGGCGTCGAGGAGTGCGGCGCGGCGCTCGCCGCCGCAGCGGGCTGGCCCCATGCGGGCTTCGGCGCCGCCATAGCGGGCTTCGCCCCGCCAACACGCACCCTGATGTCCCGCAGCTCCAGCTGGGGGAAGCGCTGCCGGATCCTGGCCAGGATGGCCTTCTTCTGCATCAGCAGCAGCTGCATCCAGCCGGGGTGGTCGGCCTCCACCAGCAGGCTGTGATGCCGGACCTCGTATGCCCGGCAATGCTCGGCCAGCGACGGGCCGGCGATTTCCTGCCACCCGCCGAACAGGGCGTGGAAGGGTGGGGCGCCCGCCGGGCCTTTCTCCAGCAGGCGGGCCAGGATTTCGGCCGCCTTCTTCATGCCTGCCTCCGCAGCTCTCCGGCCTGCACCCGGTACACCAGGGTCTGCGGCCGCCTCAGGCCCAGGAACTGCTCGTCGGGCAGGAAGGTGAAGAAGGCCTGCTCGTATTCCGGAATTTCCCCCAGGAAACGCTCCCGCCGGGCGGAGTCCAGCTCCAGCAGCACGTCGTCCAGCAGCAGCACCGCCCGCCTGCCGGTCTTGACCTGGTAGAAGCGGGTCTGGGCCACGCGCAGGAGCAGGGAGCCCAGGCGCACCTGCCCGGTGGAGGCCTGGTGGGCGAACTCCCGGCTGCCCTGCAGGAGCAGGAAACGGTCCCGGTGGGGCCCCGTGGTGGTGGCGGCGAAGCGCAGGTCTGTGGCCAGCGACCGCTCCAGCTCCCGCTCCACCTCCTCCAGCGTACCACCTTGCCAGCAGGGACGGTACTGGATGCGCACCTCCTCCTGCGAGGCCGGAAACCCTGCCGAACAGCGGGGTCAGCGTGCGGTTGAACTCCTCCACCACCTGAGCCCGGCGTTCCCGGATGCGCAGGCCCAGCTCGGCCAGCGCCCGGCTGGCGGCGGCCAGCAGGTCGCGCCCGGCATCCCGCAGCAGCAGGTTGCGGGACTTCAGGGCGCGGCGATAGCTGCGCAGCAGGCTCACGAACAGGGGATCGAAAAGGCCGAGCACCTGGTTGAAGAAGCGGCGGCGCATCTCCGGGGAGCCGGTGACGGTTTCCAGATCCTGGTGGGAGAACAGGATGCAGGGAATGTTCTCGATGAGTTGGAGGCGGTCCCGGACGCTCTTGCCGTCCACCCGAATCTCCTTGCCGCCCTGCCGGTCCAGGCGCACCGCCACCTCGCGGCCCACTCCTCCCTCGGCAGTGAAGCTCCCTCGCACCAGGGCTTCCTCACCATTGTGCAGGATCATGCGCTGGTCGGTGGAGGTGCGGAAGGAACCCCCGTAGGCCAGCAGGTACACCGCCTCCAGGAAGTTGGTCTTGCCCTGGCCGTTTTCACCGACCAGGAACACTTCCGGGGCTTCCAGCGGCACCTCGCCTCCCGACAGATTGCGGAAGTTGTGGCTGCCGATGGACTGGAAGCCCATCAGCCGATCTGCATGGGCATGACGATGTGGAAGTAATCCTTCTCCGGCACGGGCTTCAGGGTGATGGCCTTGTCGGCTTCGGTGAACTCCAGGGCTACGCTGTCCTCGGAGGCCTCCTTCAAGGGCTCCAGCAGGTAACTGTAATTGGCGGCGATGGTCATGGCCGGCCCGTCGTACTCGCAGGGCATCTGCTCCTTGGCCATGCCGATCTCCCCCTCCGAGGAGCTGATCTCCAGGTTGCCCGGCTCCACGCTGATCTGGACGCGGCGGGACTTCTCCTCCACGAGCAGCGATACCCTCCGCAGGGCCGCCTGCAGGCTGTCCCGGCTCACCGTGAGGCGATGCTCCTGGTTCTTGGGGATCACCCGCTGGTAGTTGGGGAACTGGGCGTCGATCAGGTTGGAGGCGATGCGCAGCTGGGCGAAGCGCACGAACAGGTTGTTTTCGCCGATGGCCAGGCTGAGGGTTCCCTCCCCCGCGCAAAGCTTGCGGACCAAGTGCAGGATCTTGGGCGGAATAATGACTCCCTTGAAGTCCCCCACGCTGGCTTCGGCGCTCTTGGCGATATAGGACAGACGCCGCCCGTCAGTGGCCACCATGACCAGTTTGCCGTCCGTCTTCTCGAAGTACACCCCGTTCATGAAGTAGCGGGTCTCGTCGCTGGAGACGGCGAACAGGGTCTTGGCGATCATGTCCAGGAAATCGGCCTGGGGAAACTCGAAGAAGGCCTCCTCGCCGATCTCTTTTAGTTCCGGGTACTTGTCCGCGGGGATGGACTTCAGCTTGAAGTCGATCTTCTGGAACACCGGGCGGATGTAGAGCATCTGGTCGGCCTGCAGCTCCACGTCCACTTCCCCCTCCGGAAGGCTGCGCAAAATGCCCAGAAACTTGTCGCAGAACACCGTGACGTTGCCCGCGGACTTGGTTTCCACCGCGATCTGGGTCTGGAAGCTGACCTTCAGGTCGGTGGCCTTGATGGTCAGCAGGTTGTCGCGGGTTTCCAGCAGGACGTTGGAAAGGATGGAGAGGGTGTTGCGCGAGGAGATGATCTCCTGGGCGACGGCGATTTCCTTGACGATCAGCTCTTTTTCGCACGAAAAGTGCATCGTCTTCTCCTTATGACTATATAAATAGAAGAGGTGGTACTAGAAGCTGTGGATATCCGGAAAGGCGCGGCATCTGCTTGCCGAACAACAAGATCGCCCACGTGTAACTCAAGACCCCTTTCCACAATCCGTCAACAATGTCCGCTCGCCAGCCCATTATGCACCGGTTTTCCACCGGAAGACAACAACGCGCGTCAGGAAGGCCCGCGGTACTCCTTGATGCTGCGCGTCAGGTGCTGGATGGCCGGGGCCAGCGTGGGGTCGGTTTTGATGCGGTCCTCGATGCGCTGGCAGCCGTGCATGACCGTGGTGTGGTCCCGGCCGCCGAACTCCAGCCCCACCTCGGTCGTGGAGAACTCGGTAAGGTCGCGGGCGATGTACATGGCCAGCTGGCGGGGGAAGGCGATGGCCTTGCTGCGTTTCTTGCCCTTCAAGTCGTTGAGGGACAGCCCGAAGTATTCGGCGACCACCCGCTGCACCAGGTCGATGGTCACGTTCTTCTGGTCGTATCCGGTGAAAAAGTCCTTGAGCTGGCGCTCGGCGATCTCCAGGGTGACGGTCTTGTTGACCAGCTCCGCGTAGGCGATGAGCTTGGTTAGAGCCTTTTCCAGGTCGCGGACGTTGGTCTTGATATTCTGGCAGATCAGCTCCACGACCTCCTCCGGCAGAGCGACCTTTTTCTCCTCGATTTTTTTCTTGAGGATGGCGATGCGGGTTTCGTAGTTCGGGGGCTGGAGGTCCACGTTCAGGCCGCGCTCGAAGCGGCTGCGCAGGCGGTCGGAGAGCTTCTTCAGCTCCGAGACCGGGCGATCCGCGGTGAAAACCATCTGCTTGTTGGCGTCGTACAAGGCGTTGAAGGTATGGAAAAGCTCCTCCTGGGTTTCCACCTTGCCGGGCAGGAAATGCACGTCGTCGATCAGGAGCATGTCCACCGAACGGTACTTGTTCTTGAAGCGGTGGCTGGTGTTCTCCTTGATGGCCAGAATGAACTCGTTGGTGAAGGTTTCGGCGGTGACGTAGACCACCTTCAGGTCCTCGAACTCCTGCCAGGCGGAGTTGCCGATGGCCTGCAGCAGGTGCGTCTTGCCCAGGCCGACCCCGCCGTAGATCATGCAGGGGTTGTAGGCCTTGCCGGGGTTGCGGGCGATGGCGTAGGCGGCCATGTAGGCGAAATCGTTGTTCTCGCCGCGCACAAAGCGCTCGAAATTATACTCGGTGTTGAGCTGGCCCTGAGGCCGGCGGCTCTTGCGCGGGGCGGGGGGGGCCTTCGGTCGCTCAACGGCCGGATCGCGCCGCTCCGCGGCTTTTTCGGGCTTCTCCGGTTCCTTCTGCTGGATCTTGAAGGTCAGCGCGATCTTATGGCCGGAAAGTTCGAAGAGCTTGGCCTCGATTCTTCGCAAATAGCGCTGGTTTACCTGGTCTTTATAGAAGGTGGAGGGCACCCCGACCACGATCTGGGAGTCGTTGGAGGCCAGGTATTCCATATTTCGATACCACATCAGGAATTCCTGCTCGCTGATTTCTTCCTGAATCTGGGTCACGGCCTCTTTCCAGAAGACCTCGTAGTCCCATTCACCGGCTTTCATGTTGCCCCCGGCTTATGCCCAACATATGCACAATTTATCCACAGTTTACCGATTTTCTTTAGCAGCAAGGAATTAAACGTTGATCTCCCAGAAACATATAAACGGAAATGTAGTGTCATAACTTATTACTATCAAAAGAAATAAAATACACTGTTTTCGCGGTAGGCTTTTTCGCTCCCCGGGCGGGTTCGTGAGCGCGTGGGTCAGCGAAGAAATGCCTCAAATGCAACTTATCCACAGAAAGTACACAGCCTCGAAAGGCAGATTCTACAGCAAGGAACGGGCCATTGCAAGTGCAGAAGGGCGGTCTGCCCTTTACATTTTTTGCCCCGATAGGTTATAATCAAGGAAACTGGGATTTCTCCTAAATCTATCAGGGACAACCACATGCAAGACAGCTACAGTGCGCAAAGTATACAAATTCTAAAGGGCATGGAGCACGTCCGCAAGCGGCCGAGCATGTACATCGGCTCCACCGGACCGGAGGGGCTGCACCACCTGGTGTACGAGGTCGTCGACAACTCCATCGACGAGGCCCTGGCTGGCTTCTGCTCGGCCATCCGCGTGACCATAGAAAAGCAGAACATCGTTCGCGTTGAGGACAACGGCCGAGGCATCCCGGTGGACATCCACCCTCAGGAGAAGGTCAGCGCCCTGGAGGTGGTGATGACCAAGCTGCACGCCGGCGGTAAGTTCGACAAAACCAGCTACAAAGTTTCCGGCGGGCTGCACGGGGTCGGGGTTTCTGTGACCAACGCCCTTTCGGAGTGGTGCGAGGTGTGGGTCCATCGCGACAAGAAGTCCTACTTCCAGCGCTACAAACGGGGCGTGCCGGAAAAGAAGGTGGAGGTGGACGGGACCAGCACCGGCACGGGCACCATCACTCGCTTCAAGGCGGACAAGCAGATTTTTGAGGATATCAACTACAGCTTCGATATCCTCTCCAACCGCCTGCGCGAGCTGGCCTTCCTGAACAAGGGAGTAGAGATCAGCATTGTGGACGAGCGGGCCTCCAAGCCAAAGACCCACGAGTTCAAGTTCGAGGGGGGCATCAAGAGCTTCATCGAATATCTGAACAAGAACAAGACCCCGATCCACAAGGACGTGGTGTACATCGAAAGCGAGCGGGATGACATTGTCGCCGAGGTGGCGCTGCAGTACAACGAAGGCTACACCGAGACCATCTTCTCCTTCGCCAACAACATCAACACCCGCGAGGGCGGCACGCACTTGATCGGCTTCAAGAGCGCCCTGACCCGCACCCTGAACGGCTTCGTGGAGAAGCTGGGCCTGGCCAAGAAGCTGGATGAGAACTTGAGCGGCGACGACGTGCGCGAGGGCCTGACCGCGGTCATCTCCGTGAAGATCCCTGACCCGCAGTTCGAGGGGCAGACCAAAGGGAAGCTGGGTAACTCCGAGGTCAAGGGCATCGTGGAGTCGGCGGTCAACGACAAGCTGACCGCCTTCTTCGAGGAGAACCCGGGGGTGGTGAAGGCCATCCTGGACAAGTGCATCGTGGCCGCCAAGGCCCGGGCCGCGGCCCGCAAGGCGCGGGAGTTGACCCGGCGCAAGAGCGTGCTGGAGAGCGTGGGGCTGCCTGGGAAACTGGCCGACTGTTCCGAGGAAGACCCCAAAAAGTGCGAGCTGTACATCGTCGAGGGGGATTCCGCCGGCGGCAGCGCCAAGATGGGCCGGGACCGGCAGTTCCAGGCCATCCTGCCCCTGTGGGGAAAGATGTTGAACGTGGAGAAGACGCGGGTCGACAAGGTGCTGTCCAACGACAAGCTCATGCCGGTCATTTCCAGCCTGGGCACCAACGTGGGCACGAACTTCGAAGTCGCCAGGCTGCGCTACCACAAGGTGATCATCATGGCCGACGCCGACGTGGATGGCTCGCACATCCGCACCCTGCTGCTGACCTTCTTCTTCCGCTACATGCAGGAGCTCATCGAAAAGGGGCACGTCTACATCGCCATGCCGCCCCTCTACAAGATCACGATCGGCAAGGAGATCTTCTACTCCTACAACGACGAGGAGCGGGACAAGATCATCAAAAAGCACGCCAAGGACTCCAAGCAGACCAGTATCCAGCGCTACAAGGGGCTGGGGGAGATGAACCCCGAGCAGCTCTGGGAAACAACCATGGACCCGGAGCGGCGCAGCATCATCCAGGTCACCCTGGAGGACGCGGTGGAGGCCGACGAGATCTTCACCACCCTGATGGGCGACGCAGTGGAGCCTCGGCGCAAGTTCATCGAGGAGAACGCCCTCTCCGTATCCAACCTGGACGTGTAGAAACTAGGAGCGCACCATCGTGGCCGAAACCAAGGGGAGAGTCATACCCGTAGCCATCGAGGATGAGGTTCGAGAATCGTACCTCAACTACGCCATGTCCGTCATCGTCAGCCGGGCGCTGCCGGACGTTCGTGACGGCCTCAAGCCGGTGCACCGGCGAATCCTGTACGCCATGCAGGAGATGGGGCTGCGCTACGACCGGCCCTTCAAGAAGTGCGGCCGCATCGTCGGGGACGTGCTGGGCAAGTACCACCCCCACGGGGACGCGGCCATCTACGAGACCCTGGTGCGCCTGGCGCAGGACTTCTCCCTGCGCTATCCGGTGATCAACGGGCAGGGCAATTTCGGATCCGTCGACGGGGACCCTCCGGCGGCCGTGCGGTACACCGAGGCGCGCCTGGCCCGCATCGCCGAGGCCGTGCTGCGGGACATCGACAAGGAAACCGTGGATTTCGGCCCCAACTACGACGATTCCCTGCAGGAGCCCCTGGTGCTGCCCTCGGCCCTGCCGTTCCTGCTGGTCAACGGGTCCAGCGGCATCGCGGTGGGCATGGCCACCAACATGCCGCCGCACAACCTGACCGAGATCGCCGGGGCCATCATGGCGGTGATCGACAACCCCAAATTGAGCTTCGAGGAGCTGCGGGCCATCGTGCAGGGCCCGGACTTCCCGACGGCAGGCATTATTTTCGGCACCCAGGGCATCGACGATGCCTTCCGCACCGGGCGGGGCAAGATCGTGGTGCGGGCCAAGGTCTCTCTGGAGACCTCCAAGAGCGGCAAGGACCAGATCATCGTCACCGAGCTGCCCTACCAGGTCAACAAGGCCACCCTGATCGTGCGCATCGCCGACCTGGTCAAGGAGCGCAAGATCGACGGGATCAGCGACCTGCGCGACGAGTCCGACCGCCAGGGCATGCGCATCGTCATCGAGCTGCGCAAGGGCATCGTGCCCAAGGTGATCCTGAACCAGCTCTTCGCCCACACCCAGCTGCAGGCCAACTTCGGGGTGATCAACCTGGCCCTGGTGGAGGGTAGGCCCAAGGAACTGTCGCTGCGCGAGATGATCGACCTGTTCATCAAGCACCGCAAGGAGGTCATCATCCGGCGCTCGAAGTACGAGCTGCGCAAGGCCGAGGAGCGGGCCCACATCCTGCAGGGCCTCAAGATCGCCCTGGACAACATCGACGCGGTGATCGCCCTGATCAAGAAGTCGGCCAGACGTGGAGACCGCCCGCAGCGGCCTGATGCGCCGCTTCAAGCTCTCCGAGCTCCAGGCCCAGGCCATCCTGGACATGCGCCTGCAGAAGCTCACCAGCCTGGAAACCAAGAAGATCCTGGAGGAGCTCAAAGAGGTGCTGGAGCGGATCAAGTACCTCAAGGCCCTGCTGGCCAGCGAAAAGAAGATCCTGGGGGTGGTCAAGGAGGAAACCCAGGAGCTGGTCAACCAGTTCGGGGACGCGCGGCGCACCCAGATCCTGCCCGACGAGGTGGAGCAGATCAACATCGAGGACCTGATCGCCAAGGAAGACATGGTGATCCTGATCTCCAACAAGGGCTTCATCAAGCGGCTGCCCGTCTCCGCCTACAAGCGCCAGGGCCGGGGAGGCAAGGGCTCGGCCTCCGCCCGGCTGGGCGACCAGGACTTCATCGAGCAGCTGTTCATCGCCTCCACCCACGACTACGTGCTGTTCGTCACCAGCGAGGGGCGGGCCTTCTGGCTGAAGGTGCACGAAATCCCCGAGTCCAGCCGCGCCTCCCGCGGCACGAACATCAAGACCCTGCTGGCCATCACTCCCAACGAGGAGATCGCCACGGTGGCCTTCCTGTCGGAGTTCAGCGAAAAGACCTACTTCTTCATGACCACGGTCAAAGGGGTGGTGAAGAAGGTGCAGACCGCGGAGTTCGCCAACGCCAAGACCCGGGGCATCGTGGCCCTCAAGCTGGACGAAGGGGACAAGCTGGTCAGCGCCATGCTCACCAAGGGGTCCGACGAGGTGCTGCTGGTCACCCGCCAGGGGCAGGCGCTGCGCTTCGCGGAAAGCGCGGTGCGGTCCATGGGCCGCGCCTCTCGCGGCATCACCGGGATCCGCCTGGGCAAGGGCGACGAGCTGGCCGGCATGGCCGCGGTGGAGAAGGGAGCCCAGCTTTTCCTGATCACCGAGAACGGTTTCGGCAAGCAGGTGGAGTTCGATGCTTTCGTCCGCCACGGGCGCGGCACCCGCGGCCAGACCTGCTACAAGCTCTCCGACAAGACCGGGGAGATCGTCGGCGTGCTTTCCGCCCACCGGCGGGACGACATCGTGTGCATCACCTCCCAGGGCAACACCGTGAAGCTGCACCTCAAGGAGATCCCGGTGGTGGGCCGCGCGGCCATGGGCGTGCACGTGCTGAACATCGAGAAGCCCGACCAGGTGGTGGCCGTGGCCCGCGCCGCC
>CAVTQG010000009.1:0-66613 GCA_963736785.1 uncultured Spirochaetota bacterium | reverse complement strand
GAGACCCGCCAGCGAGTCCGGGCCGTGCTCGGCTTTCAGCTCGGAAAAGCGCGCCGCCACCAGGGCCAGCGCCTCGTCCCACGAGGCCTCACGAAACGAACCGTTATCGCGGATCAGCGGCTTGGTGAGCCGCTCGGGCGTGACCAGAACTGGATGCCGAAGCGGCCCTTCACGCAGGTGTTCCCGTCGTTGGGCACGCAGCCCGCCTCGCTGGTCACCCGCACCATCGCGGTTGGCCTTGTGGACGTTCAGGTCCAGCTGGCAGCCGACGCCGCAGTAGGGGCAGGTGGTGCGCACCTTGGCGAGATCCTTGGCCTTGCCCTGGCCCGCGGCCGGCCGCTCGTAGATCGCCCCCACCGGGCACGTGCTGACGCACTGGCCGCAGGTCTCGCAGGTGGACTCGCTTGAGGGCCACGTCGAAGCCGGTGGTCACCTGCACCTCGCCGGCGCGCCCCTGCAGGGTGAGGGCCTCGGCCATCTCCACCTCCGCGCAGATCTTCACGCAGCGCTGGCAGCGGACGCACTTCGAGGGATCGTAGAGCATGGCCTTGTTGCCGGTGGTGTAGTTGCCTCCTGCCCGGCCGCGGTCACGACCGAGGGGAAGCGGTTCTCCTGGAGCCGGTACTCGTAGGCGTAGTCCTGGAGCAGGCAGTCCCCGTCGCGGTCGCAGGTCGTGCAGGTCAGGCGGTGCTCGCTCAGCAGGAACTCCAGGGTCGTCTTGCGCAGGGCCCGCACCGCCGGGGTGTTGGTGCGCACGGCTCATGCCCGGCGCGGCGGCCAGGGTGCAGGCGGTGTGCAGGGCCGCCTTGCCGCCGATCTCGACCAGGCACAGACGGCAGGCTCCCGTGGGGGTGAGGCCGGGAGTCGTAGCAGAGATGGGGGATGCGGATGCCGGCCGCCAGGGCCAGCCTGCAGGATGGTCTGGCCCGGCCGGGCGCTGCATTCCCGCCCGTCGATGGTCAGTTTGAACTCTTCCATGCTCAGGCTCCTCTCCGCGCCTGCAGGCTTTCGGAGCGCTCCAGGTCGCAGCGCAGGCACCGGCCCGCCTCGTAGCAGGCCTCGTCCGGCTTCAGGCCGCAGACCACCTCCACGAAGCTCGTCTTGCGCTCCTCCAGCGCCAGCCAGGCCTCGGCGGTGCGCGGCAGGAGCCTCTCCAGCTCCTCCTCGGAGGGGCGGCGCAGGCTCATGCCCACGTTGGCCGGCAGCACCCCGCTGCCGCCCAGCTGCCGGTCGATGGCCACGGCGGCGCGCTGGCCGGCCGCGATGGCCTCGATGACCGTGGCCCCGCCGCTGACGCAGTCCCCGCCGGCGAACAGGCCGGCGGCGGAGGTGGCCCCCGTGACCGGGTCCGCCTCGATGCCTTCCTGGCCGTTCAACTTGGCCAGTCCCGCCGCGAGCGCCGAGGAGGGCAGCTGGCCGATGGCGGGGATGACCATG
The DNA here is from genome assembly GCA_963736785.1 of uncultured Spirochaetota bacterium. Lineage (GTDB taxonomy): Bacteria > Spirochaetota > Spirochaetia > SZUA-6 > DRHE01 > MIBK01. The sequence continues at coordinate 65,176 of CAVTQG010000009.1, read as the reverse complement.
TCGCACGCCACGACAAACTCGCTGCCGGCGACCGGCACCGGCCGCCGCCGGCCGGTCGTCGTCCGCGTCGCCCGAGGCGCATCCGCACCATCTCGATGCCGGTCACGCTGCCGTTGTCGCCCAGGATGCGCCGCGGGGCCACCAGCTGCTCGCAGCTCCACGCCTTCTTCGCAGCGCGGCCTCGATCTCCTCTTCGTAAGCGGGCATTTCCTCGCGGGTGCGGCGATACAGGATCGGCACCCGGGCGGCGCCCAGCCGCAGGGCGGAGCGGGCCGCGTCGATGGCCGCATTGCCGCCGCCGATCACGGCGACGCGCTTTCCGCGCAGCGCGGCCTTTTCCCCCAGGGCCCGGCGCGCGGAGGAAGGCCAGGGCATCCACCACGCCCGCGAGGTCCTCGCCCTCGATCCCCAGGGGCCGCGCCCCTGTGGGCGCCGGTCGCCACGAACACGGCCTGGTAGCCGTCGGCGGCAGGGTGCTCGAGCTGCTCGACGCGGCGCCCGGTGCGCAGCTCCACGCCGTGGGACAGGATGAAATCGATGTCGGCCTGGAGCGTTGCGCTTGGGGAGCCGGTATTCGGGGATGCCGACGGCAGCATGCCGCCGGGAATCGGCTGGGCCTCGAAAACCACCGAGCGCCGGCCCAGCAGCGCCAGGAAGTAGGCGCAGGATCAGGCCGGCCGGTCCGCCGCCGACGATGGCCACCTGCGCGTCGCCCGTGCGCGGGCGCCGGAAGGGGCTTGATGCAGCGTCCTCGGCGTGGTCGGCGGCGTAGCGCTTCAGCGCCCGGATCGCCAGCGGCTCGTCCACGTCGGCGCGCCGGCACCGGCTGCTCGCAGGGCGCGTCGCAGACGCGGCCGCAGACCGAGACGAAGCGGGTTGCGGCGGCGGATCACGTTCACCGCGTCGTCGAGGCGGTTCTCGGCGATGAGTCGCCACGTACTGCGGGCACGTTGACCCCGGCCGGGCAGGCGTGCGCGCAGGGCGACTCCGACCAGCGCCTTCGCAGACCGAGGCCGCGGCAGTGCTTCTCGACGGATGTGCTCCTCGTACTCGTCGCGGAAGTACCGGATCGTGGACAGCACCGGGTTGGGCGCGGTCTGGCCCAGCCCGCAGAGCGAGGACGGCCTTGATCGTCAGGCCGATCTCCTCCAGCCGCTCGATGTCGCCCTTCCTGCCCCTGCCCCGCGCAGATGCGGGTGAGGATGTCGAGCATGTGCCGGGTGCCGACGCGGCACGGCACGCACTTGCCGCAGGATTCCTCCTGGACGAACTCCAGGAAGAAGCGGGCGATGTCCACCATGCAGGTGTTCTCGTCCATGACGATCAGGCCGCCGGAGCCCATGATGGCGCCGACCTGCTTGCACGCGACTCGTAGTCGATCGGCAGGTCCAGGTAGCTCGCCGGGCACGCAGCCGCCGGAGGGCCCGCCCATCTGCACGGCCTTGAACGTCCGGCCCTTGGGGATGCCGCCGCCGATGTCGAAGATGATCTGCCGCAGCGTGGTGCCCATCGGGCACCTCGACCAGGCCGGTGTTGTTCACCTTGCCGGCCAGGGCGAAGATCTTGGTGCCCTTGCTCTTCTCCGTGCCGATGCCGCGCGTACCAGTCCTTGCCCTTCAGCAGGATCGAGCGGGACGTTGGCCAAGGTCTCCACGTTGTTGATGTTGGTCGGCTTGCCCCGGTAGCCCGTCTGCGCGGGGAAGGGCGGCCGCGGGCGCGGCATGCCCCGCTGGCCCTCCAGGGAGGCGATCAGCGCGGTCTCCTCGCCGCAGACGAAGGCGCCGGCCCCTTCCGGATGCTGATGTCGAAGGCGAAGCCCGTGCCCAGGATGTTCTTGCCCAGCAGGCCCGCCTCGCGCGGCCTGCTCGACGGCGATCCGCAGTTGCTCGACCGCCATCGGGTACTCGGCCCGCACGTAGATGATAGCCCTTGCGCGGCGCCGATGGCGTAGGCGGCGATGATCATGCCCTCGAGGACCGCGTGCGGCGTCGCCTTCCAGGACGGCTGCGGTCCATGAAGGCGCCGGGGTCGCCCTCGTCGGCGTTGCAGATCACGTACTTCGGCGTCGCCCGGGGCTTGCCGGCAGAAGCCCCACTTCACCCCGGTCGGGAAGCCCGCGCCGCCGCGGCCGCGCAGGCCCGACCTCGCGCACCTCGTCGATGACCTGCTCCGGGGTCATCTCGCGAAGGACCTTCGCCAGCGGCCTTGTAGCCGTCGTGGGCGATGTAGTCCTCCAGATCGGTGGGGTCGAGGGTCCCGTTGAGGCTGGAACACCAGCCGCTTCTGCCGGGCGTAAAAGGGGATTTCGTGGTCGTGGACGACCCGCTGCCCGGTGGCCGGGTCCACGTACAGCAGCTCCTCGATGACCTTATCCGCCAGCACGGTCTTTTCCACGATCCGGGGCACGTCCTCGACCTTTACGGATGGGTAGAACACCTGGCTGGGCAGGATGACCACCACCGGGCCCTTCTCGCAGAACCCGTGGCAGCCGGTGAGCTTCACGGCGACCTTCCCGGCGAGGTTCCGCCGCTCCAGCTCCTGCTGGAAGGCCTCCCGGACCGCGGAGGAACCGAAGGCGGTGCAGCCGGTGCCGCCGCAGATCGTGATCATCCTCGCGGTTCGGGTCCAGGGCGGACTTGAGCGACGCGTGCTGCCGCAGATATTCCTTCACGGAGCCGAGGCGCTTCATTGCCTTGCCCCCTGGCGCAGCCGCTGCAGGACCTGTTCGGCCACCCTGGGGGTCATCTTTCCGTGGTAGGTGTTGTCGACCACCATGACCGGCGAGAGCGCGCAGGCCCCCAGGCAGGCCACCGTCTCGAACGAGAAGAGCATGTCCTCGCTGGTTTCCCCGTCGTCGATGCCGAGCTGGCCCTTCACCGTGTTGATGATCTTCTTGCCGCCGCGCACGTGGCAGGCGGTGCCCCGGCAGCAGCGGACCGTGTGCCGGCCGTGCGGCTTGAGGTAGAACTGGGCGTAGAAGGTGATCACCCCGTACATGCGGCTGGTGGGGATGCCGGTGCGCTCGCTGACCCAGGCGAGCACTGCGGGGGGAAGGTAGCCGTAGGCTTCCTGAAGCTCCTGAAGGATCGGGATCAGGTCGTCGGCGGCAACGCTCTTCCTGGCGGACAGGATGTTTTTCGCGGGACCCAGGTCCGCAGCGACCTCCGCTTTGGCAGTCATGACCAGGCAACTCCTTGATGGGTGATGGGCAGTGTGGGGCGAATTCTACCAGCACCGGCCGCGGTTGTCAATTATATTAGGCTATTGGTAATAATCTTCGGAGAACAGCAGGAGCTCCGGCCGGTACTCGAAGTGGATGGTGTCGAAGAACCGCCACTTGCCCCCCCATACGAAGCCCCGGGCCTCGAAGGCCCGCACCACCGCCTCGGGGACCATCCAGCGCCGCGCGTAGGGTATGGCGTACCAATCCTCGTCGTGCTCCATGGACCAGCGCCAGTAGACGTGGCGCCCGCCGTAGCTCTTCGGCACCAGGTCCACGGCGATGCCGTAGGAATGGTAGCTGCGGGACCGGGTGCCGTCGATGGGACGCCAGTTGTAGCCCGCCAGGCCCTTCAATCCCTGCAGGAAGGTCCGGACCAGCGGATCCGCGGCCCGCAGGCGCTCCAGGTCCGCGGCCACCGCCGTAAGGGGTGAAGAAACCAGGCGGTGCACGCGCACCGGCAGGCCAAAAAAATCCACCGTGGTTATCTGGGCTTCCGTCTGGCCTCGGGTGCCGGCGCGGTACAGGTCGGAGAGCAGACCCTCGTGGCGCTCGGGCGGGGAGGCCGTGTTGCGCTCCACGATCTCGCGCAACCGCGCGCGCGTCTGAGGGTCTACCTCCGGCACCGGGGGCAGCTCGGCGGAGTAGCGGTAGAAACGGTAGGGGGAATAACTCAGCCACTGCCCGCGCAGCTGCGCCGGCAGCAGGCGACCTCCTGCCCAGGAATACCAGGTGTCCTCAACCCGGACGGCCGAATCCCCGTCGCGATAGGCGGCCTCCAGGCCGCGCCCGGGGTAAGCCCGGACCAGCGCCCGCACCGCTCTGGCCGCCTCCGGGTTGCGGCTTTCAGGGAAGGCCCAATCCTCGCCGGTGGCGCCCTGGATGGCGTCTTCCTCCGGCTCGCCGGCGCGCGCCGCCGACGAACCTCCTAGAGCCAGCGCCAGGACCGCGAACAGTCCGCGCTTCCAGAGTTGGGAAAACACGGCGAGGGAGCTACAACCTGCGAATCAGCTTTCTCGAACTCCTTGAGCACTTCATCCTTCACCTCCGCCCGGATGACGGCGTGCTTGAAGGTCTCCTTGGCCGCCTCCAGCAGGTGGGCCCGCCGGGTGTCGCGGTCGAACAGGCCCAAGGCGTAGACCCGGTACACGGTCTGGTCGGTTTCGCAGGCCCGCCCTTTGGCCTGCCAGGTGGCCTTGAGGTAGTCCACCTTCTCGCGCGGCAGGTAGCTCACGGCGCTGTAGGCGCCCACTGCGGTGTCAATTGTCGGCAGGGTGACCTTGGCTTCCTGGGCCGCCATGGGCAGCAATTCGTCCATTTCCTCCTGCAGCCAGAAGGCATAGCGCTTCAACATGTCTTCGACCCCGTTGAATTGGGCGCCGCGCTCGTCGCCCTTGTCCTCGGAGACGCCGACGTACACCAGGAACTTGGCGGGCACATCTTTCTGCTTGATACCCGCTTCCTTGTAAGCCGCCTTGCCGCCCTTGATCCATTTGGGAGCGTCCCGGGCCGGGTCGCTGCCCTCCTCCCAGAACACCTGCCCGGGCTGGCACTTCTTGCCCAGGCTCGCGCAACCGGCAAGCAGAACCGCGACCCCAACCGCCAGCAGACCAGTCCAGAGGATCCATCGAGTTTTCATCGCAGGTCTCCTTCGGGTCTAAATATACACACTTCCGGCCGGTTGTCCTTGACAGCGTGCTGGAAGCGGTCCTACAATGAACTCATGCAAGGCAACCTGTTGGGTTATGATTCCGACCTGCTGCGCGGCAACACGGACTCCATGCTTCTGTTTCTCATCCAGGAGCATGGCGAAAGCTACGGCTACCGCCTGATCCGGGAGATCGAGGACCGCAGCCGGGGCTTCTTCCGCTTCAAGGAAGGCACCGTGTATCCCGCCTTGCGCAAGCTGGAGAATGACGGCCTGGTCCAGGGGTCCTGGAGGAGACTGGAGAGCGGCCAGGAGCGCCGCTATTACCGGATCACCGCCCGGGGCCGGGACATGCTGCGCAAGAAGATGGCCATGTGGCAGAACTTCAACGCGGCCATGGGGATGATCTTCAGCCCTGCCGGAGGCTGAAGCGGGTCCAGGCCCATGCGCGCGGAGATCCGCTCCTACCTGCACGAGGTCCACTCCCACCTGAACCTCGAGCCCCAGACCGAACGGCGCATCCTGGCCGAGCTGTACAGCCATCTGCGCGAGAAGATGGACGAGCTGGAGCTGGCCGGCTACCCCGAGCAGGAATCCACGCGCGAAGCCCTTGACTCCTTCGGCAATCCCCGCCTGGTGGCCCGTCTGACCTACGAAGCCTTCAGCCGGGGGAGCTGGGTGGAGGCGCTGATCTCGGCCCAGCCGCACCTGATCGCCACCGCGCTGTTCCTTACCCACTTCTGGCGCCGCCCCTTCTTCCTGGCCGCAGCCCTGGGCCTGCTGGCGGCTACCACCTGCCTGGCCTGGCTGCGCGGCAAGCCTAACTGGCTGTTCTCCTGGGCCAGCTACGTGCTTATTGCGCTGCTGACGGCGTCCTACGCCTCCCGCCGCCTGGCAGGGCAGGCGCTGAGCTACCTGCTGCAGGGCGAAGGCCAGGCCTCCGCCCTCTGGGCCCTGTTGCCCCTGGCCGGCCTGTACCTCTTGAGCTTCTGGCTGCTGGTGATCGCAACCTCCAGGGCCCTGCGCAAGGACTGGGTGCTGGCCTCCTTGATGCTCCTGCCCCTGCCCATTGCCGGCATCTGGGTATTCAACGTGGAGCCCCTCGCGCCGCTGCTGCGGGGTTTCGAAGCTGACCCACACCGCTGGGACATCGCCATGGCCGCGGTTTTCCTGGTTCTGGGCATGGTCTCCGCCCTGATCGTGCGCTTGCGCCAGCGCGTCCTGAAGCTGGGAGGCGCTGCTGATCATTTGGCGGTTTCTGCGCGGCGCTGGTGGCCCACTCGGTGTGGAGCGAGCTCGGGCTGATCGCCGTCGGGGGCCGTGGGCCTGTTGGTCCTGGGCTTCGCCTGGAGCCCGGCGCTGCTGAAGTCCCGCCGCGCGCCGGACGCCGAGGAACCCTGGCTGGCAGAACTGGAGGAGCTCTCCGAACCCCCCGCCTGCACTTGACGGACCGTTCCCCCTGGATCAGCTCAAGCATAGGCAGACTATGTATGAAGGTCCTGCGCGCGCAGGGCGGCGGCCGCCCAGCGACTTCGGCAAACTGTTCCAGCGTCTGATCCTAAGCTGCGCCTCCGCGGCTGGGGCAGACACCTTCCGCCGCCTGTCCTCCGGGAGCCGCTGATATTCGTGTCCAACCACATTGCTCCTACGGCCCGCTGTCAATCATCTCCTCCCTGCCCCTCAAGGTCCACCCCTGGTGGCCCACGAAGTGCTGGAGCTGCGCAAGGTGGCCGCGCACCTGCAGAAGGAGTTCACCGAGTTGGAGCTCAAGCTCCGCCCACCCCTGAGCGTCTGGCTGGCCCGACTGATCGGCAGGGTGTGCGTATTCATCATGCGCGACCTGCGGGCCATCCCCGTCTACGCCTCCAGCCGGCGCATCCGCGACACCCTGCAGCGCAGCCTGGAGCTGCTGCTCAAGGGCAAGCACATCCTGGTCTTCCCCGAAAACAAGGATCACCCGATCAATGAGGTCCTGGGCGACTTTTCCACCGGCTTCCTGGCCATGGCGCGTCTGTACTACGAAAAGACCCGCAAGACGATTCGATTTCCTGCCGGTGGCGGTAAACCAGAAGGTAAGGGCCTGCGCATCGGCACGCCGATACGCTTCGACGCCGGCCGGCCCTTCCCGCAGGAGAAGCGCCGTCTGAAGCGGGAGCTGCAGGACTCGATCTATTCGCTGTACCAGGATTTGGAGCAGGAGCTGGGGGCCTGCCGGCCGGATAGGCGGTCGCCGCCGGATGAGTGCGGGCCGGTGCCTATTTCACCGTGAGGTCGAACACCCCGTCCCAGTCCTCGGCCGGCGGGGCCTTGCGGAACAGCGCGATGCGGCGCAGGAACACCTCGCTGGTCTCGTCCTTGAACTCGCGGGCCACGAGCGTCGAAGGCCTTCTCGCGCCTGGTCCCAATTCTGCTTGCGGTAGGCGGCGAGCCCTCCCTCGAAGAGCTTCCTGATCTGCTCGCAGCTTTGGCGCGGCGCCTTCTTCTGCTCCTGCAGGACCTCGAAGATCCGCACGGGCTGGCGCTTGCCCTTGACGGTGAGCAGGTCGATCTCGCGGCAGAGGAACGCTCCTTCACCTTGTCGTGAACGGCCTCGGTGATCAGGCGTCTTGGTGCCGTAGGTCTTGTTGGCGCCCTCCAGGCGGGCCGCGAGGTTCACCGTGTCGCCGATGCTGGTGAAGTCCATCCGTGTCCTTGGCGCCCGACGCTGCCGAAGACCACGGGGCCCGTGTTGATGCCGATGCCGATCGGACAGCACTGCGCTCGCCGCCCAGCTCCGCGCTGTTCCTTGTCCTCGGCCATGGCCGAGCGGATCTCCATGGCTCGCCTTGCAGGCGTTCAGCTCCTTGCGCTGGCCCTCGAACATCGGCCATGATCTCGTCGCCCACGAACTTGTCGATGTCCCCGCCATTTTCGAGGATCACGGATGGACTGCAGATCCAGGTAATGGTTGAGCGTCTCCACCACCTTGTCCGGGGCTCTGGCCCTCGCACAGGGTCGTGAATCCCCGCATGTCGGTGAACAGGAAAGTGAGCTCTCGGCGCTTCCGCTCAGTCGGATTCTCCCGCTCGGAGTGCTTGAGCGTCGAGGCGGAGATGTAGGGGATGACCCCGCGGATCACGGTGGTCATATTCCGATCTCGTTGGACAGCACCTTGATCTCGTCGCGCGTGTTCACCCTGTCCTTGTACTGCAGCAGCTCGGCTGGAGATCGCACCTTCCCCTTGATCATGCCCGGCGAGGATCGTCCGGGCTATCGAGTTCACGCTCATACGGAGGAACAGGATGGGGAAGACGATGTTCCGGCCGACCACGTACACCAGGAACACGGTGAGGTACAGGAACGATAGCCGCGATCAGGAACGACCTGCAGCTGGGCCCGGAAGTACGGCTCGTAGATCACGTGGCGGGCGTAGGCCAGGTGCACGAAACCGATCAGGATGCTGCGCACCAGAACTGGGGCGCGGAACTCATATAGCTCCAGCTGCGGGTCGAAGCGGTACCCTGTGCGCTCCAGGCCCAAGGCCGGCCCCTGCAGGGACTCGCCGATCCAGGCAGACGCCGTGCTGGCCGCCACGCGGAACTCCCCGTCCGCTGCGCCACGTCGGTAATACGTGAGCTCGTCGAAGCGAAAGACAGCCTCGGCGTTCTTCCGGGCTTCGATCCGGAAGTAGTCGTCCAGCGCGATATCGTCGCCGAAGTTGGCCCGGATCACGCTGGCCGTGCGCTCAGCCAGCCCCTTGCCGTTCTCGATCAGGGCGGCGAGCAGGGTCCGGCTGAAGTTGCGCATCAGCACCAGGCTCAATACCCCGACGATCAGCAGGATCAGGGCGGTGAACGAGAAGACCAGGCGCTTCTGGATGCCCCGGGCCAGCAGCGCCCGCAGGAAGCCGCGGCCGGCTCCGCGCTGGAACTCCAGGTAGTCCCGATAGGCCTCGTCCTTGCGGTTCAGACGGGCGATGAGCAGGGCCAGGAAATAGGCGTTGTGCAAAAGCGATAGAAAGAACAAGGCGATCAGGGCGGGGGGCAGGCCGGTGAAGTAGCGCCAGGAGGCCGCCTGGCGCACGATGGGCACCAGGATGGCGGCCAGCGCCAGCCCGGAGCTGGCCAGGCTGATCAGGATGGGGAAGCTGCGGCGGGGGTCAGCCAGGGGCGCGAGGACCGGGTCCAGGGCCAGGCAGGCGAGCTTGTACAGCCGGATGGCCGCCATCAGGTACACCAGCACCGTGGCGACCGCCAGCTCCATGCTGCCAGGAGCGAACAGCCCGGAGGGCAGCCGCAGCAGGTCGGGCAGCTGGAGCAGCCCGGCGAAGTCCGCCAGGAAAGGCAACAGGGGCAGCGCTGCCCAGGCCAGCAGCGCCAGGGAGTACAGCGCCTCCAGGGCATGCAGGAGGATGCGCTGGCCCCGCTCGCGGCTCACCCTTCTCCCCCGTACTGCTCCAGCAGCTTCTGCTTGGTCCTGGCCTTGTCCAGGTACTCGGCGGCCTGCTCGTACTCCACGTCGATCACCACCACCGTCTCCAGCAGCTCGGCGGCCTTCTGGAACTCCTCCGCCCGGTAGTAGCCCACGGCCTTCTCGTACAGGTGACGGCAGCTGGGCGCGGATCTTCTCCTTGCGGGTCTCCAGCGCGTTCAGGCGGGCGCGGTCCTTGGTCGCACCGGCCAGCTCGTCGATGCGCCGGTAGGCGCCGGCCAGGTCCCCGCCGGCGAAAAGGCGGTCCACCTCGTCCAAGGCCGCTTCATAGGACACGCCGCTGGCGCTCAGCTTGCGGGCCTCCAGGATCCTGCGCCGCAGGGCTGTCGCCTCCTCGGTCTTGCGAACCGCCAGGGCGGCATCCGCCCGGGCCAGGGCCGCCGGGTAGTCCCGCCTCTCCAGCAGGCTGCGGGCCCAGCGGTAGTTCAAGCTGTAGTTGAGCTCCCCGACCTCCGCATCCAGGGGGTGCCCCAGGCGGCGGTTCAGCTCCTCCAGCAGCGCCCCCTCCTTGCGCGCCTCGGCGTACTTGCCCTTGGCGGCGAGCTGCCGGGCGCCTTCCAGGCGCTCCTCGAGGATTTCGTTGACCGCGGCGGCGAGCGAGGCCTGCTCCGTACGGGCGCTGGGGTTCTGCGGCTCAACGGCCAGCACCCGGTTGAAGCTGCGAAAGGCCTCCAGGTACAGCTTCTCCCTGGCCTCCGCGCCGCTCTCCGCCCTGGCCTTGGAGCGGACCTCCCGGCCGCGCTCCAGGTAGAAGGTCACCAGCGTGCCGCGCAGCTCCTCGGTCTGCCGAAGCAGCGCGGCCACCTCGTCGTCCTCCGGTGCGAGCTGTCCGGCCCGGGTCACCGCCAGGCAAAGCGCGTAGTCCTCCTCCTGGCTGCGCTTGCCCTTCTTCAGCAGGGCTTCCGCCTCACGCAGGCGTTTGCGCGTCTCGGTTTCCCGGTACTTGTCCACCAGCTCCAGGTAGGCCTGGGCCTGGCGGTTGCCGGGATCGAAACGCAGGGCCACCTCGAAATAGCGCCGGACCTCAGCCACGCGATCGTACTCGCCCCGCTTGACCAGGGCCAGCTGGTAAAGGGCGATGCCCTCCTCGGTGACCACCCTGGCCTTCACCGGGTCGCTCAGCCGGCTCAGGAATTTCCTCCATCCTCCGAAAGGCTCGTGCAGCCTGCCGCCAGCAGCAACAGCATCAGAAGAAGTGCCGCGGTGCGATTTTTCCATCCCATCCCCCCTGCCTCCGCATTCAATGATACACTACCCGGCCGGCCGGCAGCAAGCGCAGGCTTGACGGCCCGGCCCATTCAGCGGTATGTATTACGAAGTACTACCGGGAGGCTCCCTCATGCTGCGCAACAAGGACGAGGTGATCAGCTTCAAGGTCGGCGGGGCGCTGGCCAGTGTGATCCGACGCCTGCCCAACCGCTCGGCGTTCATCCGCGCGGCGGTCCTTTCCGCCCTGGACCACGCCTGTCCCCTGTGCCAGGGCACGGGGATCATGAGCCCCGAGCAGAAAAAACACTGGGACGCCTTCGCCCGGGACCACGCCGTGAAGCACTGCCAGGAATGCGATGCCCTGTACCTGAGCTGCACCTCGGCCAAAGGCAAGACCAGGCCATGAGCTCAAGAGCGCGGATGGGCGGGCGGGCGGCGCAGCGGGCCATCCGCCCGGCGCTGCTGCTGGCCGGAGCGTTGAGCCTGGCCGCCTGCAACCGCGGTCCGGGCAGTCCCGCGGCGGAAGGCCTGCGGGTCTTCGCCAGCATCCCCCCGCTGGCCTACTTCGCCCAGGCCGTGGGGGGGCCGCGGGTGAGGGTCCAGACCCTGGTCCAGCCCGGCCAGGATCCCCACACCTACGAGCCCACGCCCCGGCAGGTGGCCGAACTGGCCCGCTCCCGCCTCCTGTTCCTCGCGGGATTTCCATATGAAAACGCGCTGCTGCCCCGCCTGCGGGACAGCATGCCCAACCTGGAGATCGTGGACACCCGCGACGGCATCCCCCTGCTGCCGGAGGAAGGTCAGGCAGGCCCGCAGGGCGAGCCGGATCCCCACATCTGGATGAGCCCCAGGTTGGCCCGCCGCCAGGCCCAAAACATCCGGGACGCGCTGATTCGGGCGGATCCTGACGGCGAGGCGGATTACCGCGGCGGCTTCGAGCGCTTCGCCGCCGAGCTGGACGCCCTGCACGCGGAGATAGCCAGGGCCCTGGCGCCCCTGGCGGGGAGAGAAATGCTGGTGTACCACCCGGCCTTCGGCTATTTCGCCGCGGAATACGGCCTGCGGCAGGTGGCGGTGGAAAGCGGCGGCCGGCAGCCGTCGGCCCGCGAGCTGGCGCGCCTGATCGAGCTGGCCCGGGCGCGCAACATCCGGGTGGTCTTCGTGCAGCCGCAATTCAGCCAGGCCGGGGCCCGCGCGGTGGCCGAGGCCATCGGCGGCGCCGTGGTCCCGCTGGACGACCTGCCCCGCGACTACCTGGCCAATCTGCGGGACTTGGGCCGCAAGGTGCAGGAGGCCCTGACTCCCCAATGAACGATACCGCTGTCAGCGGCGCGGCGCAGCCCGCCGCCTCCCCGCCGGTCATCTCCTTTCGCGAGGTGAGCTTTTCGTACACCGGCGAGCCGGTGCTCCAGGGGGTCAATTTCGAGGTGCATGCCGGGGAGTTCGTATCCGCGGTGGGCCCCAACGGGGGCGGCAAGACCACTCTGCTTCGCCTGATCCTGGGCACTGCGCGCCCGGAGGCCGGCGAGGTGCGGGTGTTCGGAGGCCCGCCCGAGCGGGCGCGCAGGCGGGTGGGCTACGTGCCCCAGTACGCCCGCTTCGATCCCCTTTTCCCGGTCACCGTGCTGGATGTGGTGCGCATGGGCCGGGTTGGCAACTTCGTGGCCGGCCCGTACCGCAGGGATGACCGCGCGGCGGCGGAGGAGGCGCTGGCCACCGTCGGGCTGCCGGAACTGCGCTGGCGGCCCTTCTCCGCCCTGTCGGGGGGCCAGCGGCAGCGCGTGCTCATCGCCCGGGCCCTGGCCACCCACCCCGAGCTATTGCTGCTGGACGAGCCCACGGCCAGCGTGGACCGGGCGGCCACCGCCAAGCTCTATGATCTGTTGGTGGAGCTGGCGCGGAGGCTCACCATCCTGCTGGTCTCGCACGACACCGGGGTGGTGTCCAAGTTCGTGAGCGGCGTGCTGTGCGTGAACCGCACGGTGGTCAAGCACCCGGTGAGCCGCCTGACCGGGGAGATGCTGAGCGAGCTGTACGGCGTCGACATCGCCCTGGTGCACCACGAGCAGGAACTATGATGGATTTCCTGCGTGACCTCGCAGCCTTCCCATTTTTGCAGTACGCCCTGGCCACCGGCCTGCTGGCCTCCATCGCCTCCGGGGTGGTGGGCAGCTTCATCACGGTGCGCCGCATCGGCTACATTGCCGGGGCCATCGCCCACACGGTCCTGGGCGGCATGGGCCTGGCCCGCTACCTGCAGCGCGTCCTGGGCTGGGAGTTCGTCACCCCGCTGGTAGGGGCGGTGGCCTCGGCCCTGCTGGCGGCGGTCATCATCGGGGCGGTCACCCTGTACGGCCGGGAGCGGGAGGACACGGTCCTGAGCGCGGTGTGGTCCATCGGCATGGCCACGGGCATCTTCTTCATTTCCCGCACCCCGGGCTACAACGACGACCTGATGAGCTACCTGTTCGGCAACATCCTGATGGTGCGCCGCGGCGACCTGCTGCTGATCGCCGGGCTGGACGCCCTGGTGGTGCTGGTGAGCTTCCTTTTCTACTACAAGCTGGAGGCGGTCTGTTTCGACGAGGAGTTCGCGCGCCTGCGCGGGGTGCGGGTGGAGCTGTACTACATCCTCCTGCTCTGCCTCACCGCCCTGACCATCGTGATCCTGCTGCAAGTGGTCGGCATCGTGATGGTGATCGCGCTGCTGGCGCTGCCGGCGGCCGCGGCCGCCTACCTGACCCGCCGCCTGTGGCACACGATGATCGTGGCCTCGGCGCTCTCCGGGGTGCTCATGACCGCCGGCCTGGCCCTGAGCTACAAGCCCAACCTGCCGGCCGGGGCGACCATCATCATCCTGTCCGGGGCCGTGTACCTGGCCGTGGTGGGCTCCCGGCCCCTGTGGCGCAAGCGGCGCGCTCAGACCCCCAGGAAGTAGCGCAGGCTGTACAGGAAGCCGGTGGAGACCAGGCCCACCGTGAAGTTGTCGTTCAGCCTGCCGGAAATCGGAAAACCTCCGTGCGCAGGCAGCGCCACAGGCTCAAGCCCGCCGCGGTCAGGCACAGTCCCGCGGCAGCCAGCAGGGTGCTTACGGCAGCGGCCGGCACCGTTTCAGCCCACCGCGCCTCGCTCCACGAAGGCGTAGGCGCTGTGGTTGTGGATGCTCTCGAAGTTCTCCGCCTCCACGCTGAACCAGCGGAAGTCGCCCGTGGCTTCCAGCTTCTGGGTCACCTCGCGCACCACGTCCTCCACAAAGCGCGGCCGGGCGAAGGCCTGCTCGGTGATGTACTTTTCATCCTCCCGCTTCAACAGGGTGAACACCTCGCTGGAGGCGGACTGTTCGACGATACGGATGACGTCCTCGATCCAGAAGAACTTGCCGAACAGCAGCTTCAGGCGCACCACCCCCCGCTGGTTGTGCGCTCCCACCTCGCTGATTTCCAGGGAACAGGGGCAGACCGTGCTCACCGGCACCTGGATGCCCACGTAGAAGTGGCGCTTGTCATCGCTCACCTCCCCGAGATACTCGCAGGTATAGCTCATCAGGCTCTTGTCGCCGGATACCGGCGCCTGCTTCTCGATGAAATAGGGGAAGACAACCTCCCCGTAGGCTTTGCTGGCGTCCAGCAGGTGGCGGATCTTGTCCAGCATGGAGAGGAAGTTGTTCATGGAGAAATCCACGTAATACTGGTTGACCACCTCGATGAAGCGGCTCATGTGCGTGCCCTTGAAGTCGTGGGGCAGGTCCGCGTACAGGTTGATGGTGGCCACCGTGGACTGGGTGCGGTTTTTCTTGTCCAGGACCACGACCGGGTACTGGACGTTCTTGACCCCGACCTTCTGGATGTCGATCCGGCGGGAGTCCTTCTGGTTCTGAACGTCTTTCATGTTTGCGGGTCGAAGGAATAGTGCACGCGCTGGAAGGCGCGGCGCAGCTCCCGGACCTCCTCCCCTACGTACTTCCCGTCCCTGAGGCACTTCTTGAACAGGTCCGCGATGATCCCCATCTCGGCTTCCATCATGCCCGCGCGGGTCATCTCCTGCACTCCCAGGCGGACGCCCGCGGGATTGGTCGAGTTCTCCAGCGGCTCGTTGGGCAGGAGGTTCATGTTCAGGATGATGCCGTTGTCCTTCAGATGGCGGGCCGCCTCGTCCCCGCCGCCGAACTCGCGCATATCCAGGGCCAGCTGGTGGCTCTCGGTGAAGCCGAACTCGCCGGCCTGCACGCTGAAGCCCAGCTCCTGGAGCCTGCGCCCCAGCTCCTTGGCATTGGCGATGGTCTGCCGGGCGTAGGCCGGAGCGAAGTCCATCATCTCGTAGACGCTGATGGCCAGAGGCACCAGGGTGTCCAGGTGGTGGTTGGAAGAGGAGCCCGGGAAGGCACCCTTGTCGATTTTGCGCCACTCCGCCTCGCCGGTGTTGGAAAGGATGATCCCGCGCTGGGAGCCGAAGAAGGTCTTGTGCACACTGGCGGTCATCAGCAGGGCTCCCTCGCCCAGGGGATCCTGGAAGCAGCCCCCGGCGATCAGGCCCAGCACGTGGGCCGCGTCGTACAGGATGACCGCGCCCCGGTCGCGGGCCAGCTCGGAGAGCTCACTGACCGGCTCGGGGAACAGGAACAGGCTCTTGCCCACGATCAGGACCTTGGGAGCCAGGGCCTTGATCAGCTCCGCCGAGTGACCCACGTCAATGTGATAGCCGTCGGCGGTGAGGGGGAAGTCGACGATATTGTGGGTGTACTTGCCCACCGAGCCCGCCCGGTGATGGCTGATGTGCCCGCCGGCCGGGGTGGAGTTGACCATGACCACGTCCCCGGGGGAAATGTAGCGGCTGAACACCGCGTCATTGGCCACCGTGCCGCTGATCGGCCGCACATCCACCTGCCGGCAGTGAAACAGGGTTTTCAGCTGTTTTTTCAGCAGACTTTCGATCTCGTCGATGATCTCGGTGCCCTGGTAGTAGCGCTCCCCCGGGTGGCCTTCGGCGTAGCGGTGGACGAAGTCCGAACCCATGACCTCGCGGGCCCTGCTGCTGAGCAGGTTTTCGCTGGCGATGAGGTTCAGGGTCGAGCCGCGCCATTCGTTCTGCTTGCGGACCAGCTCCTCGATCTGCTCGACGTTGCGTTCGTACATGCCCCACAATAGCCATTCCGCCTCGGATAGGTCAAGGCGAGGGGCTTGCGCCGTAGGCCGGCTGCGGCCGGCCTACCCCCGGCCGTCCCGGCGGCCGTCCAGCCCCCGGATCTTGGCCTCGACCTGGGGGCCGGCCTCGTCGTAGATCTCCCGGATCACGGGGTCGCGGAAGCTCGTACACCCGGTCCTCGAAGCTGGTGGTCTCCAGCCGGTCGAACAGCCGCGCTCTGGCGCTCGGCAGGTCTTGCCCCGTAGATGTGGTACGAATCGGCCTGCCAGTTCAGCCGGCCGAGCTCGACCGTCCGGCCGGTGCGCCGCGGCGACGCTCGGCGGCGATGACGTCGCGGTTGAACTGGATGAAGCCGAACATGTTCATGAAGCTCGCGCCCCAGGCGTCGTTGCTGCGGAACCGGACGTTGCAGTTCAGCCACCACACGCCCGTCCTCGTCCTCCAGGATCCGGTACCAGAGCGACTGCAGGCAGGGCGGATCGTAGCAGTCGAGGTCGAGGTTGGGCATCCAGGTGATCATCTGCGCCTGGCGCGTGAAGCGGCTGCGGCCGCCAGCTTGGCCGATCACCGCTCGATCTGGTCGATCGCTGAAGGCGCCGGCCTCGCACGGACTCGCCGTCGCGCTGTCTCCCGCCACGTGCCGTAGGCGGCCAGCCGGCCGTGGTAGGTGTACTCCCAGCGCGTGTCCGCCGGGTCGTTCATGTTCTTGACCCAGTGGTCCTTGGCGCCCTGCAGCTCCATGCACGTACTCCCGCAGGTCCTCGATGCCGCCCGGGAAAGGCCTTGTGGATCATGGGCTCGGCCAGCGGATCGAGCACCGTGATGTTCATGGTGGAGTCGAGGCTGGGCGGATCGCCCGGCTTGTCGTACTGGGTGGCCATGGGCACCCCCTCGCGGTACAGCGCCACCAGGGCCCGCTCGTAGGCCTCGGCCAGGGTGCGCCCCTCGACCGTGAGCACCGGAATGTTCTTCATGACCTCCCCTAGTGCCGGAAGCTGCGCTGGCCGGTGAACACCATGGCCGCGCCCGCCTCGTTGCAGGCCTCGATCACCTCGAAGTCCCGCTCGGAGCCGCCGGGCTGGATCACGGCCGTGACCCCCTCGCGCAGGCCCACCTCCACCCCGTCGCGGAAGGGAAAGAAGGCGTCGGAGACCATGCAGCTCCCCGCCAGGCCCCCGTGCTGCTCCCGCACTTCCTCGTCGATGGCCGAGCGCTGCCGGCCCTCCGGAAGCGCGCTGTAGGCCTGGCCGTGCCGCTCCCAGGCCAGGCGGTCGGCCAGCTTGCGATAGGCCTTGTCGCGGGCGATCTCGGCCACGCCGACGCGGTCCTGCTCCCCGGTGCCGATGCCCACCGTGGCCCCGTCCTTGACGTAGATCACGGAGTTGGAGGTGACCCCCGCCTCCACCAGCCAGCCGAACAGCAGGTCCTCGGCCTCCTGCGGGGTAGGCTGCGCGGTCGACCTGGTACTCCCGCCCCTGCCAGGTGGCCGTGGCGGGCAGGAAGTCCTCGACCGACAGGGTGATCGGGGCGTAGGACCACTGCACGACCAGCCCCCCGTCCACCAGGCTGGTGAAGTCCGGAACCCGAAGGCCGGCGAAGGCTTCCAGACGGGCCATGGCCCCGATGCGCATGACGCGCAGGTTCTTCCTGCGCCCCGAGGATGTCCAGCACCCCTTCGGCGAACTCCGGGGCGGCCACCACCTCGCAGTACTGGGCGGCGATCAACTCGGCGGTCTCGCGGTCCAGCTCGCGGTTCACCGCGATGGCCCCGCCGAAGGCCGCGACGCGGTCGGCCAGGTAGGCCCGGCGGTAGGACTCGGCCAGGGTGCCGGCCCTGGCCACGCCGCAGGGGTTGTTGTGCTTCACGATCACGGTGCAGGGCGCTGCCGTCAGGTAGCGCAGGATGTTCAGGGCGCTGTCGACGTCGGTCAGGTTGGTCTTGCCCGGGTGCTTGCCCGACTGCAGCAGCTCGCGCGTCCGAGACCAGAGCGCTGCCCGGCTGGATGGCGCGCACCTCCCCCAGGGCCAGGTTGCCGGACTCCAGCCGGTAGAGGGCCGCCTCCTGGTCCGGGTTCTCGCCGTAGCGCAGGCCCTGCCGCTCGCCCCCGATGTCCCAGGTGACCTTGCCGTAGCTCAGGGTCTGGGCGTCGGGCCCCTCGCCGAAGCGGATCTGCAGGCTGTCCGGGAAGTGCTCGCGCAGCACGGTGCGGTAGGCGGCCTTGAAGTCCATGGCGCTCACGCCTTACCCCCGGGTCGGAGGTTCGGGTAGCAGGCGGCCACCTGGCCGGCCTGCAGGCCGCCCAGGTAGCCGGCGATGGCCCGGTCGTACTCGGCGGTGGCGGCGAAGGCCTTCTGCGCCAGGCGGAAGCGGGTGGCCAGGCTCAAGGCGCCGCCGCCGGCTGCCAGCTCGGCCAGGATCGCCGGGTAGTCCGCCGGGTCCACGCACCGCGGCCACGCGCAGGAAATTCTTGGCCGCGGCGCGCAGCATGCAGGGGCCGCCGATGTCGATGTTGGCCCGGGCCTGCTCCGGCGTGACCCCGGCGCGGGCGATGGTCTCCTGCGAAGGGATAGAGGTTCACGACCACCAGGTCGATCGGCTCCGCCCCGGTCCGGGCGAGGTCCGCCGAGTGCGCCGGGTTGTAGGTCTCGGTGAGCAGGCCCAGGTAGATCTTGAAGTCCAGGGTCTTGACCAGCCCGCCCTGCATCTCCGGCTGGCCGGTGTAGTCGGACACCTGCCGTCAGGCGTCGCGCGGGGCCGGGCCGGCGCCGGCGCCGGAGCCGAGGATGGCGGCCACGGCTACGTAGCTGCCCCCGGTGGACAGGATGCTCAAGGAGGGGTTGATCCGCAGCAGGCCCGGGACCAACAGGTCCAGCCCACGTTTGTTGAACACGCTGATCAGCGCCCGCCGGACGGGCACCCGCTCGTCGATGGTATCCACGAAGTTCATGCCTCTGCCCTCCGGTTCAGATAGCGCAGGCTGGTCAGCGCGTACACCCTGGCGGCTTCCAGAAGCTGGCCCACCTCCACGTACTCGTCGACCTGATGCGGGATGTGCCGGGGTCCCGGCCCGTTCACCAGGCAGGGGATGCCCTTCCAGGCCGAGAGGAAGGTCCCGTCCGTGGCCCCCGGCACCCCGCTGTACACCGGCTCCCGGCAGGCCACTTCCCGGAACGCCCGGGCCGCCTCCTGCACGATCGGCTCTTCCTTGCCCATGGAAACCACGGGCCGATCCTCGATGAACTCGATGTCCGCCTGGAAGTCCGGGTCCTCGGCCGCCAACTCGCCGAGGATGCGCCGCAAGGCCGCGCGGACCTGCTCGTGGTCCTGCCCGGGCACGGTGCGGATGTCCACGAAGCCTTCCGCCTCGCCGGGCATCACGTTGAGCTGGGCGGGGGCCCCCGGCGGCGGGGAGCGCAGCACGGTGAAGGTGACCGAGGGATAGCCCAGAAATGGATCCTCCCCGCAGCGCCGGATCTCGCCGGTTTCGAAGCGCTCGAAGGCCAGGATGATCCTGGCCAGGCGGGTGTTGGGGTTGATCCCCGAGCGCGGCATGGCCCCGTGGGCCATACGGCCGCGCACCCGCAGCACCGCCCGGATGGCCCCCTTCATGCTGAGGCAGAGCTGGTTCTCCTCGGGCTCCGGCACCAGGCAGGCGTTCACCCCGTCGGCGTGTCCCCGGCGGATGAAGTCCTTGATGCCGATCATCATCCCTTCTTCGTCGCAGACGAAGCACAGGGCCAGGCGCCCCCGCCAGGGCACCCCGGAGGCCAGCAGCGCCTTGGCCACGACCAGGTTCACCGCCAGGCCCGCTTTCATGTCGCAGGCCCCCCGGCCGTAGATGCGCCCTTCCTTGAGCTCCCCGCCGAAGGGGTCGGCGCTCCAGCGGCCGCGCTCCCCCTCGGAGACCACGTCCGTGTGCCCCTCCAAGAGCAGACAGGGCCCCGGGCGGCCGGAGTCCAGGGTGAAGAACAGGTTCTCCCTGCCCGGCTGCACGGTTTCCACTGTTGGCTGCAGGCCCAGCTCCCGCTGGACCCAGGAGCGCAGGTACTCCACGACCTCGTGTTCCGTGTGGCCGGTTTCCGGCCGGATCACGGAGTCGATGCGCACCAGCTCCTGGGTCAGGCCCACCAGCTCGTTTCGCTTCACGAGCGCCAGCAGTTTGGCTTCATCCATGAAGCATTATTGTTAGTGGAAATCCCCCGGGGGGTCAAGGAGCAGTCCAAGACACGAAATGTGGTAAGAAGGAAGCAAAAAAACTCAGAATTGTGATTGCCCTTCTCTGCGGCATTGCAGTATATTTGCGACTGCATTCGCGAAAGGAAACCATGAGCGTAGTAGAACTGATCGAAGCTCAGCAAGCAGCTACATGCTCGGCGAGACCCGGGTGGAAGCCCTGCGGGGCGTCTCCATCCACATCGAGAAAGGCGAGTTCCTGGCCATTGCCGGCCCGTCCGGTGCCGGGAAGAGCACGATCCTGAACCTGATCGGCTGCATCGACACCCCCACCGAGGGCCGGGTGCTGATCGACGGGACCGAAGTGGAGCACCTCTCGGACACGGAGCTGACCCGCTACCGCCGCCAGAAGCTGGGCTTCATTTTCCAGTCCTTCAACCTGATCCCGGTGCTCAACGTGTACGAGAACATCGAGTTCCCGCTGCTGCTCGCGCAACCACCTGACGCGCAAGGAGCGGGAAAAGACGGTGATGCACTTCATCGAGGAGGTCGGCCTGGCCGACCGGCTGAAGAACAAGCCCAACGAGCTTTCCGGCGGGCAGCGCCAGCGGGTGGCCATCGCCCGCGCCCTGGTGACCCGGCCGCTGATCGTGCTGGCCGACGAGCCCACGGCCAACCTGGACTCCGAGACCGGCCACCGCATCGTGGACCTGATGCGGGCCATCAACGAGCTCGAGAAGACCACCTTCATCTTCTCCACCCACGACGAGCACATCATGGAGCACGCCCGCAGGATCATCAGCCTGCGCGACGGCCTCGTGACCGGGGACAAGGCGAAAGGCTGACATGCTGATTTTGAAGATTGCGCTGCGCTCGCTGCTGCGCCGCAAGAGCCGCGCCCTGACCATCGGGCTGCTGGTGGCCTTCGGCACCCTGCTGCTGGTGTTCGGGCAGACCTTCACCCGCTCGGCCGGCATCGCCTCCCGCGACTCGATCATCAACAACTTCACCGGCGACCTGATCCTGTACTCGGAGCGCTCCAAGGAAAAGCCCTCCCCCTTCGCCTTCAACACGCCCCTGCCGGTCATCGCCGAGGTCGAGAGGATCCGCGCCTACCTGGAAACGTTGCCTGAGGTAAAGGCCGTCGTGCCCTTCGCCCAGAACTACGCGCTCCTCCAGACGCAGAAGGACGGCAAGGGCGTGGAGCTGCCTTTCATCTTCTACGCCATCGAGCCGGCCACCTACCGCGAGATCTTCAACAACGTGGAGATGCGCCAGGGGGATTTCTTCGGCGTGGAGGCAGGAACCCCGCGGCAGGGCATCCTGATCAGTGAGTTCCAGAACGAGCAATACCAGAAAAACTACGGGGTCAGCCTGGAGGCGGGCCAGCAGGTAACGGTGCTCTCGCTCACCGAGGGGGGTTCGGTCAACGCCCTGCGCTCCGAGCTGGTCGGCTTGTTCGAGCCGCGCTATTTCAAGAACGTGTTCAACTACATCAACTTCGTGGACATGGCCAGCTACGCCAGCCTGTACAACTTCACCGGTGTGGCCGCCGATTCCCTGCCCGAAAGCCTGACCCGCGGCCTGCAGGCCAGCGCGGGGGACGAGGCGGCGATCTTCGGTCTGGCCGAGGACAAGGATTTCGGCCGGCTGGACCTTTCCAGCCTGCGCTCCGAGACCCTCTCCGGCTACACCATGATCGCGATTCGCCTGGCCGACCACCGCGGGGTGGACCGGGTGATTGCCCAGATCACCGCGGCGGGCCTGGGCGTCAAGGCGGCGCGCTGGGACGAGGCCTCCGGTTTCTTCGCCCGGATCGCTTCGGGCCTGCAGGCCTTCATCGTCCTGGCCACCGGGCTGATCTTCCTGATCGTGGCCTTCATCTTCATGAACACCCTGATCATCAACATCGTGGAGCGCACCTCGGAGATCGGGACCATGCGGGCCCTCGGCGGGGAGAAGAGCTTCATCCGCAGGCTGTTCCTGGCCGAAACCCTGCTGCTGAACATTCCCTTCTGCCTGGGGGCCATGCTCCTGAGCCTGGCCGCCGTGCTGACCGCGGGAGCCCGGGGGCTGCCCCTGCCGGACACCATTTCCCAGTACCTGATCGGCGGCGGTCCGCTGGCGCTGCGGCTGGCCGCGGCCCCCTTCCTGGAGGCACTGGTCATCGTGATCGCGGTTTCGATCATCGCGACCCTGTATCCCATCCGCGTGGCCACGGGCATCACCCCGCTGGCCGCCATGGGCGAGAGGTAAGCCATGGCTATGTATCTGAATCTGGCCCTGAAGAACATCTTCCGCCAGAAGAAACGGACCTTCACCCTGGGGGTCAACTACGCGATCGTCACCTTCATCCTGGTTCTGCTTTTCTCCTTCTCGCAGGGGGCCCGGGTCAACATCACTTCCAACCTGGTGCGCGCCTCGGCGGGGCACATCACCGTGGCCGGGCAGTACGTGGTCGGCGGACGGGTATTCCAGGGGATCCTGCGCTACCCGCAGATCGAGCAGATCGCCCGGGAGACCCTGGGCCGGGACCTGACCGTCCTGCCGCGCTACATCGTGCGCTCCTCGATGTACAACAACGGCCTGTCCAAACGGGTCACCTTCGTGGGCATCGACACGAGTTTGGAGACGGGCTTTCGCGACCAGGTCCGCTTCCTGGAGGGAAGCTGGCAGGAATTCGTGGACACCCCGAACGCCGTGGTGCTGCCGGCGGAAGTGGCCAGGTACTTCGAGTTGGGCTACGACGACGACGTGCTGGTCTCCACCCGCACCCGCTTCGGGGCCTTCAACACCGCCACCCTGCGGGTCAAGGGCGTCTATCAGACCGGCAACTTCTTCATCCAGAACCAGCTCCTGGCCCACTTCGGCTTTCTGCAGAAGCTGGATCTGGCCGAGGCCGACGCCGCCTCCAGCCTGTACCTGTACCTGCCCAACACCGCCGGCCTGGGCGAGAAGCGCGACCGGCTGGTCGAGGCCCTCACCCTGGCCGGCTTCGAAGCGAGAAAACCCAAGGACGAGAACGCCGCCCTGACGGCAGTGACCGCCGCCTCGCCGCGCTACGAGCTGGACCAACGGGGGGTGGACCGGGTGGAGCTGACCCTGGCCACGATCGGCGAGGTCCTGGGCATCGTGCGCAGCGTGCTGGCCGCGGTGAACGCCATCGGCGCCCTGATCGCCGCCATCATGCTGTTCATCATCGCCGTGTCGATCTTCATCAACATGCGCATGGCCATCAACGAGCGGCTGCGGGAAATCGGCACCATGCGGGCCATGGGCATGGAGGCGCGGGGGGTGACTGGCCTGTTCGTGCTGGAGAACGTGCTGATGGCGCTGATCTTTACCCTGGCAGGGGCGGCCCTGGCCCTGCTGGCGGTCCTGGTGGTGCGCACGGCCGTGCCCCTGCCCCCCGCGGGGAACCTGGGGCTGTTCCTGAACCGCGGCCGCCTGGCCTTGGTTCCCAGGTTCGCGGATATCCTGCTGATCCTGGCGGTGACCACCAGCTTCACGGCGCTGTTCTCCTTCTTCCCGGCCCGCCGCGGCGGCCGCATCCGACCGGTGGAAGCGCTGACCCGGGTTTTCTGAAAAAAGGAATCCAAAAATGAAAAAGACCTTTCGCCTGTTGACCATCTTTCTGTTGGGCGCCTCCGCGCTGGCCCCGGCCCAGAAGCAGAACGACCCGCGCGCCGAAAAAATCGTGCAGGCCTACGAGGACAAGCTCAACCTGGGCGGCCTGGACGTCACCTCCACCTTCACCCTGGTGCAGAAGCAGGAGGGGCAGGCCGACCGTGTGCTGCAGGTCAAGATCTACCGCCGGGACGCGGCGGACACCTTCACCCTGATCTTCCAGTACCCGGACAGCGAGAAGGGCAAGGGTTACTACCGCAGCGGGGACGACCTGTACCTTTACCTGCCCTCCACGCGGGAGTTCGTCTACCGCAACCGCAAGGACGACGTGGGCTCCACGGACGTGCGCACCGACCTGTTCGGCCAGCCCAAGACCCTGGAGCAGTATTGGGCCAGCTACCAGGGCACGGCCACCGTGTCCAAGTGGGAGTGCGACGTGGTGCGCCTGGAGGGCAAGGCCCTGGACGTGTCCTTCCCGATCCAGAAGTGGTACTTCCGCAAGAGCGACGGTCTGCCGGTGAAGACGGAGAACTACAGCGTTTCCGAGACGCTCCTGCGTACCTTCTACTACATCGACTACGCCCCGGTGGCGGGCGGCAAGTTCCTCTTCAGCAAACTGCTGGCCGTGAACCACCTGGAAAAGGGCCAGAAAACGCTGCTGACCAACGAGAACGTCTCAACGGCGCGCATCCCGGACTACACCTTCGGCAAGGCTTTCCTGGAGGAGCAGTCCCGATGAGCGGCCGGCTGTTGCGCGCGCTGCGCGCAGGCCTCCTGGCGGCCGCCGGCTTGCTGCCGGCATTGCCCCTGAGCGCCCAGGACACCGGCGAGCAGGACATCTTCAGCGCCGAGGCTTTCGACCAGAGTGTGGCCCAAAGCCGCCAGCAGGAGCAGGCCAACAAGCTGGAGTACCTGGTGGGCGGCACGTTCCTGTGGAGCAACACCGCCGTGGCCACCGCGCCCCTCGACGGCTACACCGCCGCCGGGGCCTTCTCGGGCAAGGCCTTCGTGCGCCTGAGCGTGCCCAGCTACGGCGCCCTGTATCTGGGCTACAACCTGCGGCACACCCTGTACCAGGGCGACGGGGGCGCGCTGGACTCCCCGCTGGCGGGCGCCGACCTGTTCGAAAACATCTACGCCCTGTCGGAGTTCTACCTGAGCTTCGACCTGGGCAAGAAGGTGTTCTTCCGCGTGGGCAACCAGCTGCTGGCCTGGGGGCCGTCCTTCATCTGGACCCCAGTGGACTTCGTGAACCTCCAGCGACTGGATCCCCTGGCCAGCGTGGATCTGCGCGTGGGCAAGCCCGGGCTGCGCATCCACGTGCCGATGAAGCACAGCAACCTTTTCCTGTTCGCGGACTTCTCCCGCACCGTGGACACCGACGAGGTGGACGTGAACGACCTGGCCCGTACCGCCCTGGCGGTTCGCTGGGACCTGACCGCGCTGGGCTACGAGCTGGGGCTTTCCGGCTACTTCGGCTACGACCTGCCCGCCAGCTTCGGCATGGACCTCTCCGGGCGCCTGCTGGGCTTCGATGTGTACGGCGAGGTGGCGCTGACCGTGGACTTTGCCGCCGAGACCGTAGACTACGCGGCCAGCGTCGGCCTGCAGCGCAGCTTCGGGGAGCTGAAGGACTGGAGCATTCAGGCCGAGGCCTTCTATCAGAGCGCCGGGCAGCCCGACGAGAGCGGCTATGCGGCGCTGCCCCCGGCGGACTTCACCCCCCTGTACCTAGGCCGAGTGGTACGCCTACGCCGCGCTGGCCAAGCAGAACCTGTTGGCCGACTTCCTGGACGCCACCCTGTCCGGACTGATGAACATCTCGGACCTCTCCTACACCATCCGCCTGGCGGCCGCCTTCGACCCGGTCGGGTTCCTCCCCTTCACCTTCACCATAAGCCACCTGGGCGGCGGGGCCGGCAAGGAGTTCACCTGGTACACCGGCGGCAATGCCTTGAGCGCCTCCCTGGAGGTGCGCTTTGAGTTCTGAAGCGGCGTAATCGATCCCTCTCCCCGCCGGCGCGTTCGCTGTAATACCGGATCCCCCATTGTTCCGGTCTACCGCTCTCCAGTGTACTTTCATTTCTCCGGGAATGTCCTTTGCCATGGCGACTGCAACTTCATGATACAGCTCATCCCGCTGCTTATTGGTGAGGGGGTATGATACAGGATTGGCGCCATTCTCAACATAGTAATCGTTCACCCCGACCCTGTTCACCGGTAGAAGCACGAAACAGCTTTCCCTGCATCCACTGATGTACAGCTTGACACGCGCGAAAATGCCGGACGCTCCTTTGAGGGCATAGACCTAGTCCGCGCCGAGAGTCTCGCCAACCTGGACAATCAGCCGCTCATCCTTGGAGTCAAGTTCCGGCTTCCCCGAATAGAAGTTGGCGGGGTGCGCGGAAAGAGCTGCCTGCATCTCCAAGAGACCGATGACCTTCAGGGAAGTTGCCGAGCTAAGCTCCTCGGCAAGCGCGGTACAAATACCGAGCGTTTTCGATCTTGACCGAATAGACCAGGGTCATTTTCCGCCCGGTGGAGGAGTGGTACAAGCAGGAATTTATCGCCTGCTCGGGGGATGCCGATCTCATCCGGGTCCCGGAAGCCGTCCTGGTCCTTATCCTCGAACACGATGCTCTCCAGCCTGGCGAACCAGTCGAACACCATGACCTGCCCGAGATCGAGGTCCCGACGGGGATCCCCGTAATCGAAAAATTGCCGTCCTCGTCGCCGGGAGCGGCCGCCAGCATCGCCGCCAATCGCCGGATGGCGGGCGACGGTCCACTGTCTCCTCCGCGTTGACTCATTGTCCCTCCTCACGCTTTGGATATGCAAGCCAAAAAGTAGGTGATACGGAGATGATGGTTTTCCTGTCGTGATTTTTCTACAGGCGGACGGCCGCAACCCGGTTGCGGACTGCCCGGTTGTGGGTTAGGATGCTCGCACAAAGGAGGAGAGAGGATGAACAAGGCTGGAAGAATGTTCCTGGCGCTGCTCGTGACGGTACTGCTATTTCCCATCGGCCTGGCCGCGCAGGAGTCCAAACCCCTGCTGCCCGGGATCCTGGGGGCGGATCCTTTTCCCGATGGCTGTGTAAGCTGCCACAAGAACGAAGGGGATGCCATCCCCTGGAAGTTGAACGTGATGCTTTCCAAGCGCCCGAAGCATCCCAAGGTGGACGCGATCATCAAGACCGCGCCCAAGGACTGCGCCATGTGCCACAAGGAAGGCGCCAAGATGGGCACCATCTTCTCCGTGGTGCACAAGGCCCATTTCGCCAAGAAGGCCGACAGCCAGTTCATCAAGCTCTATCAGGGTTCCTGTTTGAACTGCCACAGCATGGACTTGGCTACAGGCTTGGTTTCGATCAAGAACGGCCCGAAGAACTGGTAGGCTCTGAAGCCGGCGGCCTGCCCGGCCGCCGGTCTCCCTTCCGCCGCGCCCTACGGCGGGTAGCTGTACGGGTTGTGGTCCTCGCCGTGACAGGTAAGGCAGCAGGAGCCGGTGCGGGGCAGGGCGCCGTCCACGAACTCCAGCCGCCCGGTCTCCGAAGGGGTCACATAGTCCCGGTCTAAGTTGATCAGATGGCTCGTGCTCGTGCCGGCAGGCTCCACCCGGTGCGGGCCGTGGCAGGCCGCGCAGGAGGCCAGGGGCAGCCCTTCCACGTGCTTCTCGTGTTCGCTGAACGCAAGGTTGGCCGCGATGTCGCCCCGGATGTTGCTGCGGTCGTGGCCTCCCGGGCATGGTGACCCGCCTGGTCGTGCGCTGGGCCCTGCCGGACCTGGCCACGAACCTGGAGAGGAGCGAGTTTAAGTATGCCTTCAACCCGCAGGACCTGGAGGGCTATGGCTACGTCTGGCACTGCCACATCGTCGATCACGAGGACAATGAGATGATGCGGCCCACCTACGTGATACGGAAAGACGTTCTGCGCACCCATATCCAGGGCCTAGTTTATTGAAATCCAGGGCGGCGCCCAGCCGGGCGCCGCCCTTTGTCTAAAGCTCTCTTGATCCCGCCAGAGAAAAGAGTAAAATTGAGGAGTCGATGACCGCTGCGAGAGCTTGCCGAGCTGCTGATCTTCGCCGCCTGCATGGCGCCCGTGGTCTACGTGGACGCGCGCGAGCGGCGCATCCCCGATCTGTGGCTGCTGCTGGCCGGGGCGGGCCTGCTGGCCCTGCGCCTGGCGCGGGGGACGCTGGCCTGGGTCCAACTGGCCGGGGCCGCCGCCGCCGTGCTGCTGCTGCTGGGCGTACGGCTGGCCTTCGGCCCGCGCCTGGGCCTGGGGGATGTCAAGCTGGCCGCGCTGATCGGGTTCCTGCTGGGCTTCCCGGGCTGCCTGCTGGCGGTGTTTCTGGGAGCTTCCGGCGGCACCGGATTCGTGCTCGTGCGGCGCGCGGTGGCCGGCGTTCCGCACAGCCGCAGCGTGGCCTTCGGGCCTTTTCTGGTTTCGGGGGCGATCGCGGCGTTTCTGCTGCTGCCGCTCCTGGAAGGGTTCTGGCGCCTCGCAAACTGGAGCCGGCTTATGAACGATCATCCACGGCGTGCCTGGTTTTTCCTGCTGCTCCTGCTGGCCGGCGGCCTTACCGCTTCCGCCCAGCAGATCAAGGAGATGCAGTTCGTCAACCAGCCGGTCAATGACATCCTGCTGGCCCTGGGGGAGGTGTCGGGCAAGTCGATCATTCCCGACGAGACCGTCGGCGGCACGGCCTCCTACCATTTCGCGGCCACGGACTTCGACACGGCGCTGCAGGTGTTCCTGTCGACCTACAAGATGTACGTGCGCAAGCAGGACAGCGTCTACTACGTGTCCCGCATCCGGGTGGATGCCGATCCGGCCGCCGGCACCATCAGCATGGACGCGGAGGACGTGGAGATCCCCTACCTGATCCGCGCCGCCTCCAAGGCCGTCGGGCGGACCATCCTGTTCGATCCCCTGCCGGGGCAGCCCCTCACGGTGCACGTCTCCCGCCTGGCCACCGACAAGCTGCTGGAGATCATCGTGAAGCGCTTCCCGGACTACAAGGTGGAAGTGGATCAGGACTTCTACTACGTGAAGCGCATCCCCACCGCTCCGGCCCAGGCCCAGGCCGGCAAGCCCGGGGCCCCGAGCGGCCTGGTGGAGCGGGTCGGCGAGCAATACTCCCTGCGGGTGGAGAAGGGCCGCTTCGTGGACGTCGTCGATGCCCTTTTCACCAAGGCCCAGCAGGAATACTCGCTGCTGTCCAAGAAGGACGTCATCCTGGACAAGCTGCGCTTCGAGGCCAAGCCCTTCGAGCGCATCCTGCGCCTGCTGCTGGAGCAGGCCAATGCCGACTACGCCCTGATCGGCGACGTCTACTACATCTTCGAGATCGAGCAGCGCGACGTGCTCAAGAAGCTCAACACCACGGTGCGCATCCCCCTGACCTACCTGTCCGCCAAGGAGCTGCCCAACCTGTTTCCGGCGGAGCTGCTGTCGGCGCAGCTGTTCCGCATCGACGCGCCCCGCAACGCGGTGATCCTGAGCGGCAGCGTGGAGGAGATCGGGCCGGCCCAGGAGTTCCTGCGCAAGGTGGACCAGCCCATCGCCGACCGGCAGTACCAGGTGTTCCGCCTGAACTTCCTGAACGCCACCAAGATCGCGGCGCTGCTGCCCCCCGAGTACCGGCACATCGAGCCGATCATCATCCCGGAGTCCAACTCCTTCGTGGCCCTCATGCCCGAGGACACCCGTCAGGCCTTCGCCGAGCTACCTGGAGCTGATCGACAAGCCGGCGGGCAGCGTGAGCCGTGAAGCTGAAGTACCTGAAGGCCGAGGACCTGTTGAAGAAGCTCCCCCCTTCCATCGCCAAGGAGGAGATCCTGGAGACCGGCGACCCCTCGGTGGTCTTCGTCCGCGCCTCCGCCGACAAGCTGGCCGATTTCTACCGGGAGCTGAAGGTCCTGGACAAGCCCGTCCCGCAGATCCGCTACCAGATCCTGGTCATCCAGTACAGCAAGGGGGAAACGCTGGGCTTTGACAGCTCTCCGACCGCAACCACTGCGGCCTCCGGGGCCACCAACGGCTTCCTGGCCAAACTTGGCAACCTGAACGTGAGCTTCGACATCGTGTCCGCCTTCGGGCTGAATTTCGCCGAGGCGCTCAATACCCATCTCACCACCAAGGACGCGCAGGTGCGGGCCGACACCGCCCTGGTCGGACTCTCGGGCCAGGACCTGGAGCTCCGCAACACCGAGACCTTCCGCTACCAGGAGGCGGAGGTCGACGAGAAGGGCAACACCATCTTCACGGGCGTGACCCGGGAGATCACCTCCGGCCTGATCTTCAAGGTCCAGGGCTGGGTTTCCGGCGACCAGATGATCACCATGAACCTGAAGGCCACCGTCTCCAAGCGCGGCGCGGCCTCCAGCGCCACCGGGGCGCCGGCGATACCCACGACCTCCGAGAACATCGTGAACACCCTGGCCCGCACCGTCTCCGGCCAGCCGGTGGTGATCGGCGGGCTGATGCGCCAGGACACCGACATCCAGGTGACCAAGGTGCCGGTGCTCGGCCACATCCCCTTGCTGGGCTACCTGTTCCAGCAACGCACGGAGACCCTGGAAAACTCCGAAATGGTGATCTACATCGTGCCCCGGGTGGATTACGGCGAGGTGGAGCAGGCGGACCCGGCCCTGACCCTGGAGCGCCTGTACCAGCGGTTCTTCGGGTCCTGAAAGACATGGAAAAAGCGTCCCTGGCGGAGTTCAAGCCGCTGCCCGAAGGCGCGGAGCAGTATCCCCTGGAATACATCGAGAACAACTCGGTGATCAAGCTGCGGGAGAGCGCGGACTCCATCCTGATCGGCGTCTGCAACGCCTCGGACATCCTGCTGCTGGAGAATTTGAAGAACTTCCACCGCAAGGAGGTGAGTTTCTTCGAGGTCGACCGCAGCGAGCTGGCCGGCTACCTGGGCGACCGGCTTTCCGAGGTCAGCCCCAAGCCGGGGGCGGCCCCGGACGAGAAGCTGCTGCTGGACAAGCTGGCCAACGACGCGCCGGTGATCAACCTGGTCAACAGCATCCTGATCGAGGCCATCCGCCAGCAGGCCTCGGACATCCACATCGAGGGGTTCGCCGAGCGCATGGTGGTCCGCTACCGCCTGGACGGCTACCTGCACACGGTGCGGCAGCTGGACAAGCAGAGCTTTCCGGCGATTTCCACCCGCATCAAGATCATGGCCAACCTCAACATCATGGAGCGGCGCCGGCCCCAGGACGGGCGCATCACCGTGCACCTGGGCGGCGACATGCTGGACATGCGGGTTTCGGTGATCCCCATCGCCGACGGGGAATCCTTCGTGCTGCGGCTGTTCAGCAAGAAGAAGACGCCCCTGACCCTGGAACAGATCGGGATGGAGGAGAAGGACCGCGACCTGCTGGTGCGCATCGCCTCGCCGCCCAACGGCCTGATCCTGGTCACCGGCCCGACGGGCAGCGGCAAGACCACCTCGCTCAACGCGGTGCTGCAGCATATCCAGAGCGACACGCAGAAGATCATCACCATCGAGGACCCGATCGAGTACGTCATCGACGGGGTGAACCAGATCCAGACCAATGACCGCATCGGGCTGTCCTTCGACACCATCCTGCGCCGGGTGCTGCGCCAGGACCCCAACATCATCATGGTCGGGGAAATCCGCGACAGCCAGACCGCGGAGCTGGCCATCCGGGCCTCGCTCACGGGCCACCTGGTGCTCTCCACCCTGCACACCCGCGACTCCGTGTCGGTCATCACCCGCTTGAAAAACATGCAGATCGAGCCCTACCTCATCGCCGCCGTCTTAAGAGGGTCCATGGCCCAGAGGCTGGTGCGGCGGATCTGCCCGGACTGCCGGAAGAAGAAGAAAGCCACCCGGGCGGAAGCGGCGCTGCTCGGCAGGCAGGGTCTGGCGGAAGGCCCGGTGTACGAGGGCCAGGGCTGCAAGAGCTGCCACCAGAGCGGCTATCGGGGCCGCATCGGGCTTTTCGAGCTGTTCGAGTCCACCGCCGAGGTGGAGGAGATGATCGTGTCCGGCAAGAGGGACGCGGACATCCGCAGTCACCTCGCCTCCAAGGGGATGAAGCCGCTGCTGGCGGACGGCTTCGAGAAGGTCCTGCAGGGGCTGACCACGGTGTCGGAGATCGAAAGGGCGATCGCAGGATAATGCCCATCTACTATTGCCGGGTCGTGGACGCCCGGGGCCGGACCAGCTCCTTCATGCGGGAGGCGGCCACCGAGGAGGTCCTGATCCGCGAGCTCAACAAGGAGGACATCTTCCCGCTGGAGGTCCGGCAGGCCGCGGAGGCCTCGCCGAAGGCCGCGCGCGGGCGGAAGTTCTCCCGGGGCGCGGTGATCGAGTTCACGGACACCATCAGCGTGCTGCTGGCCTCAGGTCTCACCTTCCGGGACGCGCTGGAAGTCGCCCAGACCATCTTCCTGAAGGGCGAGATCAACCGGATGGTCGCGCACCTGCTGGAACAGATCCGCAAGGGGGCCGCGGTGTCCGACGCCGTCGCCGGGCTGGGCGCCGGCCTGCCCCCGATCTACCACGGTTTCGTGCGCATCGGCGAAAAGATCGGCTCCCTGGACGATGCCTTCAAGCAGCTGGCCGTCTACCTGGGCGAGGACCGGAAGATCCGCGACAAGCTGGCCAGCTCCCTGATCTACCCGGCGCTGGTCCTGGGCGTGGCCGTGGTCGGGATCGTCGGCATCGTCACCTTCGTCCTGCCCCGGATCCAGTCCATGTTCCAGCAGCTGGGCGCCGCGATGCCCGCGCGCCTGTCCTCCATGCTGGGCCTGCTGCGCGGGGCCATCTACGTCGGGGGCGGCCTCGCTCGCCGCCGCGCTGGCCGCCGTCCTGGTGCTGTCCGGGCTGCGGCGCTCCAACCCCCGCCTGGCCCTGGCCCTGGACCGGCTGGTGCTGCGCCTGCCGATCTACGGGCGGATGAAATATCTGCGCGAGATCCTCAACCTCCTGTTCGCCCTGGAAATGCTCACCGCCGGCGGCTTTTCCGTGGAGGACGCCCTGTCGGAGGCCGCCAAGGTGACCTCCAACCAGGCCTTCCGCGACGGCCTCAACGTGGCCAGGGACAGCATCGTGCGCGGCGAGAACCTCTCGGCGGCCTTCCTCGGCAACCCGGTGTTCTCCAGCCGGATCGGCCGCTGGGTCGCCGTGGGGGAGAAGGCCGGGCAGGTGGAGCAGGTGTTCGGGCAGCTGCGGCGCTATTACCAGGCGGAGATCGAGAAGTGGTCCTCCCGCTTCATGAGACCTGGCGGAGCCGGTCCTGATCCTGGGCGTGGGCCTGATCATTTTCCTGATCATCATCTTTTTCATCACTCCAATTTTCTCCATCTACGAGGGTTTGCTATGAAAATCGCAAGGAGGCGGACGATGGGGCGGCAGCAAGGCGTGAAGACCGGCAGGCGGGCTTCACCTTCATCGAGATCATGGTGGCCATGATGATCCTGCTGATCCTGATCGGGGCGGCGGGCTTCACCTACATCCGTTACGTGGGCCGCGCCCGCGTGGTCGGGGCCAAGAACCAGGTGGAGTCCTTCTCCATCGCCCTGAACGCCTACTACCTGGACAACGGGCGCTACCCCACCGCCGAGCAGGGCCTGAAGGCGCTCTGGGAAAAACCGGTGCTGGAGCCGGTGCCTTCCCAGTGGAGCGGGCCCTACCTGAACAAGGAGGTGCCCAAGGATCCCTGGGGCCACGATTACGAATACCAGAATCCGGGGCCCAGCGGCCTGCCGTTCGCCCTCCGCAGCTTCGGGGCCGACGGGGTGGAAGGCGGGGAAGGCAACGACCGGGACGTGCTGTCCTGGAGGGAGGAGTGAGGCGCCGCCGCCGCGAACGGCTTCGCGCGCCAAGGAGGCGGCTTCGCGCCGACGTCCATGTCGGGCTTCGCCCTGATCGACGTGCTGGTCGCGCTGCTGATCTCCAGCATCGCCCTGCTGGCCGTGCTCGGCGGCATCGCCCTTTCGGCCCGGACGGCGCGCGCGACGCGGCAGCGTTTCATCCAGATGGTCGCGGCCAGGAACCAGGATGCCAGCGAACAGCAATTATCGTTCATCCAGGAAACGCCTCCCGAAATGACGGGGGCTTCAGCGTCCTGGAGCTGATGGTCGCCCTGCTGCTGTTCTCGGCGCTGGGCATCGCCGTCTGGTCGGCCCTGGCGGGCGGCCAGAACCTGGTGCGCCGCTCCAGCAGCCTGGCCGCGGGCACGGCCAGGCTGCTGCAGATGGAGCTGTATCTGCGGCGGACGGCGGCGCTCGTGCGGACCCCCTTCTGGGCGCCCGGCCCCGGCGCGGAACAGGCCGAGGGCAGCCTGCGGGTGCCCTGGCTCGACGGGCAGCCGGAGGAGTCCCTGTACCTGGACTGGCGGGAAGGACGCCTGCAGGTGCGGACCCGCAAGCAGGAACCGGGGGCGGTGTTCGGGCCGTTCGCCTCCGTGGAGTGCGGGGTGTACTCCGGCGGTCCCGGAGGGGCCGCGGGCTTGAGGGTCACCATTCTGGCGGATACCGGCGATGGCGAGCCGCTGGTCATCCTGGCCCCCTTCGGGGGCAGCCCCTTTGCTCCCGGGACGGGCCCATGAAGCAGGAAGGTTCCGCCACCGTCCTGGTCCTGAGCGTGCTGATCTTCCTCTCCGCGCTGTTCCTGGGGGCGGCCAGCTTCGTCCAGCTGTCCGCGCACGGCCTGCGCCGCAGCCAGCTGCAGGACGAGGAGGTGCGGGCGCTGCGGCAGGCGGCGGCGGCCACGGTCGAGGCCCTGCTGGCCGACCCCACCCCTTTCGCCGACGCCCCGACCGATCCGGTCTGGTCCTGGCTCGCCCAGCCTCGCGGCGACGGGCTGGCCGTGCGCCTTGAGGACGTCTCCAGCCGCCTGGGCCCGAACTGGATCCGCAAGGAGCTGCTCCAGGACCTGGGGGTGCTGCGGCCCGGACGCACCGCCCAGGAGCTGCAGCAGTTCCGCGAGGACACGGGGCTGCACCTCAACCTCCGGCCGGACTACGAGCCCTTCATCGAGGCGGAGGAACTGGGGAGGATATTCACCCCGTACGGCTATTTCAACATCAACCTCACCGACGAGTTCGTGCTGCGCAAACTGCACTGGCAGCGCGGCGCCGACTTGCAGGCCGCGGAGAGTTTTCGTATCATGGTGCAGCAGGTCCGGGTGCAGAAGCGGATCATCGACCCCGAGGCCCTGCCGCAGTTCCTGGGAGAGGAGAACTACCGCCTGCTGTTTCCGGTGGTGAACGCCGAGGCCGTGATGAACGTCCACTTCGTCCCGGAGAAGGTCCTGGAAGGGCTTTTCCGCCATTACGGGCAGCCCCCCGAGCAGGTGGCGCGCCTCCTGGCTTCCCGCCAGGGCGCGGAGCTCACCGAGAGCGACCTGCAGGCGCTGCTGGGGGAGCGCACCGGCCAGGCGAGCCCTCTGCGGCCCTTCCTGGGCCTGAAGACCTGGTTCTGGCGGATCACCGTCGAAGGGCGGGCGCGGCGGCCTGACCTGGATTGTGGCCCGGGTGCCGCGGGCGGACGGGATGCCGGAGTTCCGCCGGGTGGAAGAGCGCCGATGAAGCGCTACGCCTACCTGCGCCGGGCCGGGGACGCCTGGCAGCTCGCCGACTTCGAAGACCGCCAGCCCGTCGACTCCCCCGCCGAGGTGGCGGGGATCATGGTTTCGAGGCTGGATTTCGACGTGCAGGCGATCGAGCTGCCCGCCATGGCGGAGAAGGAGGTGGAAGGTTTCCTGACCTACCGCATCCGCAGCCTGTACCCGGGGCAGCCCGACCAGACCGCCTTCGACTACCGCATCCTGGCCCGCGGCGGCAAACGCTATGCGGTGCTCTTCCTTTTCCAGCGCGAAACCCTGGAGGAATACCGGCGGGCGGCCGCCGGCCGGCCGCTGTTTTCCTCCATCTCCCTGCTGCTGCCGCTGCTGGGCGCGAAACGACCGGAGGGGGACCTGGTCTGCCTGTTCTGGGGCGACACCTGGCTGGAAGCCCTGGTCTTGCGGGAAGCAGAGCCCCCGCGTTCCTATGCCGGCAAGCGCGGGGCGGGGGCCGCGGCCGAGCTGGACCAGCTGCTGAGCCTGGCCGCCGTCGACTTATCGGACGCGGATTGCCTGCTGGTCTGCCCCGAGGAGGAGCAGGAAGCGCTGCGGAAGCTGGTGGCTTCGCTCCAGTCGGAGTCCGGCACGCTCACGGTGCAATCCTGGACCCAGGCCCTGCGCCGCAACGCCAGGGGCCCCGAGCCGCTGTTCGCGGGGCGCAAGGCCCCCTTCCCGGTGCCGCGGGGCCTGCGCCTGGAGCTGGGCGCGGCGCTCATCCTGCTGCTGTCGTTCCTGGCCCTCAAACGCAGCGTGGACCGGGACGCGTCGCACCTGGCCTCCCTGCGGCGGGAAATGCAGGCAGTCCAGGGCCGCAGCACCCAGGTCCTGGCGCTCGAGCAGGAGATCGAGGAGCTGAAGGCGCGCTCGGCGGCGCCTGGCCGGGCGCGGCCGGCCGATCCCTATCGGGTGCTTTCGGAGCTGCAGGCCGTGCTGGGGCCGGGCACGCGCATCAACTCCTTCGTCCTGGATCGGGGCACCTTCCAGCTGGAGGCCGTGGGCCCCGACCCCCTTCGGCTCATGGAGGTCTTCAAGTCCCGAGGGGAGAGCTTCGAGAACGTCAAGCTGATCCAGATCGTGCCTTTGAAGGACTCGAGCCGGGAGCTGTTCCGGATCACGGGGTATGCCCATGCTCAGTAAACGGGAAACCCTCCTGCTGCACGTCCTGATCTGGGTCGTCGGGGCGGCGGCGTTCGGGATCGGCTTGTATCTGCAGCTGGAGCGCCGTGCCGAGGCCGTGCAGAAAATCGGCGTGCTCGCCGAGCAGATGAACAAGCTCGAGGCCCGCGCGGCGGACGAGGACGGGTTGAGACGGCAGAAGCAGGAGCTGGTCCGCAGCCTGGAGCAGGACCAGGGCCGTTACTACACGGCCCAGGAGATGGATCCTTACCGCTTCGGCATCATCATCCGGGAGCTGCTGCTGCGCGACGGGCTGGCGATCAGCCGTTACCAGACCCAGGAGGTGATGGGCCGGAACCTCCT
Organism: uncultured Spirochaetota bacterium; assembly: GCA_963736785.1. Lineage (GTDB taxonomy): Bacteria > Spirochaetota > Spirochaetia > SZUA-6 > DRHE01 > MIBK01. The sequence continues at coordinate 28,586 of CAVTQG010000009.1, read as the reverse complement.
GGAGTTCGCGGTTTCCGGAAGCGCCCTGGGCCTGGCGCGCTTCCTGCAGAGAGTCTCGGAATCGCCGCGGCACTGGTCGGTCCCTTTTCTTTCGATCAGCGCCGGCGAGAGGGGCAGGGTTCAGGCGGTGTTCCGCATCGGGTATGAAAGCATCAATGAAGTGGCTCCCTGAGATCCTGGTGGGCGCGGCCCTGCTGGTCAGCGTCCTGCTGCTGGCCGTTCCCCGCCGCCCGCCTCGAGGAGTCGAGACGCAACCCGCCGCCGCCGCCCCCGTACGGCCCGCCGAGGAGCCGCCGCCGGCTCCTGCCGCGGCGCGCAAGCCCGCGCACCCCCGGGCAGATCGCGGGCCTCTTCGGCTGGGTGGAACCGGTCACCGCGCCCCGCACGCCCCCCGCCCCCCCGAAGCCGGCGGAAGCGGCCTGGCTGAAGCCGGTCGGCTTCGTGATCGGGGAGGGGGGCTCGCCCAGCTACGTGTTCAAGGATACAAAAACCAACACCGTGCTCACCCTGGTCCCGAAGGTGGAAAACAAGGGTTGGCTCCTGCAGGAGATCCGGGAAAAGGAATTCCTGCTGATTTTCAAGGGGGCCGAATACGTGGTCAAACGCAATGATTAGAGGTGGGTCCATGAAGCGGCAATTGGTGCTCCTGGTTCTGGCGCTCGTGCTGTCCTTCAGCTCCTGTGTTTCCTACCGCGAAAAGCGGCTGCGCGAATTCTCCAGTTCCCCGCTGATCGGCATGGTCTACGACGGGGAGCAGAAACCCTGCGCCGGGGCGCTGATCACGGTCGACGGCCAGGGAGGACCGCTCACCGACATCAACGGCCGCTTCGTCATCGACAAGCTGGAGCGCGGGGACCACCTCTTTGAGGTGAGAAAAGAAGGGTTCGAGACCCTGGAGGTACCGCTTTCCTTCGTGGACCGCACCCAGATCCTGTACCTGCGCGTGGTCTCCCACGGCCAGCTCCTGCGGGAGGCGGAGGAGGCCCTGGACCGCCGCAAACTCCAGGAAGCCGATCGGCCTGCTGCGGCGGGCCGAGGCCCTGGACCCCGAGGACCCGGTCGGCCTGTACCTGCGGGCCGTGTACTTCCTCAAGCTGGACGACACCGCGCAGGCCATCGGCCTGCTGCAGAAGATCCTGGTGCGCGGGCAGCGGCCGCCGGCGGCCCTGTTGAGCCTGGCGGACATCTATCAGTACCGGCTGCAGGACATGGCGCAGGCGATCGGCTTCCTGCGGGAATACCTGCGAACCGAGGACGACCCGGGCATCCGCACGCGCCTCGCCGAGCTGGAAGGCCAGCCCACGCCGTAGGAAAAAAACGACAGTCGAATCATCCTCCCCGCGACTACCGCCGCCGCGCCTCCTGACCCATGATGCGAGGGCGGAGGTTGCGTGATCGCGTTGGCGCTCATCGCCGCGATGCTCGAGGCCCAACACGGCGGCGGCGGAATGGCCGGCGCAGAGCGAACACGCTGCCAATAGGGGACTCTACTACGATTGTCAGCAGCGGGGGCTCGTAATAAATTGTATTCTGTGCGGGCGCGCTCCGGCCGCTCCCGTCGCCTTCGCCCAGACCTCAGCACGTTCGCGTCCCGCGGATATTTCGGGTTCCGGGATCTGCGTGTTGTCCCGCTGCACGCGGGGTACCTGCCCAAGGACAGCCCCATGCCCGAGCTGATCGCCGCACTGCGCAAGGTGGCCTCAGGGGGCAAGTACATCAGCCCCGCGCAAGGCGAGCTGCTGGCCGAGGAGTTCCGGCGCGGGCGCAAAGCGCCGATTGAGAGGCTGTCCGACCGGGAGCTGCAGGTGCTGCTGGAGCTGGCCTCCGGCCAGGGCATCAAGCAGATCGCCCACAAGTTGTGCATCAGCCCGTCCACCGTCGGCAGCCACCGTACCCGCCTGCTGGCCAAGCTGGGCCTGCGCACCAGCGCCGACCTGGTCCGTTTCGCGGTGGAGAACCAGCTGCTGGAATAAAGCCGCCGGCCCTCCCGGCAGGTCCGCTACTTGTTGTGGTTGGGGGCGGCGGGGGGCACAATCATTATCTCCATTTAATAAACACTACCACTGGAGACTCTACTACGATTGTCGGCAGCGGGGGCTCGCAATAAATCGTATTCCCCGCGGAAGGGATCGGGCCTCCGCCTCGAGGCTCAGCCGAGCAAGGCGACGGCGTCGATCTCTACGAGCGCGCCCATCGGCAGTTTCGCCGCCTGGACGGTCGTGCGCGCCGGAGGGCCTTGATCCGCCGGGAAGAACCCGGCGTAAACGGCGTTCATGGCCTGGAAATCGGCCAGATCGGCGAGGAACACCCCGCACTTGACCACGCGCTGCAGGGAAGTGCCGGCCGCCTCCAGGATGGCCCGGACGTTCTCCAGGGCCCTGCGGGTCTGCGCGGCAATGCCGCCCTCAACCAGCTTGCCGGTGGCCGGGTCGACCCCCGCCTCCCCGGCGGTGAACAGGAAATCACCCGCCTTGATCCCCTGCGAGTACGGGCCGATGGCCTTCGGCGCGTTGGAGGTCGAAACTACCTCACGGTTCGGGCTGGGATGGGACTCGGCGTGTCCAAGGTGAAGGGAACCGGGCATGGGGGCCTCCTTAAGCGATACGTAAAAGGTAGCGGCGGGGAGGGGCACTGTCAAACCCGCCCGGCCACCCCCAGGAAAAGCAGCTCGGCGCCGGGCGCCACGAGCAGCACGTTGTCCTTGATGCGCGCCAGGTGCTCTTCGACCATCGGCCGCTCGATGCCGGCGGGAGCGTAGACCGTGAACAGCACGCCGGTGGTCACGGAGGTGATGCGGGTCCGCCAGTCCGGACCGTAGAGCACGCTGGACAGAACGCCTTCCTGGTCGCGGATGAACATGTCGCCGGCCTTCAGCCTCTGCTGCTGACCGCTGAGCAAGGTGTAGGTCTCCTCCCCGGAGGCCACCTCGACGGAAGGCTTCCCCCGCAGGGCATCCAGGTCATGCCCCGCCGTCAACAACAGGCTCCGCAGCTCGGCCATGAACATCGCTTCGACCAGGGCCGCCGCGCCGGGCAAGGGCCGGCCCTTCAAGACCACCGACTCCAGCTGGAGCTGCAGGTGATAGGTCTTGCCGAAGCGCTTGTAGTAAGCGCCGTAGGCCTGGAGGGCGGGAAGAGCCTTGAGCTGGGCGCGGTCCAGGCCGCCGTAGCGGGAACGAAGCTCTGCCTCCAGCTCCGCCTTGCGCTGCTCCAGCTGCGGGGGAGCGTCGGGGTTGTTCACGCCGCGCAGGGCTAGAAGCCCGATCGATGCTCCAGGATAGGCGGCCTGCCAGGATTCGGATACGTGCAGCATGCCAGCCCGCTACTTCTTCCAGCCGGCCTGCACCTCCAGGGCTTCCTGCAGGTCATCCTCCTCACCCTGGGTTCGGCGCGGCAGGGCTTGCAGCTCGCCGACGGTCCAGCCCAGCAGCTCCCGGGCTTCCTCGCGGTCGGAGAGATTCTTCAGGGACACTGAGCCCTCGTAGTAGCAGTTCTTTTCCATGGGGTCTGTCTTGGCGGCATATGGGGCGGCCTTCTTGGCCTGCTCCTTCTGGCGCCGGGCCGCGCTCCAGTTGCGCTCCCACAGGTGCTTGGCCAACTCCGTGTAGTAGTCGTAGACCAGTTCCTCCTCCTCCCCCGCCCTGACCTGGGCGGCGCGCAGGTCCACGGCTTTGCGCCCCAGCGACACGGCCCAATCCTTGTCGCCGAAGGAGATCCCCCCGGGAACCTGTTCGTAGAGCTGGCCCAGCACGTAGTAGGAGTCGGCATGGTCGGGCCGGAGGGCGAGCGCCTTCTGCAGCAGATTGCGCATGGGCTTGGCCTTGGACAGGGCGTTGAGGATGCCCTTGACCTGCCCCCAGCGTCCGGAGGTGGCGGACTTCCAGTAGTAGGCCAGGTGGTTGCCCGGGTCCGCGTCGATGCCCTTCTGGGCCAGCTCTTCGCCCTTGGCGAAGAAGGCCAGCAGGGCCTCGCCCTTGGCTCCCTTGTCCTCGGCCTGGTCCCCCAGGTTGAGCCAGGCGCGCGCCAGGCGCCAGTAGATCTCGGCCTGTTCCCGGCCGTCGGCCGCGCGGGCCAGGCCGGCCTCCAGGAAAGCCCTGGCCTCCTCGTGGGCGTCGTGCTTGTGCAGCAGGTCCGCCTGGGCCATTTCCTGTTGAAAATCCGCCCGCAGGGCGGGGGTGGAGAGCAGGGACGCCAGCAGCAGAAGGGCGAAGAGTTTCATGGGCACCTCCGGCCCACATGCTAAGAGAGCTCCCTCCCGCTGTCAAGGAAAACCGCACCCCGGCATGCGCTTGCAGGCTGCGGGCGGCGAGGGTATCTTTCAACCATGCCCGACGGCATCCACCCCGGCACCACCCTAGGTTCGCTGCAGTTGACGGTGCAGGACCTAGGCCGCGCCGTGCGCTTCTACACCCGGGCCCTGGGCTTGAGCGTGCGCGGGGAGCAGGGCTCGCGGGTGAGCCTGGGGTCCGGGGAACGGGCGGTGATCGACCTGGAGGAAAGCCCCGGCGCCGCCCGGCGAGCCGGCACGGCCGGGCTGTATCATCTGGCCCTGCTCCTGCCCTCCCGCTTCGCCCTGGCCCGCGCGCTGGAGCGCCTATTACGAGAGCACGCGGCCCTGGAAGGGTTCGCCGACCATCTGGTGAGCGAGGCCATTTACCTTTCCGACCCGGAGGGCAACGGCATCGAGCTGTACCGCGACCGGCCGCGCGAAGGCTGGCGGGAACCGGGCGGCGAGCTGCGCATGGGAACCTATACCCTGGATCCGGACGCGCTGCTGGCGGAGCTGGAAGGGCCCGAACCCCCGGAAGCGGAGAGCGCGCGGCTCGGGCACGTGCACCTGGAGGTGGGCGACCTGGCCTTCTCCGATCGCTTCTACCTGGGGGTGCTGGGTTTCCAGCTGATGATGCACCTGGGGCCTTCCGCCTCGTTCGTCTCCGCCGGCGGCTACCACCATCACATCGGCTACAACACCTGGGCCGGCCACCTGGCCCCTGCGCCCCAACGCAACGTGCTGGGGCTTCAGTGGTTCAGCCTGCTGCTGCCGGGCCCCGCCGCGCTGGAGGACGTGCGGGCGAGGGTCCGCCAGGCAGGACTGCCCTGGGAGCAGGACGGCGGCGCCTTCCGGCTGCACGACCCGTCGGGGATCGGGATCTCCCTGGAAAACGGCGGAGAGAACGGCGGTTAACGAGCGGGATCCGGCTCAGGGCATGGAGCGCCGGCTGGCGACCATGGAGATATAGCTGGTCTCGAAACCTTTCAGCTCCCGGATCCAGTCCAGGAACTTCTCAGCCTCGGCCTTGTTGGCGTACGGCCCGACCCGCACCCGGAAGTGCGTCTTGCCGTTCAGGTCGCGGGTGGTGGTGCGGGCCGCCAGGCCCCGCTCCTCCAGCCGGCGGCTGACCTCCTCGGCCCGGGAGGCGCTGGAGAAGGAGCCGGCCTGGATCCAGTATTCCGTCACGCTCACCGATTTCGGCCCGGAGGCCGGTTTGGAGGCGGATCGGACCGCAGGCTTGGCCGCGGACTGCACCGCGGGTTTGGCCGCGGCTTTGACTACGGTTTGGTTCGCGGGAATCGGCTTCTCGGCGGCCTGCGGCGCGGTGGCGGCGCCAGCCCGCTCTTGCGGCACCGTCACGACCGGCGCGGCGGTAGCCCGCTCTTGCGGCCCGTCCGACCGCGCAGCGGAGCCCGCTCTGGCGGCGCCTTCCCAGGCACGGCCAGCGGCTCGACCGACGGCACGACCGGCGCCTCGCCGGCGGGCGGCTCGCCGACCACGATCACCACCGGCTGGGACCCGGTCGGAGGTGCGGTGAGCCCGGGGGGAACGGAAGTGCCGCGCACGTACTCGTAAGGGTCGTAACCCTGCAGCGAGGGGGCGGAGGTTTCGGAGGCCTCGGGGCTCTTCGGCTGGCGCGGGCGCAGCAGGAACAGCCCCGCCGCCAGGATCACCACCAGGGCCAGGGCGATCGAGAACACGACCCAGAGTACCTTCTTGCCTTCCATGCTCAGTTGCCCAGCCCTTTCTCCCGCACGAGGCGCAGGACCCGCTCGCGCAGAGCGTCCGGTCCGCCTGCATTGCTCTACATAGTAAATATCGACGCCCGGGCCGGGCAATTTAGGACAGATTCCCCGCTGGGAGGCGATCCGCCTCAAGCCCTGGACCAGGCCCAGTCCGTCGCGGCGCCGGGCCCGCGCCAGGCGCGCCCACCAGGGGGCGCGCACGCACAACACTGCGCCGCACAGGCGGTCCAGGCCCATGCGGAAAAGCAGTGCGGCGTTCACGACCACCGGCCCGGGAGCCGCGCCCAGCTCCTCGCGGACCCGCTGGACCATGCGGGGGTGCACATGCGCTCCAGCTCGGCCAGCTCCCGCCGGTTGCGGAACACCCTGCCACCCAGCTTCCGGCGGTCCACCTCCCCATCGGGGGCCAGCACCTCGGGCCCGAAGCGGGCAGCCACCAGCTCCCGCGCCTCCGGCTCCCGCAGCACTCGATGTCCCACGCCGTCCACGTCGATGACCCGGAAACCGCGCTCGGCCAGGATGGCGGCCACGGCGTCCTTGCCCGCGCAGTATCCCCCGGCCAGCCCCAGGATCACGCTAGTGCAGCTCTCCCCAGGACTTGCCCGTCTCCACGCTGACCCGCAGCGGCGCCTCCAGGGCCACCGCGCCCTCCATGGCCTGGCGGATGAGCGTCGCGGCCCTGGCCGCCTCGGCCTGCGGAGCCTCGAAGATCAGCTCATCATGCACCTGCAGGAGCAAACGGGTCTTCAGGCCGCGGGAAGAAAGCAGGCGGGTCACCTCGATCATGGCCTTCTTCACGATGTCCGCAGCACTCCCTTGGATGGGGGAGTTCACCGCCACCCGTTCCGCGGCCATCCGCTCCGTGTGGTTGCGGCTGCCGATCGTGGGCACGGGGCGGCGGCGGCCCATCAGGGTCCGCACAAAACCGTTCACTTCCGCCTCGCGGACGGTGGCCTTCAGGAACCGGTCCACCCCGGCGTAGCGCTGGAAGTAGGTGCTGATGAAGCTCTCGGCCTGCTTGCGCGGGATGCGCATGTCCCGGGCCAGGCGGAAGGCGGACATGCCGTAGATCACCCCGAAGTTGATGGTCTTTCCGATGCGGCGCTGCTCGGCGCTGACCTCCCTTTCGGCGACCCCGAACAGCAGCGCGGCGGTCTGGCGGTGCACGTCCTTGCCGGCGGCGAAAGCCTCGCGCAGCGTGGGGTCGCCGGACAGGTGGGCCAGGATGACCAGCTCGATCTGGGCGTAGTCGGCGCTCAGGAACACCCAGCCCGGCTCGGGCACGAAGGCGGTGCGGATGCGCCGCCCCTCCTCCTCCCGCACCGGGATGTTCTGCAAGTTCGGGTCCTTGCTGGCGAGGCGCCCGGTGGCCGCGCCGGTCTGCAGAAAGCTGGTGTGCACGCGGCCGGAAACCGGGTTGACCATGGCCGGCAGCGCGTCCACGTAGGTGCTCTTGAGCTTGCTCAACTGGCGGTGGGCCAGGACCAGCTCGGGCACCTTCTGCCCCTGGCCGGCCAGCTCCTCCAGCACGAAGCTGTCCGTGGACTGCCCGGTCTTGTTCTTCCGCAACGGCTGGAGGCCCAGCTCCTCGAAGAGCACGCCCTGCAGCTCGCGGGTAGAGCGCACGTTGAAGGGGTGGCCCACCAGGGCGAAGATCTCCCCTTCCAGGCGCGCCAGCTCCTTGTCCAACTCCACGCCGTAGCGGACCAGCTCCCCGGCGTCCAGGCGTATGCCGGCCAGCTCCATCTCCGCCAGGACGCTCACCAGCGGCATCTCCAGCTCGTGGAGCACGGGCTCCAGCGCCAGGGAACTGACCCGCGGGGCGAAAAGCTCGTAGAGCTGGAAGGTGATGTCGGCGTCCTCGCCCGAATAGTCCGTAGCCTCGGCCACGGGCACGTCGGCCAGGGAGCGCTGGGGGTCCTTGCCCACCACCTCCTCGTAGTGGATGGTGCGGTAGTTCAGGAAGCGCAGCGCCATGCCGTCCATGCCGTAGGAACCCTGCTCGCTGTCGATGAGCCAGGAGGCCACCATGGTGTCGAACAGGCGGCAGCGCATCCTCAGGCCCGCCTGGAGCATGACCTTGTAGTCGAACTTGATGTTCTGCCCCACCAGGGTCAGGGACGGGTCCTCCAGCAGCCTGCCCAGCTCCCGCAGGACCGTGGCCAGCGGCAACGGCTTCACGTCGCTGGCGGCCACCGGGATGTAGCAGGCCCTGCCCGGGGCCAGGGCCAGCGAGAAGCCCACGGGCCTGGAGGTGAGCGGGTCCAGGCCGGTGGTCTCGGTGTCGAAAGCGAACACCCCCGCTTTCCGGGCGCCGGCCACCCATTTGGCCAGCTCCTTCTCCTCCAGCACGGTCTGGTAGCTCCCACGCTTGAGGGTTCGGGGTTCGGCCGGCTTGTTTTCCGTCTCGAGCACGGCTTCAGCCGCCGAGGCATCGGCGTCCTTCTGGCGCTCCTTCGGCGACGGACCGCCCAGCTCCTTCACGATGCTGGCCATGCCCTCGCGGGCGAACAGCGGGACAGCCGCCTCCCGGGCAAGCTCCCCGAGGCGCAGGTCCTCCAGGCTCACCCCCAGGTCCACGTCCTCCACCAGGGTGATCAACTTCCGGCTCAAGGCGGCGCTCTGTCTGCCGGCCTCCAGCTTGCGGCGCACCCCCTCCGGGGCGACCTGGGCTAGATGGGCGTAGATGTCGTCCAGGTCCTTGAACTGCCCCAGCAGCTTCAGCGCCGTCTTCTCCCCCACCCCTGACACCCCGGGCACGTTGTCCGAGGAGTCCCCCGTGAGGGCCAGGTAGTCCACGACCTGCTCGGGCCACAGCCCTCGGGCCTGGAATACCCCGTCGCGGTCCAGCTCGGTGAATCCCCCCCCCGCCTTGGGAGGCTGCAGCACGCACACCCCTTTACCCACCAGCTGCAGGATGTCCTTGTCGCCCGACAGGATGAAGCAGGGTCGTTTTTCGCGCTTGCAGGCGGCGGCCAGGGTGGCCATGACGTCGTCGGCCTCGTAGCCGTCCCGGCGCAGGCAAGGCAGGCCCAGCGCCGTCAGGATTTCCTCGATGACCGGCACCTGGGCGTGCAGGTCCTGGGGAGCGTGCTCCCGGTTGGCCTTGTACTCCGGGTATTTTTCGTGGCGGAAGGTGGGCGTGGTGGAGTCCATGGCCACGGCCAGGTAGGCGGGCCGGCGAGCCGCCAGGAGCTGGAACAGGGAGCGAAAGAAGCCGAATACCGCCGAGGAGTTCCTGCCCTGCGGGTTGGTCAGCGGCCGGCCGATGAAGGCGAAGTACGAGCGGTAGATCAGGCTGTAGCCGTCGATCAGGTAAAGCGGTTGCTTCATGAGCTGATGTCGACCAGCACCGGCCGGCCGATGCGGGCGAAGGGTGAAGGAGGGGTATGGGGCCGGGCCTGAAGCTCCCGAATGCGGGCGGCCAGCTCCCGCAGGGAAGCGGCCAGCGAGGTCCGAGCGCGTCGGCCGGCCTCCAGGGCCGCCTCCCGCCCGGCCGCCAGGCGCGCTTCCAGCTCGCCCGGCAGGTCCCCGCCCGCCCTGGCGGCCAGGGGCCGCGCCGCGCGCTCCAACTCCGCGCACTCGGCGGCCAGGCGGCGCGCCTCGCCCGCCTGGACTGCCAGCAGGTCGGCTTGGCCCGCGCGCACGGACTGTTCTATTTTTTCCTGCAGCTCGCCGTAGGCTGCCAGCAGCTCCAGCTGGCGTTCCCGGTAGCGCTGGAGGCGCTCGCCAGGGTTCATCCGGCGATGTTCACCCCGCTCGCGCTGCGGGCGGGGGCCTGCGCCCCGGCCTTCTCGGCCAGCTCCGCCCAGGCGGAACGCAGCTCCAGCAGGACGCCGCGGACCGACTCCAGGGGTGCGGTGTCCTTGCGGATGTTCCCGTCCAGCAGCTGGCGGTTCATCCACATGTACAGGTTGAACAGGCCCCGGGCGATCTCTCCGCCGTGCTCGAAGTCCAGCGACACCATCAGCTCGGTGATGATGTCCTGGGTCCGCACCAGCTGCTCGCTCACCCGGTCGTAGCTGTGGTGCCGGGAGTTCATGCTCTCCAGCGCCAGGGACAGGTGCTTGACCGCCCCGTCGTACAGCATGACCACCAGCTTCCCTGGGGTCGCCGTTTTGATCTGGGTTTCCTTGTAGCTGCGAAGCGGATCGGTCTTGCTCAACTGGCCTGCTCCCTTTCTGCGGGCTCCCGGGTTCCAATCCTATCCCGGAGGCCCTTCCTGCGCAATAGCCTTCTCACCCTACCTGGCGTGCTCCATCAAGCTCGATACGGTTGCCACGGAATAGCCCCGCGAAAGCAGGGCGTCCAGCAGCAGGTCGAGCTTCTGGAAAAGGTAATCCTCCCGCATGCCACCCGGCTTTCCCGCCAGGATCGGCAGGATGGAGCCGGGTTTCTTCCTGGCCACGATGCGCTCCACCAGCTCGGCGGCCGGAAAGTAGATGTCCGGCGCCGCCTTGCCCGGGTCCGCGGTGACCCAGTCCAGGCTGTCCACGTCCCGGCTGATATAGGCGTAGTTCAGCTCCCGGCCCGCCGCGATGATCTGCGAGTTGGCGAAGTAGAAGGGGGCGTGCCAGAGCAGCGCCAGCTCCAGGCCGGTGACCGCGTGGTACTCGTCCTCGGCCCGCGCCAGCCCCCGCTTGATGAACTCCCCGTCCACCTGGAAGCGGGCGTCGGTCATGTTGAAGTGGGTGAAGAACAGCGAGCCCACCTCGTGCCCGGCCCCGGCGATCTCGCGCACCGCATCCGGGTAGCGCCGCAGGGCGTCGCCGTTAACGAAGAAGGTGGCCCGGATGCCGTACTCCTCCAGGCTGCTCAAGATCGAGGCCAGGCCCTCCACCGATTCCACCACGTCGAACACCAGAGCCACCTCGCGCCGCCGGATCCGCGAGCCGTGGGCGAACAGGGACGGGTCCGAGGCTTCCTCCTCGGCCGGAAAACTCTCGTAGCCGGGCAGCGCCCTGGCCAGCAGCTCCCGCGTGCCGTACTGGCGCAGGTCGCGTACCATGAGCCGGTTGCGCAGCAGGCGGTCCGGGGATTCCTCCAGGTACGCCCGGTAGGCCGCGGACTGGAGGCGGCGCTGCCGCAGCGCGGCCGAACCGGTCGCACCCCAGGCCGCCTTGGTCCCGGCGGCGGCCGGCCGGCGGTAGTAGGCGCCCTGGACCTCGGTCAGGATCGTGCGCTCGTCCTCCGAAAAGCTGGAATCCCCCGGCTGCGAGAGGCACAGCAGACGCTTCGCGCCGCTCGCCGGGTTCCACAGCTCGCTGAACCAGGCGCCGGCCACGATCAGTTCGCCCGCCGGGGTCCACAGGAGGTGCAGAGGGCGGGAGTGGGCCAGCGACTGGCGCTTCTGCCAACTGGAACTGTCATGCACCGTCACGCCGTCGGCGCGCATGACCGCCACGCTGGACTCGTCGGCGGAGAGCGCCAGGTCCAGGACCCCTTCCTCCGGGATTCGCCGGAAAGAAGGCAGGGCGCGCAGGTCGGCGGCCGACAGCAGGTACACCCCGGTGCTGCTGGCCCCTCGCTGCCGGGATTCGGCCAGGACCAGGATCTTCCCGGTCCGCAGCCACAGCACCCTGCGCACGGAGCCTGAGCCCGGCAGGTACAGGTACGGCAGCGAAAGGCTCGGGCCGCTGTAGTCCTCCGGGGAGAGGGGGACCAGAAACAGGTTCCGCCCGCTCTTTCCCACCAGCAGCTGGGTCCCGTCGGGGGCGACCCAGAATTCGTCGAAGTTGGCATCCAGCTCGAAGGGCAGCTTGCCGGCCAGCTGTCCGATGGGCAGGAAACCCCCGTAAAGGGAGCGGGTGAACAGCTCCCGGGCGTTCAGGCGGTATACCAAAGAGCCGCTCACGTAATACAGGGCGCTGCCTCCAGCCGAAGAGGCCGGGCCCCAGCGCACGTTGCGCACCGTGCCCTTGCCCACCAAGCGGTAGGACTCGGCCAGCACCCGCTTTTCCCGCAGCTGGCTGACGGAAAAATAATAGAGGCTGCCCCGCTTGGCGTACAGGAAAAAGTCCGAATCCGGGGACCAGAGCGCCGGAATGGCCTTCAGGGAGAGCTCCACCCCGGAGGAGGCCACGCTCACCTGGCCTCCATGGGCAAGGTCGTACAGCAGCAGCTCCCCGTAGGCCGCGGAGGTGGGGCGCAGCGCCAGCAGCCAGCGCCCGTCGGGCGAGGAGACCACCAGGTCCAGCTTGCCGCTCTCTACCTGTCCTCCGGTCACGAAACAGGGCGGGCCGGCCAAGGGCGCCGGGTTGGCCAGCGCAGCATCTGTCCGGAACAGCCCGAAGCGGTTCTCCACCTGCAAGGCGCCGGCGACCAGGGAGGCGCGCTCGGGAAAGAAGGTCAGCTGCTCCAGGCGGCCTTCCGCCAGCTCGGCGGCGAAGAGGGTCCGGTAAGGGCCGAAACCGGGGCTGTCGGCCTCGGCCCGGAACAGGAGCCGGTCGAAGGCCGTCAGGTCCAGGTCGGAGAACCAGACTTCGCCCCACAGAGGCAGGGCCCAAAGGCCCAGCGCCAGCGCTGCAACGTAGAGTCTTCTCAAGCGGTGCCCTTCCCCCTACTCCGATTTTCGGCAGGCTCCCCGGCCGCGTTCACAGAAAAATGGCCAGGACCGCCAGGATTTCGGCGGTCAGTCCCCAGACCAGGTGCCCCTCGTGCAGCAAGTACGGCGTGGGCCGGCGTACCCGGCGGCGCCAGCGGCGGCCGGGCAGGAAGCGGCGCGGGAAGCCACCGGCCAGGTGAGCCTGCTCGCGGATCTCCGCCATCCGGAAACCAGGGTCGCGCAGCACGGCCAGCGGCAGCCAGAAGGCCTCGGCCACCTCGGCGCCCGGCCGCACCTCGAGGGGTTCCTGGAGGGCGGCCACGAACGGATGGATCAGCTCCCCTCGAGCCCGCTCAAACACGGGCAAGGCCCCCAGGCGCCGGACCCGGGACGCGGGGATGCCCAGCTCCTCATGCAGCTCCCGCAGGGCGGCCTCCCAGGCGTCCTCCCCGGGCTCAAGGCGCCCGCCCGGCAGCCCTACTTCCCCGGGGCTGCGCGCCAGCATCGCGGAACGCAGCTCCAGCAGCACGGCCGGCCCCTCGGGCCGCTCGGCCAGGGCCACTACCACCGCGGCCTGCAGGAAACGCCCGAAGGGGTCGCCGGAGTCTTGCAGGCGCCGGGCCAGCTCTTCGATCACGGGTCATTCTCACCCGATGCGCCGCGCAGGTCAAGAAATTTCGGCATGGCTTGACCGGTTCTCCGAGCGGGTGCTAATGTCAGTAAAGGATATGAAGGTCCTTCTCACCGGCGGGGCCGGGTTCATCGGCTCCCACGTTGCCGACGCTTTCCTGAAGGCCGGCCACGAGGTGGTGGTCCTAGACAATCTGAGCTCCGGAAAACGCGAGAATCTCCCCGCGCAGGCCCGTCTGTATCTGCTGGATCTGGGCGCGCGAGAAGTGGCTGAGGTATTCGCGGCGGAGCGGCCGGACATCGTGGACCACCACGCGGCCCAGATCAGCGTCACCGCCTCCGCGCGCGACCCGCTGGCCGACGCGCGCACCAACGTGCTGGGCATGCTGAACCTGCTGGAGGCCTGCCGGCGCTTTCCCGTGAAGAAGTTCCTCTTCGCCTCCACCGGCGGGGCGATCTACGGCGACACGGATCGCCTGCCCACGCCGGAGGACCACCCCCCGCAGCCCCTGTCGCCGTACGGCATCCACAAGTGGCTGGGGGAACAGTACCTGCGCTACTACGCCCACCAGCACGGCCTGGCCTACACCGTGCTGCGCTACGCCAACGTGTACGGGCCCCGGCAGAACCCCGACGGCGAGGCCGGGGTGGTCTCGATCTTCCTTACCCGCCTGCTGGGGGGGCAGCCCGCGACCCTCTTCGCCTACCCCGGCGAGGAGGACGGCATGGTGCGCGACTACGTGTTCGTCGAGGACGTGGCCCGCGCCAACCTCGAAGCCGCCGGCAAGGGGGCGGGGGAGACGATCAACATCGGCACCGGCGTGGGGACGACCACGGGGGCCCTGTACCGCGCCATCGCGGAAGGCTTCCCCGGGGCCCCCGAGGCGCGACGGGGCGAGGCCCGGCCCGGGGACCTGCGCCGGAGCGTGCTGGACGCGCGCAAGGCCCAGAAGCTGTTGGGCTGGAAGCCGCGGGTGAGCCTGCGCGAGGGGCTCGACCGCACGGGAGAGTTTTTTAGGAGCCGCTCAGGCTCTTGAAAAAAGGAGGACCTATGCCCAGTGTTCGCGAACAGGAGTTGGTCTGTCCGACGTGCGGACGGGCCCGCAAGCCGCCGGAGTGCCATGGCCGGAGCATGGAGCTGGACGGCGGGGTGTTTTTCTGCCCGACCTGCGCCAAGGAGCGCGCGGTGCCGCAATGCTGCAGCGGCCCCATGCGCCTGAGGGCCAGGGTGCGGGACATCCGCAGGGAGCTGTTCCAGAAGCTATGATTTATTACATCCCCGACCAGATCGGCATCCTGGCCTGCCCCGGGGGGGCGGTCTTCGCCGGGCGCGTGGCCCGGGAGCTGGGCGCCATCGGGCGTGAAAAGATGCGCCACAAGCTGGAGGTGTTGTCCCAGAAGTACGGGCTGCCGCGGGAGGAGATCCTGCGCCGGATCAATCTCCTGGTGGACCTGCGCCCCACCACCGTGGACCTGCGGCAGCCCGCCGCCGACCTGCGTCCCACGCACTTCCGCATCCCCGCCCGTTTCACCCATTTCGCCAATGGGGAGTTCAAGACCGAGATCCTGACCTCGATCCGCAACATGGACGTGTACGTGATCCAGGACGTGGAGAACCATTACCCCCTGGTCATGAACCGCGGCGAGGCCGAGCGGCACCTACTTTCGGTCAACGACCACATCTTCTGCCTGTTCACCGCGGTGGACGCGGCCATGCACGCCGGGGCCAAGCGCGTCACCGTCGTAGTGCCCGCCTACCCCTACTCCCGGCAGCACAAGAAGAAGGGCCGGGAAGGGCTGTCCGCGGCCCGCATCGGGCAGTTTCTGGAGTACACCGGGGTCAAGCGCATCATCACCCTGGACCTGCACTCCAAGGACATCGAGAACAGCTTCAACCTGCTGCGGGTGGAGAACCTGCACGCCTCCTACCAGATCCTGAAGGTGCTGGCCTCGGTGGTCGACCTGGCCGACCCGGACCTGGCCATCATCGCGGCGGACACCGGCTCCATCGACCGCAACCGCTTCTACGCCACGGCCCTGGGCCGCTCCCTGGGGATGATCTACAAGGAGCGCGACTACTCCAAGGTGTCCACCAGCGCCAAGCACGACAACATCGTCAAGGTGAGCCTGCTGGGCTCCGTGGCCGGCAAGACCGTGTTCATGGCCGACGACATGATCGGCACCGGCGGGACGCTGCTGCGGGCCATGCGCATCCTCAAGGAACAGGGCGCCGCGCGCATCATCTGCGCGGTGAGCCTGCCCTTCTTCAGCGGCAACGCCCAGGAGACCTTCGAGGAGGCCTACCGGGAGGGTCTGTTCTACCGCATCATCGGGACCAACGCCGTGTACCACGACAAGAGCCTGCTCGCCCGGGAGTGGTACATGTCGGCGGACGTCACCACCCTGTTCGCCCGCAGCCTCTACCGGCTGCACGCCAACCGCTCCCTGAGCTCCCTGCTGGACAACCGCCAGATCATCAAGGACCTGCTGGACAGGAGCCGGGGAGAAGGCCCGCAGAAGGAGCTGAAGCTTTAGGTTGCGCGGATGGCGCTCACGGGGCAGCCGTCCACCGCCTCTCTGGCGTTCGCCTCCTCCCCCTTGGGGACCACCTCGACCTGGACCTTGGAAACCCCGTTGACCACCTTGAACACGGCCGGACAGGCCAGCTCGCAGTTCCCCGTGCCGACGCACACGTTCTCGTCGACCTTGACCTTCATGGAGAGCCTCCCGCGGCGCAGAACCGAGCCTGCGCGCTATTGTCTGGCTTCAAGTTACGAAGGAAATCCCGCTGCGGTCCAGCGTCATTGGCGAAGGTCCGGCAGGTCGTGCCCCGTGAACAGCCGGAACTGCTCCGCCGCCTGGGCCCGCAGCATTTCCTCACCCGCGATGGTGCGGCAGCCGGCTGCCCGGGCCCGTGCCTGAAACGGAGTGGGGGCCACGCCGTACACCAGCTCATAAACAACTTCCTGCCCCCGGAAGCGGTACTCCGGAAGAGGGTCACCCGCCCCGCCCAGGCCGACGGTCGTCGTCTGCACGATCAGCGCCGAGTGGGCGGGCAGGCGCGCGGCCCCCTCCCCGCCCAGGCCGCCCCAGGAGCAGCCGAAGCGGCGGGCCAACGCGCGCGCCCGCGCCGGCGTGCGGTTCAGGACCAGCACGCGCAGGCCCCGCCGGGTGAGGGCGTGGACCACCGCGCGCGCCGCCCCGCCGGCGCCCAGCACGGCGGCGCCGGCTCCGGGCTGCAGCAGGGCGGGGGCCTCCCGCTCCAGCGGCGCCAGGAACCCCGCCACGTCCGTGTTGGCCGCCTGCCAGCCGCCGCCGGGCGCTGCCAGCAGGGTGTTGGCCGCCCCCACGGCGAGGGCCTCGGCCCCGGCGGCCGACAAGAGGCTGCTCTCCCCGCCGGGCTTCGCCCCGGCGCCGCGCGCCAGCCGCAGCGCCCGCTCCTTGAACGGCACGGTCACCGACAGGCCGCGCGCGCCCAGCGCCTCGGCGGCCCGCAGGAAAGCGGGCAACCGGTCGGCCAGGAACGGCACGTAGACCGCGTCCAGCCCCAGGGCGGCGAAGCCGGGGTTGTGCAGGTGCGGGGAGCGGCTGTGGGCGATGGGGTTTCCGACCACCCCGTACAAGGAGGTATCCGGACCGATCCGGCGGAAGCGGTACAGCTCCACGAGCGTGCGCGGATCCAGCTGCGCCGCCGAAGGCGGGGCGAAGCCCGGCGAAGCCGGCCTGCGCCCCGGCGAGCAGTAGGTCAGCCAGGAGCCCAGCTTCCCCGCCAGGATGCGGCTGAAGCTCCCGTATTCGCCCATGCCCAGCAGGATTTTCTCCACCCCCTCGCAGCTCGCGGAAGGCGTCGGCCAGACGGCGCTGGTCGCGCGAGCCGCGCACCCGCACCGCGGCCTTGGGCAGGTCCCCGCGCGCGCCGGCCGTGCGGGCCAGGCGCCGCACGCGCGCCGCCAGGCCGGGAGGCACCCCGCGGAAGTCGTAGTACGAGCGGATCAGCCGGCAGCCGCGCGCGCGAGCCGCGCCCTCCAGCTCGGCGTCGGCCAGGTCGTGCTCCAGGTCGAGGAAGGCGTAAGGCCGGCCTTCGCCGGCCGGCCCCAGCGCCGCGCGCAGCAGCCGGCGGCGGTCCGCTTCCGCGCCCCGCCACTGCCCGCCGTCCTCGGGCCGGCGCAGGGTGAGGATCACGGGCAGGTCCACCAGGGCCGGGAAACGCGCCAGGTGCGCCAGCTCGGAGGGCTGCAGGAAGTCGGCCCGCAGCTCCGCCAGGTCCACGTAGCGGCGCTCCCGTCGCAGCAGCTCCACGTCCCGCTCCAGGGTGGAGCCGGTCAGGCAGAGGCAGATGCGGCTGGCCTGCGGCGCCGCGGCCGACCCCGCGCCGCCGGCTCTCGCGCGGCCCCTGCTCTGTCCGTCAAAGGTCCCCCCGGTAGCAGTAGGCGTCGGCCAGCAGTCCCTCCCGGAAGTACAGCCGCAGGCGCACCGGGTATCCGCGGTCCTCCAGGTGATAGACCAGGGAGTCGCCTATCTCGCGCATGGGCGGGCCCAGCAACGCCGAGCACTTCCTCCCGGCTGCGGCCCATGGCCAGCGGCCCGGAGGCCAGAAAACCCCCGGCGTGGTGCTCATCCACGCGCGCCTGCCAGACCCTGTTCTGATACCAGAACAGGTACAGGTGCCCGGGGTAGTAGAACACCACATCGTCCTGCCAGCTTTCCTCCCCCCGGGCGGCATACACCTGCTCCGGCGCCCCGAAAAGCTGAAAGGCCTCCGGCAGGGTCAGGCCCACCAGGGCGGGCAGGTCCAGCCCCGGCGAAGTCGCGGCCGGCTGGGACGGCTCTTGCAGGGACGGCTCCTGGGCCGGCGCCCGCGCAGTGGCCAGCGCCAGGAGCAGGAACGACGCCGCCGGGAGGCGGCCCGCCAGCCTCACAGCGCGCGGGCCGCCGCGCGGATCTTGTCCCAGGCTGCCCGCACGTGGCGGGCCTGGGTCGCCGTGGCCCCGATGCTCATGCGCAGGGTGAGCTTGCCGTCCAGCTTGGTATGAGTCAGGTACAGCTCCCCGCTGCCGTTGAGGCGCTCCATGATCTTCTGATTGGCCTCGTCCCCGCCGCGGTGGCGGAAACAGACCAGGTTCAGGGGCGCCGGGGCGGCCAGCTCGAACTCCGGGCTTTCCCGCACCCAGCCGGCAAACTGCTGGGCCAGGGCCACGTGCTCGCGCACGTGGTGCCGCAGGCCCTCCACCCCGTAGGAGCGGATCACGAACCAGAGCTTCAAGGCCCGGAAGCGCCGCCCCAGAGACACCTGCCAATCCCGGTAGTCAATGACCGCGCCGGATTCGCTGGCCTGGTTGCGCAGGTACTCCGGCAGGATGCTCAGGGCGCCGATCAGGTCCTTGCGCCGGGCCACCCAGAAGCAGTCGCAGTCGAAGTTGGTGAACATCCACTTGTGCGGGTTGAAGCAATAGCTGTCGGCCTGCTCCAGGCCCGCGAACAGGGGACGGAACTCGGGGCACAGGGCGGCGGTGCCGGCCATGGCCCCGTCTACATGCAGCCACACCTGCTCGCTGCGGCAGACGCGGCCGATGGCCTCCAGGGGATCGGCCGCCCCGGCCGAGGTGGTGCCCACCGCGGCGCAGACGAAGAACGGGAGCAAGCCGGCCCGGCGGTCCTCCGCGATGCGCCGGGACAGCTCCTCCGGACGCATGGCGTATTTCTCGTCGATCGCCACCAGGCGCAGCATCTCGGAGCCGATGCCCGCGATTCGTATGCCCTTCTCCACCGAGGAGTGGGCCTGCGAGGTCGCGTACGCGGTCAGGCGGCCGTCGCAGCCCCGCTTGTTGGAAGCCCCGGCGGTGGCCCGCTCCCGGGCCGCCAGCAGGGCGCAGAGGGTGGCGCTGGAGGCCGAGTCCTGGATGACCCCGCCGCCGGCGCCCGTGGACTTGAAGGCCTCCGGCAGGCCGGTCATCTCCGCCATCCAGTCCATCACGTGCGTTTCCAGCTCGGTGCAGGCCGGGCTGGTGGCCCAGAGCATGCCCTGCACCCCCAGGCCGGAGGACAGCAGGTCCCCCAGGATGGAAGGACCGGAGCCGTTGGCCGGGAAAAAGGCGAAGAAATTCGGTGACTGCCAGTGGGTGATGCCGGGCAGGATCTTCTCCTCCATGTCGCCCAGGATCCGCTCGAAAGGCTCGGGCTGCTCGGGCGGGGAGGCAGGCAGGGAGGCCCGGATCTGGCCCGGGGCCGCCTTGGAAAGCACCGGGAAGCTCTCGATGCGCTCCTGGTAGTCGGCGATCCAGTCCACGACCGCCTTGCCCCACTTGCGGAACTCCTTGGGGCTCATGTGGTAGCTCTTGGGTTGCATGCGGCTACTATCCCCGATTCCCCGGGGATGGGCAAGCCGGCCGCGGGAACCCGGCGGGTCTTCTCACCGGCGCGCGCCCCGCGACTGGACCTGGCGGCCAGGCGGCCTCCCCCTGCCGTCCTCAGGCCCAGCGCACCAGGCCCGGCAGGTAGTGGTGGGTCAGGCCCGGGTGCTTGGGCAGCACGCGCACCGTGTAGCCCTGGCGCCCGGTGAGGGCGCACTCCAACTCGCCGCGGTACTCGTAGCTCCCCTTGTCCCCGGCCCCGGGCGTCATCTCCACCGTGCGCGCCTGCTCGATCTCCCCCGTGGAGGAGATCGGCCCGTAGTACAGCTCCACCCGCACCTCCTCCGGGGTCAGGCCCGCCAGCGCCACGCGCGCGGTGGCCGCCAGGCGCTCTCCGACGGTGAAGATGGCCGCCGGCGGCACGCTGACCGACTCCACCCGCACCTGCGGCCAGCACGGACTCGAGCTTGCGGCGGTAGGCCGCCAGCTCCCGGCAGCGCCGGAAGTCCTCGCCGCACAGCTCTTTGGCCCGCTGCAGGGCGGGCAGGTAGAACTGCTCGGCGTAGGACTGCAGCATGCGGTGGCTGGTGAAGCGCCGCCCCACCCAGCTCATGGAGGCCTTCATGCGCCTGATCCAGCCGCGCGGCAGCCCGTCGCGGCCGCGGGCGTAGAACAGGGGCACGATCTCGCGCTCCAGCAGGTCGTAGAGGGCCTTGCCCTCCACCTCGTCCTGCAGCTTGGGGTCGCCGTACTCCTCCCCGTGCCCGATGGCCCAGCCGCACTCCGGGTCGTAGCCCTCGTCCCACCAGCCGTCCAGGCAGGAGAGGTTGAGCGCCCCGTTCAGGGCGGCCTTCATGCCGCTGGTGCCGCTGGCCTCCAGCGGCCGGCGCGGGTTGTTCAGCCACACGTCGCAGCCGGACAGCAGGTAGCGGGCCATGGTCATGTCGTAGTCCTCCAGGAACACGACCTGGGTGCGCACCTGGGGGTCCTGGGCGAAGTGGATGATCTCGCGGAT
This sequence comes from uncultured Spirochaetota bacterium, assembly GCA_963736785.1. Taxonomy (GTDB): domain Bacteria; phylum Spirochaetota; class Spirochaetia; order SZUA-6; family DRHE01; genus MIBK01. The sequence continues at coordinate 8,030 of CAVTQG010000009.1, read as the reverse complement.
GATCTCCTTGCCCTCCAGGTCGTGGGGGTGGGCCTTGCCGGCGAAGATGAGCTGCACGGGCCGCTGCGGGTCGGTGAGCAGCCGCAACAGGCGCTCCCGGTCGCGCAGCAGGAGGTTGGCCCGCTTGTAGGAGGCGAAGCGCCGGGCGAAGCAGATGGTCAGGGCGTAGGGGGACAGGGCGTCCTCGGCGGTGGCCAGCTCCGCCTCGGTGGTGCCGCGGCGCTTGAGCTGCAGGCGCAGGCGGTTGCGGGCGAAGGCCACCAGGCGCTCCCGGCGCCGCTCGTGGGTGCGGAACAGCTCCTCGTCGGAGATCTTCTCGATGCGGTCCCAGACGTCCGGGTTGGTGGGCTCCTCCTGGAAGCGGGGCCCCAGGTAGCGGTCCAGCAGCTCGATCATGTCGTGGGAGATCCAGGTGCGCGGGTGCACCCCGTTGGTGATGGCCCGGATCGGCACCTCCTCGACCGGCAGCCCCGGCCAAAGCCCGTTCCACATGCGGCGGGAGGTGCGCCCGTGCAGCTGGCTCACCCCGTTGGCGCAGGCCGACAGGCGCAGGGCCAGCACGGTCATGCAGAAGCTCTCCTGGTCGTTGTCCGGGTTCTCGCGGCCCAGGGCCAGGAAGTCCTTCCAGGAAATGCCCAGCTCGCCGGCGAAGCGGCGGAAGTAGCGGGCCATCAGGTCGGGCGGGAAGCGCTCGTTGCCGGCCGGCACCGGGGTGTGGGTGGTGAAGATGCTGGTGGGCCACACCGCCTGCGCGGCCTCCTCGAAGCTCACGCCCTTCTCCCGCATGAGGCAGCGCATCCGCTCCAGGGCCAGGAAGGCGGAGTGCCCCTCGTTCATGTGGGTGACCACCGGGTCGAAGCCCAGGGCCTGCAGGGCGCGGATGCCGCCCACGCCCAGCAGGATCTCCTGGCGGATGCGCATGTCGCGGTCGCCGCCGTACAGGGTGGCGGTGATCAGGCGGTCGGCGGCGGGATTGTCCTCGATGTTGGTGTCCAGCAGGTACAGGGGGGTCTGCCCCACCCGCACCTCCCAGACCTGGGCGGCGACCTGGGCTTCGCCGATGTCCACGCTCACCTTGACCGCACCCGCCTTGCGCGTCCCGGCAGGGACGCACCGGCATGGTGTACCAGTCGTTCTCCGGGTAGACCTCCTGCTGGAAGCCGTCCGGGTTCAGGTACTGCTGGAAGTAGCCCTGCCGGTAGAGCAGGCCCACCCCGACCAGGGGCAGCCCCAGGTCGGAGGCGCTCTTCAAATGGTCGCCGGACAGCATGCCCAGGCCCCCGGAGTAGATCGGCAGGCTCACGTCCAGCCCGTACTCCATCGAGAAGTAGGCGATGATCTGCTTGCCCCCGTCCTTGAACCAGCGCTCGGCGGCCAGGTACTTGCGGAACCTCTCGTACACCACGCCGAGGGCCGCCAGGAAGGATTCGTCCTGGGCGATCTCCTCCAGCTTTTCCTGGGGCACCAGGCCCAGGGCACGGGCCGGGTTCTGCCGGGAGCGGGACCAGGCCTCGTCGTCCAGGCGCATGAACAGGTTCACCGCGTCGAAGTTCCAGGACAGCCACAGGTTGTTGGCCAGCTCCTCCAGGGCCTTGAGCTTTTCGGGGATGTTCGGGCGGACGGTGTAAGCGAAAGTCTTCATTGCGGCAATTCTATGCCGCAAGCGCAAGGAGGGGCAATAGGCCGCGGGGAATGGGCCGGATCAGCCTTTGTTCTGCCGCCAGCCGGGGTGGGTGATGCCCAGCTTGCGGATGCGGTAGTTCAGGGCCCGGCTGGACAGCCCCAGGCTCCGGGCGGCCTCTTTTTGCACCCAGCCGCAGGCCTCGAGGGCTTCCAGCACCAGGCGGCGCTCGGATTCCTGCAGGGAACCCGCCGGAGCCGCCGGCTGCCGTTGCCCCGGCATCTCGCCGGTCGGGGCGGGCCCCCCGTGGGCCGGCCCCTGGGCGCCCAGGGCCAGGTCCTCGGCGGTGACCAGCTCCCCGTCTGCCATGAGCACCGCCCGCTCCATGGTATTCTCCAGCTCGCGGATGTTGCCGGGCCAGTGGTAGCGGCCCAGGGCCTCCTGGGCCGCGGGGGCCAGGCCGCGCAGGCGCTTGCCCATCTGGCCGGCGAACTTCTTGAGAAAGAACTGGGCCAGCAGGCCGACATCCCCGCCCCGCTCCCGCAGGGGCGGCAGGCGGATGGTCACCACGTTCAGGCGGTAGTACAGGTCCTCGCGGAACTCGCCGCGGCGCATTCGCTCCGCCAGGTCCTTGTTGGTGGCCGAAAGGATGCGCACGTCGGTCTTGACCGGCTCGTTGGAGCCCAGGCGCTCGAACTCCTTCTCCTGCAGCACGCGCAGGACCTTGGCCTGGGTGAACAGGCTCATGTCCGCCACCTCGTCCAGGAAAAGGGTCCCGCCGTCGGCGTGCTCGAAGCGGCCTGCGCGCTGTCGGTCGGCGCCCGTGAAGGACCCCTTCTCGTGTCCGAACAGCTCGCTTTCCAGCAGCTGCTCGGGCAGGGCGGCGCAATTCACGCGCACGAAGGGTCCCTCGGCCCGGGGGCTGTTGTAGTGGATGGCGCCGGCCACCAGCTCCTTGCCCGTGCCGGTTTCCCCGGTGATGATCACGCTGGAGTCGGTGCGGGCCACGCGCTCCACGATCTCGAACACCTTCTTGATCCCGGGGCTCTCCCCGATGAAGCTGTATGGGCGGTACACGTTCTGGTAGCGCTCGACCAGGCCCGGGGTGGACCGCCCCCGCGCCCCGCCCTCCAGGGCGCGGCGCACCTGGAAGTTGAGCTCCGGCAGGCTGTAGGGCTTGGCCAGCAGGCCGGCGGCCCCGTCGCGCAGGGCCTGCTCCCCCTCCGCCGCGGCCCCCGGCTCCGCCTGCACGATGAGCGCCGCGCCGGGGTTCTTGGCCCGGGCCGCGCGCAGCAGCTCCTCCAGGCTTCCCCCGGCTGGAACCTGGCAGATGAGCAGATCGAAGGCCTGCTCCCCGGCCAGCCGTAGGGCCTCGGCGCACTCCCGGGCCTCCTGCACGCCGTGTCCCAGGCTCAGCAGGAAGCGGGCCACCTCGGAGCGCAGGGCGTCGTCGCGGTCCACGATCAACAGCGTGCTCATGGCCGACCCATGATAGACCCTGGCGGGGCGTTGTTCAAAGGGGGGGGACGCCATTGCCGCGCCCGGCCCGGAGTCTCTATACTCCATAGCAGGGGGCGGCATGGCAGCTGCGGACATCGGCACGTTGAAAAAAATCGGCTTTTTCGCGGACCTCTCCGACTTCGACCTGGCCCAGATCGCGGGCATCACCGAGGCCTGCGACTACCGCCCGGGCGAGCTGATCGTGGAAGAGCGCGCCGCCGCGGAGCGCTTCTACATCATCGTCCGGGGCAAGATCGAGATCAGCAAGCGCTTCGCCGACGGCGAGCAGTTCGTGGTGGGCGTGCACAGCGACGGGGAGTTCTTCGGGGAGATGGGGCTGCTGGACGAGGGCCCGCGCTCGGCAACGGTGCGCGCGGTGGAGTCCACGACCCTGCTGGAAATCACCCGCGCCGACTTCGAGACTCTCCTGTACAAGGCGCCGCTCCTGGCCTACCGCATCCTGCGCGAGCTGAGCGCCCGCCTGCGCGAGACCGGGGCCCTGCTGATGTCCTTCCTGGAGCGGCGCAACGCCCAGACCTACCGCGCCTACCTGCAGACCGTGGAAGGCTTCCTGCGCAGAACCGCCGGCCAGGATCCGACCGGCGCCGGGATGGTGGAACGCGCGCGGGAGCTGGTTCGCGCGGCGGGCCGGGAGATGGGGCTGCTGGAGGAAGAGCTGCTGATCGCCGAGATCGGGGTCATCCTGCGCGCCCTGCGCGTCCCCTCCGAACCCCCCGCGCTGCCGCCGGCACCTTCCTCGCGCGCGGCCAGGCTGGCCGCGGTCTGCGAGGGCTTCGCGGAGCTGCTGGCCGGCGGGGGCTCTCCCCCGCCGCTGCAGGCCTTGAAGCGCCGCCTGGGCGCGCGCTTCGACGAGGAGGCCGCGGCGGTCCTGCGCAAGCTCTGGCAGGAAGGCCGCCTGCCGGCCTCCAGCTAGCCCCGGGGCGGGGTTCACGCCAGGCGCCGCGCTCAGCCGCGAACGGCCTGGGTCTCGACTTCCTGTTGGGTGTGCTCCAGGGAACCCTCCAGGTCCTGGATCACCCGCAGGGTGTCCTCCATCACCGACTGGAACAGGCGGCTGGCCTTCTTGGGGTTCCTCTTGCTCAAGCCGATCAGGTTGTAGAAGGCCACCCGGGTCCCGTTGGCCCCCGCGATCACGTTGCAGGTCCGGCTGTGGTTGGCCAGCAGCGCGGAGGCCCCGAAGCAGTTCCCGACCCCGTAGCGGTGCGACCTGTTGCGGTCCGCAAAAGCCGAGCCGCGGATGACCTCGCACAGCGTGGTGGCCTCGTCGCCTTCCTGCAGGATGACCTCGCCCTTGTCGAAGTCCCTGTAGAAGACTCCCTGGGACTTCGGCTCCCCCGGCCCCTCCGATTGTCCGATGAGCTGGTAGGTGCCGGAAACCCGGCGGATCTCCGGATTGCGCAATGTATGCCGGGTGCCGTACACCGCATCATGCTTGGTCATGGCGATGTCGCGGACCAGGTTCTTGGCTTCCCGCTCCACGTCCTGCTCCGTCATGGCCATGATCTTCTGCTCGGTGGACACCTGCGTGGCAAAGGGGCAGCCGGGGTACCGGCAGCGGACCAGAAATGCTCCGTTTTTCAACTGATATGGCATGGTATGCCTCCTCAGAAGAAAGATATGCAAGGGACGTGCCAATATCTGAATCAATGAGTCAGGAATTAATTCTTTAATATAAAAAGAATTAATCGACTAACATGGGGTTGGGATCCCAACAGCGACTTCGAGCTATTACAAGAGTGAAATTAAATCGCTGGGGGTTACAAAACTGAAACTCGTGGTTCGTGCTTTCAGCGAACCACCGCGGGAACGATATAGTCGTCAATCAGCGCCAGATAGCCCAGCGCATGCAGGTTCTCCTTACTGTCCTGATCATTCGCGGTGATCACCGCCACCAGGTCCAGCTCGGGAACGATATAGAGAAACTGCCCTCCATATCCTTGAGCCATGTACGCCGGGGGAATCTGGCGCGGGCGAGACCCACCAGTAATAGCCATACTGGTCCACGAAATAGGGGCCCGTCAGGGCGGTGAACGCCGCCGAGCGGGGTACCCGGATGTGCGGGCGGGTGGCCTCGGCGACCCAGGCCGCCGGCACGATCTGCCGCCCGTCCCACCTGCCCTCGTTCAGTAACAGGTACCCGATCTTGGCCAGGTCCCGGGTGGTCAACTCCAGGCCGAAAGCTCCCAGGCTGTAGCCGTCCACCTGAAACCAGCGGACCTCGGGAATGCCCAGCGGCTGGAACAGCCGCTTCATGGCGAAATCGCGCGCCTTCAGCCCCGTGGTCCGGGTGAGGATGATCGACAGGACCTGAGGGCTCATGCTGTTGTAGTAGAAGTCCGCCCCGGGCCCGTACTGCAGGGGGACGGACAGCTTGTCCTCCGTCAGAAGGAAGTCCAGGCTCTCCCGGGATATGCCGTCGGACATGGTCAGCAGGTGGCGCAGGGTGATCCTGCGCACCTCCGGGTTTAGCGGCCTGGCCGCGAACTCCGGGAAGAAGTCCAGCATCGGCTGATCGATGCTGCGGATGCGGCCTTCGGCGAGCGCGATGCCGATCAGGGTGGAAAGGACGCTCTTGGTCACGGACCATAGGGTGCGCGGCGTGTCCTGGTCGCCCTGGAAGTACCGCTCGTAGACGATGTGGCCGTGGCGCACGACCAGCAGGCTGCTGGTCCGCGGAAGACTTCCGGGGATGAATGCCTCCAGACCCTGGAGAACCTGCGGGTTCAGGCCTTGCGCGGAGGGCTCGGATTCCCTCCAGCCCCGCGTCGGCCAATAGTCGCGCCGCCGGCCGGCACCCGCGGACAGGCAGCCGACGAGCGCCAGGGCAAGGAGGCCGGCGAGCCAGAGCCTGGCTTTCAGGAGCACGTGGAGTAGTTCTCAGCCGTTCTTCGCCGCGAAATCCTTCATGAGGGCGGCCAGGGCCCTGGCCCCCTCCAGGGGCAGGCCGTTGTACAGCGAGGCGCGGCAGCCGCCGACGCTGCGGTGGCCCTTCAGGCCCAGCATGCCGGCCTTTTCCGACTCGCCGATGAAAGCCTTCTCCAGCTCCTCGCTGGGCAGACGCCACACCACGTTCATGGTGGAGCGCACGGCCTTGTCCACCGGCGAGCGGTAGAAGCCGCCGCTGCCGTCGATAGTCTGGTAGATCAATCCGGCCTTCTCCGCGTTGAGCTTCTCCACCGCCGCCAGACCCCCCTGGTCCTTCACCCACTTGAATATCAGGCCCGCCACCCAGACGGCGAACACGGGAGGGGTGTTGTAGAGAGAGTTTTCCTCCGCGTGCGTCCGGTAGCTCAAGTACGCCGGCAGGCTCTTGGGGCAGCGCTCCAACAGGGACTCGGAGATGATGACCACCGTGAGCCCGGCCGGGCCCAGATTCTTCTGCGCCCCGGCGTAAATCAGGCCGAAGCGCTCCGCCGGAATACGGCGGCTCAGGATGTCGCTGGACATGTCCGCCACCAGCGGCACGGCGCCGGTATCCGGGAACTGCTTCCACTGGATGCCGCCGATGGTCTCGTTGGAGGTAAGGTGCAGGTAGGCGGAGTCCTGCGGAACCTTCAGGGAGGCGGGGTCGGGCAGGCTGGTGAAGCTGCCTGCCGAACCGTCGAAGGCCAGGCGGACCGTGCCCAGCAGCTTGGCGTCCGCGGCCGCTTTCTTGGCCCATGCTCCGCTCAGCACGTAGTCGCAGGTCGCCCCCGGGGCCCGCAGGTTCATGGGCACCATGGCGAACTGGAGAGTGGCCCCGCCGCCCAGGAACAGGATCTTGCGGTCCTTGGGCACGGCCAGGAGGTTGCGCAGCAGCTCGAGGGTCTCGTTGTGCATGGCCTCGTACATGCCGCCGCGATGGCTGGCTTCGATCATGGAAAGTCCCTTGCCCTGGGTGTCGACGATCTCACCCTTCAGCTGCTCCAGCACGGCCACCGGCATCGTGGAAGGCCCCGCGTAGAAGTTGTACTTGCGTCCCATAAGCTCCCGCCTCCTTATCGTTCCTGAATTCGCGGTTACTGTATTCACATTTGCCGGGCGTGTAAAGTACAATGGGGTATGGAGTGCCGGCCCGACTGCGGAGCCTGCTGCACTGCCCCCTCGATCTCCTCCCCGCTGCCCGGCCACCCGGCCGGCAAGCCGGCGGGCGTGCGCTGCCGCAGCTACCGGAGAAGACTTCCGCTGCCGCCTGCACGGAACCCCGGCGATGCCGCGGGTTTGCGCCGGGCTGCAGCCCGCACGGCAAGATGTCGGCGCCGGCCGCGCAGCGGCCCTGGCCTACCTGGCCGGCCTGGAGGCTTCCACCGTCCCCGGACCCTGAACCGGGGGAACACTATCCCGAGCAGGGCCCGGCCCGCCTGGGCCAGCCAGGCTTGGCGCTCCGCGGGACCCAGGCGCCGCAGGTCGTGCAGGACGTGGCAGGCGGCGTTGCGGATCCCGCAGAAGGCGAACACCCCTTCCAGCCAGACCCTCTCCAGCAACCCTGCAGCGCCAGCTTCTAGCAGACCCGAGCGCGCGCCGGCATCGCGGGTGGCCAGGACCATCGCGGCCTTGTCGCCCAGCAGGGGGACCGGTTCCCCCTCGGGCATCTCCTCGCCGGCCGGTTCGTAGGCCACGCCGGGGCGCAGGACCCGGTCCACCCAGCCCTTGAGCAGTGCCGGAGGCTGTCCCCACCACTCCGGGTGCACGAACACCAGCCCGCCGCAGGTCTCCAGCTCCTTCGTGTGCCGCACCACCTGCTCGTCGAAGCTCACCCCCCGGCGATACTCCGGTCCTGTGAGCACAGGATCGAAGCCCTCCTGGTACAGGTCGTGGAGAGCACCTGGTGCCCGGCGGCGGCCAGGGTTTCGCGGGCCCGATCGGCAACCGCGTGGTTGAAGCTGCCCGCCTGCGGGTGGCAGAGGAT
>CAVTQG010000008.1:0-58874 GCA_963736785.1 uncultured Spirochaetota bacterium | reverse complement strand
GTCCTCTTCTCGACGACTCACGTATTGCTGATGGAGAGTGTCATGGCGTTTCCGCTGGCGGCTGGAGGTTTTTCCAAGGGCAGAACATTCCCCGCAGCCGGCTCATTTGCTCGCCGCGGACGTGCGCCACCACGGATGGACCGACGATTCTCGGGCGGCGCTGGATGGCAGCGGTGCAATAGCCGATCCACCACGCCACCGCTCCGGCCACCATGGGCGGGAGTCCTTCAAGCGGCCGATGCATTTCACGGTTTCAAACAACGGATGATATCCCGCCGCGTAGTCGCGGATTCCCATCTGCCACTTGCGCCGGACCGCGCCACCTTCGGAAATGTTCCGCGGCTTGAGGTGATCCACGAGCAGCTCGGTGAACAGTCGCGTCCGGTAGCCGTTCATCCTGGCCATCGCGCAAGTCGTCCATCCCATCCGCCTTCCGGGATCGGAATCAGGCCGCCGATGCCCTCGAAACACTCCCGGCGGAAAAACTGAACCGCACCGGGGACATCGATCCGGTTTCGCGGAAAGCGATCCTTCGGAAGACCGATGTCGATGACGACGCCACCGGCCAGGCCGAGTTCCGGATCGGCGTCAAACCGCCGCAAGAGCTGTTCGAAATAATCCGCTTGGAACGTCACATCCGCGTCCAGCAGCCCGAGAAAGCCGTACCGGTGGAATTCAAATGGCGGATACCGGCCTCGGTGTTGTGCACCACGGCGGCGAAACTCCGGCCGGGCCGGGGATCGAGCCGCAGCAGGCGGAATCCAAGGAGTTTCCTTCGCGGCGCGGCGGATGATTTCATCGGTGCCATCTGTCAGCCATCGCTCACGATGACCCACTCGGCCGGAAGCACGGTTTGATGCACCACCGACTCGATGGTTCTGCCGATGGTGGCCTCTTCATTCCGCACGGGAGTGACGAGCACATAGCTGAAATTCGGATTCATGGCCTTTGATTGAGATGGATGAATGCGTGCAGCGCGCCGACCAACTCCAAATCGGCGTAGGGAGAGATGGCTTCCTGCGCGGCGAACTCACCGAGCCGATCCAAGCTGGTGGCGAGTTCCACTTCGTCGAAGGCGACGTTGATTTGACCTTTGGCTAACAATTGCCGCGCGGTGTCGAACTGATGATCGTTCCGCGTTTCTCCGAGCATGCCTCTTCTGGGCATCACGAGGATCGGCTTGCAGATCTGGAGCGCAGAGACGTACCATGCCCGCGTGGGCGACGACGATGTTGCATGCGGCGAGGCGTTGCTTGAACTCGCGCGGCTCAAGTATCGCGGCGTAGGAAATGTAATCCGGCTCCCATGCGTCCCTGCCAATCTGCGCGAAAACATCGCGCCGGCCGTTTTTCCGGGCCCATTGGTTGACCGCCTTGATGAGGCGATCGAAGGGAATATCGCTGCCGACGGTGACGAAGATCATGGTTTGGGGGGATCACTGGATTACGAAACCTGACTGAGCGGCGTAACAGCACGCTTCCCCATGCAACGGGGGCCATTCCGCTTTGCGAGGTGCGGCCATTGGGTCAGCCACAAATCGGCGAAAGCGCCCGCCTTTTTTCCGGACAATGAAAGCTCCGCGGCATTGGCCACGCTATCCAGCCACACCACCCGGGCACCGAGCCATTTGCCGAAAGCGCGTGGCAAAATATCCCGGCGCGGCTCCGGTGGTGATCACCACGTCCGGCCGGATCCGCAGCAGCAGCCAGATGATTTCCAGCGCGGAATGGAGCAGGTCGATCTTGTGCCAGAGGTTCCCGTTGTGAACCACCCGGAAATCGGCATCGTCACCGAGATCCGCGCGGTAACCCTCCAGAACCGACGCGTAAGTGACCTTGCAACCTTCGAAGGCGGGGCGCAGCCGCAACAGTTCCACCCAGTGTCCGCCACCGGAAGAAATGGCCAGAACTTTGGGACGCTTCTTCATCATGACAACCGGAATAAATGCACCCCCATGAACAAATGACATGGGGCATGCGGATAATTTCATTGCTTCAAGCCAGATCGCTTTTGGATATAAAATGATCCGGGTTCATTCATGTGCGCTAGAAATGGTGCCGCGGCCCGCAGCTTTTCGAAGTAGTTGTGACGAAGAAAGTTAGAGCCAGAATCTTCCATTCCATGTTATTCGACAAGAACGCTTCCAGGACATATTGTTCATTCCAGAACAACAATTTATCCTCCATCCAATCCTTGGGATAATTTTTTGGAGAGAATATATCATGCACATGGACAACGACCCCATCATTGAGAGCAGGCAGGAGTTCAAGATACTCAAAAAGAACGTCACCTTGCGGTCGAATTATGTGCGACGAGTCAATAAAGACGATGTCGTTTCCTTCCAGTTCGGAAAATAATTCGGTTTCCACATCTTCGACCTTCTTTCTTATGACATGCACGCCCACCGCATCGAGCCACGGCGCTTCATATGGCTCAATACAAACATGCTTGCACCGGTAATCCTTGTCTTCTTCTTGATTCTTTCTGATGGCCTTTATGGCCATTAGCGTGGAATTTCCGCATCCAACTTCAAATATTCGCTTCGGCTTCAGCAGGCGTATCACCTGGTACCAGTATTCCGCATCCCCCGGACCAAAAAATTTATTGTTAATGTAAAACTCCAAATTTTCAGATTTGTCGCGCGGGACATCCGCAAGTTCATTCGAATAGGACAATCTGCCGATGAACTCGAGTTGCTCCTCGATGTTCCAGTCTATTCCGGGAAGAATTCGATTTTGTGATAATGGTTGCTTTCGGTTCTGATGATTGAACTGCGGCTCGTAGTAATGGTCGCAAATCGGAAATTCCCCACCTTCATCAGGACGTTTTTGCAACCCGGAAGTTTGTTGACCCCGGTTCTGCGCATTATCCACAGGATCCACGCTGAAGGAAAAGCCAATGGGACCAACAGAAGATCCGCCATCGGATAGAGATACTTAATAAAGCGTTTCATAACATTTCTAATTAGTGTTGTTATTATTTCTCTCAGATTTATGACGGATCAATTGGCAGGTTGCAGCAGCTGCACCCAGTGGCCGCCACCGGAGGAAATCGCCAGCACTTTGGGATGTTTCTGCCGTGACATCGCGAGGAATCAAGACGCTCCCCGGCTGAAACAGCACGGCGGGGATGGTTTTCAGCAGGATCTTCAGATCCAGCCAGAGCGACCAGTTCTCGATGTATTCGTGGTCCATCTCCATCCAGCGGTCGAAGGAGACGTTGTTGCGGCCGCTGATCTGCCAGATGCAGGTGATGCCGGGTTTGACGGAGAGGCGCTTGCGGAAGAGCCACTCGTAGCGTCTTCACCTCGTCGGGCAGCGGCGGCCGCGGGCCGACCAGGCTCATCTCGCCGCTCAGCACGTTGAACAACTGTGGCAGCTCGTCGATGCTGGTCTTGCGGATGAAGCGGCCGATCCGGGTGATGCGCGGATCGTTCTCGATCTTGAACGCCGGGCCGTCCCGCTCGTTGAGGTGCGCGAGGGCGAATTTGCGCTCCTCCGCATCCGCCACCATCGAGCGGAACTTGTAGAGCTTGAACTGGCGCTGGTTCATGCCCACGCGGTTCTGCACGAAGAACACCGGGCCGGGGCTGGTCAGCTTGATGAGAATCGCCACCAGCGACCATCAACGGGAAACAGAACGATCAGCACGGCCAGCGAGAGCGCGGCGTCGATCAGGCGCTTCAACAGCAACTGCATCAGCATCTGCTCCCGGAACAGCGTGACGACATACTCATCCTCGAATTCCTCGACATGCAGGTTCCTGCAGCAGCGTGCCATCCGCGAAGTCCGGCATGAGGCGGACCACGATCCCCAGATCGCGGGCGTGCTGCACGATCGTCGTGATGTCGCTGAACCGGGCCTCCACCGGCAGGCAGACGATGATCTCGTCCACCCGCTCCTCGGTCAGGATGTCGCGCAGGTTGCCGAGCAGGCCGAGCACCTTCCAGTTGCCGTGATTCCGCGTGCTCCCATTCCTCCATGCGCCTCCGGAGTCTCCGCCACGAAGCCGACGATCTTGTATCCGAGTTCCGGTTTCTCATCGATCTTGCCGGCGATCTCGACAGGCGCGCTCGTTGGCACCGACCACCAGCAGGATAGCGGTAATTGTATCCCGAGCGTCTGGCGCTCAGCAGCAGCACGCGGAGAAACAGCCGGCTGACAATGCCGATGCCGGTGACCACCGCGAAGAAGATCAGGATGTTGAAGATGTTGAAGCTCTTCACCGAGAACACGGCGCAGATGATCATCAGCCAGAACGAGGCCAGGCTGGTCGCCTTCACCAGGTTCTTCAACTGGGTGTTGAGCGCCACCAGCCGGTCCGCCTTGTAGCGGATGAAGTAATCGAAAATGCCGATCCATCCGACGGCGAGGATGAGCATGCCGATCGCGTCCTCGATCTGGAAGGTGGCCTCAAGGATGTGGCGTGCCGCCCTGGATGACGATTTCCGGGCGGAAATAGATGATGCCGACGGCCGGTGCGCGACCAGGACCAACTGGTCGAACAGGCGGAACATCTGGATCAACAACTTGTGACGAAGCCTGATCATGAGTTTGGGGGGGAGACAACGATCGGGGGGGGGAGATTGCCGCGTTCACGGACATCGCTCTGAAACCGGTTGGTTCCATACCATAATGCCAGATCCCGTGCCAGCGATTTCAACACATCCCTTCATATTCGGAACGAATGTAATCCAGAAATCCGAACTCCCGCAACAACGCCGCGGGATAACAGGAGCCGTAACCCGCCTTCGCCGAAAAAACGATCCCTTCGGGGTGAATATTCACCCGGAACAGGCGCCGGCCGGTATCCCGTGTGAGCCTCCCGCCATGGCGTGGGAACTCGGATGAATTTCCCGATTGGACAATTTCCGCGACAATGCGCGAGATCGGCCGGATCAATTCCCTCCGATCAGCCAGCCGGGAACATGTGACCGGGTCTTGTTGAAAATGCAGGACACATCCGCCCTGCCCTTGACCAGCTCGGAATAACCCCACATCAGGCCGTCGCGGCTGGTGTTCTCGGCATCCAGCACCAGCAGCACCTTGTCCATCAGCCCCGCCATGGTCAGGGTGCGGCTGGTCTGATCGATGGGCGGCATGTCGAAGATGATGTAATCGTATTCGCTGGCCTGCAGGTGCGGCATGAGTTCATACAAATGCACCGGCGAGAACGTCGTCAGTCCAGTCTCGTCGCGGCGGGCGGTGGCGCTCGCATAGTAGAGGTTCTGCGGATTCTCCCTGAACTGGGTGTTGCGGGCCAGATGCAGGGCCCCGTTGAGCGAGTGCCGCGGGATTTCACCGAACAGCGGATTCTCCTCGGGATGGTAGGAACTCAAGTCCACCAGCAGGACCTTCATGCCCGGGGATTTCCGAAAACGATTTCGCCAGCCCTGCCGCGATGGTCGATGCGCCGGCGCCTTCGGACAAGTCCGGTCACGGCCACCAGCTTCGGCTTGTGGGTCACGTTGTTGACCTCGAAATTGAAAATGATGCGGTCGCGGATGGTTTCGGAATAGGGCAGGATGAAATGGCCCATCTTCTTCGCCGCGGTTTCAAAGCCCACCTCCTCGGGATTCGGGATTCGAGAGCGCCAGATCCTCACCCGTGCCGATGCGCGGCACGCCTTGATCATGGCGCGAGCAGCAGTCCTCCGCGCTCCTTCCTCCGGATGATAGGGAATGGACAGCAGCAAGCGGCAGCTGCAGGCGGGTCTGGATCTCGATCGGCCGCTTGACCCTGCGGTCGAACAGGAGCTCGATCAGGAACGCCAGGCCGAGGCCGAGCGCCAGGCCGCCGCCCGCCAGACCGAGGATCATCTTTTTGATTTTCTCGTCGTAGGTCTTGATCGGCTCGGTCGGCTGCTGGACCACCGTGATGTTCGGCATCCTTGACGGATCGAGCGTCTGATCGATCTTGGCGTTCTTGAGGTTCGCCTCGAGCGAGCGGTATTCGGCGTCCTCCATCTGTTTGCGGCGATCCAGCTTCCTCGATCGCCGCGCCGATGGCGATCTGCTGTGCTGAACTGCTCGCCGATCTCCTTCAGGTGGGTTTCGAAAATCTCGATCTTCGCGCTGACGGCGGCGAGCCGGGCCTTTTCGGTCGATCAGATTCCATCTGGGATTCCTGGGATCCTGTTCCACCACCTCCGCCTCCGCGGCGAGATCCGGGTATTTCGCAATCAGGGCCCGCCGCTTCGCATCGTAGGTATCGATTTGCTCCTGGTTGAGAGTCAGCAAGCGGTTTCCGGACTTGAATTTGATGCGCAGTTCGAGATCCCGCTTTTGCAGGAAGGCGAGCAGTTCCATCACCGTCCGGTATTCGGTGATCGACCTGTGGTGGGAGGCGGATCGTTCTTCTCCTTGGCGGGCTTGGCGTCGCCCGGGCCAGCTCCTTCGGCAGGTTCCTCCCTGACGTTCATGGCCTTTTCGAACGATTCGATGCTCGCCTGTTGTTCGGCGAATTCGGCCTTGGCCTTCATCAGGTCTTCGTGGGTCCTGGCCCGTTGCGAGGACAAGCGCGTCGGTGGCGTCCGCCAACGACAGAATGCCGGCATCGGTTCTGAGCCTTGTTCAGTTGCTTCTCGGTTTCCTTCAACCGCTCGCCGCACCTCCTCGGTCTGTTTCGCGACCACATCGAACGCGGCCGCGAGCGGTGGATCTCCAAATGTTTCTCGAAATAACGATCCACCAATTTCCGCAGCACCTTCTTTCGAGAGTTCCGGATCCTGGTTTCCATAGGACGACGTGAAGCACATTGCGCTTTGCCCGGGACCCACTTTCAAGTCGGCGAGAATCGTGCCCGCGGCATCCGACAGGGTGGCCTTTCCGCCGGATTCCGGGAACAGCGACTTCGACGCCGATCTTCCCGGCAACCTCCTTCGCCAGATCCACACTCGTCAGGATCTCGATTTCCGTGTTGATCACGCTATCCACCGGCACTGTCTCCCCGGGCTCGTCTGGGACTGGTAGGGATCGACGGACCCCCGTTCCAGCACATAGCGGACCAGCAGCTTCGACTCGGACTGATAGATCGGGTCCTGGATGAAAAAGACGGCTGCCGCGGCGCCAAATCCCACCAGGGAGAGCAGGAGGATCTTCCATTTGTGTTTGAACAACACAAACAGCACATCCTGCACGCCGAATCCTCCCTTGGGTGTATTGGATTGGGACTTTTGCATGAGATTGAGGGGAAGTCGATTCAAGATTGATTTCGCCCGCCAGCAGGCGAGCCTCTGCTCCAGAGGCGTCACGCCGTGACGCAAAGCCCGGCTTTTATCCCTGATCGTGTCCGTCACGAAGGCGGTTTGCTCTGGAGTCATCTCCGGAAACATCGGCAGAGAAAGGAACTCCCGGGCGCATCGTTCCGAAACCGGAAAGTCCCCGGCCTCGTATCCGAGGAGCCTGTAGGCTGTCTGAAGATGAATCGGGACCGGATAGTGCACGCTGAAACCGATGCCCTTCGCATCGAGCGCCGCCATCAAGTCCCGGCGGTCACGGACCCGGATCGCGTAGATGTGATAGACGTGCCGCGCGCCATCCGCCTCCACCGGCGTAACAACCTCCGGCAAACCCGCGAGTCCCCGGTCGTAATGCAACGCGTGATCGCGGCGCAGTCGGTTCTCGTGGTCGAGATACACCCGCATCATCGTGTTCACCGTGGTGCTCGGCCGTCAGTGCCGCTGGTTCTGGCGGGAGCCCCATCTTCACCGCGCCGTACCGCCAGGCCAACGAGAAAGCGGAGGAGGTGCGTACTTTCCTGTCGGTCCTGGGAGCTCCGGTCCAGGGAGTATCCGATTCGCGGGAATTGCTGGCCATGTTCGACCGCGAGGTGCGGGTGAAAACGCTGGGCTCGCTGACCCTCTACGAATATAACCCGGACTCCGGCAGCGGCGCGAAGCCGCTCGCCGTGGCCGTGCCCTTCAAGGGCATGGGGCTCTGGGGGCCGATCAAGGGGGTGCTGGCCCTGCAATCAGACTTGCGCACCATCAAGACGATCAGCTTCTACCAGCAGGAGGAAACCCCCGGGCTGGGCGGAGAAATCGGGGCAGACTGGTTCCGCAAGCAGTTCGAGAAGAAGCAAATCCTCTCCGCGGAAGGGCAGGCGGGCTTTCGGGTGCTCAAGCCCGGCGGTCAGCCCGGCCCCACCGAAGTGGACGGGATCAGCGGAGCGACCATGACGTCCCAGCGCGTCGGGCTGATGCTCGACAACCTGGCCAAGTCGATAGCGGAGGAGCGAAAGCAGTATGTCCAGTAGCACTGCATTAGCAGCACCCGGCGTCAAGACGGGAAAGTGGAAGAAGACCTTAAGCGAGGGTCTGTACATCGCCAACCCCATTACGCGCCAGATCCTGGGGATCTGCTCCACCCTGGCGGTGACGAACCGCGTGGAAACGGCGCTGGTCATGGGCGGAGGCCTGATCTTCGTCACGGCCCTTTCCAACCTGTTCCTCTCGCTGCTGCGCAACGCTCATTCCCAACCGCATCCGCATGATCGCGGAGATGGCCGTGATCTCGACGTTCGTCATCGTCTTCGACCAGTTCCTGCGGGGCTTCTACTGGGACATCTCCCAGCAGCTGGGCCCGTACGTCGGGCTGATCATCACCAACTGCATCGTGATGGGCAGGGCCGAGGCCTTTGCCCTCCCGAACCCGCCCCTGCTCTCCCTGCTGGACGGCGTGGCCAACGCCGCCGGCTACGCCCTGATGCTGGCCATCGTCGGGGTGTTCCGGGAGCTGCTGGGTTCCGGATCGATCCTGGGAATAACCCTGCTCTCGCCCACCTGGTACGTGAAGAACCAGCTGCTGATCCTGGCCCCGGGGGCCTTCTTCGCCCTGGGGCTGCTGCTCTGCGTCTTCAATCTGATAAGCCCGCCGACCGCCCCAGGAGACCAAGAAATGAACATCACCCCGGTCTGGGCCATCTTCATCGGCTCGATCTTCACCAACAACATCCTCTTCGCCAGCTTCCTGGGCATGTGTTCGTTCCTCGTCTGCTCCAGCAAGATCGACACGGCGCTGGGGCTGGGCAGCGCGGTGGTCTTCGTCATGTTCTGCACCACGATCCTCAACTACCTGATCTACTATTATCTGCTGGTCCCCCTGAAGCTGGAGTTCCTGGGGTTCATGATCTTCATCGCCGTCATCGCGGCCTTCGTGCAATTCGTCGAGATGTTCGTCGAGCGCTTCAGCCCCGACCTGTACTACGCGCTGGGGATCTTTCTGCCTCTCATCACGGTGAACTGCGCCATCCTCGGGGCGGCGCTGTTCATGGTGATCCGGAAGTACAACTTCGTGCAGTCGACCTTCTACGGGCTGGGAGCCGGACTGGGCTGGGCGATGGCCATCGCCCTGATGGCGGGCCTGCGGGAAAAGATGGGCTACTCCAACGTGCCCACCCCGCTGCGCGGCACCGCCGTCATCATGATGGTCGCCGGGGTCATCGCCATGGCCTTCATGGGCTTCGCCGGCATGCTCAACATCCAGTGAGGTGGTGAGATGACCACGATCATCCTTTCGGTGGCGGTCATGACGGGAGTTTTCGTCGCCCTTTCGGTGCTGTTGATTGTTGCCGCGCGGTACCTGGCCAACTACGGCACGTGCACGATCGTACGTGAACGGCGGGGCGGCGGCCTTCGAGCTGCCGGGGGGCGGGACCCTGCTGAAGGCCCTTTACGAAAGAAAGATTTTCATCCCCTCGGCCTGCGGCGGCAAGGGCTCCTGCGGGTACTGCAAGGTCAGCGTCTCCAGCGGCGGGGGGCCCATCCTGCCCACGGAAGTCCCCTTCATGACCCGCGCCGAGCTGCGAGCCGGGACGCGCCTGGCCTGCCAGGTCAAGGTCAAGCAGAACCTGGAAATCCAGTTCTCCGAAGATCTACCTGAGCGTAAAGGAGTATCGGGGCCGGGTTTCGCGGACTCTCCAGCTAACCCACGATATCAAGGAGCTGACCATCGACCTGATCGAGCCCGCGCAGATAAGCTTCCGTCCGGGGCAGTACGTGCAGATTCAGGCGCCCAGTCCCGAGGGCCCGATCTTTCGGGCCTATTCCATCTCCTCTCCGATCTTTCAGACCGACAAGGTCCAACTGGTCGTACGCCTGGTCCCGGGAGGCGTTGCTTCCACCTACTTGCACTCGCTGGCCGAAGGGCAGGAGCTCTACTTCACCGGACCTTACGGGGACTTCAAGCTGTCCGAGGACCCGAACGTGGCGGTGATCTGCGTGGGCGGCGGAGCCGGCATGGCGCCGATCAACTGCATCATCCATTCCCTTTTCCAGAAGTGGCCCGAGCGCCGCTGCTACCTCTTCTTCGGCTGCCGCACGCCAGAAGGACGTGTTCTACCTGGACAGCTTCCAGGACCTGGCCCGCGAGCATCCGAACTTCCAGGTGGTGTACGCCCTTTCCGACCCGCTGGCGACGGAGGAGCAGTGGGAAGGGGACACCGGCTTCATCCACCTTTCCGCGGACAAGCATCTGGAGCTCGACTCCAGGCGGCAGGCCTTTCTCTGCGGCCCCCCTCCCATGATCGAGGCGGTGACCGAAATCCTGACGAACAAAGGGCTGCGGACGGAAGATATCTTCTATGACAAGTTCTAGCTCCGCTTTCCTGATCCAGTGCGGCCGGCAGGAGGTGCCCAGTCATGATCGTTGACATCGCGGAATTGTTGAAGCGGGCCGGAGAGTTCGAGGAACGGCTCGGACAATATTACGCGGCCCTTCGAGACGGGTCCTCGGACAACGGGGTGAGGCTGCTCACCTATTATCTCAGCCGGCACCGCCGTCACCTCCAGGAGGCCTTGAGGAACTTCGACGCCTCAACACTCCAGCAGGTGGGCAGGATCAAGCTCAAGCATGACGTCGAGTTCCAACCCGAGAAGGATTTCCAGCTCATGTCCATCCCTCCCGCCGAAGTGAAGGGAAAGGATATCCTGGAGGCGGCCGTGAGCTACGATACGACCCTGGTCGATCTGTACAGGAAGATACTCCGGCAGCCGCTGCATCCTTCGGCCTCCGAAATCCTGGAAAGCCTGATACGCGTGGAGGAACGCGACATCGTAATGCTCAAGAAGATGATCGCCATGGACTATTTCTGATCCATGAAAAGCTTTGAATTGCTGCCAGCCGGCGCCGAGCCCGCGGGGCTCCCGGTTCCCCAGGGGTTGGGAAGCCCGGTGTTGTTCCGGAACGCCGCCTGGTTCATCAAGGTCCGCTGGATCGTGATCGGGCTGTTCCTCGCCGCCGGGGCGGCAGGGAAGCTCCTGCCCGGCGCTTTGCGCAGCATCGGGCTTGTCCTTCCGTACCGCGGGTTGTGGTGGCTGGCGGGGAGCCTGGCCGCGGCGAACCTCTTTTTCCATTTCCACTTCCGGAGCTTTACGGCGGCCTCCCCGCCGTCGCGGATACGGACCGTGCTCTGGCTGCAGATCCTCATCGACCTGGCGGCGGTCACCTTCCTGGTGCATCTGATCGGCAGCACGGACACCTTCATCGCCTTCACCTATCTTTTCCACATCGCCCTTTCCTGCATCTTCTTTCCCCAGAGCTCGAGCCTGCTGGTTTCGATCATCTCCGCCGTTTTGTATCTGGGGACCGTCGCCCTGGAGTTGGCGGGCCTCTGGACGGAGTCGCGGCATCCTGGCAGCCCCTTTTTTCGCCGACGAGGGCAGCGTTGCCCTTAAAGCCCTTTTCGCCTGTTCGGCGGTTTTCGTCTGGTTCATCGTATGGTATTTCGTCTCTTCCCTTTCGGAAGCCGTCCGCAGGCAGGATCTGATTCTCAGCCAGGCCAACGAACAGCTGCTCAAGGCGGACCAGGAGAAAACCAGCCAGGTCATGCTGACGACCCACGACCTCAAGGCCCCCTTCGCGGGGATCGAGAGCAACATCCAGGTCCTGAAAACCCTGCATTGGGACAAAATTCCGCCGCAGGTGCAGGGCATAATCGAAAAAATCGACCGCCGGGCCCAGACGCTGCGCGAACGGATTCGCGACATCCTGATGCTTGGCGATCTCAAGGCCCACGGAAGCGGCCAATATCCGACCGCGCCGCTGGACCTCGGGAAGCTCGTCGCCTCCGTGCTGGAAGAGCTGGCCGAGAAGGCGGAAAGCCGGCGTGTCTCCCTACTCGTGGAAGTGCCATCCCTGAAGATCGTGGGCAACAGGGACAGGCTGTCCATCCTGTTTTCGAACATCATCGCCAACGCCGTATCCTATTCCTACGAAGGCGGCACGGTCGCGGTGAAGGCGGCGCAAGCCGGCGGCCAGGTCAGGGTCTCCGTTTCCGATCGAGGGATCGGGATCAAGGAGGAGTCCCTGCCCCATATCTTCGAAGAGTATTACCGCACCAAAACCGCGGCCCAACACAATGCCAATTCAACCGGGCTGGGGCTTTCCATCGTGCGCGAGATCGCCCGCAGCAGCGGCCTGACGATACGAGTCGAAAGCGAGGTTGGGCGGGGAACGACCTTCGAGGTGATCATTCCAGCGGGAGGAGCTGAACCATGGCAAGAATTACGATAATCGACGATGACCTGGACCTGGCGCAGGATGTGTCGCAGATTCTGACCGGCGCCGGCCACGAGGTGAGCCTGCGCGGCGACGTCGACGGAGCTCTGGAAGAGCTGGCCCGCAGCAAGCCGGACCTGCTGATCCTGGACGTGATATTTCCCGAGAACCCAGCCGGCGGGTTCGATCTGGCCCGTCAGATTCGCCGCACGGCGGCCTTGCAGGAGCTGCCGGTGATCCTGTTGACCTCGATCAATCAGGAGTTCCCCATGGATTTTTCCGCGCACGATATCGACGGGGACTGGATGCCGGTCCAGGATTTCCTGGAAAAGCCGGTCACCCCCGCGGCCCTGCTGGCCAGCGTCGACAAGCTGCTTCGGGGTCGATAGCCATCCTGCCCGCCGGCACGCGCGATACCCCCCCGTCAGGATTGCGCCTTGCCCGTGGATAGACTAAATTAGGCACCAGCGGAAAAATGATCGCAGAGGCATTCCTCTCTTCCCTCATGCGCTGGCAAACCGGGCGCAGGCTCAGCTTCCCCATCCCTGCGCGAGGTCTGGAGGGCGCACAGCTCCCGCCGCCCGCAGGCGGGACCGCACCTCCTGTACCTGCACATCCCCTATTGCGAGGAGCTTTGCCCATTCTGCTCCTTCAACCGGGTCCGCCTCGATACCGGGCAAGCCCGGCAGTACTTCGCCGCCCTGCGCGCGGAGATGCGTCTGTACAACGATCTGCGGCTACCGCTTCGACCAGGCGTACGTGGGCGGCGGCACTCCGACGGTGCTGCCCGACGAGTTGGCGGCGGTGCTGCGTCTGGCCCGCGAGATGTGGCCGATTCGCAGCCTCTCGGTGGAAACCAATCCGAACCACCTGACCCCTGCCATCCTGGGCCTGCTCGCCGCCTGCGGCGTGGACCGTCTTTCGATCGGCGTTCAGACCTTCGACGACGGCCTGTTGCAGGCCACGCAGCGCTTCGAGCGCTACGGCTCCGGCCGGAAATCCGCCGGAACCTGGCCGCTGCGCGCGGCCGGCTCTCCACGCTCAACGTGGACCTGATCTTCAACTTCGCCGGACAGACCGAGAGCATGCTCAGGCGCGATCTGCAGATTGCCAAAGATCTGGCAGTGGACCAGATCACCTGCTATCCGCTGATGAGCCCGCGCCCGCTGCGCGGCTCTTATGCCCGGGAAAAACGCTTCTACGCCATCGTCCGCGAGACGCTGGATTCCGGATACCGCCCGACCACCGGCTGGTGCTTTTCGCGCGCGGACCGGGCCGGGCGAGGGAGCCTGGCCGACGAGTACATCGTCAACCGGGAAGAGTACGCCGGTCTGGGCTCCGGCTCGTTCAGCTACCTCGGCGGCCGGCTGTACGCCAACACCTTCTCCCTGCCGCAGTACATCGAGCTGCTGGGCCGCGGCGCCTGGCCGGTGGCCGCCGTGAGGCGCTTCTCCCTGCGCGATCGGCTGCGGTACGATTTTCTGATGAAGCTGTTCGGCGGGCGTCTGGACCTGGCGAGAGCTGGAAACCAGGCACGGGCCGGGAACGGAGCGAAAACTGAACCCCGAGATCGCACTGCTTCCGCTCGGTGGGCGCGCTGCGCCGCGAAGGAGAAACCCTCGTCTTGACGGAGAAGGGATATTATGTTTGGGTAGTTCTCATGCGGGAGTTCTTCGCCGGCCTGAATCGATTGCGCGCGGCCTGCCGGGCCGCCGCGGAGTGAGGTACAGGGTGCAGGCTCTATATAAGTTCTTCAAGTCGGTCAGGCTGGCGGTGGTGCTGCTGCTGGTCATAACGGTGCTTTCGATCCTGGCCACCCTCATCCCCCAGGGGCAGGAACCGGCCTTCTACTTTCACAACTACCCCCCGCTGCTCGCCCGCCTGATCACGGCGCTGGGCTACTCCAGCTTCTTCAAGTCCTGGCTGTTCCTCATTCCCTGCGTCCTGTTCTTCGTCAACCTGGCCGTCTGCACCGTGGACCGCCTTGCCGGCCGCCTGAAGCGCAGGGCCCGGCGGCGGTTCGGGCCGGACCTGATCCACGTCGGGCTGCTGGTGCTGATTCTCGGCGCGCTGCTGTCCACCTGGGGCCGCCGGGAGGGCACCTTCTACCTGGGACTGGGCGACAGCATCGACCTGCCGCTGGGCTACCGCCTGAAGCTGCTGGAATACGTGGACCGGCGCTATGAGGACGGCCGCCCGATGGACTGGATTTCCACCGTCGAGGCGGCCCGCGGGGAGCGGGTGCTGGCGGCCTCCTACCCCATCGAGGTGAACCGGCCCCTGCGCCTGCGGGGGCTGAAGATCTACCAGTCCTCCTTCAAGCGCGAAGACACGGCGCTGCTGCGCGACCAGGGGGGGCAGCTTTCGGCCATGCGCGGCGGGCAGTATTTCCAGTGGCAGGGCGGCATCCTGTTCTTCACGGGTATCGAGGACGACCGGGCGGTGTTCGAGCGCTGGGAAGGGCACACCCTCGCCGAGGAGCTGCGGCGCGCCGCATCGGAGCCGATCGGTGACTACACGATCGTCGAGCTGTCCTCCCGCGAGCTCACCGGCCTGAAGGCGGTGAAGGACCCCGGCTTCATCCCCGTGCTCGCGGCCCTGGTCCTGGTGGCCGCGGGCCTGGCGCTCACCTTCATCCAGAAGAGCAAAGACAAGGAGAGCTGATGGGCACCACTTTATCCCAGTTGCTGGCCGTCATTGCTTTCGCCCTGCTGGCCCTGGCGGCGATCGCGCAGGCGGTGTACCTGCTGCGCAGCCAGCGCCGCCTGGACCCCTTCTCCCACTGGCTGCTGGCGGCCGCCGGGGCGCTGCTGCTGGCCGGCATCGTGGAGCGCAGCCTGCGCATCCGCTTCGTGGCGGTCACCAACACCTTCGAGTCCCTGGTGTTCTTCGCCGGGGTGACGGCGCTGGTGCTGTTCCTGTACCGCCTGCTGGCCGGCGAGCGCCTGGTGGCGCTGGTGTCCTTCGGCGGCACCGTGATCGCCCTGGCGCTGCTGGCCATCGCCTCCTCCCCGGCCATCCCCAAGGAGGTGCTGGCTCCGATCCCGGCCCTGCAATCCTACTGGCTGGTGCTGCACGTGACCCTGTCCTTCATCGGCGAGTCCTTCTTCATCGTGTCCTTCGTCGCCTCGCTGCTTTACCTGGCCGCGCGCGACGAGGAGCGCCGCAAGAAGCTGGACCGGCTGTCCTACACCGCCGTGGGCATCGGCTACCCCATCTTCACCGTCGGGGCCATGATCTTCGGGGCCGTCTGGGCCCAAACGGCCTGGGGCGCCTGGTGGAGCTGGGACCCCAAGGAAACCTGGGCCCTGGTCACCTGGCTGGTGTACACGGCCTTCCTGCACACCCGCCTGGTGAAGAAGCTGCGCGGCCGGCTCTCGGCCATCCTGTCCATCGTAGGCTTCATCTTCACGGTGTTCACCTTCTTCGGGGTGAACTACCTGCTCTCCGGGCTGCACAGCTACGGCTGAGCGCTACTGCTATTCGCAGCGCGCTATTGCGCGCTGCGATCCAGCTACGGCTGAGCCGGCACAGGGGCTCGCGTATTCGGGGAGGTAAGAGGTGGAATCCGTCCAGGACGCCGAGCTCCCGCGGCTGCGGACCCAGGTGCGGGAGCTGCGCTTCCTGTTCCGCCTCACCGCCCTGATTCACGACCGGGAGCTGCCCCTGGAGGTGCTGCTGGAGCACCTGGTCGGGCAGCTGCCCCAGGCCTACCAGTACCCGTCCATCGCCTGCGCCCGCGTGGAATGCGAGGACCGCGTGGTGCAGAGCCCGAATTTCCAGTTCACCCAATGGGAGCAATCCGCGGCCATCGGCACGCTGCTGGCCCGCGGCGGCCGGCTCACCGTCTGCTACCTGGAGCCCAGGCCGGAACAGGCCGAGGGCCCGTTTCTGGAGGAGGAACGCGAGCTGCTCGACACCGTCGGCGAGCTGCTCGGGGAACGGCTGGAGCGCGAACGGACCCGGGAGCTGCTGGAAGAGGTGTTCGCCGGCACGCACTTCCTCATCGCCTACCTGGACCGCGACCTGCGCTACCAGCGGGTGAACCAGGCCTACGCCCGGGCCGCCGGCCTGAAGCCCGAGGACTGCGCGGGGCGCAGCCATTTTTCCCTGTTCCCCGACCGCGAGCTGGAAGGACGCGTCCGGCAGGTGCTGGCCAGCATGGAGCCCTACGCCACCCAGGACATCGCGCTGCCCGGGTTCAGCCCGGAGTCGAATTTCGACCTGGAGATCCTGCCTCTGGGCAGGAAGGGCGCCGCAGCCAGCGGGCTGGTGCTGATCCTGATCAACCGCTCTCGGCGCAAGCGCGCACTGGCCCAGCTGCGCAAGTCCAAGGCGGACCTGGCCCGGCTGACCTCTCACCTGCAGGACCTGCGCGAGGAGGAGCGCCGGCGCATCGCGCGGGAGGTCCACGACGAGCTGGGAGGGATTCTTACCTCCATCAAAATGGACCTCTCCCTGCTGCGCTCCGAGCAGCAAGCCGGCGCGCCGGCAGGCGCGCGGCAGCCCATCCTCGAGCGGGCGGACGGGCTGGTGGACCACTCCATCTCCCTCATCCGCCGGATCGCCTCCGACCTGCGGCCGCAGCTCCTCGACGACCTGGGCCTGGCCGCGGCGCTGGAGTGGCTGGCGGCGGACTTCGGCAAGAGGACCGGGGTGAGCTGCCGATTCACCCCCCCTGCGGAGGAGTTGGCCGTGCCACGGGAAGAGGCCACCGCCTTGTTCCGCATCGTGCAGGAGGCCCTGACCAACGTGGCCCGTCATGCGGGGGCTTCCTGCGTGGCCATCCGGGTCGAGGCCGCTGAAGGGCTGCTCAAGGCCACGGTGCGCGACGACGGCCGCGGCATCACCCCGGCCCAGGCCGCGGGCTCCGACTCCTTCGGGCTGATCGGCATGCGGGAGCGCGCGGCCCACTTCGGCGGCCGGGTGCGCATCCAGGGCCGGCCGAACGCGGGGACCATCCTCAACGTGGAGATCCCGCTGGGGGGAGCCGAATAGCATGGTGCGGGTGCTGATCTGCGACGACCATCCCATTTTCCGCGCGGGGCTGAAGCAGACCCTCGGCGTTCACCCGGACATCCGCGTGGTCGGGGAGGCGGGCAGCGCCGCGGAGCTCTTCGAGCGGCTGGCCGAGGCGCCCTGCGACGTGGTGGTGCTGGACATCAGCCTGCCGGACCGCAACGGCCTGGAGGTTCTGGGCGAGCTGCGGGCGGCGGCCTTGCCACCTAAAGCGGGCTTGCCGCCAAAGGCGGGCTTCGCCGCCGCGCCCGCGGTCGTCGTGCTCAGCATGCACTCCGAGCAGCAGTACGCCGTGCGCGCCATCCGGGCCGGGGCCAGTGCCTACATCGAGAAGGCCAGCGTGCCGCAGGAACTGGTGCAGGCGCTGCGCAAGGCGGCCGCCGGCGGGGTGTACGTCAGCCCCAGCCAGGCCGAGCAGCTGGCCCTGGAGGTGAGCGGCCGGGCCGCAGTGCCGGCCTACGGGCAGCTATCCGAGCGGGAGCTGCAGGTCCTGCGCCTCCTGGGGGAGGGCCAGGCCATCAAGCAGATCGCCGACCGGATGTCCCTGCGCCCCTCGACCGTCGCCACCTACCGGGCGCGGGTCCTGACCAAGCTGAAGCTCAGGACCACGGCCGAGCTCATCCACTACGCCCTGGAGCAGGGCCTGCTCGACTGACCTCCCGGCGGGCGAAGCCCGCTTCCGGCGGTCAGCACGCTTGCGTACTGACTACTGTCAGCACGGCTATTTGCCGTACTGACCTTTTTTTTCGTAGAATTCCAGCTACGCGCATGTTAGTATATAATTCTACAGGCTCTCGTAACGGAGCCGACAGACCCAGGGCTGTGGACGGCGTACAGTATGGGCATGTCCAAGGCTGCCGGTGAAGATGGGGTCCTGGGGCGGATCGCCGAGTGCGCTGGCGTCGTGCGGCAGGCCCTCGCCGAGGTCGGGGAGATCAACATCCTGCGCCTGGCCGAATACCTGGGCGAGGCGAGCGCCCTGACCTACCAGGCCCTGGGCTGGCTGGCGCGCGAAGACAAGATTCGCTACCGGCAGAGCGAAACCCAGGTTTTCGTTTCGCTCACGGAAGAAGAAAAAAGGAAGCACGAGAACGATCAAACAAAGCGGAGGTGAGAAGATGGGTAGAATCAGAAAGAGGCCGTGGCTGGTGGTCCTGCTGGCCCTCGCCGCGGCGGCCGCCCTGCTGGTCTCCTGCAAGACGGCTCCGGAGCCCGAGCCGGTCAGCCGGAGCCCGAGCCGGAGCCCGCCGACGGTGCCCAAGCCCGAAAAGGAGTACCAGACGGCCAAGGAGCTGCGGGCCACCGTGACCGAGTTCGGCCTGGACAGCTACGAGGCGGACGCCTTCAAGAAGGCGGAAGCCAGCTTCAAGGACGGCGAGGCAGCCTACGGGAAGGACAACGCCAAGTCCAAGACGGCTTTCCAGCAGGCCATCGCCGGCTACCAGAAGGTGCTGGACGGCGGCTTCCCGGCATTGACCGCGGAGCGCAAGAAGGCCGCCGAGGCGGCCAAGGCGGAGGCGGACGGGGTGAAAGCCGGCGTGGCGGTCAAGGCGGACTACAACGCCGCGCAGAACCTCTTCGACCAGGCGGCCGCCGCCGAGAAGGCCAAGGACTACCCCAAGGCGCTTGACCTGTACGAGCAGTCCAGGGCCAAGTTCGCCGCCGCGGCCCAGACGACCCGGCAGCTGAAGGCCCGGGCGGAGAGCTCCATCGAGGAAGTCAAGGAGGAGCTCGCCACGGCGGAGCAGCAGGCCGAGGAGGCCGAGAAGGTTAGGGAGGAGGGCGGATTATGAGCAGGAAGATCCTTTGGGCGGTGCTCGTCCTCGCGACGCTCGTGTTCACCCAGGCTTTCGGCCAAGCCCTGCAGGACAACCCGGACTACAAGAAAGCCGTGGAGCTGCAGAAAAAGGCGGACCAGGCCTATGCGGCGGGGGACTACGAGCAGGCCTACCGCTACGCCGAGGAGGCCAAGCAGTACTCGGCCAAGGCCGAGGACTACTCCTCCACCCTGGCGACCCGCTACCGGGCGTCCAACTGGCTGTCCCTGGCCAAGCAGAAGCTCAGCGAGGCGGAGGCCCTGGGGGCCAAGACCCGCTACGTAGAAGAGCACAAGCAGGCGGTGGACAACTACGCCCAGGCCCAGGTCGCCTTCAAGGCGGGCCAGTGGGCGGAGAGCATCGAGTTCTCCAAGAACGTGGTCGCCTGGCTGGCCAACGTGGTGCCGGCCCCCGCGGAGGAGCCGGTGACCGTGGCCGAGCAGCCCGTGTTCCCGAAGTACTACGTGGTGCGCCTGATCCTGGATGACCGGGACTGCTTCAACAAGATCGCCGGCTACTCCTGGGTGTACAACGACCGCTACGAGTGGCGCGTCCTGTACGAGGCCAACAAGAACGTGATCCGCGATCCGAACAACCCGCACCTGATCCACCCCGGACAGGTGTTCACGATCCCCAGCCTGCGCGGGGAAATCCGCGAAGGCACCTACGACCCGGACGGGGAGTATCCCACGTTCGGGGAATGACTCTGAGCTGAAAGCGACGGGCCGCCTCGGCGGCCCGTCGTCTCTCTGCCAGGACCCGGAGGCGCCATGCGGGGAAGACTGGCCGCTCGTTTCGCCGGAATCGCCTCTTCGGTGCGGCGTTTCCTGGCCCGGCGCAAGAGCTCCCGCGCCCGGCGCAGCTCCGGGCACCGGATCGAACCGTACATCGACCGGCTCATCTCGGACGCCATCCAATTCAACGAGACCCCATCGCCCACCCCCGGTGAGCAGCAGCGCATGGCTTTCATCACCCGGCGCCTTTCCGAGCTGGGCTTCTCCGACCTGCAGGACGACGGGGAGGGCAACCTCTGGCTCCGCTTCCCCGCGGCGGAGGCCACCCAGAGAGCGATCCTGCTGCTCGCCTCCGTGGAGAACGAGGATTACTCCCCCCTGGACAGCCTGGTGCGCCTGTCCAGCGAACGGGCCACCGGCCAGGGCATGGCCGGCAACAGCCTGGGGGTGGCCGCCCTGCTGATGCTGGCCGAGTACCTGCAGGCCTCCGGCACGGCCTTCCACCGCGACCTCACCCTGCTGTTCACCTGCCTGAAAGGCGCCGGCGTGGCGGGCAGCGCGCTGGAGCGATTCCTGGACCACCGCGCCGAAGAGCTGAGCGCCGCCTTCTACCTGACCGGCACCTCTCTGGGCGCGGTGGCCCGCGACCCGCTGGGCACCTGCCGCCTGGCGATCAGCGTCCGGACGCGTGACCGGGAAGTGCTGGCCGGGGGCGGAGCCGACTCCGCCGTTTCCCTTCTTTCCAGCATCGCCCACCAGTTGGGTGGCATCCGCTGGGACGCCGCGGACAACACCTTCCTGAACGTAGCCCGCCTGGAGGCGGGCGCCGGCTACGGCCAGTTCGCCTGTGAGGGCCGCATGGAGCTGGAAATCTTCGCCCGCGACACGGGCCGCCTGGAGACCTCGCGCGACGCGGTCCTGGCCACCACCCGCAAGATAGCCGAGAAAACCGGCGCCTCCATCCGCATCGACACGGCCGGCGTGCTGCCCGCGGGGAACGCGGAGCTGCGGCGTCCCCTGGTGGAAGCGCTGCGCCGGGTGCACGGACGCCTCGGCATCCGCACCCGAGCGGTATCCAGCCCCGACCCGACGGCCCTGCTCAACTCCCGCGGCATCCCCGCCCTGTCCCTGGGCCTGACCACGGGGGCCAGGAGCTTCCGCGAGGAGTACGTCGACCTTTCCCCGTTGGAGGCGGGCTTCCAGCAGGTGCTGCTCCTGCTGGAGGCCGTGGCGTGAGCTGGAAGCCCGCCGTCCTACGCAACACCTTCCACCACAGCCGCTACGGCGACCCGCGCCGCCTGCTGGAGCTCAAACGCTCCAGCGGCGCTTCGGTCTCGCTGGCCTTTCCCACCCTGAACGAAGCGGACACCATCGGCAAGGAAATCCTGGTGCTGAAGGCCGAGCTCATGGAGCGTTTCCCCCTGGTGGATGAGATCGCGGTGATCGATTCGGGGTCCACCGACGACACCCGGGCGATCGCCGCCCGCTTCGGAGCCCGGGTCTTCGGCTCCCGGGACATATTGAAGAACTACGGCACCTTCCGGGGCAAGGGGGAGAACCTCTGGAAGAGCCTCTTTGTGCTGCAGGGCGACATCATCGTCTGGATCGATGCGGACATCAGCAACATCGGCCCGAAGTTCGTCTACGGGCTGCTGGGCCCCCTGCTGGAGCGCTCCGAGATCGGCTACGTCAAGGCCTTCTACGAGCGGCCCCTGCGCTCCACCGCGGGGCTCACGCCCAGCGGCGGGGGACGGGTCACCGAAATCCTCGTGCGGCCGCTGTTCTCGCTGTTCTACCCCGAGCTGGCGGGGCTGATCCAGCCTCTGAGCGGCGAGTACGCGGGGCGGCGGCGCCTGCTGGAGCGGCTGCCCTTCTCGGTGGGCTACGGGGTGGAGGTCGGGCACCTCATCGACATCTACCACCAGCACGGCATCCAGAGCATCGCCCAGGTGGACCTGGACCGCCGCGTGCACCGCAACCAGCCCGTGGCCGCGCTCAGCCGTATGGCTTTCGGCATCCTCAACACCTTCCTCAGCCGGTTGGAGCGCTACGGCGAGGCGCACGTGCTGCGGCGGCTGGCCGCCGAGCACATCGCGCTGGCGGCCGCCGGCGGGCGCTACACGGTGCAGGCCACCGCCGTTCCCGCGAACGAGCGGCCCCCGATGATCGAAATCCCGGAATACGCGGCCCGTTTCCTGCCCAACACGCGGGCCGCCGGCGCGCCGGCCGGCGAGCCGGTTCAACCGCCGGGCACTTGACGAAATAAAAAAAGCTGTATAAAAATACACATCTTTTATATATTTACATAGAAGCGAGAGTGTTTCATGCGCCCTGCCTACGGCCTCTACCACCCCAGCCACGAGCACGATGCTTGCGGGGTCGGCTTCATTGCCAATCTCCGAGGCGAGAAGTCGCATCAACTCGTGAAGGACGGGGTGCGCATCCTGATCAACCTGGAGCACCGGGGGGCGGTGGGCGCGGACCGGAAAACCGGAGACGGCGCCGGCATGCTCCTGCAGCTGCCCCACGCCTTTTTCCAGCGGGTCGCCGGCGTCGCCCTGCCGAAGGCAGGCCTGTACTGCGTAGGCTTCTTTTTCCTGCCGGCCGGCCAATCGGAGTCGGACCGCGCCCGCGCCCTGGTGGAGCGGGTGCTCCGCGAGGAGGGAGCGGACCTTCTGGCTTGGCGGCAGGTGCCGGTCAACCCCGATTGCCTGGGCGAGCAGGCCCGGCAGGAGATGCCTTCCTTCTGGCAGCTCTTCCTCACCCCGCGGCCCGGCACCGGGCCGGGCGAGCCGACCGAGCGCCGGCTGTACGTGCTGCGCCGCTGCCTGGAAAAAGAGGCCCTGGCCGCGGGCTGGGGCCCGGAGCGCTTCTACATCCCTTCCCTTTCCAGCCGGACCATCGTGTACAAGGGCATGTTCGTGTCCCCGCAGTTCCTGCCCTTCTACCCGGACTTGAGCGAAGCGGATTTCGAAAGCGCGCTGGCCATCGTGCACCAGCGCTACAGCACCAACACCTCCCCATCCTGGTTCCTGGCCCAGCCTTTCCGCTTCGCGGCCCACAACGGCGAGATCAACACCCTGCGGCGCAACGTAAACAACATGCGCGCCCGGGAGGCCAGCCTGGCCTCCCCTCTTTTCGGGGAGGACTTGGCCCGCCTGCTGCCCGTCGTCGCCCCTTCCGGCAGCGACTCGGCGATCTTCGACAACGTGCTGGAGCTCCTGACCCTGGGCGGCCGCTCCCTGCCCCACGCCATGGCCATGATGGTCCCCGAGGCCTTCGGCACCAAGTACCACATTTCCGAGGACAAGCGGGCCTTCTTCGAGTACCACGCCGCGATCATGGAGCCCTGGGACGGCCCCGCGGCCATGGCCTTCAGCGACGGGGCGCTGGTTGGCGCTATGCTGGACCGCAACGGCCTGCGCCCGGCCCGCTACCTGGTCACCCGCGGCGGAACCGTCCTGCTGGCTTCGGAGGTCGGGGTCCTGGAGGTTGACCCCGCGGAGGTGCTGGAAAAAGGCCGCCTGGCCCCCGGGCGCATGCTGCTGGTGGACACGGCCCAGGGGCGGGTGATCCGCGACAACGAGATCAAGTCCGCCATGTCCCGGCGCCAGCCCTACCGGCACTGGCTGGAGAAGAACCGCATTCTGTTGACGGGCCTGTTCGGCGCGCCCCGGCCCGTGGCCCTGGACCGCGTGCGCCTGCCGGCCCTGCAGCGCTGCTTCGGCTACACCCGGGAGGACCAACTCACCATCATCGCCCCGATGGCAGAGAACGCCCAGGAGCCCATCGGCTCCATGGGCGACGACACCCCGCCCGCCGCTCTTTCGTCCCGTCCCCGGCTGCTGTTCGACTACTTCCGCCAGCTTTTCGCCCAGGTGACCAACCCGCCCATCGATCCCTACCGCGAAAACCTGGTCATGTCCCTGATGAGCTTCGTCGGCCGGGAGCGCAACCTGCTGGCCGAGACACCGGAGCATTGCCGCCAGCTCAAACTCTCCCACCCCATCCTCACCAATGACGACCTGGAGCAGCTGCGCGAGTCCGGGCTGAAGGATTTCCCCGTGCGCACCGTGCCGATCCTGTTCCCGTTGGCCGAGGGACCAGGAGCACTGGGGCGGGCCCTGTCGGAAGCCTGCCGGGAAACGGAGCGCCAGATCGACGAGGGGGCCGCGATGCTCATCCTGAGCGACCGCGGCGCGGGGCCCGAGCGGGCGGCCATCCCCAGCCTGCTGGCCATCGGGGGCATCCACCAGCACCTGGTGCGAGCCGGCAAACGCCACCTGAGCGCACTGGTGATCGAAACCGGCGAGGCCCGCGAGGTGCATCATTTCGCCTGCCTGATCGGCTTCGGGGCCAGCGGGGTCAACCCCTACCTGGCCTTCGAGACCATTCGGGACCTGCAGGACCGCGGGCACTTGCCCGCCGAGCTGTCCGCCCAGGCGGCCGTGGAAAACTACGTCACGGCCGTCAAGAAGGGCCTGGCCAAGATCATGTCCAAGATGGGCATCTCCACGCTGCGCAGCTACCGGGGCTCGCAATGCTTCGAAGCCCTCGGCCTCGGGCCCGAGCTGATGGAGCTGGCCTTCGCCGGCGCCCCCTCGCGCATCAGGGGCATCGGCCTGGAGCAGGTGGAGCGGGAAAAGAGGGCGCTGCACGAGTCCGGGTTTCCGGCTGGGCCGCAGGCTGCGGGCGAGCCGGATCCCGAGCTGCCCGCCGGCGGGGTGTACCATCAGCGTCGCGGCCAGGATCGCCACCTGTTCTCCGCCCAGACCATCGCGCTGCTGCAGCGCGCGGTGCGGGAGGGGGACTACGAGCAGTTTCGCCAGTACACGGCCTCGGTCAACGGCGACCGGGCCAATCCCTGCACCCTGCGTGCCCTCCTGCGCATCCGGCCAGGGGCAGCGGTGGCCCTCCAGGAGGTGGAGCCGGAGGAGTCCATCCTGAAACGCTTCGTCGGCTCGGCCATGTCCTTCGGCTCCATAAGCAAGGAGGCCCACGAGACCCTGGCCACGGCCATGAACCTTCTGGGCTGCCGCAGCAACTCCGGGGAGGGGGGCGAGGAGGAGACCCGCTTCCAATCGGTTGGAGGGCCGGACACGAGCAGCAGGATCAAGCAGGTGGCCTCGGCCCGCTTCGGGGTGACCAGCGCCTACCTGGCCAGCGCGGAGGAGCTGCAGATCAAGATGGCCCAGGGGGCCAAGCCCGGGGAAGGGGGCCAGCTCCCCGGCCTCAAGGTCGACCAGGCCATCGCCCGGGTGCGCCATTCCACCCCGGGGATCATGCTCATCTCCCCGCCCCCTCACCACGACATCTACTCGATCGAGGACCTGGCTCAGCTGATCTTCGACCTCAAGCACGCCAACCCGCGGGCTCGCGTCTCGGTCAAGCTGGTCTCGGAGGTGGGCGTGGGCACGGTTGCCGTCGGCGTGGCCAAGGGACGGGCCGACACGGTGCTCATCAGCGGGGGGGACGGCGGCACGGGGGCCGCCCCGCTCACCTCGATCCGCCACGCGGGCCTGCCCTGGGAGCTGGGCCTGGCCGAGGCCCAGCAGGTGCTGTCGGCGTCGGGCCTGCGGGGCGAGGTGCGCCTGGCGGTGGACGGCCAGCTGAAGACCGGCCGGGACCTGCTCATCGCCGCGCTGCTGGGCGCCGAGGAGTTCGGCTTCGCCACCACCGCCCTGGTCAGCCTGGGCTGCGTGCTGATGCGCAAATGCCATCTCAACACCTGCCCGGTGGGGGTGGCCACCCAGGACCCGCGACTGCGCCAGCGCTTCACCGGCAAACCCGAACACGTGGTCAACTTCATGCGCTTCCTGGCGCGGGAGGTGCGGGAACTGATGGCCGAATACGGCTTCCGAACTTTCGAGGAAATGATCGGCCAGGTGGAACGCCTGGAGCCGGACCCCGGCGCAGGGAACGAGAAAACCCGCAGCCTGGATCTCTCGGCGCTGCTGGCTCCCCCTCCCGGGGCCCGACGCAGCGCCCGGCAGGAACCGCACTCCTTCCCCCCCTGCCTGGACAGCTACCTGATCGACTCGGCCAAAGACGCGCTGGAGCGCCGGGAGGCCATGGAGATCGACGCCCCCATCCGCAACTCCGACCGTGCCGTGGGCGCCGCCCTGAGCGCCGAGGTGTCCCGGCGCTACGGGTCCCGTGGCCTGCCGGAGGGCACGCTGCGCGTCCGTCTGCGGGGCTCCGCCGGGCAGAGCTTCGGCGCCTTCCTGGCCCCCGGCATCACCTGCGAGCTGGAGGGCGACGCCAACGACTACCTGGGCAAGGGTCTCTCGGGGGGACGCCTGGTGGTCTATCCTCCGCGCACCGCCGGCTTCCAGCCGGAGCGCAACATCATCGTCGGCAACGTGGCCCTGTTCGGGGCCACCTCCGGGGAGGCCTTCATCAACGGCCTGGCCGGGGAGCGCTTCGCCGTGCGCAACAGCGGGGCGCTGGCAGTGGTGGAGGGCGTGGGCGACCACGCCTGCGAGTACATGACCGGCGGCCGGGTGGTCGTGCTGGGGGAAACGGGCATCAACTTCGCCGCCGGCATGAGCGGCGGCATCGCCTACGTGCTGGATCGCACCCAGTTGTTCGACACTCGCTGCAACCTGGAGATGGTGGACGTAGAGCCGCTGGCGGCGAAGGACGGGGAATACCTGCGCGCCGTCTTGGAGAAGCACGTCCACCTGACGGGCAGCCCCAACGCCGCCGCGATCCTGGCCGGCTGGGAGGAGATGCTGCCCTTGTTCGTGAAGGTGATCCCGCTGGACTACCGCGCCGCCCTCCAGCGGATGCGGCAGAGCGAGCTGAAGGAGTCCGAGACCGTGAAGATGACCGAGGAGGTGTTTTCCTGATGGGTAGCCCCACCGGCTTCCTGGAGCAGGCGCGACTGGCCCCCCGCTGCCGGGCAGTGGAGGAGCGCATCCGCGACTGGACAGAGATTCCCCTGCCCGCCTCCGCCGAGGAGCTGGCCCGGGAGGGCTCCCGCTGCATGGACTGCGGGGCGCCCTTCTGCCACGCCCTGGGCTGCCCCCTGGGCAACCTGATTCCGGAGTGGAACGACGCGGTATACCGCGGCCGCTGGCGCGAGGCCTGGCTGCGCCTGGAGATGACCAACCCCTTCCCGGAGCTCACGGGCCGGATCTGTCCCGCCCCCTGCGAGAGCTCCTGCACGCTGGCCATCCACTCCGGCCCCGTGGCCGTCAAGCAGTTGGAGCTGGGCATCATCGAGCGGGCTTTCGCCGAGGGCTGGGTCCAGCCGCGGCCGCCCCGGCGCGAAACGGGTCGCAGGGTGGCCGTGATCGGCTCCGGCCCTGCCGGGCTGGCCGCCGCCCAGGAGCTGCGGCGCCAAGGGCATACCGTATCCCTGTTCGAAAAGGCCGGCCGGATCGGCGGGCTCCTGCGCTACGGCATCCCGGATTTCAAGCTGGGCAAGGGCGTGCTGGAGCGCCGCCTGGCCCAGCTGGCGAGCGAAGGAGTGGAGTTCGAAACCGGGGTGACCATCGGGGAGGATCTTTCGGCCCGCTATCTGCTGAAGAAGTTCGACGCCCTGGTGCTGGCCATCGGCTGCGGCGAGGCGCGGGACCTGGCGGTACCCGGCCGGGGCAACGGAGGCATCCACTTCGCCGTGGAGTACCTGACCCAGGCCAATCAGCTCTGCGCAGGAGAGCTGGAGGCGGACCGGATTATCTCGGCGCGCGGCAAGCGGGTGCTGGTGGTCGGCGGCGGGGACACCGGGGCGGACTGTGTGGGGACCGCCGTTCGCCAGGGGGCCCGCAGCGTGCACCAGGTGGAAATCCTGCCCCGGCCTCGGGAATGGTCCGAAGAGTGCAACCCGGACTGGCCGCGCTGGCCCGTGCTCCTGCGCTCTTCCACCTCCCACCAGGAGGGCTGCTCCCGGGACTGGGCGGTCTCACTGACCCAGTTCAGCGCCGGCTATGATCCCTGGGTGCGGCAGGCGCACCTGGCGCGCGTGGAATGGCGGCCGGGCAAGCGCGGCCGCCCCGAACCCGTGGAGATTCCGGACAGCGAGTTCAGCCTGGAGGTCGAGCTGGTGCTCCTGGCCATGGGCTTCCTGCACCCCCAGCACGGCAGGCTTCAGGAGGACCTGGGCCTGGAGCTGGATTCGCGCGGCGCCCTGGCGGTGGACGCGGCCTGCCGCACCTCGCGTCCCGGGGTATATGCCTGCGGCGACGCCGTCACCGGCGCCTCACTGGTCGTGAGCGCGATCGCCCAAGGACTAAAGGCCGCGCGCTGCGCGGCGGCAGCCCTGCTTTAAGCCGCGCCTTGCGTCGAGCAGCCAGCCCCGCGCTGCGCCGCCATCCGGTCCGCCCGGCGGCTGCCCGCTGCAGCCTACCGCGAACTGCGAATCGTTTTTTCCCGCAGCTGGAGCGTGGCGATCTCCTGGTGCAGGGTGTCCACCTTCCCGACCTGAGGCTGCATGGAAGCCACGCACTGTTCCGCGCTCATTCCCGACTTGCGGGCGCGATAGAAGCTCTCGCCCATCTTCAGGAACTCGGCTTTCAGCCGCACCTGCTTGCTGGAGATCTTGGCGCGCACGGCCACGACCTCGGCGGTCTTGCCCGCGGCCTTGGCGGTGGCCTGGGCCGTGGAGCGCAGGGTCTTGCCGAGCTGCTTCCCGGTCTTGCGAACCACGCTGGCGAAATCCTTGGGGGTCTTGCGGGTTGTGCTCATGGAGCCAGCATATCCGGCCGGCTGCCGGTCGTCCAGCGTCGCTCCAGCTCAGCTTCGCCGGCGGGGTAGCGAGCCACCACCGCCCCATCCCGGCGCAGCAGGTGAAAGCCGCCCTCCCGCTCGCGCAGCAGGTCCGGCTCGACCTGCACCTTGCCTCCCCCCCGGGCAAGTCCAGCATGAAGCGCGGCGCCTCGGGGCACAGGGCGGCGGCCGCGCGGTACACCTGGAGGCCGCGGTCCGGGCTGGGACGAAAGTGCGCCGTGCCTCGCGCCAGGTCGGGCTGGAACAGGTAATAAGGCCTCACTCCCGCGCCGCTCAGGGCGGCGAACAACTCGGCGAGGGTCTCGGCCCGGTCGTTCACCCCGGACAGCAGCACGCTCTGGCCCAACAGGGGCAGGCCCGCCTCCGCCAGCAGGCGCAGGGCTTCCCTGCAGGCGGGGTCCAGTTCCCGAGCGTGGTTCACCTGGACGGCCAGGCGCAGCGGGCGAAACCCAGCCAGGAGCTGGGCCAGCGCCGGGGTGATCCGCTGGGGCAGGACCACTGGCAGGCGCGTATGCACGCGCAACGCCAGCTCCGGGCGCCCCCGGCGGAAGCGCACGAACAACGCCCGGAGGCGGGCATCGGACAGCAGCAGCGGGTCCCCCCCGGAAAGGATGAGCTCCCGGATTTCCGGATGGCCGTCCACGTACGCCGCGGCCCGCTCCAGCTCGGCGGGGCTCAGGAAGGGGCGCAGGCGGCCGGGCGAGGCGCGCCTCCGGAAGCAGTGCCGGCAATAGGCCGCGCAGCGATCGGTCACCAGCAGCAGGGCCCGGTCCGGGTAGCGGTGCAGCAGGCCCGGGACCGGCTGCACACCGTCCTCGCCCAGCGGGTCCTCCAGCTCGCCGGCCCCGCGCGACAGCTCCGCCGCCGTGGGGAGGAACTGCCGCCGGATGGGGTCGCCGGGATCCGCGGGGTCTATCAAGGCCAGCAGGTGGCGGGTGACGGCGAACGGGGGCGAGTGCCGCCGGCGCCGGCGAAAGAAGTCAAGCTCCTCCGGGCGCAGCTCCAGCCCGGCCGGCAGGTCCCCCGGCCTATCCACCCTCCCGGCGAGCTCAGCCCTCCAAGCGGGGGACCGCCTCCGGAGGTTCAGCTCTCCCGCCTCCCGAACCACATATCCACGAAGGACAGCGCGATCAGGGCGAGGAACGAGAGGGCCAGGGAGAGCCCGCCCAGGAGCACCAGGATCGCCAGCGCGGGGGACAGCTTGGCCAGCCACCAGGAGCCCACGTCCAGCAGGATGGCCAGGCTGGCAAAGACCATCACCAACCCCTTCAGCCGCTGCGGGTAGCGGGCGAAAGAGAAAATGAAGACCAGCAGGAAGATAACCGGCAGCGTGGCCAGCACGTGGGTGTGGCTGAGTCCGACCAGGCGGGGGATGCTCTTGCCCGTGTCCTGCTGGAGCAGCGGGGCCAGGGAGGCGTAGTCCACCGTGACCACGTCGGCCACCGCCGCCTCCGCGGAGTGGCAGGAAATGCAGGAAGCGTCGAAGATGGGCTTGACCTGAGCAAAACCCGTCTCGGGGGCCCCGCCGGCCAGCCAGGCCTTGACCGCCTGGTAGTCGGCGTCGCCGGCCAGGTACTGCCGCATGGAGCCGTCGACGGACTTCTCCAGCTTGGTGCCCCCGCGCGCCCCGTAGAAGCTCATGGAAATGTCCACCAGGGACAACCCGGGCTTCTGATCCACCGGACTGTAGGTCAGGTAGATGTTCAGGAAGCCCAGCAGGTACCCCACGCCCGCCACCACCAGCATGACCGTGAGCGCCAGCTTGGAGGCCAGGGGAATTCCCGCCAACCCTTTGCTTTCTCGCCAGAACATAGGATCTCACCTCCGCTATATAGAAATAGTGAAATAATTCTCTTGATTTCCAAAACAGTATAGTGTATTGTAGCGCAGTTGTGAACTAATTCACTAATGTTTTTTTGACGTGTCGGACCTTGTTATATTCTGGGTGGAACGTGCGTCGGGCGGCCGACTCACCGCCTCGGCTCCGCAAAATAACTGTCCGCCAACCAAGGAGGAAATGATGAACAGAGTCAGCAAGCCGGTACTTTTCCTGCTCCTGGCCGTTGCCGTCGTGGCCGGGACCCTGGTCCTGATGGGCCAGGCCAAGCCCAAGGCCTTCCTGCCCGGGCTCACCGTTGCCGACGAGCACCCCAACGGCTGCGTGGATTGCCACAAGAATCAGGGCGCCGGCAAGGACTACCGGCTGAACGTGTCCCTGGCCCAGATCAAGGGACACCCCAAGATCGACGCCATGGTCAAGAAGCTGCCCGACAACTGCGCGATCTGCCACAAGGCGGCCGGCAAGGTGAGCCCCCTCGACATCATAATGCACAAGGTTCACTACGCAAGATTTCGAGAAGAACCCCTTCGTCCAGGTCTACCAGGGCGCCTGCCTGAACTGCCACGAGCTCGACGCGGCCAGCGGCAAGCTGACCATGAAGAGCAGCGCGAAGAACTGGTAGGCGCGGCCGCGCCCGGCCCCGGCAGGAGCGCGGCATGGCCATTCAGATACGAAAACTTTTCCGGCGGGTACTCCTTCAAGCGCTTCGCGGGCCGCCCGGAGGACACCCTGGTGGAAGCGCCCCTGCCCGTCAAGGTGCGCCTGGCACTGCGCAGCGCGGCCGGCGCGGACCTTACCGCGCTGGTGAAAAACGGTGAGACGGTGAAAGCCGGGCAGGCCCTGGCCCTCGAGGGGTCCGGCGGCGCTTCCGTGCTGGCTACCGTGAGCGGCCGGATCGAGGAGCTCAAACCGGCGGCCTGGCTGGGCGGCAAGACCAAGGTGGCCACCATCGCCGCCGACGGCTCCGCGGACTGGACGCCGCTGGCCGGCCCCTCGCCCGACTGGCGCACCGCCAGCCCCGAAGCCCTGCGCGAGCTGGCCCTGCGCTCCGGCGCGGCGGCCCTGCCCGCCCAGGCCGCGCACCTGGTGGTGCAGGCGGCCGAGGACGAGCCGCACAACCCCAATCCGGAGGTGCTGCTGCAGGCCTGGGGACTGGAGGCCCTGCTCGAGGGGCTGGCCATCCTGGGAAGGCCCTTCCCGGGCGTTCGCCTGCACCTGGCCCTGCATCGCCGGCGCCGCGCG
Source organism: uncultured Spirochaetota bacterium (assembly GCA_963736785.1). Taxonomy (GTDB): domain Bacteria; phylum Spirochaetota; class Spirochaetia; order SZUA-6; family DRHE01; genus MIBK01. Next base: position 26,993 of record CAVTQG010000008.1, on the reverse strand, counting down.
CTGGCGGCCCGCATCGAGCAGGCCGCCGCAGAAGCAAGGCCTGTCCCTGGAGCTGCACGCGCTTTCCGGCAAATACCCCCAGGCGCACCGCGCGGTCCTGCTCCCCACACTGCTGGGTAAGACCGACGGGCGCCAGGCCGTGGTCCTGGACCTGCAGGCCCTGTTCCACCTGCGGGACGCGGTGGCCCTCGGCAAGCCGATGCTGGAGCGCGTCGTGGCGCTGGCCGGCACCGGTTTCGCCCGCCGGCCGCACCTGCGGGCGCGCATCGGCACGCCGCTGGGCGAGCTGGTCCAGCCCTACCTGCAAGGGCGGCCGGGAAAGCCGGCTGGTGCTGAACAGCCTGATCGGCGGGTCCGCCGCCGCCGCGGAGGCCCCCCTCCCGCGGGAGGCCGGCGTGCTCATCGCGGTGCCGGAGAATCGGGAGGGCGGTTTCCTGCCCTTCGCAGCTCCCGGGTTGAGCAGCGACTCCCGCTCGCTCACCTTCGCCGCCGGGCTGCTGGGCCTGCCCAAGAAGGCCGACACCAACCTGCACGGCGAGCACCGGGCCTGCATTTCCTGCGGCTTCTGCGAGGACGTCTGCCCGGTGCGCATCCTGCCGAACATCCTGCACCGCTACGTGCAGAAGAACGTGATCGACGAAACCCTGGTCCGCTTCCAGATCTTCCGGTGCATCGACTGCAACCTCTGCTCCTACGTGTGCACCTCCAAGATCCCCCTGGCCCGGCTGATGCGTGAGGGCAAGGAGAAACTGGTCAAGGAAGGGCTGGGGCCCCGGGAGGTCGGCGCATGAAAACCTTGCGTTCCCTGTTCGACGCGCTGGCCAGGGCCCGCCTCCTGCGGCCGTTCAAGCCCGTGATCGAGACCATCGGCGGGATCGTGTGCGGCAGCCGGGAGACGACCTCCGAAGCGCCGCACATCCGCGACCACATCGAGATCAAGCGCTACATGTCGGCGGTCATCCTGGCCCTGGCCCCCGCCGCGGTGGCGGCCGTCGTGTTCTACGGCTGGAAGGCCGTGGCCATGATCGCCGTCTCCTACGTGGTGGGCGGGATCATCGAGGTGCTGTTCGCCCTGATCCGGAAAAAGGAAATCGAAGAGGGTTTCCTGGTCACCGGGCTGATCTTCCCCCTGATCCTGCCTCCCACCGCCCCGCTGTGGATGGTGGCCGTGGGCATCGCCTTCGGGGTGTTCTTCGGCAAGGAGGTGTTCGGGGGCACGGGCCGCAATATCTTCAACCCGGCGCTGGTGGGCCGCATTTTCATCACCATCGCCTTCCCCGAGCTCATGTCCGCCCGCTGGCAGAAGCCCTTCACCGACGCCATCACCGCCGCCACGCCGCTGGGCCTGTTCAAGAGCGGCCGGGAGCTCACCCCCCTGGTGGACCTGCTGCTCGGTCAGGTGACCGGCTCCATGGGCGAGCTGTTCCGGCTGGGGGTCATCGCCGGCGGCCTGTTTCTGATCCTCACCCGGGTGGCCAACTGGCGGGTGCCGCTGGCCTACCTGGGCAGCGTGGCCCTGCTGTCCTGGATCGGCAACCTGGCCATGCCCGACCTGATCGCCCCACCCCAGTTCCAGCTTCTGGCCGGAGGCCTGCTGTTCGGCGCCATGTTTATGGCCACCGACCCGGTCAGCTCCCCTTCCACCAAGGTCGGCAAGTGGATTTTCGGGGTGGGCTGCGGCATCGTGACCCTGCTGATCCGCCACTTCAGCGGCTTCGGCGAGGGGGTCATGTTCAGCATCCTGTTCATGAACGCCTTCGCCCCCCTGATCGACACCCTGGTGCTGAACGTGAAGTACAGGACGGCCAAGGTATGAAAGACAAGATCATGATGCTGGTGTTCGTGCTGGTCCTGGGCACCATCCTCACGGGGATTCTGGTGGCGGTGAACTACTACACCACCCCGGTCATCAGCAGGAACGAACAGCGGGAAATCCAGGCCGGCATCCTGCAGGCCCTGGGTATTCCCTTCGTCGAGGGCGAGGAGCAGCAGACCTTCGCTGCCAGCGTACAGGCCCGGCAGGCCGGCGAAAAAACCTACTACGTGGCCGAAGGGGCCGGCATTGCCTTCGCCTACGCCGGCTCCGGCCTGTGGGGCCCGATCAACGGCATCGTAGCCCTGAATCCCGACCTCGCCACCCTGAAGGGGGTCACCATCCTCCACCAGGAGGAGACCCCCGGCCTGGGCAGCCGCATCACTGAAGCAGCCTACCTGGATACCTTCCGGGGCAAGGACTTCACTTCCGGGCTGAAGCTGACGCCTCCGGGCAAGGCCAAAGCCGCCAACGAGATCGACGCCATCACCGGCGCCACGCTCAGCCCCAAGGCCTTCCTGAACATCCTCAACGCGAACCTGCGCGGCACGGTGCCCGCCATCCGCGAGGGAGAAAAGCAATGAAACCTGCCACGAAAGTCATGTTGAACGGATTGTGGAAGGACCAGCCGATCTTTTCCATGGTCCTGGGCATCTGCTCCTCCCTGGCCGTGAGCAACAAGGTGGAGAACGCCATCGCCATGGGGGCGGGGGTGACCTTCGCCCTGATCGGCACGGCGCTGCTGATCGCCGCGCTGCGCAAGCTGATCCCCGGCCGGGTGCGCATGATCGCCTACATGATCATCATCGCCACCTTCGTGATCGTGGTGGACCGGGTCCTGAAGGCCATGTTCCCGGACATCAGCCGGGCCATCGGCCCGTACGTGGGCCTGATCATCACCAACTGCATCCTGATGGGACGGGCCGAGGCCTTCTACGTCTCCAACGGCGTGGGCCTGTCCATCATCGACGCCATCTTCAACGGCCTGGGCTACACCTACACCCTGGTCCTGGTGTCCGTGATCCGGGAGCTGCTGGGCTTCGGCACGATCCTGGGGATGCAGGTCATGCCGGCCACCTTCAACAAGTGGGTGATCATGGCCATGGCCCCCGGAGCCTTCTTCGTGGTCAGCCTGTTCATCTGGATCACCCGTACCCTGGCCAAGATGGATCCGGACAAGCAAGGAGGCGGGATGTGAACGCCCTGAATCTATTGATGATCTTCATCGCCACCCTGCTCACCAGCAACATCGCCCTCACCTACCTGCTGGGCATGTGCCCCTTCATCGCCCTGTCCAAGAGGCTGTCCACCGCCACCGGCATGGGCTACGCGGTGATCTTCGTGACCACCTTGACCGCGGCCATCAACTGGCCGATCTACCACCTGGTGCTGCTGCCGCTGAAGGCGGAGTTGATCTACTACGTAGTGTTCATCATCACCATCGCCGCGGTGGTTCAGCTCCTGGAAATGCTCATGGAGAAGTTCTTCCCGGCCCTGCAGTCCTCCTTCGGCATCTTCCTGCCCCTGATCACCGTGAACTGCATCGTGCTGGCCGTGTCGCTGTTCATGATCCTGCGCGACTACGATTTCGTCACCGCGGTGGTCTACTCCTTCGGCTCCTCGGCCGGCTGGACCCTGGCCATCGCCATCATGGCGGCCATCAACGAGAAGCTGGCCCTGGTGGGGGACGTGCCGCGCGGCATGAAGGGCCCGGGCATCGTCATGGTCAGCGCCGGCATCATCGCCCTGGCCTTTATGGGCTTCTCCGGAATGGTGGTGGTGCAGTGAACCTCAATCCGATCCTGGCCATGAACCTGATCCTCCTGGTGATCACGATCCTGCTGATCGTGGCCGACCGCCTGCTGGTGACCTACGGCAAGTGCCGGATCTCTGTGAGCGAGGGTGACCAGAAGAAGGAGTTCGAGGTGCAGGGGGGCAGCCCCCTGCTGGGCTACCTCACCCAGAACGGGGTAGGCATCTCCTCCTCCTGCGGCGGCCGGGGCACCTGCGGCTACTGCAAGGTGCGGGTGTCCGGCGGCGGGGGCCAGATCCTGCCGACCGAGGAGCTGTTCATGAGCCGGCAGGAGAAGGCCGAGGGCATGCGCCTGGCCTGCCAGCTCAAGGTAAAAAACGACGTCGCCATCGTCATCCCGGACTATCTCACCGTCGTACGGCAGATGGCGGTGAACAAGAAATTCGACCCGAACAAGCGGTGGAAGGTCACCATCTACTGAAAGCCATGGAAGAAAAACTGAAAGCCATCGTGGACCGCTACAAGAGCGGCAAGAGCACCCTGGTGGGCGTGCTCCAGGACGTGACCCAGGATTTCGGCTACCTCCCGGAGGAGGCGCTGCGCGAGATTTCCGGGGCCATCGAGGTGCCGGTCAGCCTGTTCTACAGCCTGGCCACCTTCTACAAGTCCTTCCGCCTCGAGGCCATCGGCAAGAAACACGTCTGCGTCTGCGTGGGCACGGCCTGCCACGTGCGCGGCTCCGCCCAGGTGGTCGACGTGTTCGAACGCGAGTTGAGCATCAAGGCCGGCCAGACCAGCCCCGACGGCAGCTACACTCTGGAGACCGTCAACTGCCTGGGGGCCTGCGCCCTGGGGCCCCTGGTCACCGTGAACGGGGAATATCACAGCAAGCTGGACCAGAAAGGGGCGCTGAAGCTGCTCAAGCACCTGGGCGGCGGGCAGGAGACGGAAGCCGCAGAATGACCATCTCCCGGGTGCTGGAAATTCTGGAGGCCGAGCTGCTGAACGGCCAGGGCGCCGAGGAGCAGGAGCTCGCGACCGCCTGCGGTTCGGACTTGATGAGCGACGTGCTGTGCATCCGCGGCGCGCCCGACCTGCTGCTCACCGCCCTGACCAACCCCCAGAGCGTGCGGACCGCCGAGATGGCGGAAATCGCCGCGGTCTGCTTCGTCCAGGGCAAGCGGCCGCCGGCCGAAACCCTCGAGCTGGCCCGGGCCAACGGGCTGCCCCTGCTGGCCACCCGCCTGTCCATGTTCACCTCCTGCGGCCGGCTGTTCGCCGCGGGGCTCAAAGCCTACGCCGAGGGGGCCTGAAGTGGGCGCCAAGGACTCACCCCGCCAGGTGGGCAGGATCCAGGAGCTGGTCTACGAGCTGAAGGTCGAGGCGGTGATGACCCGCAAGCTGATCACCCTCGCCCCGGAAGCCCCCATGAGCGGGCTGCGCTCCCTATTGAAAGACAACCGCATTTCCGGCGTGCCCGTGGTGCAGGGCGAGTCCCTGGTCGGGGTGATCAGCGTGGAGGACTTCATCAACTGGCTGGCCCAGGGCGGGCGGGATTGCCCGGTGGGCGAGCGGATGTCCCGGGAGGTGCGCACCCTCTCCTCGGGGGAGCCGCTGGTGCACGCCATCAGCAAGCTGGAGCAGTTCGGCTACGGGCGCCTCCCGGTGGTGGACGGCAAGCGCTTGGTCGGCCTGGTCACCAAGGGCGACATCATCGAGGGCCTCCTGAAGGAATTGCAGGTCAACAGCAGCGAGGAAGAGGGGCTGCACCGCTACCGGGCCAGCCATTTCTTCGAGGACATGATCGCCGACCGGCTGACGGTCAACTTCCAGTACGAGGTCCGCGGCAAGACCGTGGAACAGGGCGGGGAGGTGGCCAGCGACCTGAAGCGCTCCCTCAAGCGCCTGGGCCTGCACCCGGAGATCGTGCGCAGGGCGGCCATCGCCACCTACGAGGCGGAAATGAACGTTATCATCTATGCCCGCGAGGGGACGGTCACCGTGTCCGTGGACCCCGAGACCATCCACATCGTGGTTCAGGACCAGGGGCAGGGCATCCCGGACATCGCGCAGGCCCTGCAGCCGGGTTTCTCCACGGCCCCGGAATGGGTGCGGGAGCTGGGCTTCGGCGCGGGGATGGGTCTGCCCAACATCGCCAGCTGCGCCCGCAGCCTGGATATCACTTCCCAGCCAGGCCAGGGAACCACGCTGCGCATCGCCATCCCCCTGGAGCCGGAACGCATATGCGCCTGAGCGAGGTCGCCCAGGCCCTGGGCCTGGAGCTGCGGGCAGGCGGGCTGGAGGCGGAGGCCAGCGGCGGGTACGTGAGCGACCTGATGAGCGACGTCATCGCCAACGCGGAAGCAGGGGACCTCTGGCTGACCGTGCAGATCCACGCCAATATCGTGGCCGTGGCGGCGATGAAGGAGCTGGCCGGCATCGTGCTCACCGGCGGCCGGGAGCCGGAGGCCGAAACCCTGCGCAAAGCCGAGGCCAAGAAGGTGACCGTGCTGGCCAGCAGCCTGCCCGCCTTCGAGCTGGCCGGCAGGCTGTACCAGCTGGGCCTGCGGGGCCGGAAAAGCCATGGCGCCGGGAGTGTATAGCGTGGACCTGCACGTGCACACCTGCCTTTCCCCATGCGCCGACAACGGCATGGTCCCCACGCGGATCGTGGCACGAGCCCTGGAGGCCGGCCTCGCGGCCATCGGCATCTGCGACCACAACTCCGCGGGCAACGTGGCCGCGGTGCGGGAAGCCGCCGGGGGGCGGGATCTAAGGGTCCTGGGCGGCATGGAGATCACCACCGCCGAGGAGGCCCACATCCTGGCGCTGTTCGACGAGCTGGAGAGCCTGCGGCTTCTGGAATCCATGGTCCAGGCCGGCCTGGAAGGCCTGAACGATCCGGAGGCCTGGGGCGATCAGATCCTGGTGGACGCCCGGGACCAGCCCGTGGGGATCGAGGAGAGGCTCTTGAGCGGGGCCAGCGCCCTTTCCGCTGAAGCGGCCGTGCGCGGGATCCTGGACCTGGGCGGCCTGGCCATCGCCTCGCACGTGGACCGGCCGGCCTTCAGCCTGGCCCAGCAACTCGGTTTCATCCCCCCGGAGCTGCCCCTGGACGCGGTGGAGCTTTCCTTCCATTTCCGTGGGGACCGCGCCGCGTACCGGGCGTTCGGTTTCCCGCTGGTGAGCTTCTCCGATGCGCACTTTCCCGAGGAGATCGGGCGCAGCCGGACCCTTTTCCGGGTCGGGGAGCCCAGCGTGGCCGAGCTGCGCCAGGCCCTGGCCGAGGGGGCGTGGTGATGCAGGACCTGGCGCTGCACGTCCTGGACCTGATCGACAACTCGCTCGCCGCCGGGGCCACCCGCGTCAGTGTGCGCGTAGTGGAGACCCCCGCGGCGGACAGCCTCCTGATGGAGATCCGGGACAACGGGCGGGGCATGGACAGGAAGACCCTCGCCCGCGCGCTGGACCCTTTTTTCACCACCAAGCCCGGGAAGCCCGTGGGGATGGGGCTGGCCCTATTCGCCCAGGCCGCCCGCGAAAGCGGCGGCCGCCTGGAGGTGGAAAGCTCCCCGGGGCGGGGCACCGCCCTGCGGGCCGTCTTCGGCCGGAGCCACCCGGACCGCAAGCCCCTCGGGGACCTGCAAGGAACCATGAGCCTCCTGGCGGAGGCCCATCCCCAGGTAGCCTTCGATTTCGACTATCGGATCGTGGAGGAGGAGCCAAGTGAAGCTCAAACCCGAAGATCTTGACAAGATACGCGAGAGGATGAAAGCGACTTCCTCGCTGCGGGAAGGCGCCGGCCGGGCCCGGGTCAACGTGCACCTGGGCACCTGCGGGATCGCCTCCGGGGCGCGGGAAATCCTCAAGGCCTTCCTGCAGGCCAAGGCGGAGGCCTCGGCCCAGGACGTGCTGGTGACCACCTCCGGCTGCGCCGGGCTATGCAACAAAGAGCCCATGGCCACCATCGAACTGCAGGGGCAGGCCCCGGTCAAATACATCGAGCTCACCCCGGAAAAAGTGCGACGCATCTTCCGGGAGCACGTGCTCGGGGGCCGCGCAGTCGCCGAGTACGCCCTGGCCAAGGGCAGCGAAAGGATTTCCTGATGCCTCAATTCCGAATGAGCCTGCTGGTTTGCGCCGGCACCGGCTGCGTGTCCAATAACTCCTTCTCGGTGAAAGCGGCGCTGGAAAAAGAGCTGGCCCGGCAGAACCTGCAGGAGGAGATCCAGGTAGTCACCACCGGCTGTAATGGCTTCTGCGCCAACGGCCCGATCGTGGTGGTCAAGCCGGATGACATTTTCTACCAGTTCCTCAAGGCCGAGGACGTCCCCCGCCTGGTGGAGGAGCACTGCCTCAAGGGGCGCCCCGTGCCCGAGCTGATGTACAGCCCGGCCAAGGACGCCCAGCCCATCCCCAAGATGAGCGACATCCCCTTCTTCGGCAAGCAGCGCCTCATCGCCCTGGCCAACCGCGGGCTGATCGACCCGGAGAACATCGACGAGTACATCGCGCTGGGCGGCTACCGGGGCCTGTCCAAGGCCCTGCTGGAGATGAGCCCCGAGGCGATCATCGCCGAAATCAAGGCGTCGGGCCTGCGCGGCCGCGGCGGGGCGGGCTTCCCGACCGGCCGGAAGTGGGAGCTGGCCCACGCGGTTCCCGGGGAGGAAAAATACGTCATCTGCAACGGCGACGAGGGCGACCCCGGGGCCTTCATGGACCGCTCGATCGTGGAGTCCGACCCGCACTGCGTGCTGGAAGGCATGACCATCGGGGCGCGGGCCATCGGGGCGGCTCATGGCTTCATCTACATCCGCGGGGAGTACCCGCTGGCGCTGGAGCGCCTCGGCCAGGCCCTGGAGCAGTCCCGTGCCTACGGCCTGCTGGGCGAAGACATCCTGGGCAGCGGTTTCGATTTCGACATCACGGTCAGCAAGGGCGCCGGCGCCTTCGTCTGCGGCGAGGAAACCTCCCTGATCGGCTCCCTGGAGGGGCTGCTGCCCGAGCCGCGGGTGCGCCCCCCCTACCCCGCCCAGTCCGGATACCGGGGAAAACCCACGAACATCAACAACGTGGAAACCTGGGCCAATGTGCCGCACATCATCAACAAGGGCGCCGCCTGGTTCGCCTCGGTGGGCACCGAGTCCTGCAAGGGCACCAAGGTGTTCTCCCTGGTGGGCAAGATCCGCAACACCGGCCTGGTGGAAGTGCCCATGGGCATCAGCCTGCGGGAGATCGTGTTCGACATCGGCGGCGGCATCCCGGACGGCAAGAAGTTCAAGGCCGTGCAGACCGGCGGCCCCTCCGGGGGCTGCCTGCCGGAGAGCCTGCTGGACCTGCCGGTGGACTACGAGTCCCTGACCAAGGCCGGCTCCATCATGGGTTCCGGCGGCATGATCGTCATGGACGAGGAAACCTGCATGGTGGAGGTGGCCCGCTACTTCGTCGGCTTCACCCAGGAGGAGTCCTGCGGGAAATGCCCCCCCTGCCGGGAGGGCACCTGGCACATGCTCAAGATCCTGGAAGGCATCACCCAGGGCCAGGGCCGGGAGGGGGACATCGAGCTGCTGGAAAAGCTCGCGCTGCGCATCAAGGACACGGCGCTCTGCGGCCTGGGCAACACGGCCCCGAACCCAGTGCTGACCACCATCCGCCACTTCCGACACGAGTACGAGGCGCACATCCGCGAAAAGCGCTGCCCCGGCGGGGTGTGCAAGAGCCTGATCCGCTATTTCATCCTGGAGGACAAGTGCACGGGCTGCCAGGCCTGCTTCAAGAACTGCCCCGTGAACTGCATCGCCGGGGAACGCAAGAAGCTGCACGTGATCGATCAGGACCGCTGCATCAAGTGCGGCATGTGCAAAAGTGTTTGCCGCTTCGACGCGGTGAGGATACAATAATGGCCACGATCAGCATCGACGACCGGCGCCTGGAGTTCCAGCCGCCCATGACCATACTGGAAGGGGCCCGCAAGCTGGGGATCCCCATTCCCACCCTCTGCTTCAACGAGCATCTCACCCCGTACGGCGGCTGCCGTATTTGCCTGGTGGAGGTCTCCGCCGCCGGCCGGGGCCGCCTGCTGCCGGCCTGCGCCACCCCGGCGGAGGACGGGATGAGCGTGATCACCGCCTCGGAGCGGGTACAGGAGGCGCGCAAGTTCATCATCGAGCTTCTGCTGTCACGCGCCCCGGACTCCCCCGAGCTTCAGGTGATCGCCAAGTCGCTGGGCGTGGACCCGGCCGGAGCCTTGGATCCGGTGGCCGAGTACCTGCTGGTGCGCTCTCCCAGGCGGGAGCCGACCCGCTGCATCCTGTGCGCCCTGTGCGTGCGGGTCTGCGCCCAGGTGCCCGAGCGGCACGCCCTGAGCCTGTCCAAGCGCGGCATCCAGCGCAAGGCCATCAGTCCCTTCGGCAAGGTGGCGGAGACCTGCATCGGCTGCAGCTCCTGCGTCTACGTCTGCCCCACCAAGACCGTCAAAGTGGAGGAAGCCGGCTGAGCAACAGGCGGGCTCCGGCGGCGATAGTCCAGGAGGACCTGGCGGGGAGGATCCGCTGGTTCATCTCGCTGCGCTGGCTGGCCGCCGCCGGTTTGGCGCTCACCGTCACGGTGGCCCGCTACCTGTTCGGCCTGGAGGTGGCCACCCTCCCGCTGTACCTGGGCAGTCTCCTGGTGCTGGCCTACAACGCGATTTTCTGGCTGCTCTTCCGGCGCCTGTCGGCCCACATCGAGGAGCCGGGCTGGCGGCGCCAGGCCCAGCGCCTGGCCAACGTGCAGATCTACCTGGACTTGAGCCTGCTCACCTACCTGGTTTATTTCTCCGGGGGTCTGGAGAATCCCTTCATTTTTTATTACATATTCCACATGATCCTGTCGGGCATCCTGCTGGCCAATCGCGCCGCCTACCTGCATGCCGGATTTGCCGTGCTGCTGCTGGCCGCCATGGCCGCGGCCGAGGCCCTGGGCTTGATCCCCAGCCACCCGGTTCCCGGCTTCAGCGCCGGGAGCCTGGCCCCCGCCGTGCTGGTGGGGCGCCTGGGGGCCTTCGCCTCGACCCTGTTCATCGCGGTGTATTTCACGACGGCCATCGTGAACCGCCTGCGCGAACGGGAGCGCCAGCTGGAGGAACAGGACCGCCTCAAGTCCCGCTACGTCATGACCGTGTCCCACGACATCCAGGCCGGCCTGTCGGCCGTGGAAGGCCTGCTGATGGCCGTGCTGCAGGGCTTCACCGAGGCGGTCGGAACCAAGACCCACGACCTGCTGGCCAGGGCCAGCGAGCGCACCCACCTGCTGCTGCGCTTCGTGCGCGACCTGCTGGACCTCTCGCGTATGCGGGCCGAGGCCGAGGTGCAGCGCGAGCCGGTCCACCTGGCCCAGCTCATCGCCGGGGAGGCGGAGCTGTACGCCGACCCGATGCGCGTCAAGGGCCTGGAGTTCCGCCTGGAAAACCAGGCCGGCGACCCGGTGATCCACGGCAACCGCACCGCCCTGGCCCAGCTTTTCAACAACCTGATTTCCAACGCGGTGCGCTACACCGCGTCCGGCGGCTCGGTGCGGGTAGCCTTGAGCCCCGCCGCGGGGGAGGTGGAGGTGCGCGTGGAGGATTCCGGCATCGGCATCGCCCCCGAGCACCTGGACCACCTGTTCGAGGACTTCTTCCGGGCGCCTAACGCCAAATCCTTCAGCGAGAACGGCACGGGCCTGGGCCTGTCGATCGTCAAGCAGTCCGTGCAGATGCACAGCGGCACCGTGCGGGTGGAAAGCGAGGTGGGTCGGGGTACCCGCTTCATCGTCACTCTGCCGGTCGAGGCCTGAGGGTGGACGCCAAGCAGGCTTTTCCATCCATTGCCCCGGACCTGCAGTCCGTGGAGGCGGAGCTGGCCGGCCAGGCCCGGGCCATCGTCGCGGATTGGGGCCGCGACGGAGCCTCCGCGGAGGGGCTGCAGCGGGTGATCGGCCACGTCTTCGCCGGCAAGGGCAAGCTGCTGCGCCCCGCACTGGTGCTGCTTTCCGCGGGGCTGGCCCGCCCCGCCGAAGTCGTCGGCGCAGCCCGCCTTGAGCGGCGCGCAGTCCGGCGAAGCCGGCCCGGGCCCACCCTGGTGCGCCTGGCCACCGCCGTGGAGCTGCTGCACTCCGCCTCCCTGGTGCACGATGACATCATCGACGGGGAGCCGCTGCGCCGCGGGCAGGCCACCCTGAACCGGCGCTACGGAGACCACACCGCGGTGCTGGTGGGCGACCTGCTGTACGCCCGCTGCTTCGCCCTGCTCAGTTCGCTGGAGCTGCCCCGCTGGCAGGAACACCAGGAGATCTTCACCCTGTTCTTCCGGACCACCCAGGCCATGTGCCTGGGGGAGATCCGCGAGCAGCAGGTGCTGGAGGCCGGGTCCAGAGTGGGTTTCGAGGAGTACCTGATCATCCTCCGCAACAAGACCGCCGAGCTCATGTCCGCCTGCTGCCGGGCAGCGGCCATCGCCTGCGGCGCCCCCGGCGAGCTCACCGCCGCCCTGGCCGAGTTTGGCCTGAGCTTCGGGCTGGCCTTCCAGCTGCTGGACGACGCGGTCGACCGCGACGCCCTGGTGGAGGAAGGCGCCGACCTGAGGGCCACCGCCCAGGCCAACTTGGCCCGCGCCCGCGAACTGCTGGCCGGCCTGGCCCCCGGACCGTGCCGGGACGAGCTGGAGGCCGCCTGCAGCCTGGTCCTGGCGGCGCCTTGAGCCTGGCCTAGAGGTAATTCCGGATCAGCTTCACCAGCCGGTCGATCTTCACCGGCTTGTTGAGGAACTCCTCGGCGGGCACGTCCTCCTTGTTGAAGTCGAAGGCGTACTCGCGGTTGATGGCCGTCAGCACGAACAGAGGCAGCTTCGGGTACTTGGCCTTGATTTCGGCCGCTGCCTCGAAACCCCGGGTCTTCTTTTCCGGAAACATCACGTCCAGCAGGACCAGGTTCGGGGAGAGGGTCTCGATCAGCTCCAGGCCCTTCTCCACGGTTTCCGCGGAGTGGATCTGGAAGCCCTCGGCTTCCAGCAGACTGCCCATGGTCTCCAGAATATCCAGGTCGTCATCGATGATCAGGATCTTGCTCATCCTTTGCCTCCAAAGCAGGTAGGAAAATATGGAAGGTGCTTCCCTTGCCCAGTTCTGAATAAACGGTGATCCTGCCAGCCAACGATTCCACCGCCCGTTTGACGATCGGCAGGCCCAACCCGGTGCCGTCGCGCTCCAGCTGCCGCGCCGCGCGGGTGCGATAAAACTCCTCGAAAATCTTTCCCAGCTCCTCCGGCTCGATTCCATAGCCCTCGTCGCGGACCAGGATATGCACTTCCGGCCCTTCGGCCTGCGCAGTCACGCTGACCGTGCCGCGGGGCGGGGAATACTTGATGGCATTGTGCACCAGGTTGCCCAGAATAATCTTCACTAAATCGCGGGTGGCGGGCACCCAGAGGTCCTTCGGGCAGTTGGCGACCAGGGTGATTTGCTTGGCCTGGGCCTGGGTTTCCAGAAGCTCGAGGTTTTCCTCGATTACGCCTCTCAGGAGCAGAGGGCTCCTGACCGGGCGCACCTCCTCCTGGGACTTCATGTAAGCGTAGTCGATCATCTCGTCGATGATCGTCAACAGGTTGTCGGTGCGGTGGTCGGCCTTGCGCACGATGTCCAGGGTCTTCGGGGAGCACTGGCCGCCGATCCCGCGCAGCAGCATCTCGTGGTACCCGCTGACCGCCGCGATAGGGCCCCGCAGCTCGTGGGTCACCTGCAGGATGAAGTTGCTCTTGATCTTGTCCAGATTCCGGTAGCGATCCAGCTCCACTTCGATGCGCTGGCCCTTCTCTTCCAGTCGTCGCTTGATGCTGGTGATCAGGTAGGCGGAGATCAGCAGCAGGGAGATCAGCCCTGCGGCGCGCGGCAGGTTCTGGCTCAGATACGAGCCCGTGGAGGAGGACCACAGCTGGAAGTGCGGGATCAGACGCAGGTATTCAGCCAGGAAGGCCCCCGCGATCAGGGCGACCAGAGCGCCCACGTAGGCGTACACAACTCGCGAGCTGAAAATGAAGGCGGTCAGCAGGATGTGGAACACGAAAAAGTAGCAGAAGGGGTTCTCCAGGAATCCGGTGAAGTAGACCAGCAGGAACAGCAGGGCGAAGTCGCAGACGATTTGGGCGTGGAAGAACCCCGCCGTCTGCCGCCGGCTCGGCACGCCTCTCCCGCCCAGGTGAAGCCAGGCGGCGAAGGACAGGTTCAGCAGGCCCAGCAGGCCGGTGATGGCGAACAGCAGCGCGTAGGGCAGGTCGTACAGCCGCAGCAGGCGCACCGCCGCCAGCGTGGCGGCCACCCCGGCGAAGGCCAGCCAGCGCAGGACGATGAACCAGCCGATGACCCGGTTGAGCTCCGTGTACTCCGACGATTCGATTTTCGAGGCCAAGCGCTAATCCGGCCGGTAGTTGTCCTGCAGGCGGCGAACCTCGGCCCCCTGCTCTTCCTTGAAGCGGGCCAGCGACTCGAACAGCTCTTTCTGCCCGCGCGAGACGATGGTCTCGGCGATGCGCGCGTACACCCCGGCCAGTTTGCCCTGAAAGTCCACCAGGTGCCGGAAGATCTCCCCGGCGTCGGAGGAGCGGCTGAGGCCGGGGGTGAGCTCTTCCGGTTTGTAGTCCAGGGTAAAGCGGATCCACTCGCTCTTGCCGAAATCCTCCGGCTTGACCCCCCGCAGCACGGCCAGCTTCTCCTCCAGCTTCGCGCGCAGCAGGCGGACCGCCTTCTTGGAGGCTTCGCTCTTCAGCGCGAACTCGGCTACGTCGTAGAAGTCCTTGAGGCTCTGCTCCCATTGCAGGGTGATGCGCAGGATCTCTTTCAGGTTTTTGAAGGCGATCATAGGTTTTTCATTATACAGCAGGCCCGGCCGTCATGCAAAGCGCCCGGCCGGAATCGGCCGGGCGCAGGAAACGGTCTACGGCCGCAGCGAGTCGTCAAACCGCGGATCCAGGGCTTGCAGGGTGTCGTACAGCACCTGGACTGTGTAGGTCAGGTTGTGCACCCCGAGGCTGCGGTCCTCTACGATGAGCTTGAAGTTATACAGGGCGGCCATCTGCGCCTCGGTCCATTGTCCCGCAGTCGTGCCGGCCCAGCCGGTGCCCAGCTCCTGGAAGCTGGCCTCGGCGTCCTTCTTGTACATGACCGGGCTGATGGTCTGCAGGTAGCCGGTACCCTTCGGGTTTACGAAAAGGTCCAACAGGCCCTGGACCTCCTGCTGCGCGGCCTCAACCTTGCCGTCCTGGTCGAAGTCCGCGGCGGCCTTGATGTCGAACAGCTCGGCGCGGGGCACCTGCTTCACATCCTGGTGGCAGCTCACGCAGGCCGCCAGGTTCACGGCCGGCGCTTCGTGCACCTCGCCAGCGAGATTGAAGCTGTGCCCGCCGATGGCGGGGCTCAGGGCGTAGCGTCCCGTGGGCAGGGCCATATGGCACTCCACGCAGCCGTCCTGCAGCACCTGCTTGTGGGGGGAGCTGGAATAGCGCTTGCCCGGGTATTCCCAGGCGTTGCTGCCGTTGAGCAGGTCGGACTGGGGCCCGTGGTGCGCACCCCAGGGGGAGCGCACGTCTTTGGCGGGCGAAGCCTTCACGGTGTCCTTGGCCGCGGTGCGCGACTGGTGACAGTTGGCACAGAGATTGCCCTTGCCCAGGTCGAACACCGAGCCGTCGACCAGCTTCACCGGTTTCACGGTGCGCAGGCTGAAATCCCAGCTCTCGTGCTGGGTATGGCAGGTGACGCAGTTGGGTTGGGAAGGATAAGCCACGAAGGCCTTGTCATCCACTTTGCCCATTTTCACAAAGTCGATAAACCCCTCGTTGGTGTGGCACTTCTGGCACCCCTGCCCATTGGCATAGGACGAGTTGTCGTTGTTCTTGTGCCCGGAGGTGTCGTACCCGAGGCGCGCGCCCAGCAGGGGGAACTTGGGGGTCGCGCCGTGACAGTCGGCGCAGGCGGCCCCGAAGTCGCCGCGGCTCACCCCCGCCGCGAGCTTCGCCTTGAGCCCCTCCACCTCGCTGTTCAACCTGGCAAACTCGGCCTTGCTGGCCTCGGTCCCGCCGGAGGCCAGTGCGCCCAGCACCGGCAGCAGCGCCAGTGCGATGGCCAGCAGAAAGGTCAGTGTCCTTCGCATCCTCTTCCCTCCTCGACCTGGATGGCTGCGGAGGATTGTAGGATATCCGACCGGAATTGTCAAATTCTTTCCGCGTCTGCGCGCACGAATAAATCCGCAGGGCAGTGGCGGCCTAAAGCGACCTCAAGCGGCGCGAGCATGGGGCGTAAGGCGAGTAGCTCCGACGGCGCCGCTTATTCAGCGCGCTCGGGAAGCTCGATCTTCACCGCCGAGTGGTCGTATTTCAGGTAATAGTTGATCCAGGAGGAGGTCTCGTAGAGCTTCCAATTGCGCGGCGGGATGATGTAGCGCAGCTTGTCCAGTTGACGGCGGTTGCGGGCGCGCGGGTAGACCCTCTCCCAGACGCAGCGGTGGTAGGCGAACACCTCGCAGCGCCCGTCGATCCGGCTGCCGCCGCAAGGGCCTAGACGCTGAGCCTTGGGGCACTGCGATTCCGGGCAAACGTAGTACATCTCGAACAGGGCGCAGTCGTCGCACTGCCGGCAATCGAACAACAGGCGCTTGACGGCCAGCTCCATGAAGCTGCCCAACCGATACCAGAAAGGCTTGTGCTCCGCAAAGCGCGACAGGCGGGCCATCATCCTGTAGCCGGGGGTGCCCTCGATGAAGATCAGGTTGTGCAGCAGCCGCATGGCCCAGAACACCGGGCTAAAGATCCGCGGGCGGCGGGTCTTCCGCAGCAGCCCGGGGGACCCGTTTTCCACGAAGTCAAAATGCTCCGAGCCCTCGAACAGGAAGAAGCTGTTCGCCGGCGAGTAGTCGAACCGCTCTGCGTGGTCCCGCCAGTTGCCGCCGATCGCCTCCGCCCGTTCCAGGATCTCGGTGACGTCGGCGAACTTGAGGTTCAGGCCTTCGACGTGCACCCCGTTGTAGCCCAGGCCCTTCAGGATGGCCACCTGCCTGGCGGCCCGTGCGAGGCGCGCCCCCTTGCCCTTGTCTGGTGCCTTGGCCTCCTCCGCTAGGTCCTCCACCAGCCGGTCGATGACGTAGCAGCCGGGCACCTCACCGCGGTTCATGAAGCGAGCCGCTCCGGC
Source organism: uncultured Spirochaetota bacterium (assembly GCA_963736785.1). Taxonomy (GTDB): domain Bacteria; phylum Spirochaetota; class Spirochaetia; order SZUA-6; family DRHE01; genus MIBK01. The sequence continues at coordinate 10,236 of CAVTQG010000008.1, read as the reverse complement.
GGACAACACGTAGACGCTGGCCATCACGGGGATGGGCGAGCGCAGGACCTGGCGCACGTAGCGGATGAACTCCGCGGACCTGCGCGCGTCGTAGCCCAACTGGGTCACGACGAAATGCGCCCCGGCGCGCAGTTTCTTCTCCAGCTTGACGTACTGCATGACCGCCGAGGCCTCTGTGGCCTTGAAGGGGGAGGCCACGGCGCCCAGCAGGAAGTCGGTGGGCTCCAGGCGCAGGCTCTTGCCGGCGACCCCGGCCTCCAGGCCGCGGTTCATCTCCGCCAGGTAGTGCAGGGCGGTGACCGAATCGATGTCGAAAACCGGCTTGGGCTGCCCGAAGAAGCCGGTCACCGGGTAATCCCCGGTGATCACCAGCAGATTGGTGATGCCCGCCCTCTTCAGGGCGTAGGCCCGGGCCTCGATCATGTTGCGGTTCATGTCCTTGCAGGAGAAATGCACCATCAGGTCGCAGCCGATGGAGGCGATCTCGGGGCCCAGCACGTCGGGCCAGAGAGCCGGGTTTCCTCCCGCGTTGTCGGTGATGCTCAAGCCATGGACGTGCCGCGAATCCCGGGCCTCCTGAGCGAACTTGAGAATATTGTCGATCCCCACCCCGGTGTAGCCCCTGCCGGGCACCAGCTCGCAGGTGACGACGAACTCGCCTTCCGAGGCGAGTCCCTGGCGAATACGAAGCATGCGGTATCTTAGCGTTTCACTCGGGATTTGTCAACGCGGCGCGCGCGCGCCAAAGAGGTGCCCCGCGTGCCGGTCCGTGACACGGCGAAGCCGGCTTTGGCGGCGCGAAGCCCGCTTTGGCGGGCGCGAAGCCCGCTTTGGCGGCCAGCGATTACACGCCGGCAGCAGCCGGGTTACACGCCGGCAGCAGCCGGGTTACACCCCGCTTCTTGCGGCGCGGCGGCCCGTGCTATGATGCCGCGCATGGGCCCCGCGGAAACTGCAGAATGCATCGAGCAGCTCAACGCCCCCCAGGCCTCCGCCAGGCTGGAGGCCCTGCGCCAGCTGGTGCCGCTGGAGCGGGGCGACGGCGACGTCAACAACCACATCCACACGATTTACTCCTTTTCGCCGTATTCCCCGGCCAAGGCGGTCTGGATGAGCGTGAGCTCCGGGCTGGCCACCGCCGGCATCATGGACCACGACTCGGTCAGCGGGGCGGAGGAGTTCATCGCGGCGGGGCGGGCGGCCGGCCTGGCCACGACCGTAGGGCTGGAGTGCCGCTGCGATTTCGCCGGCACCACCCTGCAGGGCCGCCGCCTGAACAACCCCGACCAGCTCGGCGTGGCCTATGTCGCCCTGCACGGCATCCCGCATCCGCGGATCCCGGAGGTCCGGGAATACTTCCGCCCTCTCCAGGCGGAGCGCAACCGACGCAACCGGCGCATGGTCGAGCGGCTGAACGCGGTGCTCGCCCGCTCGGAGCTGACCCTGGACTTCCAGCGCGACGTCCTGCCGCTGTCACGCCACGCGGAGGACGGCACCGTCACCGAGCGGCACATCCTGTTCGCCCTCTCGCTGCGCCTCATCGAGGCCTGCGGGCGGGGGCGGGCCCTGGTCGCCTGCCTCGAGGACAGCCTTCATCTGCCGCTGGCCGCCGGCGTGCGGGCCTCTCTGCTGGACCCGGGCAACCCGCACTACCCCTACGACCTGCTCGGGGCGCTGAAGAGCGACCTGGTAGAGGCCTTCTACGTGGAGGCGCGCGCGGAGTGCCCGGGTGTACAGGAAATCCTGTCTTTCGCCCGCCGCATCGGGGCCATCAGCGCCTACGCCTACCTGGGGGACGTGAGCGAGTCGGTGACGGGGGACAAGAAAGCCCAACGCTTCGAGGACGGTTACCTGGAGGAGCTGTTCCAGGTCATCCGCGGCCTGGGCTTCCAGGCCGTGACCTACATGCCCAACCGCAACACCCCCGCGCAGCTGGAACGGGTGCAGGCCCTCTGCGCCCGGCACGAGCTGCTGCAGGTCAGCGGCGTGGACATCAACTCGCCCCGGCAGTCCTTCACCTGCCCGCAGCTGCGCCAGCCGCAGTTCCGCCACCTGATCGAGGCCACCTGGGCCCTGATCGGCCACGAGCTGGAGGCCAGCGAGGACCCGGCCCGCGGCCTGTTCACCCCCGAGACGCTGCGGCGCACCCCGGCGCTGGCGCAGCGGGTGGCGGCCTTCGCCGCGCTCGGGCGGCGCCTGGCCTCCTGAGGCGGCATGCGTCTGGTGCATGTCGAGTTCGGGGGCCAGGGCGTTCCCCTCCTGATCCTGCACGGGTTGTTCGGCTCGTCCAAGAACTGGGCGAGCGTGGGCCGGTTCCTCTCGGGCTACTGCCGGCCCTTCGCCCTGGACCTGCGCAACCACGGGCGGTCGCCCCGCTCCCCTTCCCACTCCCTGCAGGACCTGGTCGGCGACCTGGAGCAGTGGGTCCGCGAAAATCTCGCCGAACCGCCGGTGCTCCTCGGGCATTCCATGGGCGGACTGGCCGCCATGGGCTACGCGCTTCACCGCCCCTCGGAGGTGCGGGCGCTGGCCGTCGTGGATATCGGGCCTCGCGCCTACCGGCGAGGCTACGAGGCCGAGTTCCGGGCCTTGCGGCTGGACCTGTCGGGCTACCGCTCGCGCACGGAAATCGACCGGGCCCTGGCCGCGCTGCTGCCCGACGAACGCACCCGGCGGTTCTTCCAGACATCGCTCGAATCGGGGCCGCAGGGATTCCGCTGGACCGTGAACGGGCCGGCGCTGGAGGCAAGCACCCTGTTGCGCGGGCAGGAGCCCGCCTTCGAGGGACGCTACGAGGGGCCGACCCTGCTGATCAGGGGGGGAGCCTCCCCTTTCGTCGGCGAGGAGGACCAGACCCGCATGGCGGAGCTGTTCCCACGGCTGCGCGTCCTGACCATATCCGGTGCCGATCACTGGGTCCAGGCCAGCGCCCCGCAAGCCTTCCGGGAGGCGATGGCCAACTTCCTGCAGGAGGTGCTCACTGACGCGGGCTGGCAGCCTGGTCAGGGGCAAGGCACGCCATTTTCCCCGAAATAGCCTTGTTAGGCAGCAGGATGTGGGCTATTTTTGTAGTATCATCCATATAAGGAGCGTGATATCGTGAGAAAATCTTTGCCTCTCGCCGTGCTGATAGTGGCTGGACTCGTTCTCCTGTTCGCCTCCTGCGCGACCACGAAGAGCGACAAGACGATCGCCGACGACCTGGACCAGCGGATAAAGGCCAGCGGCCTAAAAAATGTCGATGTCAAGACCACCGACCGGGGCGTCACCGTCACCGCCGGCGCGCTGAACTTCCCGGCCGATTCCGCGGAGATCACGGCGGACACCGCCAAGCGCCTGGACTCGATCGGCAATCTGCTCAAGGGATACACGAACAAGAAGATGCTCATCCAAGGGCATACCGCCGACGTTGGCGACAAGGGAGCTCAACTTGATCTCTCCAAGAAACGCGCCCAGGCGGTCGCCGACTACCTGGTCCGCAAGGGCGTGGTGAAGGCGTCGCAGCTGGTCATCGAAGGCAAAGGCGGCACCGTGCCGCTGGCCAGCAACGCCAGCGATGAGGGCCGCGCCAAGAACCGGCGCGTGGAGATCACCCTGCTGCGCTGAAACCGGCCGCTACTCGATCTCAAGAAAAAACGGCCGTCCCGGGAGAACCCCGGAACGGCCGTTTGCTGTCTTCTCCGGAGGCCGGGCCGATGGGGGGACCGGCCTCCCCCGCGCTGGCGTTACTTCTTCTTGCCCTTGATGTAAGTGAAGATAAAGCCCAGGACGCTGATCCCGATGTTGATCAGGTTGGGCAGCAGGTCCTGGTTCAGCTGCACCCCGGCGATGTTCGACACCCCGGCAGCCCCGAGGATGCCCACCAGGCCGTTCAGCCCCGAAACGATCGGCAAGCCCACCTTCTGCGCGCCGGCCGAGGCGCCCAGGCCCAGGGCGCCGAACGCGGCCCCCGAAGCGATGTTGAAGATGTTGCCCGGCATGGCGGTGCCGACGGCCTGGCTCACTCCGGTTGAAGCCGTGCCGAGGATTCCAAGGACGCCCTGGGCGGCGCCGAGGAGTCCTGTAAGAGTCTTGTTCATGATCTGTTCCATTCTGCGCCCCGCGGCAACCCGGCGTCAAGGCGGTCCGCTTGCCAAAAGCCCTGTCCCTTCCTATAGTGCAGCAAACACATGGAACACCGAGATCACACCCGGCTTCTCGCCTCTCTGCGCGAGGAATACGAAAAGCGCAGCCCGCGCTCCGCCGCGCTGCAGGCCGAGGCCCTGCGCTACCTGGTGGACGGCGGCAGCCACGCCCTGCGGCTCCTGCAGCCTTTCCCGCCCCGCATCACCGGAGCCGCGGGGGCCTACCTGACGGACGAGGACGGGCACCGCATCCTGGACTTCTGGCAGGGACATTACGCCAACCTGCTGGGGCACAACCCTCCTGCCCTGCTCGACGCGCTGCGGGATGGTTTCTCCGCCGGCCACGGACTGCAGACCGGTTTCACCGACCGCCTGCAGGTGCAAACCGCCGAGCTGCTTTGCCGTCTCACCGCAACCGAGCGGGTGCGCTTCACCACCAGCGGCGCGCTCACCACCATGTACGCGGTGCTGCTGGCCCGGGCCTCTACCGGCCGGGACCGGATCATGAAGGTCGGCGGAGGCTGGCACGGCGCCCAGCCCTGGGGGCTGAAGGGAGTGGACTACCACGACGAAAACCACTCCCGCTTCCAGCACGTGGAAACCAAGGGGCTGCCCGCGGCCATTGCCAGGGAAGTCCTGGTCACCCGTTTCAACGACCCGGAAATGCTGGAGGGGCTGTTCCGCCGCCACGGCGACAGCGTGGCCTGCTTCATCCTGGAGCCATTCATGGGCGCCGGCGGGTTCATGCCCGCGGAGCGGGAGTACCTGGCGCTGGCCCGGGAGCTGTGCACCCGCTACGGGGCGGTGCTGATCTTCGACGAGGTGATCAGCGGCTTCCGTTTCCACCCCGGGGCGGTGAGCCAGCTCTACGGCGTGCAGCCGGACCTGGCCACCTTCGCCAAGGCCATCGGCGGGGGCATGCCGGTGGCGGCGGTGGCCGGCCGGGCGGAGCTGTTGAACCTGGCCGGCCGGGGCGGCGGGGTGAAGTTCTCCGGGGGCACCTATTCCGCCCACCCCGCCTCGATGCTGGCGGCCAGGACCATGATGGGCTACCTGGAGGCCAACGCGCGGGAGATCTACCCGCGCCTGGCCGCCCTCGGGGAACGCTGCCGCCGCGCCGTGGAGGCGGCCTTCGCCGCGGAGGGCCTGCACGCGGTGTGCACCGGGGACGGCAACGAGGCGGTCCCGGGCAGCTCCCTGGGCATGGTGCATTTCCCCTACCGGGACGGAACGCGCTTCCGCTCCCCGGAGGACAACCGCAACCCGGACATCTGCGACGTGGTGCTCGGCGACACGGTGGTGCAGCTGGCCCTGCTGCTGGAGGACGTGTACGTGGTGCACGGCCTGGGTGCCATCAGCGCCGCGCACACGGAGGCGGACATCGATCGGCTGGCTGAGGCCTGCCGCAGCGCCGCCCGGCGCATCAAGGCCTCGCTCTGACCGGCCGGCGCTGCCGGCCCCGCCGCCTTCAGCCCCCGGCGGCCCCGCCGGCCCAGTCGAAACCGACCAGCAGGGTGGCGAAGCCGGGGTCGGCGGGATAGCCGCAGGCTTCGCGCAAAATCACGTCCGACTGCGAGGAAGGGCTGATGGAGATGACCCGTCGGATGCCCAGCTCATCCTGCCGCTCCGTCAGCTCGGCGAAGTCCAGGGGGGGAACCAGGAAGAAGGACGGGGTGCCGGGGCTGGCCCGCCGGTCGGGAAACAGGACGAAGGAATCGGCCAGGAAAAGCGTTTTCTCCGCGTACGGCCGGCGGGCGGCCAGCACCTCCTCGCCCAGGATGCGGTAGCGCGCGCCGTCCGCCTCCAGCACCGCGCCGCCCGCGGGCGCGCCTTCGCGGATCTTCTCCACCAGGTACACCGTCGGCGCCGGCGGCTCGCGGAAATTGCGGTCCTTCAGCAGGGCCACTGCCGCCTGCCGCTCCAGCACCTGGCGCACCCCCTCGTTCTTCAGCGGCAGGAAGGCGGACTTCTCGTAGCGGCCCTCCTCGGCCGCCACGCGCTCCAGCACGCCGCGCCCCACCGCCTTCACGCCCACGATCCCGGGCAGCCCGGCCAGCAGGCGCTCCACTGCCGCCAGCCCGCCATCGGGAGCGGCACCGGGCGTAGCGCCCGGCTCGGCGCCGGCTTCCGCACCGCTCACGGCTCCACCCCCCGCTCCCGCAGGAAGGCCTCCACCTCCGCGCGCTTCGGCATGGAGGGCTGCGCCCCCAGGCGGGTGACGGCCAGCGCGCCGGCCGCGTTGGCGTAACGCGCCGCGCGGTGTAGGTCGCCGGTGCGCAGGTACTGAGCGGCCAGCCCGGCAGTGAACGCATCCCCGGCCGCGGTGGCGTCCACGGCCCGCACCGGGAATCCGGGCACGCGCTGGCCGCGGCCGGAGGAGGACTCGTACAGAAAGCATCCCCGCTCGCCCAGCTTCAGGGCTACGAAGCGGCTGCCGGTGATCTCCGCCAGCCTGCGCGAAGCCCGGGCCGCCTCCTCGTCGGTGCCGCAGGGCAGGCCGCTGTAGGCCCGGGTCTCGGTCTCGTTGGGGCTCAGCACGTGCAGTCCGGTCAGCCTCCCCAAGTCCATCTCCCGCACGGGGCCCGCGTCCAGGAACACCGGCACGCCGCGCCGGCCCGCCTGCCGGCAGGCCTCCTCCACGATGCCTGGGGATATTTCCAGGTTCACCACCAGCGCGTCGAAGCTCCGCTCGAAAGCCCTCTCCACGTCCTCCGGCCGGATGGCCAGATTGGCGCCGGCGTAGACGATGATGCGGTTCTGCCCGCCAGGCTCCACCGGGATCGCGGCGAACCCGGTCTGGGCCTGGCCGTCCTGGGCCAGCAGCTCGCCGTGGATCGCCTCGCGGGCCAGGTGCTCGCGGAGCGTGTCGCCGTGCGCGTCGCGCCCCACCCGACCCACGAAGGTGACCTCGGCGCCCAGGCGCGCGGCGGCCACCGCCTGGTTGGCCCCCTTGCCCCCGGGCAGGTAGCTGTAGCGGCTGCCCAGCACGGATTCCCCGGCCGCCGGCAGGCGGTCCATCTCCAGCATCAGATCCATGTTGATGCTGCCGACCACCAGGATCCTCGGTTTCTTCTCCATTACGCCGCATTCTACCGGAGGCGCAGGTCCTCGCCAATCCGCCTGGAGAGCGCGCCGTGGATCAAGTACAGGTAGGGCAGCCCCAGGTTGGTCTCCACCAGGCTGTTCACCGCCAGCGCCTTCCAGCCATCGGGCCGGATCCCCGAAACCAGCAGCACGGCCTCCCAGGCCAACTGAACTCCGATGCCGATAGCCAGCAGCCGGCCCAGTCCGGCCCGGCGCGGAGCGCGCGGCCCGAGCCGCAGGTTCCGCACGACAAGCCAGGCGTAGCCGGCAAACAAAACCAGAGCCATGACCCCGTGGTAGGCGCCCGTGCCTCGAGAAGTGGCAATGGCCGGCAGACGCGACCCGAAGTTCTGGGCGAGCAGGGCCACGGCCATCCATGCCGAGACGATGAGCAGCGACCACTCCAGGCCGTTTCCCTCCCGATCCAGCAGCAGCCAGATCCAGGCGAAGTTGGTCAGGCCGTAGGAAAAGCTCAGCCACAGCAGGACCCAGAAGGGCGATCCGCCCGCCACCGAACGCGTGCCCAGCGCCAGGTAAAACACTCCGTAGTCGACGGCGAAGTAGATGACCCCTCCGGCCAAGCCGGCCAGCAGGGCCTGCCAGCGGCGGAACCCGGCCAGGATTCCGGCGAATCCGGCCAGCCAGGCCAGGTCCAGCCAGACGTACAGGAAATTGAACGAGCGCGTGGCCACGATTTCCGTCATGGGACATCATCCCTCGAACGGGCCAACTTGCCAAGAACGCCCCGCCGGTATAGCCTGCGCTGCGAGGAGCCGGCATGGAACTGGAACTGGGCATCAAGAGCGACCCCATCGAGAGCCGCTACAGCTTCGAGTGGCTGTTCGAGCTGCTGGAAGACCTGGGAGTGCGCAACCTGCAGCTGGGCAGCTTCCCGGAACTCTTCACCCTGGAGGACGGCTGGTTCGTGGAGCTGCGCGAGAAGGCGGAGCGCAGGGGCGTGCGCATCCGCAGCTGCTTCACGACCCATCGCGACCTGGGCGGCTTCTTCCTGGAGGACCCCTACCGCCAGCGCGCCACCCGGCGCATGCTCGAGCGCTTCATCCGGATCGGCGCCCTGGTCGGAGCCGAGTGGGTGGGCGGCAACCCGGGCTGCGTGCCGCGCGACCGCATGGACAGCAAGCAGAGGGGCATCGCCCGCTACCTGTGCCAGATGAAGGAGCTCATGGGACTGGCCCGCCGGGAGGGGCTGAAATGGCTGGCCCTGGAGCCCATGTCCTGCCTGGCCGAGCCGCCCACTCTGCCGCAGGAGCTGGAGCGCATGCTCGGCGAACTGGAGGCGCACCACCGGGCCGACCCCGATGGGACCGTGCCGGTGTATTGCTGCTCGGACATCGGGCACGGCTACGCCGATGAGGAGCGCCGCATCGTGCATGACAACTGGAGCCTGTTCGAGCGGCAGATCCCCTTCATGGGCGCTTTCCACATCAAGAACACCGACCGGCACTTCGACGCCACCTTCGGCTTCTCGGCCGAGGAGCGGCAGCGGGGCATCGTCGACCTGGAGCGCCTTCGCGGCCTGCTGGAGCGCCACGCCGGGCGCTTCCCGGTGCGGCCCCTGGTGGGCTACTACGAAACCGGCGGCCCCAAGGTCGGCCGGGACTACTCGGACCGCAACCTGGAGCGGGACCTGCGCGAATCCCTCGCGGCAATCCAGGCGGTGTTCGGCCGGGTGTGAGACCTCTTCCCGAGGCGAGTTGCCATACCCCCCCGTCTCACGATAGATTGACTGCAGCATGAGCACCGCGGCCAAGGAAGACCTCGCGGAGCTGGTGGCCCTCTCCAGGCACTTCGGCTCCAACCCGGACTACGTGCTGGCCGGCGGCGGCAACACTTCCTTCAAGACCGCCGGCCGCCTGTTCATCAAGGCTTCGGGCAGCGCGCTGGCCGACATCGAGGCGGAAGGTTTCGTCCGCCTGGACCGCGCCCGCCTGGCCTCGCTGTGGCAGCGCGACTACCCCGCCGATCCGCACGCCCTGGAGGCGCTGGTCACCGAGGTGCTGCTGGCCGCCAGGGAGCCGGGGGAGCAGGGCAAGCGCCCCTCGGTGGAGACGCCGCTGCACGACTTCTTTCCCGAAGCCTACGTGGCGCACACCCACCCGGCGCTGATCAACGCCCTGGCCTGCTCCCGCAGGGGCAGGGAGGAGACCCGCGCCCTTTTCGGGGAGCAGGTGCTCTGGGTCCCCACGGTGAACCCGGGCTTCCAGCTGGCGGCCACGGTGCGCCGGGAAATGGAGAAGTTCGCCGCGAAGCACGGGCGCAGCCCCGACCTGCTGGTGCTGCAGAACCACGGCCTGTGCGTGGCCGGCAAGGACTTCGCGGAGGTGCGCCGCAAGAGCGACGAGCTGCTGGAGGCGGTGCGCAGCCGCGTTCCGGTCCTGCCGGGCATGGCGGCGGGCGCCTTCGACCGCCCTCGAGCCGCGGCGCTGGCCCCCGCCCTGCGCATGATGCTGCGGGGTGATTCGGCCGGATCCATCGTGACCTTCTACGCCGACGGGCTCATGGCCGGCTTCCGGGGCGGCTCCATCGCCTTCACGCCCGACCACGTGGTCTACTGCAACCACGAGCCGTTGTTTGTGCCCTGGGTTGACGACCTGGAAGCCCACTACCGCCTTCTGGAGGAAGGGATCCGGGCGTATCGGGAGGCCAACGGCTTCGCCCCCAAGATCGTCGTGGGGGAGCGCCTCGGGGCCTTCGCCTGGGGGCCCAACCGCAAAAGCGCCAACACCACCCTGGCCGTGTTCCAGGACGCCCTGAAGGTAGCCTTCTACAGCGGATCGTTCGGGGGCTCCCAGCCCATGCCGGCGGAACAGGTCCGATTCATCCTGGACTGGGAAGCCGAAGCGCACCGCCGCAAGGTCAGCGCCGGGCCGGGCAAGGCCGGGCGGGCGGCCGAAAAAGTCGCCCTGGTAACGGGCGCCGCCCAGGGTTTCGGCCTTGGGATCGCCGAGGCGCTTCTGGCCGAAGGGGCCAACGTAGTCCTGGCCGATCTGAACGGGGCGCAGGTCCG
>CAVTQG010000007.1:0-9206 GCA_963736785.1 uncultured Spirochaetota bacterium | reverse complement strand
ATGGACGATGGCTTTCGTGCGCCTGGCGAGCGAGAACCGTCCCCCCACGGGGGCCGAGGCGGCGGCGCAGGATTTCGTCGCCGGGAGTGCCGCGCACTCGGCCTGCAGGTGGAGGAGTTCTGCCCACGGACGTGCCGGGCATCGAGGCTCACCGTTACTGGCTCGCGGGCAGGGAGTACCCGCCCGGCCGCAGGAACGTGACCGCGCGCTGGAAGGGATCCGGCGCGGACGCTCGCTCCTGCTCACGGGGCACGCGGATGTCGCGCCCTTCGAGCCCGACAACTGGACGGTGTGCCGCCCGTACGAGCCGCTCCTCGTGGACGGCCGCCTGTACGGCCGGGGCTCGGCGGACATGAAGGGCGGGATGGCCGCCGCCTTCTGGGCCCTGCGCGTGCTGAAAGACCTGGGCTTCCGTCCCGCGGGAGACCTCCTTTTCGAGAGCCTGGTGGACGAGGAGTTCGCCGGCGGCAACGGCACGCTGGCCGCGCGCCTCTCGGGCTTCAACGCGGACCTCGCCGTGCTCATGGAGCCCACGCGCCTGCAAGTCTGTCCTGCCTGCCTGGGCGCATTCCTCGGGAATATCAACATCAAGGGCAGGGCCGGCATGCCCTTCATGGGTTCGGAAATCCCCAATCCCGTGTTCGCGGCCGCCCGCGCGATCGGCCATTTCCGGGAATGGCAGAGCCTCTGGCGGGCGCGCAACTCGCACCCCCTGTTCAAGGAGGAGGGCAAGCAGCTGAACCTGGTCCTGTCCAGCATCGGCTCGACGCTTCCCGATGAGTTCACCCAACTGGGAACGCCGCTTCTCGGCTACGGTTTCCTGGATAGTCTGGTGCTACCCCGGCGAAAGCGAGAGGGCCTTCCGGGACGCCTTCCAGGAGTTCTGGGAGCGCAAGATCGACGAGGATCCCGAGCTCTCCGGCTTCAGCGTCCAGATCGAGCCTACCTACCACCATATTCGCGCCTGGGAGACCCCGGCTGACCATCCCGGCGTGCGCGCGGCTGTCGAGGCCATGCGCGCGGCCACGGGCAGCGAGCCTGTCGTCGGCGGCGCACCGTTTTCCTGCGATCTCGGAGTCTACGGGGACCCCGGTGGCATGCCCTGCCTCATCCTCGGGCCGCGCGGCGACAACCTCCACGCGCCGGACGAATGGGTCCTCCTGGAGGACATCTACACGCTGACTGAGGCGGTGGCGCTGCTCGCCTCGCGATGGAGTGCCTGACATGATGCGGAAAACCGGCTCTTCGCTGCTCCTGCTCCCCCTTCTGCTGGCCACCCTGTTCTGGGCACTGGGCCACCCGCTGGGGAGGATCATCCTGCAGACCGTCCACCCCTTCCAGCTCGGCAGCCTGACCCTGGCCATCGGGTTTCTCTGCGTTTTCGTCTACCTTGCCGCCGCGCGCCGTCTGCCGCTTCTGGCCCGCATGAGCGGGGGCGACATCGCCGGTTGCCTTGCTATCGGCGTTCTGGGCTTTGCCGCTTACCAGGTCCTCACCTTCAGCGCACTGGCGCGCATCCCCGCCTCCATGAACGCCATCCTGGTCTCCAGCAATGTCGTGCTCATCGCGATCCTATCCGCGATCTTCCTGAAGGAGAGGATCCGCTGGCAGCGCGCCGCGGGCATCCTGATCGCCTTCGCCGGGGTGGTGCTGGTGACCTTCAATCGCGGCTTCGCGCTGGGCGGGAGCATCGACCTCCTGGGCTGCGCCTTCTCGCTTCTGGCCGCGCTTTCCTTTGCGCTGTACACCATCCTGGGGAAGCGCCTGGTGGAACGCAACGATCCGCTGCTGGTGACCTCGCTGGCCCTGCTTGCGGGCGGCCTGCTCCTCGGGGTGGTGACGGCCGGCTTCGTCGGCCTTTCTTCGCTGGCGCAGGCGGGCGCGCAGGCCTGGTGGCTGATGATCCTCCTGGGGGTCTCGATGATCGGCTTCGCTTACCCCGCCTGGTTCGAAACCCTGAAGAGGCTGCCTGCTTCTCGCGCCTCCGTCTTTGTCTATCTCACGCCCGTGTTCGCGGTGATCCTCTCCTTCCTGATCCTCGACGAGCGCTTCTCGTGGATGTTCTACGCGGGCGGAGCTCTCGTGCTGGCTGGAGTCGCACTCTCCTCCCTGGCCAAGGCCCTAGAGCAGCAGCCTCTCCGCCGCCTCCAACTCCTCCAAATCGAAGGCCACCAGCGCCAGCTCGGGGCCGTCCCAGGCCGCGGAAAAGCAGTGGCTCCCGCCGATGCGCTCCCGCCAGCAGCCGGAGAGGCGGGAGCTCTCGTGCACGTGCCCGTGCAGGGTCAGCAGCGGCTGGCGGGCCTCGATAAAGCGGCGCACCGCGATGGAGCCCACGTGCGCGTCCATCGGCACGTGATCCACCTCGCGGCCCCCGCTCTGAGCCAGGTCCAGCAGACCGCCGTACGGGGGAACGTGGAACAGGAACACGGCCCGGGACAGATCCTCCTCGCCGGCCAGGCGCCCCAGTTCCTCCTGGATGGTTCCGGTATCCCCGGCAGGCACGCTGTGCCAGCCTTCCTCCGGCGCCAGGCAGCCCACGTCCACGTGCCGCGAGACGTCGTAGCGCTCCCAGTCCTTCAATAGAAAGGGACTGGGCGGGATGCAGGCGTACCCGTAGAAGCGGTGCTCCCCGAAGCTCAGGCTGCGCCCGTGCAGGCAGCGCCACAGCCCCTCCCGCTCCCCAGCCTCCAGGCCCGGTTCCAGCGAGCGGGGGTCGTCGTTGCCCGGGATAAGCAGCAGCAGCGGGTAGCGCTCCCCCAGGCCGCGCTTCAGCCTCCGGCAGCCCTCGATAAGCTGCAGCTCGAGAAACCCCGGGTCCCCCAGGGGCAGCAGGTCCCCGCCCAGCAGCAGCACGGCAGGAGGAGCGGCGGCCAAGTGCCGGAAAAGCTTCCGGTAGCGGTCTTTGCGGCCGTGCAGGTCGGAGACGAACAGGCAGCGGGTCACTGCAGCGGCAGCGGCCTCGCGGAGTCCGTCACGGCGCCGATCTTCACCGCGAAGCTGGAGCGCTGGGCGATGTCCTGGTCGGTCACCAGGTGCACGTCCAGAAGCCGGTCCACGCGGTAGCCGGTGCGCACGTAGTTCACCTCCGCCAGGCTCAGGCTCCAGCCCTCCAGCCAGGCTTCCAGCTCGCGCTGCTGCCCCTGGTCGCCCCCGAAGTGCACCAGCAAGTCGATGTCGCTGCCGGCCGTGGCCGTGGCGTTCTTGGTGGAGCCGATGACGTAGATGGCCTTCACCCCGAAGCGCCGGGCGTCCAGGCGGGCGGCGATCTGCTCGGCCACGCGCATTCGCCAGCGCCAGTGGTCCCCCGCCCGCGGCTGCGGGGCCTGGGCCACCGTCTCCTCCCAGCCGGCCGCGGCGGCCGGCTCGGCCAGGAAGGCCAGGGCCGCGTCCGACTCGGCGTTCATGAGCACCCGCAGCACCTTGCCGGGCGCCTGGCGGGACACGTCCACCACCTGGATCACCTGCGCCTGCCCGGCGTGCTCAGGCAGCAGTTGCGGCAGGAGGTTCTCGGCGCGCGCCAGGAAGTCCTCATTGAACTGGCTGCCCGGCTCGTCGGGATAAAGCGGCAGGTAGCGGATCGCGGACTCCACCAGGTCCTGGAAAAAGTGCGTGCCGAAGGAAAGGTCCGGCAGGTACTTGCCCTGCTTGCGGGCGATCTCGATGAGCATGGCGGTGTTGTTGATTTCCGAGTAGGTGACCGGCACCCCCAAGCGGATGTCGCCCCGGCTGCCCCAGCGGCCGGGGCCCATCAGGATGAACTGGCGTTTGGGCAGCAGGGCGTTCAGGCGCCCGATGGCCCGGCCCACCTGCTGCAGCTCCTCCGCGCTGGCGAGCTCGGCGTAGGCCCGCGGGTCCACGTAAACGATATGCGTGATGTCGGGGACCTGGCCATTGGAGACGTGCTTGTTGGCCGCGAACACCACCTGCTCGGGGGGCACATTGACGGGAATGGGCGTTGGCCGATCCTCCGGCGCGGAGCTCTGCGGCCGGCACTGCAGCAGGTAGAGCTGGCCGCGGCTTACCGCGAACTCGATGTCCACCGGCCGGCCCAGCTTGTCGCGCAGCAGGTCCAGGAGGGCTTTGATCTCGCGCACGAAGGGGGTGCGGGCCACCACCCCGTCGAAGGTGGCCACCAGATCGTCGTTGTGGAAGTCCAGCTGCAGGCGCGATTTCTGGGCGAGGCGCAGGTCGCTGTACACCGAGACGATGTTCTCGATGCCCGGGTACTGCTCGCCGCTGTCCCGCAGCAGGTCCCGCAGGCTGATGCTGGTGAAGGTGTTTCGGGACAGGTCGATCACGTCCAGGTCCCGGGGAGAGTAGTGCAGGATCTCGTCCACGGTGGCGTTCACGTTCAAGGAAGGCTGTCCGGGGGCGAGCAGCTTCGGGTAATCGTCGCTCAGGCGGTCCACCGCCCGCGTGCCCAGCCCGGGCACCAGGCGGATCAAGCCGTCCTCGCGGCGGATGCGGGGCGACCAGCGGAAATCGTTGTTGCAGAAGGCCACTCCCGCGAACTCCGGCAGGTAGTAGCGCCCGACCCTGGTGCCCACCACCTCCTGGATCAGGATGCCCATCTCCTCGTGGAAGGCGACCAGGCCGCGTTCCTTGCGGTACTCGATGGGGTCCGGGCCGAACACCGAGGCGTACACCTCGGCGATGGCGTCCATCAGCGCCTCCAGGCGCTCCTGCCGGTCGCCCTGGTTGGCCAGGAACAGGCTCTTGTATTTTCCCGAAAAGGCGGTGCCCGCCCGGTCCTCCAAGAGGCCCGAGCTGCGCACGATGATGGGGATGTCCCCGAAGTCCTCCAGGCAGGCGGCCAGCCAGCTCACGATCTCCCCCGGGAAGCCGGAGCTCTTGAAGATCTGCACGATGTTGGGGTACTCCTCGCGGATCTGCTCTCCCCCCTTGAACTTCTGCTCCAGGATCTCCTCCAGGTCGTTGTAGGACAGGAAGCGCTGCAGCGTGTCGGAGGTGATGTACCAGGTCCGGGGCACCCGGATCCCGGCCAGGTCGGGATTGCCCTGTCCCGCCTTGCGCACGATCAGCGAGGCCAGGAACAGGCCGGTGCTCTTGCCCCCCAGCTTGCCGTGGCTGTTGCGGGGGAAGATCGTGCGCTGCAGGATATCGTAGAAGTCCTGGATGTCCACGTAGTCCTTGGCCACGTTCACCAGCTCCAGGTGCTCGGTGAGCAGGCGCTGGGTCAGCAGGATGGCGACGTTCTTGCGGGTGTACGGGGAAAACTCGATGTCCTCCTCGGCCAGGTGGTGGTAGCGGGAAAGAGCGTCGGAGATATCGCTCAGGGAGGTGTCCAGGTTCTCCAGCGCCTGCACCAGGAAACCCACCCGGTTCTCCCGCACCCATTTCTGGATCTGCTCGAAAATCTCCTCGCCGCTCAGGTGCCGGCTGGCCACCTCGAAGATGCGCTGCCGCAGGCCGTCGTCCAGGCTCATGTCGGTCTTGCGGCTGGGACGGTTGGACTCCGGCCCCCCTTCCGGGCCGCTGGCCCTCTGCTGGCTGAAGTCGGCCAGCAGGCGCCGGGCCTCCTCGATCCCGCTCCAGGCCAGGAAGTTGAGCATCTTGCGGGCGATCCGGTCCGAAAGGCGCCGGTCGGTCCGGTCCAGCAGCTCGATGATGATCTCCCATTGCTTGCGCCCGCGCGCCAGGCCCAGGCGGGCGCTGTCCCACTCGGCCACCGCCCGGCGCAGCTTCTGCCGGGACAGGAAATGCCCGAACCGGTCGGCGACGGAGTCCAGCAGCTTCTGCTCCTCCGGCAGGAAAGGAGCCTGCTCCAGATAGAAGACCTCGATGCGGCCGACGCTCTGGCCCTCCACCCGCACCTCGGCGCTCTGCAGCCAGGGGGTGGGCTGGAACGGCTCGGCGGTGTACTCTTGGCCCTCGTGGCTGGCGCGGGCGCGGCAGATCTGGGGGTACTGCCAGGCGGGGGGAATCACCTGCAGCAGCTCTTGAATGACCTGCGGCGGGTCGGCCTCCCGGTTTTTCAATATCTCCTCCACCCGGTACAGGCAGTCCAGCTCCTTGGCCCGCTCATTGAGATCATTGAGGAGTTTCTTCCATTCCTGCTGTTCCATTTCCCCCGTAGGATTCATCGCGCGATCACTCCTTGCCCCGAGGCCCCGTCCACCAGGACGCGCAGCGCTTCGGGGCTTTCGACGTGGCGGACGTAAGCCAGGTCCTCGACCGCCGGCATCCGCTCCAGCTCCTCCCAGGCGATCCCCCCGGGATCGGACACCGTGAAATAGGGGATTCCCAGGCCGGACAGGTTGTGGAAAAAGTGCGAGCCCTGGCTGGGCTCGGGGCTCATCTGGGGCAGCGCGCCCTCCACGATCGCCCGGGCGCCGGAGATCTGGCTCCAGACCACCGGGATGCCCAGCCAGGGGTCGGCGCTGCCCCAGCGCCCGAAACCGATCAGCAGGTAGGGCGTGCGGCCCAGGCGGGCGTTCACTCCGCTCAACTCCGTGGCGATCGCCGGGGTGGCCTCGGCGGCGAAGCTCCCGGGCTTCACGTACACGACGTGCCGGATCCCCACGACCTCCCCCTCCCCGATAACCAGAGGCGAGCGGACCAGGACCCGCTCCGGCGGGATCCCGTCCAGGCTGACGGCCTGCCGCCGCACCGCCATGGGCCGCACCTGCAGGAAGCCGAAACGGGGGGGGCGACCCCCTGCGGGTCCAAAGCCAGGGCAAACTCGATCTCCACCTCGCCCGCCAACCGTTCCCGGGCCGCAGCCAGCAGCTCCACGATAAGCTCGGCAAGAGGGGCCACCCCGCCCTGCAGGAGGGGGGAGAAATCCAGGATGCGCGGACCTTCGCCGGACAGGCCCATGACCAGGCGATCGGAGGCCGGGTCCCAGGTCGAACACAGGGCGGCCAGACTGCCGTCGGCTTCCGCCTCGCGCAGATCCCCGCGCACCAGGTACTCGTTCTCCTTGGTGGGGTCGTACTCCGGAGGGCGCCCCAGGTTCACCGCCCAGTAGAGGGTCTGCGTGTTCCTGGCCAGCTCGCGCAAGTTGTTGTAGGGGGGCGGGGTGCGGGGGAAGGAGGGGCAGCAGAACCAGGAGTTCCCCCCGTCCATGATGGTCTTGCCCAGCCCCAGCGCCAGGTGAGCCACCCCGTCTTCGCGGCGGCAGGCCCCGATCGGGTAATAATTGTAGGAGCGGGCCACCCCGGACACCGCCGGGTAGAACCGGTCGCGGAAGCGGTGTCCCACCACCTCCTGGATGATGACCCCCATCCTTTCTTCCTCCAGGCGGTGCCCGGTGGCCCGGCAGTTCTCCCTGGCCCGCCGAAACCAGGTGGAGGCGTACACGAACTTGACGGCCTCCACCAGCTTGCGGAAACGGCCCTCCGCATCGGGCTGGTTGTTGGGGACCATCTTGGTGGAGTACACCCCGGCGAACGGCTCGTACAGGGCGTCCTCCAGCAGGCTGGAAGAACGCACGGCCAGGGGGCCGCGCGCCTGGGAGGCCAGCGCCAGCAGGTCCCCCACCAGGAATACGGGGAGGTCGGCTTTCTGGAAATGGCGGGCGATCTGCTCGTCGGTGAGGTCCGCCATCTCCTCCAGGTCGAGGCGGCCGGAGGCGATGAACTCCTCGAACACCCCCGTGAGCAGCACGCTCATGCGGGGGATGTCCACGAGCAGTTCTCGGAAGCGCCCCCCCGGGAAGCGGCCGTCGACGGCCTCCTTGAGGGAGGCCAGCCCGGCGGCCTTGCCTCCCGGCTCGCCGTTTCCGAGGAAAGTGAAGGAGGAGTCGGCGGCGACCCTGTTCCGGTCGAACCTCACTGCCCCGCGAGGATGGCTCTCCGGCGCGATCACCCCGCCATTATAGCCGGAAGCGGGCTTCTACACCCACCCCCGCTCGTGGCAGGCCTGGGCCACGCGGTTGATGGCGATCACGTAGGCCGCGTCGCGCATGTACAGCTTCTTGCGCCGGGCCAGCTCGGACACGGCCAGGAAGGCCGAGGTCATCTTGGTGTCCAGCTTGCCCAGCACCTCGTCCTTCTCCCAGAAGTAGTTCATGTTGCACTGCACCTGCTCGAAGTAGCTGCAGGTCACCCCGCCGGCGTTGGCCAGGAAGTCCGGGATCAGGAACACGCCGCGCTTGATCAGGACCTGGTCGGCCTCCGGCGTGGTGGGCCCGTTGGCGCCCTCGGCCACCAGCTTCACCTTCCGCGACATGCGCTCCACGTTGCCGGCGTTGATCTGGTTCTCCAGCGCCGCGGGGATCAGGATGTCCACCTCCTGCTCCAGCCAGGCGTCGCCGGGCAGCTGCTCGTAGCCCAGGTCCTTGGCCTTGGACTTGTCGATCCCGCCGAAGCGGTCGGTGATGCCGGCGAGCTCCTCCATGTCGATGCCGCTCTTCTTGCGGTAGGTGTAGCTCGCCTGGTCGCCCTGGTCCCAGCAGGCCACGGCCAGGACCTTGCCGCCCAGGCGCTGGTAGAGCTGAACCGCGTAGCGGGCCACGTTGCCGAAGCCCTGGACGCTGGCCGTGGTGGCTTCGGGTTTCAGCCCCAGCTCCTTCAGGGCCTCCCGCAGCGTGAACACCAGGCCGTAGCCGGTGGCCTCGGTGCGCCCCAGCGAGCCGCCCATGCCCACCGGCTTGCCGGTGATGAAGCCGGGGTAACGCCCGCCCAGGATCGTCTCGTACTCGTCCAGCATCCAGAGCATATGCTGGGCGTTGGTCATGACGTCGGGGGCCGGCACGTCGCGGACCGGGCCCATTTCCCGGACCAGCTGGCGGACCCACCCCCGGCAAATCTGCTCCTGCTCCCGCAGGCTCAGGTTATGGGGGTCGCACACCACCCCTCCCTTGCCGCCGCCCAGGGGGATGTCCACGACCGAGCATTTCCAGGTCATCCACATGGCCAGCGCGCGCACGCTGTCGACGGTCTCCTGAGGGTGAAAGCGGATCCCGCCCTTGGCCGGGCCCGCGGGCGTCGTTGTGCTGGATGCGGAACCCCCGGAACACGCGGACTTTTCCGTCGTCCATGCGCACCGGGATGCTCACGTGGTATTCGCGCAGAGGAAAGCGCAGCAGCTCGCGGACCGGCTCTTCCAGGGCGAGTGACTCGGCGACCTTGTCGAACTGCGCCTGCGCCATAAGGAAGGGGTTGTAGGACTGCTGGGCCATGATTTCCTCCAAATTGAATTTTGAATGTGATTTGAATTGTGACCTGTTTCCCGGCAGTTGT